>CAYVQF010000005.1:122050-170118 GCA_964454015.1 uncultured Myxococcales bacterium
CTTTGCCGGCGTCCTTTGCTTTGCCGGCGTCCTTTGCTTTGCCGGCGTCCTTTGCTTTGCCGGCGTCCTTTGCCCCTTCGCGGGCGCAGAACATACAAGTGGTCCAATCGGGGAGCATGGTGCGTTGGCAGGTGGGGCAGATCTGACCGGCGTCGATTTTGGCTTGCAGGGCCTCTTGTTCTTGGGAAGCGGCCTTGGCGCGTCGTTTGCGGACGATTTTTCTGACGATGAGGAAGATGATGAGGGCCAGCAAGAGGGCGAGGACGATGATGCCAGCGATGATGGCGAAGCGGATCCAATCAAAGCGGAGCTCTTCGAAGGTGACGGCAGGGAAAGCTCTGGCTTCGATGTTGGCGCCAAACTCGCGCTCGAGGGTGACAGAGAAGGCGCAAGAGTCTCCTTCTTTGATGCCAGAGAGTTTGGCTTCAATGACGAGCTGTCCAAAGACCTCGCCCCAGGCATATTTGACGCTGCGGACGATGTCATCGGTGGACACGGCTTCGCGGTAGGTGGCTCGCGTCTTGCGGCTGAGGCCCTCGAAGAAGGGGACGAGATCCTTGATGATGGGTTTGTACATGACGACGAAGACGTGGATATCTGCGTCGCGTGCCTCGTTATAGAGGCGCATGATGTTGTTGCGCACCACCGTGGGGATGAAGTTCTCCGTGTCAAAGCCGTCGGTGACGAGGATGATGACGCGCTTGGTCTTGTCGCGTTTGTTGTCGGTGAGTTCGCGGATGGCGCGTTCGATGCCGCTATAGAGAAAGGCGCCCCCGCCTTGAGGGCTCGCTTTGCCGACGGCTCCCGCGGCGGCGTCTGCCGGGCCAAGGGGGGTGATATCAATGCCCTTGCCGTTGTCGATGAAGGCGGCGACGCGATCGGTGTCGCGGGTCTGCCCCATGACTGCGGCGAGGCCCTCCTTCATGAGCTGCAACTCATCCTGGGAGAAGCGGTGAGAGACGGGGAGGACTACGGCGATGTCGAGGGATTCGTTGGTGTCGGCAAAGGTGTTGATGACGGTTTTGGCCGGCAGCTCCTTGCCGTTACAAGCGATGTAGGCGGCTTTGAGCTTGTCTGGTGAGAGAGGGAGGCCTTTGGCGTCTAGGGCGGTGGCAAAAATCCTAACATTGGGAGCTTCAGTGATGTCGACCCTATCGATTTTGGCCCGTGAGCGCTTGGGCACGTAGTCCTGTGCCTGCAGCGCCGAGGCGAGGGCCGCGTGGGCCAAGAGTAGGCTCAGGGCCATCAGGGCGGTGGTGCGAAGTGCTGGGGTGGGAGGTTGGCGAGAGTTGCGCCGAGTCATAGAGGCTCACCAAGTTGAGCGGAGGGTAAGCAGAGGCGACTAGATGCCGGCAGAAAACGGGGAGATGACCACCTCGATGGGCGGAGAAACGGCGCACAGGCGTTGTCTCTCATCGAGCCATAGGGCGCTCACTTGGGTGGCTTCATCAGGGATCTCTTGGGAGAGGAGCGTGAGTGGCGGTGGGAGCCACTCGACCTGTCCCGCGCCGTGGTCGAGAGCGAGGATGAGGCTGGCAAGCTGGAGCGGGGCGGGGCTGTAGAGACGCCTGACGATGACCAAGTGGGCATGTTCAGAGCGGCCGCCTTGGAGGTCGAGAGAGACCGGCTGGCCGGGGCGCGCGCGGGTAGCGGTGAAGTGGATGGAGGCGTCACCGGCATGGTGTTGCAGGGAGATGCCGCCCAGAAGTGCGCCCGTGGCGATAGTGGTTGCCGTGAGGAAGTGCCGGCGGGTCCACTGCGTGAAGGGATGTTGTGGCTTCGGGCTGGGCACGTGGTGCATGGCTCCTAGAGGAAAGCGAATCAGGACGACGCCCAAAATCGCTATTCTGGCATGAGGATAGCAACCAGGGTTCGGCGTTGTCAATCCAAGGTGGGCGGTGTGGCCGTCTCGGGGGCGCCAAAGCTTGGGTTGGGCATCAGCCGAAGAGGCCGAAAACGACGCGGTAGATGCCAAAGAGGATCATGGCGATGGCGATGGCGCCGAGCAGGGGCTTGCGGACCCAATCCACGGGACGGAGATAAAGCTTCTTCTTTTTCCAAAGCTCCAGGGAGAGGAAGAGGCTCTTCAATACGGCGAGGACAAAGAGGATAGGGCCAAAAGGGTTGTGAGCGAAGGCCTCGGCCAGATGGCCAGCGGCGAGCGAGACCCAAGAGCGGGTCATGCCACAACCAGCACATTCGAGGCCCGTGATCAGTCGGAAGGGGCATAGAATGAGGCCGCTGACCGGGGTGGCTTCAAAGAAGAAGGACGCGGCCAAAAAGAGCACCAGCCCAGCGAGGCCTTGCCACTTGTTTTTAAAAACAGGTGGCGTGAGTGGTTCTGTGAAGGCAGCCCAGCTCCGCCGTGGGGAGTTGGGCTGAGGGCTTGGGTACATGAGAGCTCACAAACCGTGGCGCCGAGTGCCGCACGAAGAAGGGGTGCAACCCATGGCGCGAGGTGGGGCGCCTAGGTGGTCGCGGCCCAAATTTTGTTGAGCTCGGTTTGATACATGTAAACGGCGAGAGGGGGGAAGAAGACGAAGAGGATGAGGATGATGGTGGCGTTTTCTGCTGGGGGGAGCCCGCGCTGTTGTTGGATTTCAGGCAGGACCTGGGTCAATTTGTAGCCCCAGAAAATCGAGAGGGGAAAGCAGAGCAGGCTGGAGACGAGGACGATCCATGGGGTTGAACTCTTCGCGGTTCAGCGCCTTGTTGACGTCTTCGACCGTTTGGTACAGCCAATAGAGGGTGTAGAGACCACAGATGAGACAGAAGATCAAGAGATTGACGGGGTTCTTTTCTTCACCTCTAAACACGTGACACTCCTTTCTTTTTGAGCGACCTGAGTGGCAGCTACGGAGACATCGTTTGGAGACGATGGCCACCGCGCCGCGTTGCTTCATCCGTGCGCGATGATAGCGCTGTGGCTTTCGATGTCAAAGGGCGCGAAGTCGGTGTTTTCGTCTTCCTGAAAAAATGCGGGAAGGGGGGGCCTGTCTTGCGGGCAAGTCGCCTGCGGGAGCCTCTCTCGCCTGCACTAAGAATGTGGACAAGCGGCGCCATTGAAGATGGGCCATGCTGGTGTGGGCTCGGGAAAGCATCGGGTGAGGGGCTAGGCGTCTTGGGTGTCCACGAGGAGTTGGGCGATGGGGACGACGACGACGTCGGCGTTGGCGCGGGTGCAGATGTGGGCGGCGCAGCGTCCCAATGCGGCGAGATGTTTGTTCTTGGGGTGCTGGGAGCCGACAATGATGGCGGTGTGGTCTTTTTGGTGGGCGAGCTCGAGGATGGCCAAAGCGGGATCACCGAGGGGGCAATGGAAGTTGAAGGAGAAGCGGCGGACGCGGTCTTCGACGCTGAAGGGCACGATGATATCGCCGAGGATGTGCTCGATGCGCTGTTTGGCTTTGCTCTGGGCGTTGCGCATGGTGTCGGCAGGGGTCCGTGAGCTATCGAGTAGGCCTGCGGGATCGAGGGCCTTGGCATCGGGGATGACCGTGACCAGCTCGAGATCAACGTCGGGCCAAAGCAGGGCAAAAGCGATGGCGAAGCGCAACAGTTGGGGGGTGGTCTCCGTGGCATCCAGGGCGACGAGTATCTTCTGAGGGGCTGTGGGCGTGTTGAGGCCGCGCATCAGCCAGGTGGGGTAGCGCGGGGGGCGAATGAGTTCGGCAGCGACCGAGCCCAGGCGCGATGGGTGGGGGGGGCGTTGGCCGGCAGCACCACACAGGAGGAGATCGACCTCTTGGGCTTGGCTGGCGGCGAGGATGGCCGGGACGATGCCCTCAGGGTGCTCTTTGACGACGCAGCGGGGTGCTGTCGGCTGGGTGTGTTCGTCGGCGTCAGATGCGAAGTCCTTGGGGAGAGTCTGGTGTGAGAGGTGTTGGAGCTGGTTTTCGGCGTAGGCCAAGATCTCACTCCAGAGGATGTTCTCGTCGGCCCCAAGGGCTGCGTATGGGAAGAGTATGGCAGAGAGGGCTTTGGGAATGGGTGGGACCGCGTGAAAGAGAGTGAGGTCGAGCTTCTCTCTTTTGCAGAGGGTTGTGGCCTGCATGAGGAAGTCTGCGGCACGTGGTCCGAGGTCAGAGGCCAGCAGGAGTCGGCGCAGGGAGGGGAAGTGGGGCTGAGTCGTCATTTGGTTCATGGACCCTCGGAGTGGGCGGCGATGGCGCAGAAAAACGGCGGCCTCATCGCCACCCCATTGGCCGCTATGGGCGGAGGTGATGGAAGGGCTGTTCAGGGGGTGTGGGTGCGATCAGGGCGGCCGTCGCCGCTGGAATCGGTTTCCACTTTGTAGGGGACATCTGAGCCCGGCTGGAAGTGTTCCCAGGTGTCGACTCTCCCGTCTCCTGAGGCGTCGCGTTCGATGCGGAGGAGGTTTCCTTGGGGATCGTACCAGTGGGTGACAGACATCTTGCCTTGGAAGCCGATGGCGTATTCCTTGGATGCGACGACGTTGTCGTCGATGGTGCGGACGACGTCGATTTTGCCGTCGAAATCGAGATCATATTCTTCTTCGACGAGGATCCCGTCTTGGAAATGGGAGATGAGATCGAAACGTCCGTTGAAGTTGAGATCGCGATAGATCCGGACCAGCATTTGGTTCTGGTAATAGTAGATTTGATCAGGTTGTCCGTCGTTGTTGAGATCGAATTCTTTCTTCTCGAGTCCTTTGTTGGAGATGTTGTTGTGGCGCACCCTGGGTGGTAGGGCGGTCGCCTGGTTGGGATCGGAAGCGGAGGCGAGGGCGAGCTCACCCCCGAAGGTGCCTACGGCGAGAAAACAGGCGAGGCAGAAGCAGGTGGTGAGCGCGAGACACGGGTGTTGAGGTGGGCAGGACATGGTCTTGGGCCGTTTTGCCGTCAGAAGACGAGGGGAAGAGTGCTGAGGCCCTTTGATCGCCGCACGACTGATCATTAAAGGCTCTTCCGAGAAATTAGCGCAGCTTTGGGGGTGTGGTCAATGCGGCGTGGGGTGCGGGAGGATGGTGCGCGCGCGGCGATGAGGTTGAGCCCCATGGCTGAGTTCGTTATAGTGGCCGAGCGCTGCAGAGCCAGTGGGCGTGGTGTGGACTGAAGGCGAATCCAGGTAGACATGGCGCACCAGGCTTTCCTATACTTCATGGCGACTTCCCAGAAGTGCTCGCGAGAGTGGTGGGAACAGCAGGCGGAACGAGGCTGGTAAGGAGAGTAGCATTGGCGAGGTTAGTCTATCGTGACCAGCATGGTCGGGAGCGTTCCGTGGAGATAGGGCCGCACCGTGCCCGCGTAACGATTGGGCGCAACGCAGACTGCGTCATCCAGACGAACAACGCTTCGGTGTCGCGTGAGCATGCGGTGGTGGTCTTTCAGAACGGTCGTTTTTGTGTCCAGGATCCGCCTCCGGGCCCGCCGACGAATGGCACTTATGTCAACGGCCAGCGGATGCGCCCCGGGGATGTGGCGCCGCTGCAGGAAGGCGACGAGCTGCGCTGTGGCAATTTCGTCATTGCGTTGAATGCCGATGAGTCGATGCAGGTGGCGCCGTCTGCCCCGAGCATGGGAAGCTGGACGCCAGCGCCGGGTCAGCGGCCTCCAGCGGCGACGGCGCCGGCGAGCCCGATGGTGGGGGCGCCGCCGCCGGCAGGTGGCACGCCCTACCCCAGTGCGTATTCTTACCCAGCCAATCCCTATCCGGGTGCCGCGGTGGCGCCGCCCTATGCTGCGGGCGCTCCTACCCCGAGTCCGTCCTCGTATGCCGCTCCGTCTTATGCTCCGCCGCAGGTGAGCGGGTTGGGTTCGGATGACGTCGAGGAGCTCAAACGCGAGAACTACAGCCTCAAAGCGGTCGAGCTTCGGTTGCGAGAGCAGCTCGATCAGCATCAGCAGGCTTTGTTGGACAAGGAGCGATTGCTCGCAGATTTGGAGCGTCGCGGTGAGCATCACGACAACGTGGTCGAGGGTCTCAACGACCGCATTGCGAAGCTGAAGGAGCAAGTCGACTTACAGAAAGAGCAGCTCAGGACCTATAGGGACGAGCTCAAGGACGCGCACGATCGCAACGAGGACATCGAGTTCAAGTTGGCGAGCTTGCAGAACGCCTTGACCTCCAACAACACGGCGACGGCTTCGGCAGAGACGCAGATTGCCGATCTCAAGGTGCAGATCAATCAACGGGACAGACGCATCGAGGATTTGCAGCGGGAAATCGATCTGACCCAGTACGCCATCACCACCGAGCGGGAGAACGTCGAGCGGCTGGAGCACACCTTGCAGCAGGTCAACACGCAGCTCGAGGATTTTGAGCGTTATCGAACGGACATGCGCAAGGTGGTCGAGCAACACGAGGCGACCATCGCTGAGCTGCGCCATGTGGTGGACGAACGAGACCGGGAATTGCGGCGCTTGCAGGATGCGCTGCGCATGATGGAGCGTGGCGGTGCTGGTCAGATGGCGGATGAGCTGCGGCAGCAGGTGGAGAGCTTTCGCAGTGAATTGCAGCGTCGTGAGCGGGAGAACGAGTCACTGGTGCAGCAGTTGCGAGAGGCCGAGCGAGCGGCTGGGCGGGCGAGCGATCCGCAGGAGCTGGCGATGCTGCGGCAGCAGATCAAGCTGCTGGAGACGGAGCTCGAGGATGTACGTGGCGGTGGTGGCGATGGGGATTCGGGCCGCCGCGATCTGGTCCGCCAGCTCAATGAACTCAAGCGTGAGAAGCGGGACCTTCGTCTGGCTTTGGACGAGGCCCGTGCAGGTGGCGGCGCCAAGGGGGATAGCGGGGCGGAGCGCCGGGTGATGGAGCTGGAGCGGGAGCTGGATGAGTTGCGTCGCCAGCTCCGCGAAGTGCCGCGGGCGGCTGCGAGCCGTGGCGGTGGTGGCGATTTGGAGGCGCTGAAGCAGCGGGCCACGGATGTCTACCAGGGCATCAACGATGTGGTCAGCCAGTGGCGCAACGATATGCAGACGTTGGAAGATCACGTGCAGGATCTCCAGCGTCTCTTTGCTGGCTACAAGCGAATGGATCACTCGGGTTTGTCTGCATCGGATCGCGGGCGCATCGAAGCGCTTTTGCAAGAGATTGACCCGAAGGTGACCTTTGAAGAGATTGGTCTTTTGATCGACAACAACCAAAATGCCGCTGGGTCGATCAAGTCCTCCCTGCGTGAGCTGCGCGAGGTCCTGTTGTAGGGGGTGCTTGCGCCCTGTCGTTTTTTTGCTGCGTCACTGCTAGAACCCTAGAAGAAGGTCAACTATGGAACGGAACTCTCGGGCCATCACCTCTGAAGAGGAAGTCGAATATCTCATCCGCGCGCGTTACCCGCTGATGTATGTGATTTCAACGGAAGAGGGGCGGGTGGAGACCTCTTTGCGTAAGATCTGCCAGCGCCGCGAGCGACGCTTCATCAGTTGGTCCTGTACCGAGGGATTTCAGGGGGGTGACGGTGATACGTTCAACGACATCCGCGACCCGCAGCGGGCGATGGAACACATCTACCGCTACGAGAACAACGCCTTGTTCGTGTTGCGTGACTTTCACCCCTACCTCGCCGATCCCCAGATCGCCCGGCGTTTGCGCGATCTCAGCAAGGAATTCAAGGTCAGCAAGTACAAGAAACACGTGCTGTTGTTGAGTCCCGTTTTCAAGCTGCCTGCGGAGCTGGAGAAGGAAGTCAACGTCATCGATTTCGAGCTTCCCGGGCGAGCGGTGATCAACGATATCGTTTTGCAGGTCCTCAAGAGCGTTCCTGAGGAGCTGTGCAAGCAAGTGCGCACCGACACGGAGTATCGCGAGCGGGTGGTCGAGGCGGCGCTGGGCCTCACGGCTGACGAGGCTGCCAACGTGTTCTCCAAGTCGTTGATTCGCACCAAGGACTTCGATATCGAGACCATCATCGAGGAGAAGAAGAGCATCATCCGCAAGAGCGGGATCTTGGAGTTCTACCAGTCCGACCTGAAGTTGCAGGACATCGGCGGTCTGGAGATTCTCAAGAGCTGGTTGCATACGCGTAAGTTGGCCTTTTCTTCCAAGGCGCGTGACTTCGGCTTGCCCCTGCCCAAGGGGATTTTGCTGATCGGTATCCCTGGCTGCGGCAAGAGCTTGACGGCGAAGGCGGTAGGCGCTTTGTGGCAGATGCCGCTGCTCCGGCTGGACGTTGGTAAAGTCTTTGCGAGCTTGGTCGGTTCGTCCGAAGAGAACATGCGCAAGGCCATCAATACGGCTGAGGCCGTTGCCCCTGCGGTGTTGTGGCTGGACGAGTTGGAGAAGGGTTTCAGTGGGACGCGCAGCTCGGGGCAGACCGACGGCGGTACCTCAGCGCGTGTCTTTGGTTCCTTCATTACGTGGCTGCAAGAGAAGACCTCGCCGGTGTTCGTCATGGCCACGGCCAACGACGTGAGCATGTTGCCGCCGGAGTTACTGCGTAAAGGTCGTTTCGACGAGATTTTCTTCGTCGACCTGCCCAGCCCGGCGGAACGTAAGGTCATCGTGGAGATCCACATTCAGCGCAAGGGGCGCGCGGTGTCGAATTTCGACGTGCCGAAGATTGTCGCCGCGACGCAGGGATTTTCGGGCTCTGAGATCGAACAAGCCGTGGTCTCGGCGCTCTTCGATGCCTTTGAGGCGCGGCGCGATATCGATACGGAAGGCATCATCCGGAGCTGCAATGAGATCATTCCCTTGAGTTACCAGATGAAAGAGCGTATCGATTATATGCGCGACTGGGCCAAGAGCCGGGCGCGCAAAGCCAGTGTCGATGAGGATGCCATGGATTTGGATGAGAAGCAGATCCGGCATCTCGAGATGTGAACCCCTTGCTGAGAGGCGTCGCCATGAGCCACTTTTCTACGGTCGAAACCAAGATGAACGACCTTGAGTGCCTATTGCTGGCCATCAAGGACTTGGGCTACGAGTACACCTACGCCGAAGAGGGCGTCAATGTCCGTGGCTATAATCAGCAACTCGAGAAGGCCCAGATCGCCATCAAGATCAGCGGTAAGTATGACGTCGGCATCAAGGTGAACGTCAACGGCGCCGAGCTGGTTGCCGACTGGTGGGGGGTCGAGGCGACGCGCGGTTTGACGGAACAGCAGTTCGTGCATCAGGTGCAACAGCGTTATGCCTACCACAAGGTGTTGAAGGAAGTGAAAAAGAAAGGCTACACCTTGGACATGGAAGAGCAGAAGCAAGACAACGTCATTCAGCTTACGGTGCGAAAATGGCAGTAAAACAAGAAATCGCTTTCAACATCGGTCCTGATGGCAGCGTGGAAATCGAGGTGAAGGGCGTCAAGGGTGCTGACTGCGTCGAGCTGACCCGCGAGCTCGAGGAGGCCCTGGGTATCGTCAAGAACCGGGTGTACACCAGTGAGTATTACCAAGAAGAGCAGTCGGTGACCCAGAAGGTGACGGTGGGTGAGGACGAATGACCGCGCCGGCTGCGCCAGATGCTCTTCCTTTGGACCTTGGTATCGTCCAGGTGCATTTGGATCTGGCGGCGGGCGCGCCGGCGACGCCTACGAGGACCTATTGGGCGAGCCGCCTGATGGATGCCGCGCCCTGGCCGCGCAACGCTTTCACCGAGACACGCCTGGCCATTGAGGCCAATCCGCTGAAGGATCACCTCGCTTTTGCGACCCAGGTGGCGCAAGTCAAGATCGAGGCCAAAGGGGCCGAGGGCGCCAAGATGAACGTCCCCCACGAGGTGGACGATCAGATGCAGGCGGTTTGCCCCCAGTTCTTTTTGCGCAATATCTCTCGTCTGCAGCGCGACATCGATGTCCAACGCCCCATGGCTTTTGACATCGAGGAGAAGCTGAAGCCACAGGCGGAAGCCGATCTGGACGAGGTGAGGGCGGCCAAGCTGCCGCGAACGGAGTTCGTCGATGTCTGGACGGCGGCGCTCCTCGATGATCTTCGGATCTTCTGGGAGGAAGTGCTCTACATGTGCCCGTGGGAGCAGATGCCGCGTCAGCTCAAGGCGCCGGACGACGACTCACCGTGGAGTCCCAACCATTCGCGGGCGACGCTGACCTACGAGTTGATGGATAGGCGGAAGAGCGTTTTCGTCTATGGGCACAAGAACATCCCCATCGCGATGCGGCGCGAACCTGAGAAGAGGTTGGCCAAGACGCGTGCCATCAAGCAAGACGCTCCGCCTGCTGGGCTAGATGGAGGGAGCGATGGGGTGATGGGGTGAGCGCTGGCCATGTCTGGCGTGCGCCGGTTGTCAGAGGTGCGAACCTGTACGCACAACCGATGGTCTTGGGAGGGAGGTGCGTTGGGTTGACGGTCTTGGCCGTGGATGCGTAACCAAAACGAACGCGTGAAGGAGATGAGCCATGAAGAAGTTGCTTTGGTTGGCAGTGAGCGCCGCGATGGTGCTGGTGCTGGTGGGTGGTGCTTGTGGTCAGCTCGATCAGCAGGAGACGGCCGTTCCTGAAGCCGGGGCGCCCCTGGAGGCCGAGGTCACGATTCAGGGCACGGGATTCGTCCCGGTCAATGTTTTGTTGCGGCCCGGGGGGAAGGTGACCTGGACCAACGCGGCCACGACGCGCTTTTCGGTGACCTTGGCGGGTGGCTTCGATGAGGTCCTGGACCCAGGTGAGTCTTTCACTTTCACTTTTGGGCGCGAAGGGCACTTCGACGTTTATGATCGCCTCAACAACCAAGCGCGGATGAAGGTCGTCGTCGAGGCGGCCCCTTAGCCGGCGATGATCGCGGCGACGGCGTTGGCTAGCGCCGGGAGTTGGCCATCAAAGAAGTGGGCTGCGCCAGCGATGACGTGCAGGGCACCTGGAGCGGTGAGATAGGACGCGGCTTGCTCAGGCGCGCACAGGGGATCCCGATCGCCGAGGACGATGGCGCAACGCCAGAGTGCCGGCGAAAGTCTGGGCAGCGTCCAGGCGGTGCTCTCTGCGTCATGGGGTGGGCTAAGAGGGGGTGCGATGAGAATGATCACGCCTCCCTGCTGCCATTGCTGGGCGAAGCGAGCGCTGACGATGGCACCAAAGCTGAAGCCGATGAGGATGGTCTCGCTCTGGGCTGGCCGCGCGTTGTGAACGGCGGCGAGGTCCAGGACTTCGCCTCGGCCTCCGGCGTAGGCGCCTTCGCTGGCGCCAACACCCCTGAAATTGAAGCGCAGGGTGTTGCAAGCCTGGGCCGCCGCGGCGCGGGCCGCGGTGGTGATGACTTTGTTGTCCATGGTGCCACCGTGGCGCGGGTGCGGGTGTGCGAGGATCGCCGTGGCGCTGGCCTGGGGGTGGATGGCGCGTTTGCCGGTGATGCGTACGCCATCGACGGTGACGACCGTGAAATCGTGTTCGATGAGGGGAGGGGGGAGCATGGGGGAGGCCTCGCGAGGGTCCTGGTCGAAAGGGCGTGAGGGTGAGGTTCAACCTGGCAGGGTCGCAGGGTACCAGCCGGCTGGGGCCAGGAGCGTGAGGGTGTCTGGGTCGGGGCAGGCGTCACGAAGCTGGGTGATGGTGGTGTTGGCGATGGGGTGATGGAGCTGGGGTGCGATATCGGCGAGGGGCTGGAGGACGAAGCGGCGTTCGAGCATGCGCGGGTGAGGTAGGGTGAGCTCGGGCGTGGCGAGGCATTGCTGGCCATAGAGGAGGAGGTCGAGATCGATGCAGCGCGGGCCGTTGCGGTCGTTGCTATCGCGTTGGCGTCCCAGGTGGTCCTCCAGGCGCTGCAGGAGGTGGAGGCATGGCAAGGGGGGGAGTGAGGTGGAGACGGCACAGACGGCGTTGGTGAAGGGGGGTTGTTGGGTGTTGTATTTGGGGGGGCTGAGATAGAGGGGACTGCAGGCTTGCAGGGTGAGGTGGGCGGTGATGAGGTCGAGAGCGGCCATGAGCTGCGCTTGGGGTCGGCCGAGATTGGCGCCGAGGGCGATGTAGAGGGTGGACATGGCGGGTTGCTTTGGCTGTGGTGATGGGGTGGCTTGAGTGCCGGCGTGGGGTCTAGTAGTGTTCTCGGGTTCGGTTTAGGACGCCTGCGTGAGCATAGGCGAGCTTAGCCCGGTCTCAGCGAAACGGGAAGGGAGCGATGGATATGGCGATTGGCTTTGCGAGGTCTTGGCTTGGGGTGGTGCTGGTGCTGGCGCTGATGCTGGGTTGCAGTGAGCGCAAGAGCGGTGAGGAGAAGCGTGCTGAAGCGGTTCCACCGCCAGCGGTGGAGCCACAGGTGGAGGCGCCGGTGATCGATGAGAGTGCGAGCGCTGCGATGCCAGGAGACGATGATCTCGGCTGGCAGGATGCGCTGCGCTTTGTCCACACGGCGTGCGCCTATTTCGTGTTGGAAGCGGCTTATGGGCCGGCGACGGAAGCGTTGGCTGCCGAGCGCGTCGTGTTGGCGAGAGCCATGGGGGTCAGTGATGCCGAGGCGGGCTTTGGGAGTCGCCTGGTGGCGGCGGTTCGCAAGGAGTTGGCGCCCTATAGCCAGGGAGCTTTGGGGACGAGCGTAGCGAAGTTGGACACGGCGTTGCGCGGCGTCATTGGGGAGTTGACTTTGGCGGAGCTGGGGCGCGCGTTGCGAGAACTACGCCCCACCCAGGCGCCTTTTGCGCAGGCCGGGGCGATGCTGGAATTGGCCCATGGGTTGCGGGCTCTGTCGGCGGGCAGTGGCGCCAACGGATCACCCGCCTTCGGTGTGGCCCACGCCGTGGTGTGTCCCGATGCTCCTTGGCACGGCCAAGAGTCGGTTTTCGTGAGCTTGGCGACGGGCCAGTTGGCGCCGGATCATGCGGTGAGCTCGGTTCTGCAAGAGTGTTATGGCTACTGTGCCGGCGTGGAGGGTGCGGAGACCTTGGCCGAGATCGCTGTGGCCTTGGGGAGTTGCCGGCGCGTGCCCTTCCAAGCGGCTCAAGGGCTCGGCCGAGAGCTGGAGACGCCTCAGGGATTGCTCGGAGCGTTGGCAGTGAGTGAGACCTTGGACGCGCATCGGCGGGTCAAGGAGGGGACGACGGCGGTGGATGCCAATCTTTTGGCCAAGGTCCATCAGAACGTCGACGCTTTCCTGCAAGCCTTGGTGCTGGTTTTCGACTGGCCCACGGAAGAGCTCGGGAGCTATCCCTACTTGGCGACGGCGCAGAAAACCACATCATACTTACTGACCTTGGGCTACGATGGCAGTCAATTTGGGGTTTGGCCCCACAAGATCGTGCGAGATGGACGCCTGGTGGACGCGCCGCGGCACGGAAAACTGGAAGGGGTCATGGCTCAGGTAGAGTTAGGCGTGCCCACTTCTTTGCGTCGGATTTTGCGCCCCGAGTTGGCCTCAGAGGTGGCCATCGTGATTTCTCCGAAGGCTGGTGTGTCTTTGCTGCGTGAGGCCCTTCGGGCGACGCGCTCCATTGGCATCGATGAGCGGGTGCTGGCCGTGCGCGGAGAGGGTGGTCGGCGGGCGTGGCTGGGGATCGCGTCGAATCCCGCGGCGGTGGCCGATGTGCTGCTCCAAGAGAGCCCCGGGTGGGTGACCCTGTGGTGGGAACCCAATGGCGTGAGCGTCAGCAAGATTGGCAGCCTCCCTGAGCAGGATGATGAGTGGCCGGGCCAAGTTTGGCGCGTGCCGGCGCCAGAGGGCTTGCTCTCGGCCTTGCCCAGGGTTCACGATGCCTTGGGCCCAGTGGGGACGATGCGGCTCATCATCGACCCTGCCGACGAGACCACCATCGCCGAGCTTTTGGCGGCGTTGCACGTGCTGGATTATCCGCGTCGTCTCGGTATCTCCAACGGGGCGGATCTGGTCAAAGCCGAGACCGTCGTGGGGACGAAGAACCCGGAACGTCGCATCGAGAGCGTGGTGTTGACGGAACAACGCGCGCGGCAAGCGCCGGGCCTGCCGGAGATGCGGCGCGCGGGGGTAGGTTTTTCTGCGCATGAGATCGTGGTCACGGGACCCTTCACGGCGGAACAGGTGGCGACGGAGCTCAAGCCCCTCATGGGCCCGCTGGCGCTTTGCTACGACAGGGAGGCCGCGGACAAGCCCGGTTTGAGTGGCGTGGTCACGGTTCAGCTCGCGGTGGAGCCCAGCGGCAAGGTGTCTACGGTATCGGTGCTCGCCAACACGACAGAGAGCGCGCTGATCCAAGCGTGTGTGGAAGACGGGCTGTCGCTGCAGTCTTTCAAAGTCGCCCCAGGCAATGCCGAGCTGGCGGTGGTGAAGGTGCCGATCTACTTCGAGCCCCCCTTGGCGCCCTGAAGGGCAGTGCGCGGTGTGGCCCCAGCGGTGGTGGTGGCCTCTGCCTGAAGGCGTTGGATGGATACGGCGAGCCTCATGGATCTGGTGAAGGCGCTCCGCGACGATGGCGCGACGCGTGTCGATGCGTGGTGGACCCGTTACGAAGGGATCGACATGGAGCGGCAGGGCGCAGAGGTGCACAGCGTCGATGTGGTCGGGCTGGGCTGTGGTCTGCGGGTAGCGGTTGAACAGGCCCAAGTCAGCGTGTGTCTGGGCCCCATGGCGTGGTCGTCCATGTTGGCGGCGGGACGGGCCGCGTTGGAGTCTGCGCGCTTGGCGTCGGTGGTCGGGACCTGGCCAGGCGCTGACTTGGGCGCAAGGGACGCCGTGAGCGATGGCTTGTGCTGGGAAGCAGCGGTGGTGACGCGGGCGCAGGCCCTGGATGCGGCCCAGCGCTTGGCGGCGTTGGAGGCGCTGGATGCGACGCTACGGATGACCCAGGCGCAGCGACGCGCTGTGCGCGTGGTGGCCCGCGATGTGGTGCAGGAAGGGGTGAGCAGCGCGGGAGATCGATGGCGCTTGGCGTGGACGGATTTCAGCGTCGAGGCGTGGGTGGTCCTCGCCATCAATGGTGCATTGGCGCGTTTGGAGGCTCCGCGTTTCTTCGAAAAGGGTGGGTGGGAGGCGCTGGAACGCGCCGGATGGCAGCTCGAATCGTGGGCGCGGTCTCTGACCTTGGCCGAGCGCGCCGGGGCAAGCCCGACCGAATCGGGGCCCGTGGTTTTGGCGCCAGAGGTGGTGGCCGTGTTGGCCCACGAGAGTTTGGTGCACGGGATCTACCCCAGCGGCGCATCGCTGGGGTGGGAGGGGACGCGGGTCGCTTCGGGGCAGATCAATGTGGATCTCGACACCAGCGGTTGGGGGGCGGCAGGGGCTGGCTGTGATCACCGCGGCGTGGCTGGGGGGATCATGCCCCTGATCGTTGCTGGCTACGTACGCGAGGCGACCGAGGAGGATGCGCTGGGCTGGGGACGGAGCGACGACTTGGACCACGACCTTTTTCAGCGGATGCCCGATGTGTGCGTCCACGCCGGTGGGGCGAGCTGGCGGGATTTGTTGGCGCGGGCGGAAGGGGGGCTGTATTTGCTGGGACCGCGATCTTGGTGGGTGAGCGAGGACCGGCGGCAAATGCATCTGGGGTGTGAGCTGGCGTTGCGCATCCGCGATGGCGCCTTGGCTGAGGCGTACCGTTTTCCTGCCTTGGTGGGCGATCCCCTGGGGTGGTGGCGGGCTTGCCATGGGGTGGGCCACGCGGAGCTGGTGGAGAGCATTGCCCTGCCGTGTGCTCTCGCGCTCGGCCCGGCGCAGTTGTGTTCACACCGGGTGCCGCCGCTGTTGCTCAGTGAGGCGACGGTCCATGGCGCTGGATGAGTGAGCGGGGCGCTGGGCGCTGGGGGAGAGCGATCGCTGGAGACGGGATTTGATTGACAGGGTGGTCGCTTCGACTACAAAGATGAGGGTTGCGTGATGGGTGGTCCAGCCGCTCTGGGGTCGTGTGGCTGGCCCGCTGAGCATAGGTGACTGTGGGTCGCTTGGTGTGACGCACGGATTGTTTTCTCTTTCCATTGGCGAGTTTGTTCATGAAGATTTTGCTGATCTCTCCCCATTACCCGCAGCGGCTCTATTTTTTTGCCAAGGCCTTGAAGGAACGCGGTTTTTTTGTCGTTGGCATGGGCGACACGCCGTGGGCACAGCTCAACGACGATCTCAAGTGGGCTTTGAGTGATTACATTCAGATCGATCTGAGCTGCTATCACACCTGTGGCGTGATCGACACTGTGCGCTATGCGCCGCTGCACCAGACGGTCGCCTACCTCATTGGCAAGCACGGCCGCTTCGATTACATCGAGTCGTTGAACGAGTACTGGTTGCCTTTGGAGGCGCAGTTGCGGCTGGACTTCAACGTCCCGGGCCCCAAGCCGGTGGACATGGAGCACATGACGCGCAAGTCTTTGATGAAGCAGCACTTCGTTGCGGCGGGGGCCAAGGTGGCGCGGGGCGAGATTTTGCGCGATCGCGCCCATTTACTGGCTTTTGCTGCCGAGGTGGGTGACTTCATCGTCAAGCCCGATGTCGGGGTTGGGGCGAGTGACACGCGGCGGATCCGCAGCAAAGAGGCGGCGGAGCGCTTTTGGGAGACGCGGGATCCCAATGTCTGCTATTTCCTCGAAGCCTTCGTCCCCGAGGAGGGGCGTGAGCTGATCAGCTTCGACGGGATCGCCGATGGGACGGGTGAGGTGATCTTCTACTGCGTCCATAGCTATTGCTCGGGCATCATGGAGGTGGTGGAGGGTAACCCGCTGACCTATTTCAACTACCTCAACGCCGAGCTACCCGAGGCGTTGGTCGCGCTGGGCAAGCGCACGGTCGAGGCCTTTGGGCTGCGCAAGCGCTTTTTCCATATCGAGTATTTCCGCATTGGCGAGACCTATTGGGGGCTAGAGATCAACGCGCGACCGCCTGGGGTCTTGACGCTGGATCTGATGAACCACGCCAAGGGTTTGAATGTGTGGGATCTCTATGCGCGGATGCTGACGGGTGAGAAGGTGAAGGTGGACTTTGCCCGTGATTGGACTTGCGCTTACAACGGCCGCCTCAACCGCTTGCCATACCACCACTCACACGAGGAGATCATGGCGCGTTACCCCGAGAACATTGGGCACGCGATGCCCATGGATTCGGTGGTGATGGGTGATTTCGCCTATGTGGTGGTGGCGCCGGATCACGAAACACGGCATGAGGTGATGGATTTCATCAACGCGCGCGCCTAGGGGGAGGTGGATCCGGCTGGTGCTGCGCGTGGGGGCTCAAGCCAAGAGGATGCGCAGTGAGGGGGTGAGGTCCGCTTCGCCTTGGGCCCGGGCGACGACCAAAACGAAATGCCTGTCGTCGCCTTCGGGGAGCATTTTGAGCTGACGGGTGAGCTGGGCGACGCAGGTGTCGATTTCGGCCGCTTCCTCTGGTCGCACCCAGCGGGGGGTGACGCCCCAGTAGAGGTTGAGTTGCGCGCAGACGCGCTCGTGGGCGCTGAAGGCGAGGATGGGAGCCGCTGGTCGCTCGGCGGAGATCATGCGGGCGGTGAAGCCGGTGTCGGCGCGGACGGCGATGGCGCGCACCGAGAGCTCCCGGGAGAGCTGGGCCGTGGCGCGGGCCAGGGCTTCGTTGAGTTGGAGATCGATGCCATCTTGGGCCGTGGCGGGGTTGGCGTGCTTGACCAGATGTTCGAAGAGGTCTGTGTGCCACTGGTGTCCTTCGACCAGGCGGAGGACGCGGTTCATGGTGGCGACGGCCTCGACGGGGTAGCTGCCCACGGCCGTTTCGCCGGACAACATGACGGCGTCGCTGCCGGCCATGGCGGCCCAGGCGACGTCGGTGACCTCGGCGCGGGTCGGGGAGGGGCTCTCGATCATCGATTCCAGCATTTGTGTGGCGACGATGACAGGGCGGTTGGCCTCGATGGCCATGCGGACGAGCTCCTGTTGGATGAGGGGGACCTCTTCGGCGGCCATCTCGACCCCGAGGTCGCCTCGGGCGACCATGATGCCGTCGCTGGCGGCGAGGATGGCCCCGATCTGTTCGAGGGCTTCGGGTTTCTCGATTTTGGCGATGATGGGGATGTGGTGACCGAGGCCGGTCAAGAGGGTGCGGAGTTGGTGGAGGTCGTCAGCGGTGCGGACGAAGGAGAGGGCCATGAAGTCGACGCCGAGTTTGGCGGCGAAGGCGGCATCTTCGCGGTCTTTTTCGGTCAGGGCTGGGGTCGAGATGTCGACGCCTGGGAGGTTCATGCCCTTGCGATCGGAGAGGCTGCCGCCGGTGATGACCGTGCAGGTGATTTCCGTGTCTTCGATGGCTTCGACGCGGAGCTCGCGGGTCCCGTCGGCGAGGAGGATGCGATCCCCGGGCTTGACGTCGCGGGCGAGGGCTGGGTACTCCGAGGGGACGAGGCCGGGCTCGCCTGGTACGGGGCGCACGGTAACGATGATCTTTTCGCCGTTGTTGAGGAAGATAGGCCCACCCGGGAAGCGGCCGACGCGAATCTTCGGTCCACAGAGATCGGCGAGGACGGCGACGGGGCGAGCCGCGCGGGCGACGGCCTCGCGGATCAAGCGGAAGGTCTCGGCGTGGGTGTCGTGGGTGCCGTGGGAGAAATTGATGCGGAAGACATCGACGCCGGCTTGGATGAGGGCGTCCAGGGTCGCCGGCTTGGTCGAAGTGGGGCCGAGGGTGGCGACGATTTTGGTACGGCGATGGACCAAGTTGCGGCGTTGGATGGTGAGCTGAAGGTTGTCCATGGAGACCTCGGATGGTGAAGGTGGTCGATGCTGGCTGCCCGTTGCGGTGGGCGCTGGGCTTGGGATCAGGCTGCAGGCAAGGGTTTGAGGAGCTGCCAGGCGAGCTCGGCGCACTTGGGTCCCACGCCTTTGACTTGGAGGAGGAGTTCTTGGCTCTCCTGGCGCGCGTTGGCGGCGATGTGCAAGGGGAGCGCGTCGAGCTGTCCGTCATTCAAAGCGCGCATCAGCGCGGCGACGCGTTCGGCGATGATGTAGGTGATGCCGCCGCGGTCGTAACCGGCGGCCTTGAGGCGCTGACCGATGTCTTGGGGGGTGCGCTGGGCCATGGTAGGTGGATCGCACAGCGCGTTGGCTTGGAGCGCCTCGCGGAGCGACCAGGCCCGGTCGAGGCTGTAGTTGTAGGTGGCGAGGATGGCGACGAGGAGGGCGCATCGTTGGTCTTGGTCGAGAGCCATGGCTATCCCTAGGGGTGAGGGTGAGGCGGCGCGGCGGGCCGGCCAGATGGCGCGAGCGCCGGGTGCAGTGGCTCCCACTTGTAGACCATTTGCGAGGCGTGATAAAGCAGCGGCGCGGGCAAAAGGCGCGCTCCGTCGTGGCGCGCGACAGGCTAAGGGCCCTCGGCGTCCTGACGCAGGGCGTCGAGAAGCTGCCAGCGCGCGTAGAGCGCCTCGACGCGGCTTTCGGCCTGCTCCAGATCCTGCGCCAGGGTGCGCAACAATGACGGGTCGCTCTGGTAGACCGCCGGGTCGGAGAGGCGCGCGGTGATGGCGTCGCGTTGTGCTTCGGCGGCTTCGATTTCGCCCTCGATGCCGGCGAGCTCTAGGCGTTCCTTGTAGGTCAGGCGTCGGGGCCCTTCTTGGGAAGCCACGGGCGCAGGGGGCGTGCGCTTGGGAGGGGGCGTGTTCTGTTTGCTGGCGGCTTGCGCCGTCTCGACGCAGTCGCGGTAGAAATCGTAGTCGCCGTCGTAGCGGATGAGCTCATCCTGCTCGAAGGCCAGGACGGCGTTGCAGACCCTGTTGATGAAATAGCGGTCGTGGGTGACCAGGAGGAGGGTGCCGCTGAAGTCGATGAGTGCGTTTTCGAGGACCTGGAGGGAGAGGATGTCGAGGTCGTTGGTCGGCTCGTCGAGGATCAAGAGGTTGGCGTTGGTGCACATCAGCTTGGCCAAGAGGAGGCGACAGGTTTCGCCGCCCGAGAGGGAGCGGACTTTTTTGTTTTGATCCTGGTAGGAGAAGAGAAAGCGCTGGAGAAAGCCGCGTTTGTGGTGGCTTTGCTCGCCGACTTGGACGCGGTCGTTGGGATCGAGGGCCTCATAGACCGTGGCGTCAGGATCGAGTCCGCTGCGGTCCTGGGAGAGGTAGGCCAGGTGCGAATTCTTGCCGAGGCGAATGGCGCCGGCGTCGGCGCTCTCTTCTTGGACCAGGAGGCGGATGAGGGTGCTCTTGCCGCAGCCGTTGGGGCCGACGAGGGCGACCTTGTCTTCCTTGCGCAGGTTGAGGCTGACGCCGCGCAGCACCTGCTGGTCCTGGTAGCGCTTGTGTAGGCCAGTGGCCTCGAGGACGATGCCGCCCAGGCGATCGTTGGTATGGAATTGGAGTTCGAGGTTCTGTTGTGCTTTGGTCGGTGCCTCTTCCATGAGGGCGTGAGCGCGCTTGACGCGGAACTGGGCCTTGGTGGTGCGCGCCTTGGGGCCTCGGCGCAGCCAGGCCAGCTCGCGTTCGAGGGTCTTGGCGTGGCGCTCTGCTTGTTGTTCCCGTTGCTGGAGCAGCTCGATCTTGCGCGCCATGAAGCTGGCGTAGTTTCCGGGGTAGGAGAGCAAGGCCTCGGGCTCGAGCTCGACGATGCGGGTGACGACCCGATCGAGGAAGTAGCGGTCGTGGGTGACCATGAGGATGGCGCCTGGCCAGTTGCGGAGGAAGTCTTCGAACCACTCGATGGTGTCGGTGTCGAGGTGGTTGGTCGGCTCATCGAGGAGGAGGAGGTCAGGGCGCATGAGGAGGACGCGCGCCAGGGCGACGCGGCGTTGTTGGCCGCCCGAGAGGGTCGCGACGGGTGCGTGGAGGTTGCTGCGATCGATGCTCAGGCGGTCGAGCATGGCGTCGACGCCGTGCTGCCAATTCCAGCCGCCGAGGCGCTCGATTTCCGTGGCAGCGTTGCTTTGATCGCGGAGCAACTTGCCGTGGTCGGCGTCGGGCAGGCTCAAGGCTTCACTGCATCGATGGTAGGCTTCGTGGGCGGCGTGCAGC
Organism: uncultured Myxococcales bacterium; assembly: GCA_964454015.1. GTDB lineage: Bacteria > Myxococcota_A > Bradymonadia > UBA4248 > UBA4248 > CAYVQF01. The sequence goes on from CAYVQF010000005.1 coordinate 142,802, forward strand.
TCGGCGAGGGCGCTGGCGACGACGTCCTGCGGGGTGGCGCCGATGGCGAAGGTAGGGTTCTGGCAGAGGTAGGCGACGCGGCAATGGCGTCTGAACTCCATGGTGCCGTGGTCGGGCTCGATGTCTCCGGCGAGGATGCCAAAGAGGGTGGACTTTCCCGAGCCGTTGGGGCCAATGAGGCCGACCCGTTCGCCGTCGTCGATGGCGAGCTCGATGGACGAAAAGAGTTGATGCGGTCCGTAGGCTTTGGCGAGTTCACGGGCGCTGAGCAAGATGGTCATAGAGGGTGGGCCTTGGGCGGCGCTTAGACTTTGCCGCAGGGCAGCTCGGGGAAGCGTTTGGCAACGCGTTCATAGAGGGGATCACAGAGGTCGGGTGCGCCCGGTCCAAGCCACTCGGGTTTGCCGCCGCTGGCGTAGTAGCCCGGGAGGTGGGCCAGGGTGATGGACGAGCCACCGGCCTTGTCATAGGCGCCAAAGACCACGCGCCCGATGCCGTGCAAGACGATGGTGCCCATGCACATGACGCAAGGTTCGAGGGTGGTGTAGACGGTCATGGCTTTGGCCTGCGGCCAGAGCTCGACGGGTACTCGGCGAATGGTGTCGATCTCGGCGTGCAGTCCAGGGTTATAGATGGGTTTGACGATGCGGTTGTGGCCAGCCGCGATGACTTCACCCGCGAGGGTGATGACGGCGCCGATGGGGAGGTTGCCCTCAGCCTCGGCCTCCAAGGCCTGTTCGACTGCGAGCTGCAAGAAGTGCAGGTCTTCAGGGGTAGGTTGATACATGGCGGGTCCTCGCGAGAAATGGATGAGGGGCTAGGGGGTGCTCCACTGGTAAACTTGGACGTTGCCGACGAGGTCGAAAATGAAGCGCCCATCGCTTTGAGTGAGGATGATGGCGTGGGACAGGGGCTCTCCCGCTTCGGGGCGGATGGGCTGGGCTTGGACCGGGACTTTGTCGGCTTGCCAGAAGACCAGGGTCGTCGCCGAGGAGTCGACCGAGAGGAGCATGGCGTAGCAACCGCGGCGTTCGGTGCGATTGGAGCGAGCGCCGATGGGCCAGATGGCGGCGGCTTCGCCGGGAAGCTGGGTCCAGAGGCCGTTCTCGGTGAAGAGATCCTTGCGGAGATAGTGGGGCGGATTGGAAGCGGTGGTTTCGCAGTCCAGATCGACGCGATCGCTGAGCATGGCGATGTGGACGCCGACGGCGCTGTCGGTTTGGTTGAGGAGGATCACGTCGCCCATCATCATGTCAGCTTTTCCCGTCACCGGGTAGTGCGGCGCTGGCAAGGCGGAGGTGGCGATGCAGGCGGCGGCGCCCAGGCCGATGGCGATGGCGGCCACGGCCCTTTTCCAGAGGTGGCTGAGCTGGTCTGGTGAGCGGCGCGAGAGATGCCAGGCGAGCCCCAGGATGGGGAGGGCGATGAGGTCCGTGGGGTCGGGCCAAATGGCGAGGTGTAGACCCCAGTGGCCAGCGGCCTGGGTGAGCCCGTTTGCGAGGGCGGGCGAGAGTTGGAGCGCGGAGAAGAGGGCCGCGACGAGGGCAAAGGCACCGAGTCTGGCGGCGGTGGAGCGCAGTCCCAAGAGGGCGACCAGTAGCAGGGGGGCAACCAATAGGCCAGCGAAGTCACTCAATTTCCCCGTCAACCAGGTTGGCAGCAGGCCGGCAAACTTGAGGTAATGGTCGTTGAGGGTCAGCAGGACGAGGGAGAGCCACCACAAGGGGTGCAGCAGGGCACAGTGCGGGTTGAAGGTTCTGGGTGATATCTGGCGTTGGTCCTGAGAGGATGGGTTGCCGAGTTCCGACCGTGCACAGCGCATTCGACCTCCTGCGTATGGGTGCAAAAGACAGGGTTGAGGCGCCCAGAGCGCGCCACGCTCTCGAGCCTGGGTTCGTCGTGCGGGCGAACCGTGACTTTACCATAGCGGTTCGAACGGTTGAGGTCGACCGGGTGGCGCGCGGGGGTTTTGCTGTAACGGCGACGCTCGGTCGGGTGCTTTTGTCTTGGCGATCGAAAAAAGGTATAAGTTAAGGGCGGTCGCTGAAGTATCTCTCGTCAGCGCGCGAGAGCGTCCCCATGGGCGACCGGTCAAGGAGGCCGCTGTGTTGAGGCAACGATGGCGCGACGCGTCCAGGGGCGCGAGGTTGATGTGGCGGCTGGCCACCTGGTCGCTGTTCTTGGTGAGCGTCCCTGCGGGTCCCTTCTCACTTGCTTGGGCGCAGGATGGCGACTGCCGCCAGCTCGTGGCGTCAGAGCAGTCAGAGTATCAGGTCTTTGTGTTGCTGGCAGAAGACGCTCTGAATGAGGAGCGATGGCTGGAGGGGGCCGACTATCTGCAGCGGGCCCAGAAGCTGTGCAAGAACGCGCCGCGGACGTCGTTGCTTTTTGCGCAGGTGGCGATGGAGCTGAGGCGCTGCGACGAGGCCGAAGTGTGGCTGAGCAAGGCTCAGAAGGGGGCGGATGTGGACGCCACAGCCCTTGCTGACCTCAACGGCCAAATGGAGCAGCGCTGTCGCAGCGCCGTGGTGCGTTTCGAGTGTTACGATAATGTCGAGGTCATGCTGGATGGGCAGGGGCCCCTGCCTTGTCATCAAGCGATTCCCACGGCCGCGGGGCTGCATACGGTGACGGCGTCGCGCAACGGGAACCTCTATTACATGGCAGAGGTCCTGCTGCGTGGGGGCGCCAACCTCGTGGTGATCCCCAACGTGGCTGGTTCAGGGGGGGGCGGTGCTTGGGCGCCGTGGGTGTTGGTGGTCTCGGGTGGGCTCATCGCGGCAGGCGGCGCTGGCTTGCAGGTGTGGGCCTGGATGGATGGCGACGCCATCAACAGTGACAAGACCTTGACTTGGCAGAAGGCGCGAGATCGTCACGATTCGGCCAAAACTTTGAGCACGGTGGGCCTCGTTGGTTTGGGGACCGGTTTGGCCATGACCACGGCCGGGGTGTTGTGGCTCGTTCTGCGGCAAGATGTCTCGGCGGAGCAGGCAGGCGGTTGGTTGATCGGTCCATCGGTCGACGGCGTCTTTGTGCAAGGGAGATTCTAATGGCAACGTTCTTGCGCAATGGTGGTGGCCTCGTGGCGCTCGTCGCGGCGTTATTTTTGACTTTAATCGGTGTAGGGTGCGTGCCGGCCCTTGAAGAACAGCGTGCATTTTTGTGCAGCGAGGCTGCGCCATGCCCTGCTGGGATGCGTTGCGGTGCCGAGGGGCGCTGTGTCTTGGAGGAGAGCGACGCCGAGCCCGACCTGGGGGATGTCGACCCTGACGGGAGCGTCGAGGTGGATGCGCCGGAGCTTACAGAGGTCGACACGGCTGAGCCGTGCGATTGTGAGGCGCATGAGACGTGCTGTGACGGGGCGTGTGTGGATTTGCTGCGCAGTGGGGCGCACTGTGGTGCCTGTGGCGAAGCTTGTTTGGGGGAGGCTTCTTGTGTGGCAGGGATGTGCCGATGTGCCGTGCCAGAGGGGATGGAAGTGCGGGAGTGCGGTCCGACGGAGCGTTGCTGCCGCGGGGTGGGGTGCGTGGATGTGGTGACATCGGCGGCGGCCTGTGGCCGCTGCGGGGTGAAGTGCAATCCAGGCGAGTCCTGCGCTGGCGGCTTGTGCCGCTGTGGTGCAGGAGAGGGCTGCGGGCCAGGGCTGGCTTGTTGTGATGGGGTGTGCTGTGGCGCTGGCGAGTCTTGCTGTGGTGGGGTGTGCGAGGCCTCGACGTCGTTGAGTTGTTCCTGCGGCGGGTCGCCATGTCCCGACGGTTGGTTGTGCTGTCCCGGGATAGGCGGTGTGGTGACGTGCGTGGATCCCGATCTGGATCCGAACCACTGCGGCGGTTGTGGGCGGGCCTGTCCGAACAATGCCCTGTGCGGGCAAGGGCAATGTGAATGCGCGCTGGGCTTTGCCGATTGTACGGCGACGCCGGGTTGTGAGACGCAGATTGCGCGCGACGCCAAGAACTGCGGTGGCTGTGGTCGGGTGTGCGGGCCAGGGACCCAGTGCGTGGAGGGTCAATGTATGTGTCCGGTGACGGGGACGGCCTGTGCGCCGGGTGAGGCCTGTTGCCAAGCGGGTTGTGTCGATACGGACGCGGCGGTGGCGCACTGTGGCGCGTGTGGCGGTGCGTGTCCGAGCCAGGCACCCCAGGTGGCTGAGGTGAGCTGCGAGGATGGCGCGTGCGTGTTTAGCTGCGCGGAGGGTTACGCCAACTGTGATGGGATGCTGGGGACGGGGTGCGAGTCGTTATTGGCGACCGATGATGAGAACTGCGGCCGTTGTGGCCGCTCCTGTGGGGAAGGGCGGAGTTGTTCCTCTGGGAAATGTGAGTGCTTTGCGGAGCCGTGCGATTGCAGCGCCGACCAAACCTTGTGCGATGAGGCCTGTGTGGATGTGGAGAGCTCGGCGGAGCACTGCGGTGGCTGTGGCCGCGTTTGTGGTGAAGGACAGACTTGTGAGGCTGGTCACTGTGTATGCCCGGTTGGGCGGGTTTTGTGTCAAGGCCGCTGTGTCGAAGTGCGAACGGACAGCTCGAACTGCGGGGAATGTGGCCGCGCTTGTCTGCAGGACGGCAATGTCTTTAGCGCCTCCTGTCTTCAAGGTCGTTGTAGTTACGTTTGTGCGAGTGGTTATGGGGATTGCACGCCCGAGCCCGGTTGTGAGACGCACTTTGCGACGAATGCGGACCACTGCGGGGCTTGCAACCGCGCGTGCCCGGCGGGCCAGGTCTGTGTCAACGGCGCCTGCCGCTGTCCTGCAGGCTATGCCGGGCCAGAGGGCTGTGATGGCGGTTGTGTCGATGTGCTGAATAGCGCGCAGGCGTGTGGGAGCTGTGGGGCGGCCTGCCCCGAGGGTTATGGTTGTATCCAAGGCGAGTGCCGCTGTGAGGTCGGTGCGGCGTGGTGTGATGGGGTGTGTACGGAGACGTTGTCCGACGGGGAGCACTGTGGCGCTTGCTTTGCGAGCTGTGGCACAGAGGTGGGTTGTGCCAACGGCCTGTGTTGGTGTGACGAGGGCGGGGTGTTGGGAACGGTTGAGAACTGCGGGGTGTGCGGCCAAGGGTGCGCCGAGGGCGCCGTTTGTGCGAGCGCGCGTTGTCAGTGCCCGGTGGGACAACAGCCCTGCAATGGTGTCTGCGAGGATCTGCGGGCCGCACGGGAGCATTGTGGTGCCTGTGGGAACGACTGTGGCGCTTTCTTGAACGTCGATCCTGCGACGGTCTCGTGCGTCAATGGCACCTGCGCCTTCACCTGCATCGAACCCTACGGGAACTGTGTGGCGTCCCAGCCTGGTTGCGAGACCCACTTGTTGACCTCCGTGTCGCACTGCGGTGCTTGTGGCGTGAACTGTTCCGCCCTGACCAGCGTGACCAACGTGAGCTGTTCACAAGGCCAATGTCAGTTTAGCTGCCTGACGAATTGGGCCGACTGCGATCCCGCGCGGGGTGGTTGTGAGACGAATACTTCCAACAACTCACTGCACTGCGGCGGCTGTAACAGGCCCTGCGCCAGTGGCTCGGTGTGCCAGTCGGGGAACTGCGTCATTCCTTGAGATGGCGGGTGGCGTTGGCATCTTGGGGGTGCGCTGCCGTCTCGAACAGTCCCTGGCGGCCGTGCGCTGGCCGCGGTGCAGCGCTCTGCGTTGTGCGGGCGTCAATGCTTCGTAGGCGGGTGCATGGTGACGTGCGCTGGCGGCGGGCCCCTTTACCTGTGGGAGGGGCTGTACCATAAAGGGAAACGAGTAGATGCGCCGCGTCTTGCGGGCTGAATCGAGGGGGCGACATGCGAGCAGTGTGGTTTTTGGCTTGGTCTTGGTTCGTGGTGCTGACGCTGGGTATGGGCTGTGCCCATGGACCGCGCCCGCAGGATCCCTCCCCAGTAGCGGATGCCCTGCGCTGGGAGCAGAGCTTGAGCCGAGTGGTCAAGGGCGTGGTGGTGCTGCGGGTGACGGTGCCGCGCGATTTCGACACGGAGATGCAGGGTTCGTACGTCGGGACGGGTTTCATCGTCGATGCCGAGCGCGGCCTGATTCTGACCAACCGTCACTTGGTGCAGCCAGGCCCCGTGGTCGCTGAGGCGGTCTTTCTCAACCACGAGGAGGTACCCGTACAGGCGATCTACCGCGACCCAGTGCATGACTTTGGTTTCTTCCGCTATGACCCCGCGGCGGTGCACTTCGCGGAGATCGAAGAGATTCCGCTGGCGCCTGAGGCGGCGCGGGTCGGCGTGGAGATCCGGGTGGTGGGCAACGACGCAGGGGAGAAGCTGTCGATCTTGAGTGGGACCTTGGCGCGCTTGGATAGAGCCGCGCCGATTTACGACAGTATCGGCTATAATGATTTCAACACTTTCTATTACCAGGCGGCATCGGGGACCTCCGGCGGTAGCTCTGGTTCGCCCGTGGTCGACATCGAAGGGCGGGCCATCGCCTTGAACGCGGGCGGGGCCTTTTTTGCCGACTCATCGTTCTTTTTGCCATTGCACCGAGTGGTGTTGGCCATGCAGGCCATTCAGGCGGCGCAGCCCGTCAAGCGCGGGACTTTGCAGACCATCTTCCTCTACCGACCCTACGATGAGCTGCGCCGCCTGGGTTTGCCACAGGCGCTGGAAGCGCGGGCGCGGGCCGCGCTACCTGGTGGGGTGGGCATGCTGGCGGTGGAAGAGGTGGTCCCTGGCGGACCAGGCGACGGCGTGTTGGAGCCGGGAGATGTGCTCTTCAGCCTCGATGGAGCGATCAGCGCGTCTTTCGATGCCCTGGCCGATGCCCTGGACAACAACGTGGGTGGTGCGGTGCGCATGGAGATCATTCGCGCCGGAGAGGTGATGGCCGTCGAGCTGCAGCCGCGGGATCTCCACGCCATCTCACCGCACGCGTTCATCGAGGTTGGTGGGGCCCTGATACACCCTCTCTCTTACCAGCAATCCCGCAACTTCTATATGCCTACTGAGGGCCTCTACGTGGCGAGCGCCGGCTATATGCTGCGCAGCGCAGGTGTGCCCTGGGGCGCATTGCTGCGGGCCATCGATGGCGTCGAGGTTCAGGACATCGACACGCTGTGGTCGGTATTGACGGCGCGCCCCGATCGGGATCGCTTGGCCATTCGCTACGTGATGCCTTTCGACCTAGATCAGGAGTACGTGGCCGTGGCTTATCTGGACCGTCTGTGGTACCCCACCCGGCGCTGCCGCATGGAGCCCTATACGGGCGAGTGGCCTTGCGAAGAGGCGGGTCCGGCTCGGGACCGCTGGTCGCCTGAGCCCGGGGAAGCGGAGATGGACGTCGGCGCTGGCGAGAGCGTGCCCGAGAAGCTGGCGGCGTCGCTGGTGATGGTCGAGTGCAACGTGCCTTTCCGGGTGGAGGGGGTGCAGGCGGCGCATTACGTGGGCACCGGCCTGGTGGTGGACACGACCCGAGGCTTGGTGGTGACCGACCGCGACACGGTGCCCATTCTCCTGGGCGACGTGCAGTTGGTCTTTGGGGGGACCCTGCGCGTGCCCGGCGAGGTGGTCTACGTGCACCCGACGCACAACTTCACCGTGGTGTCTTATGATCCCGCCCTCATCGGCGCGACTGACGTCAAAGCAGCGCAGCTCTCGCGCCAGCCTCTGCGGGCGCGAGACAAGCTGTGGCTGGTCGGTCGTGACCGCAGCTTCAACCTGGTCTCCGCCGAGGGGAGCGTTGCGCGGATCGCGCCACTGGTGCAGTCCATGACGGATCCACCTGCCTTCAGGGACACCAACGTCGATGTCATCGAGTTCGCCAGCGCGCCGGGTACGGTGGGTGGGGCTTTGAGCGACCTCGACGGTGCCGTGCGCGCCCTCTGGGTCTCATACGGCTACGAAGAGCTCTCGCCGAAGTTCCGCGGTCTGCCTGCAGATGTCGTGTGGCCTGTCGTGGAGGCCCTCAGGCGCGGTGAGACCCCACAACAGCGCACCCTTGGGGTGGAGTTGAGCACCATCAACTTGGCCGATGCCCGCGACCGCGGCTTGCCGGCAGAGCGCTTGGCGCTGTTGCAGCGGCGCGACGCCGAGCGACGGCAGGCGCTGGTGATCCGCCGGGTCTACTCGGGTTTTCCGGCGCAGGGCCTGCTGCGCGGTGGCGATGTGCTGCTGAGCGTCGACGGCGCGGCGGTAGGCTTTTTTAGAGATGTCGAAGCCCTGAGCCAGAAGGAGGTGGTCACGGTCGAGGTGTTGCGGGACGGGGCGGTCGTTGCCGTCGAGGTCGCGACGGTGGCGTTGGACGGGCGCGGTGTCGACAGAGTGGTCTCTTGGGCTGGGATGCTGCTGCACGAGCCACACTTGGCCATCGCCATGCAACGCAGCACGGAATGGAATGGGGTCTATGTCTCCGACGCTGGCTATGGATCGCCGGCCTCGCATTACGGGGTGCCTGCAGCGATACGCATCATCTCGGTGGATCATCAGCCGACGCCCGACTTGGATACCTTCTTGCGCCTCGTCGCGGCCTACGAAGACGGACAGGCCGTGCGGCTGGGGACGCGCTCGCTCGACGGATTGGAACAGGTCATCACTCTGAAGACCGAGTACGGCTATTGGCCCACGTGGGAGCTGCGCTTCTCCGAGGGGGCCTGGCAGCGGCGCATGGTGTCGCAGTGAGGGGACGCTCACGGTGGCACGAGATATAAAACTCTTGACATATGCGAAATGGCTAATAGATTGCCGGCCGACTTGCGGTGCTGCATGGGCTGGCACTATTGGCTCGGCAATTGGCGCGGGAAGACGATGGGCCTATGGGGTAGCTTACCGAGGCGAAGGGATGTCCGAGGTGCAGATAGATGAGAGGGCCCCGCGAGGCCCGTTCGCGACGTAGGAGGCGGTGATGAAGTTGGTGGTCGTGGGTGGCGTGGCGGCAGGGGCGTCGACAGCGGCGCGGGCGCGGCGATTGAGCGAAGCGGCGGAGATCGTGGTGTTGGAGCGGGGCCAGCATGTGTCCTTCGCCAACTGTGGCTTGCCCTATCACATCGGTGGCGCCATCGCCGAACGCGAGGCCCTGCTGCTGCAGACCCCGGAGACGTTGCGGCAAGCCTTGAACCTGGACGTGCGGGTGGGTGCTGAGGTGCTGTCCATCGATCGCCAGAAGAAGCAGGTGCAGGTGCGCGAGCTGGAGAGCGGTCGTGTCTACCATGAGGGCTACGACAAGCTGGTGCTGTGTCCGGGAGCGGTGCCGGTGGTGCCGCCGATCCCCGGTGTGGCTCACCCGCGGGTGATGTGCCTGCGCAACATCGAGGACATGGATCGGGTCAAAGGGGTGGTCGAGACGGCCCGCAGCGCCGTGGTGATTGGGGCCGGCTATATCGGGGTGGAGATGGCCGAGAGTCTGCGAGAGCGCGGCTTGGCGGTAGACCTGGTGGAGATGGCGCCGCAGATCATGCCGCCTCTGGATCGGGAGATGGTGCGTTCCCTGGAAGACCACATGCGTCATCACGGGGTGCGGCTGCATTTGGGCACGGTGGCGGTGGCGTTCAAGGATCGCGGGTCACAGGTGGGGGTGGAGCTCCAGAATGGGACCACCCTGGTGGCGGATCTGGTGATGATGTCTGCTGGCGTTCGGCCCGAGTCGGCTTTGGCGAAAGAGGCGGGCTTGAGCCTCGGGGCGCGAGGTGGGATCGTGGTGGACGCGCAGATGCGGACCTCGGATCCCGACATTTTTGCCGCCGGTGACGCCGTAGAGGTGCAGCACACGGTGACGGGAGAGCGTTTGCAGATTCCCTTGGCAGGGCCGGCCAACCGCCAAGGGCGGATCGCTGCGGAAGTGATCATGGGTCGCGACAGCAGCTACAGCAGCACCCAAGGGACGGCGATCGTCAAGATTTTTGCGATGACGGCCGGTGGCACTGGGGCTTCGGAGCGGCAACTGCGACAGGCGGGCGTGCCTTACGCGAAGGTCTATCTGCATCCCTCTGGCCACGCGGGCTACTATCCCGGTACGGCGCCGATGCATCTCAAGGTGATGTATGCGCCGGAGGACGGGCGTTTGCTGGGGGCGCAGGTCGTCGGCTTCGACGGCGTGGACAAGCGCATCGACGTCTTGGCCACGGCCTTGCGTTTTGGGATGAAGGTCGAGGATCTGGAGTCCTTGGAGCTGGCCTATGCGCCCCCTTACGGATCGGCGAAGGATCCCGTCAACATGGTGGGCTTCGTCGCCAACAACGTGCTCCGGGGCGACACGCAGGTGTGGTATGCCGAGGCCTATCCCGAGCAGACCCGCGACGGCGTGGTGGTAGACGTGCGCGGGGCCGAGGAGTTCGATCTGTGGCATATTCCGGGCTCGATCCACTTGCCCCTCGGCGAGCTGCGGGCGCGCGTGGCTGAGCTACCCAAAGACAAGATGTTGTTTTTGGTGTGCAAGTCTGGCTTTCGCTCCTATCTGGCTTACCGCGTCTTGAGCCAGTTGGGCTATCGCTGCGCCACGCTGAGCGGTGGTGTTCAGACTTTCTGTGCGTGGCATGGTACGGGAGTCTGCGGTGGTCAGCCGGAGATTCCGATCTTGTCGTACGCCGAGGAGAAGATGGCGGCCGTGGCGCAGGCGACGGGTAAGGTCTTGACTTTGGACTGTGCGGGTATGCAGTGCCCGGGTCCGATCATGAAGTTGTCCCAGGCGATGGAGACGCAGCAGATCGGTGATGAGGTGGCGGTGACGGCTTCGGACCCAGGCTTCGCGAGCGATGTGCAGGCTTGGTGTCAGGCGCGGGGGCATGCGCTGGTCTCCCTCGAACGCGATGGGGCGCGGACTCAGGCGCGGGTTCGCAAGGGTGGCGCTTTGGGTCTTCCGCTGCGGCCAGGCGCCAAGGGCGAGAAGAAGACCATGGTGGTCTTCTCGGGTGACTTGGACAAGGTGATGGCCGCTTTCATCATCGCCAACGGCGCGGCGTCGATGGGTGCCGAGGTGACGATGTTCTTCACCTTCTGGGGTCTGAATGCCTTGCGCCGGGCTCCTGGTGGCGCGGTAAAGAAGGGGCTCCTCGAGCGCACTTTGGCCTGGATGATGCCGAGCGGCGCTGGCAAGCTGAAGCTCTCGCAGATGCACTGGCTCGGCGCGGGGACGGCGGCGCTGAAGCAGGTCATGGCGGCGAAGAAGGTGGAGAGCCTGCCTGAGCTGATGTCCATGGCGCAGGGCGCGGGGGTGAAGCTGGTGGCGTGCGCCATGTCCATGGACTTGTTGGGCATTCAGCCGTCGGAACTCATCGATGGGGTGGAGATGGGCGGGGTGGCCACCTTCCTCGGAGAGTCGCGCGACGCGGGCATGACGCTCTTCATCTAGGGCATGACGGCTGGGCAGGCCTTAGATCCACTGGATGCAAACGCTGCACGATGGATCGAGGCTGACTTCGGCGTCAGCGTCGCCGAGGAGGGCGTCGCGCACGGCGGCGATGCTCTCGAGGGGCGCGGCGCAGCAGAAGCCGTCTTCGAGGACCTCGAGTCGGGGGGCTTGTTCGAGGGAGAAGAGGGCGAAGCCGCCGCCAAAGCGTTCGCAGGGTTCTTTGGCGCAGGTGGCCTGGGGAGCCTCCTGCCCTGGTGCCCAGACCAGCCAGGCGTCGGCTCCTGGGTGAGGCATGCCGATGAGCGCCATGGTCTCGTCCTCGGGATGCCAGCGTTCGGCGGCTTCAGCGATCTCCCTTTGGGCGTGGCGGGGGAGGTCGAGGATGAGGCGCCGGTTGTGCTCGAGGGCGATGTGGGCGCGCCGGACGATGAGGCGCGGGCAAGCAGCGAGGACGGTTTCGAGCTCGCTCTCGGCGTGAAAGGCGGGGGCGCGGTCGAGGTCGTTCCAACCCGGAAAGGGGAAGTGTCCGGCGTTGTGGCCCATGCGCGCCAGGACACGGCCGGCGCCGAAGTGGCGGGCGATGCGGAGCTCGTCCTCGGAGAGGAGGAGCATGGTCATGCGGCTGTGTGGGAGGGGCAGGCCAGGCAGAGGCTGCGGATCGACATAGAGGGCTCCGCGCAGCCCAGGGCGTCCCATGAGATCGCCTTGGCTGAGCTCAGTGGTGTCACCGACATCGACGCAGAGCCCTTCAAGTGCATAGGCATAGAGGGTTTCCAAGAGGGGCAGGGGGGCCTCGAGTTGCTCTTCGACGGCGGCCGAGGCGAGGAAAGTCAGGGCGACCTCGCGCTGACCGAGGGCATGGAGGCCGTCACTGAGATAGGAGAGGAAAGTGTAGCCCTGTTCGCCGAAGACGGCGAGGTGGTCCATGATGTCGACACAGAGCCTACCAGGTAAGATTTCGACGCGCATCGCTGATGTCATCCTCTTGGGTCGTGGAGGCGGCAGGGGCGAGGGGCCACTGGGTTGCGGCTTGGTGTCCCTGGGCTCATGATTCGGGTTGCAAGTGAAGGCGGAAGCGTCCGTCGGCGTCGGGGCGCTCGATGTGGGCATAGGAGCCGCTGCTGGCGCGGCTGAGCCTGAGGCTCACGGGCGCGCAGGCCGCCTCATGGCAGTCACCGGCTTGGTTATCCGGCGGGGTGAAGCCTAAGGCGATGAGCGCGTCGCGGCTGCGCACATAGGCGCGCCAGGCCGAGGCTGGGTCAGGCGCACGGAAGCGCATGGAGGTGGAGAGGTAACGCTCCCAGGTGCCGCCGCGGCTGATCTCTTCCAAGGGGAGGGTGGCGATGGTGTCCCACAGCGCCGCGTCGATGCGCGGATCGATGAGGAATGGGACCTGTTCGAGCAGAGGTGTGAGCTCCGTGGCAGGCGTTTGGGTGCCGAGGGCGACGATGAAGCTCAGCCCAGAGGTGCGCTGCCGCGCGCCGGTCCAAGGAGCGGGTTCTTCGGCCCACCACTCGATGGTCATCTCGGGTGTGTTCTTGACCCAGCGCAGGGGGAAATGCTCGGCGTCGTGGTGTTGGACCGCGAACGCGGCCTCTTCGAGGTGGTTCTGGATGTGGGTGCGGAGGTCGTCGGCGCTGCCGACCATGCCGCAGTCGTCGACGAACCAGTGCAGGCGGAGCTCGCCCTCGGTCAAGCTGAGGCCGAGGTGGAGGGAGGTCCGCAAGACCTCGCGACTGAGCAGAAAGGAGCGGAGCACTTGGGGGGCGGGCATGGTCGGCAGGTGTTTGTGCTCGGTCAGCCACTGGGCGAAGTCCGGGTCGAGCGTGTCGACGTCGGCGAGGCGGCGAAGGCGGGCCAGGGGATCTTCGTCTCGAGGCGGCGCGGTGGCGGCTGAAGCGGTTGGGGCGACAGGCGGCGTGGACATGGCGTTGGCTTGGGCTCGGTTGGCGGGGGCCTCTGGTGCGTGGCAGGCCGACGTGGCGACGCCGACGAGCAGCCACAGGCCCAGGCACAGGGGTTGGGGCGCAATGGGCCATGAGGGGCGGAGATGGTGAATTCGCATGACGCGCTCGATGCTGACGGTAGCGGGTGGCCGTGCGGGGGGTGCGTGGGGGAAAGTGGACACACATGCTGGGGCCACGGCCGAGTCTATGAGCATCGCCCTCGCGATGCAACGCGAAGGCGTTGCTCGGTGTGCCGTGGGATGGCGAGCCTGCGCAGAGGCAGCATCCACGCTACCGGTGCGTGGGAAGAACGCTGTTGCCCAGAGGTGTCGCCAGGGTTAAGGTGGTGAGCGCTGGCGCGCCTGTTGCGCGTCGCCCTATTGACCAAGGTGCACGATGCGACGCTGTCGATGGTTGGGTTGCTGGGTCGTTTTACTCATGAGCCACACGCTGTGGGCGTGCAGCGCGACGGCGCAGAGTGCGCCGCCGCTGGCGACGTGGCCAAGTCATCAGCCCGATGCCAACGCGGAGCGGGCGACGATCCCCGAGATGTACCAGTGGGATCTGACGCGGCTCTTTGCCGACGAGGCGGCCTGGGCAGCGACGCTCGACGAAATCGACGCGACCCTGCCATCTCTGACGGCCCTCGCCCAGGCGATGGGTGACGCCGACCAGGTGTTGGCGGCGCTCGAGCTGTATTTCGGCCTGCATGATCAGGCCAACAGGGCGACGCTCTATGCGGCCTTGCGCCTGGACACGGCGCGCTCCGATGGTGCGACGCAGGTGATGAACCAGCGCGCGCTGGCGACCATGGAAAAGTTGATGCAGACCTCCACCCATCTCCGGACGTCGCTGTTGGCGCGCTCCCATGAAGAGATGGAGGCGTTCTACGCGGCGGCACCTGGGCTCGAGGCCTATCGCGGCTATGTGGGCAATTTGCGCCGTCGGGCGGGCCGGGTTTTGGATGCCGATGGCGAGCGGGTCCTGGGGTTGTTGGGAGACAATCTGTGGGCGGAGATTGACCTCAATGAGCTGCCATCGCCTGCGGAGGAGGTCTTTCACGGGTTGCTCGGTGAGATTCCCTGGCCGACCATTCGCGACGCTTCGGGGGCAGAGGTGCAACTCAACCTGTCGAACTACGGACGTTTCCGTCAGGATGACGACCGCGCGGTGCGCCGGGCTGCGGTGCACGGTTTGCTGGGCAGTCTGCGACGTTATCAGAACACTCTGGCGGCCGCCTTGACGGGGCAGGCCAAGCTGGATGTGGGCCTGGCGCGCGCCCGTCACTACGAGACGGCCCTCGAGGCCTATCTGGACAAGGACGATATCCCGGCAGCGGTCTATCACAATCTGGTGCAGACGGTGAACGCCAACCTCGCGCCATTGCACCGCTACATCAGCTTGCGCAAGCGCCTTTTGGGTTACGAGAGCCTGCACCTCTACGATCTCTACATCCCGCTGGTGGCCGATGTGGCCCTCGAAGTGCCTTTTGCCGAAGCGCGGGAGACGATCTTGGCGGCGCTGCAACCGCTGGGCGCACGCTACGTGGAGGTGGCAGCAGAGGCCTTAGATCCCCGGCAGGGATGGATGGACCTCTACCCACATCGCGACAAGCAGAGCGGCGCGTTTTCGGCCTCTACCTATGGGGTGAAGCCCTACATCAAGATGAACTATCAGGACAGCCTCTACGACATGTCCACGCTGGCGCACGAGTTAGGGCACGCGCTGCACAGTCACTTGGCGATGCAGGCGCAGGCTTATCCCGATTTTCGTTACGTCTCCTTCATCGCCGAGGTGGCGTCGACGGCCAATGAGGCCCTGCTGAACGACTACCTTTATGGGCAGGCCACGGATCCTGCGTTGCGGGCGGCGCTCTTGGTGGACCGGCTCGAGCGCGTGCGCGGGACGATTTACCGGCAGACCCTCTTTGCCGAGTTCGAGTTGGCTTTGCACGCCTTCATCGAGGCGGGTGTGCCGGTGACGGCGGCGCTATTGGAGGAGACCTATGTGGCGTTGGTGCGGCGCTATTACGGGCCGGACTTGAGCATCGACGCCGATGACGGGATGGAGTGGGCTTATATCCCGCATTTCTATTGGAAGTATTATGTGTTTACTTATGCCACGGGGCTGTCGGCGGGGATGGCGATCGCCACGCGTCTGCGAGCCGAGGAAGACGGAGCGCAGGCGGGCTATCTCGCCATGCTCGAAGGGGGATGCAGCGCGTCGCCCCTGGACCTGCTGCGCAGGGCCGGGGTGGATCTGACCCAGCCTGCGCCGGTGCAGGCCGCGCTGGATGACTTCGACGCGACCTTGCGTGAGCTCGAGGCGCTCCTCCTAACACAGACAGCGGCGCGACCCGAGTGAGGGTGTGCCGGCGCACGAGGGAGCCAACGTGAAAGATGTAGCCAGGATAGCCGAAGTCGATCTCGAGAAGTGGGCCCAGTTTCTGTTGGAGCACTCCCTGGCCGGTCCCAGTACCGGCGCGCGGGTGATGATCAAAGGCGAGGCCGTGGCTTGGCCGCTGATGGAGGTCTTGGAGCGGCGGGTCATCGAGATGGGGGCGACCCCCGATGTGCTGCTGATCGCCCCGAACAACGACCGCGGTCGCGTCTGGTCGTCGAACATGGGGCGCTATGCGACGCCGGACCAGTTGGCCGCCGTGCCAGCGTGGTTGATCCAGCGCTATCAAGAGATGACCCACTATATCGAGATCTTGGGCCACGCCGATCCGCAAGCGTTTCAAGGCTTGGCTCCCGAGCAAGCACAGCGGATGATGGCGGCGGATCGCCCCTTCGTCGATATCCGCGTCTCCAAGCCTTGGGTGCTGACCCTCTACCCGACGGCTGCGGAGGCGGCGTTCGAGGGGATGTCCTTGGCGTCTTACACGGATTTCATCGTGCGAGCGTCGACAGTGGACCCTGCGCCGCTGAAGTTCGCCGAGGAGAAGCTCGAGCCCCTGTTCCAATCGGGGCGTCAGGTGCGCATCGTGACCCATCATCCCGGTGCGGGGCGCGAGCTGGTTCTGCGCATGGATATCACCCACAGCATTCCGCGGCTGTGCTATGGCCTGAGGAACTTTCCCGACGGCGAAATCTTTACGAGTCCCAACGCCAACAGCGTCGAAGGCGAGATCTACGTCGACTTGCCCGTGACCCATGGTGGGGTGGACATGCAGGGGATTCACTTGCGTTTCGAGGGGGGGCGCATCGTCGAGTACAGCGCCCAAGCGGGTCAGAAGCAGCTCGAGACCATCGTGGAGACCGATGCGGGGGCACGGCGCCTCGGTGAGTTCGCCCTGGGGATGAACCCCGGTTTTGACAAAGTGCTGAAGAACGCCCTCTTCGTGGAGAAGGTCGGGGGAACCCTGCACATCGCCATCGGGGCGAGCTACGAGGACTGCTACGTCGAAGACCCTGGCAGCGATGCAGGGCGGCGGCGTTTGGAGACCTTGACCGAGGAGGGGATCGTGAACGTCTCGGCCCAGCACGTGGACATTGTCACCGATTTCCGGCCCGGTGGCGCTGGGCGGCAGGTCTTCATCGACGACACCGAGCTGGTGGTGCGCGATGGGGTGTGGGTCATCGCCCCCTGAGAGGCGCTCTATTTTTTGCCGCGCTGTTTCCAGCGGCGCCGCCCTGCGGGGCGGCGGAAGATCAGCCGCAGTGGCGAGCCCTCAAAACCGTAGTAGGCGCGGAACTGGTTGCTCAGGTAGCGCTTGTAGGAGGCGGGCACGATCTCTGGGGCGTTGGTCTGGATGAGGAAGGTCGGCGGGCGGACGGCGACCTGGGCCGCGAAGTACATCTTGACGATGCGGCTGCCGACGGTGGGCGGCGAGTGGTCGTGGATGATGCGCTCGAAGACCCGGTTGAGTTCACCCGTCGGGACGCGCTTGGAGCCTTCGACATAGAGCTTATCGACCAAGTTGAGGATCTTGTGGGTGCGCTGCCCCGTGAGGCCGCTGATGGTCATCACCGGCGCGTGGTCACAGAAGGGCATGGCCTGGCGCAGTCGCTTGATGGCTTCCGGGGCGCTCTGGCTGTCCTTGTCGGTGACGAGGTCCCATTTGTTGAGGAGGATGCCGAGGGCGCGACCGTTGTCGATGGCCAAACCGGCGATGCGGAGGTCTTGATCCGTTGGGCCGGTGGTGGCGTCGATGGTCAGGAGGACGACGTCGGCGCGCTCCACGGCGTCTAGGGCTTTGACCACGCTGAACTTCTCGAGGCGGGCCGTGATGGAGCGCTTGCGGCGAATGCCTGCCGTGTCGATGAGGATGTAGCAGCGCTCATCTGGGGTCCAGAGCTCGGTGTCAATGGCGTCGCGGGTGGTGCCGGCGATCTCTGCGGTGAGGAGGCGATCGCTGCCGACGAGGCGATTGATGAGAGTGCTCTTGCCAGTGTTGGGCTTGCCGACGATGGCGACCTGAATGCAGGCGTTGCGGAGCAGCTCTTCCGGGTCCTCAGGCGGCAGCGCATCGAGGGCATTCTCCGGCCACGCCTGCTCAGGGCCCGCGTCGCCTTCGAGGTCATCGTCTTGGCTGGGATCGAAGTCAGGGTCATCAGCGAGGGCGTCGTCGTCGCCCGCGTCGGCATCGCTGCCGTCGTCGCTGTCCTGGTCCAGGGGCAGGGCCTCACTCGGCGCTGGCTCCTCTTCGGGCACCATGTCGCGGATGACGGCGTCGACGAGGTCGTCGAAGTTGACGCCGTGCTCGGCGCTGATGGGGAAGCTCTCTTCGAAGCCGAGGCTGGCGAAGTCGTAGAAGTCATCGAGGCGACGCGGGGCGTCGATCTTGTTGACGGCGAGGATGACGCGCTTGCCGCTGCGGCGGAGCATGTCGGCGATCTGTTCGTCCGTGGGCAAGAGCCCCGTGCGGCTGTCGACGACGAGGATGATGATGTCCGCCTCTTCGATGGCCAGTTGGGCTTGCTCGCGCATCTGCTCGAGGAGCAGGTCTGGGGAGTCGGGCTCGAAGCCCCCCGTGTCGATGACGCGGAAGCGGCGTTGCTCCCAGACGGTGGTGCTGTAGTTGCGGTCCCGGGTGACGCCAGGGGTGTCCTCGACCAAGGCGCTGCGCTTGCGGATGAAGCGGTTGAAGAGGCGGCTCTTCCCGACATTGGGGCGTCCGACGATGGCGACGGTGGGCATGCGGCGATGGCGCAGGCGGCGCAGCTCATCGATATTGGGGCGGTTGTAGTTGCGGTTCATGGGGCGCTCTTTTCAAGGTGGGACCAGGGACTGGGTGGGTTCATTCCTCGATGTAGCCGAAGCGGCGCAGGCTGCGTGGATCCTCGGGCCAGGCCTCGGCGACGCGGACATGGGTGCGCAGGTCGATGTGGCACCCCAGGAGACGCTCGAACTCCTGACGGGTCGCGATGCCGATGGCCTTGAGCTTGGTGCCGCCTTTGCCAATGAGGATGCCCTTTTGGCTGGGGCGCTCGACGTGAATGACGGCGCTGATGGCGATGCGGTTGGCGGCGCGGTCTTCCTTGAAGTCTTCAATCTGGACCATGACCGAGTAGGGGAGCTCCTTCTGGGTCTCCCGGATGATCACCTCGCGCAGGATTTCGGCGGCGAGGAAGCGTTCGGCCTGGTCCGTGTAGAGGTCTTCGGGGTAAAGGGCTGGGCCATGGGGGAGCTGGGCGATCAGCGCCTCCAGGAGGGCGGGCAGGCCCTTGCCGTCGCGGGCCGATAGGGGGAGAATCTTTGCGAATTCATGGGCTTTGGCGTAGGCGTCGATGATCGGCAGGAGGGCCTCGGGGTGGGGCAGGAGATCGCACTTGTTGATGGCGAGCACCGTCTTGGCCTTGGCGCGGGCCACCTCTTCGATGATGGCCTTCTCCAGGGGATCCACGTCTCCTTGGGGCGTGAGCGCCGCCGTGGCGTCGATGAGGAGGAGGGTGCAGTCCGCGTCACCGATGGCGGTCATGGCGGTCTCGACCATGGCGCGGTTCAGGGCGCGCTTCTGCCAGGCGTGGACGCCAGGGGTGTCGACGAAGATGAGCTGGGCCCGCTCGGGCATATTGATGATGGCCCGGATGCGGTTGCGGGTGGTCTGTGGTTTGGGCGAGGTGATGCTGACTTTTTCACCAGTGGCGGTGTTGACCAGGGTCGATTTACCGGCGTTGGTTCGTCCCACCAGCGCAATGAAGCCGCAACGGAAGGGGTCGGTAGGGAGGCGGTTGTTGTCGTTGGGACGGGTCTCGGTCATGATCTCCTCGAGAAAAAAGGGGCGCTGAAGCGCTGTCGCCCGGGTGGTTGCAGGGCAGGCGGCGCGGCAGTATATCCTCAGCGGCGCAGCGGCGCGAGCGCTTCTTGGGGGAGGTGCGCGATTGCTGGCGAGGGTGAGGGAGCCCATGTGCGTGGATGACAAGAAAAAAGAGCGCTTTGGAGCGCAGAAGGGCTGCGCTGCTGTGCTGATAGGGCTGGTCTTGATGCTGGCCTCTTGTCTGCTGGCCTGCCAGCCCGAGCGTTTGTCTGATCGTTCCCTCTTCGATGAGGCCGAGCAGGCCTATCGCCAGGGGCACTACGA
The DNA here is from genome assembly GCA_964454015.1 of uncultured Myxococcales bacterium. Classification (GTDB taxonomy): domain Bacteria; phylum Myxococcota_A; class Bradymonadia; order UBA4248; family UBA4248; genus CAYVQF01. The sequence continues at coordinate 162,546 of CAYVQF010000005.1, forward strand.
CCGCGCGGTGGAGCTTTACGAGGCTTTTCTCAAAGGGTCGCCGGACCCGCAGTTGGCTCGTTTGGCGGAGCGGCGCGTGTTGTCGATTGAGCGCGAGATCGAGACGGTGATGGGCAACCGGGCGGGGCCGCGGCCCATTTATCTGCGGCCGGTCTTGGATGATGTGCCCACGGGGCCGGCGATGCCATCGCTGGTCGAGCAGGGGGGAGACTGAGCAGTGACGGGGAAGCAGGGCGGCGATGCGGCGCGCGGGCGCGACGTTTTGGGTGCGCTTCTGGCGGCGGCCCGGCGCGAAAGGCAGGGAGGCTGGCGTCGGCACGGGCCAGTGGCGTGGATGCTGGCGGGTGCGGCTTTGTTGTTGGTGTCACTGCTGGGACAGGTGCTCTACGGGGATTGGATGGGGGCCAAGGTGGCGGTCCTGGAGGTGAGCTTCTGGGGGACGGCGCTGGCGTCGTCGCTGTGGTCCTTTCAAATCATGGAGCGCCTCTATCGCACGGGTGATGCCCGGGTGTTGGCGCCGCTGCCCATCGCTCCGCGGGTGCTGTTGCGCTACCGCTGGTGGTCGACCCTCCGCGCCTTGCCGCCATGGCTCGTGGTGGCCTTGTTTTTCTTTGCGCCGCTCTTCTTTGGGAGCGAATGGCCCAGTGGCGTGGCCGCCCTTGGGCTGTGGTCCGTGGGCTTGTTGTTGACCCTGTGTGTGGGCTACGCGGTGCAAGTCTACACCGGCGTGGCCTCGGTGCGGGGGGAGGAGCGGATCACCGCGTTTGGCCCCATGGGTTTTGCCGTCGCGCCGGCGATCGCCCTGGCGGTGACGGTGGTGCTGCTCTTGGTGCTGAAGCTGGCTGTCGAGGAGGTGGTGCGTTTGGGCAGCATCGGCTCGGGGGCGCGCTTTGGTTTCGCCGTGGTTTTCGGTGCCATGGGCCTGTCATTGTGGTTGACCTGGCGTTACTTCGACGGCGATTTCTACGGGGCGCTGGCCCGCTTCATGGAGATGGACCTCTTGGTCATTGCCAGTGACGAAGGCCGGTTCAGAGGCGTGCCGCTGCGGCCGACCCTGGCGGAGCGCTTGCTGCCCGAGGCGATGCGACCCTTGGTGGCGCGAGATCGCTTGCAGATGGAGCGGCGCTTTGGCTTGGCGCGGATCCTGTTGTGGTTGGTAGCCGCGGGGCTGCTCATCGGACTGGTGGCGCGTCCCGGGGCGCTGCCAACGCCGCTGTTGTTGGTGCTGCCAGCGCTGGCGGTGGCGATCTTCGTTCACCCTTGGCTAGCGTTGCGCGGCAGCGATCTGGAGCCGGGAGTGGCGTTGGTGTTGCCCGTGACGCCGGGGCTGGGGCAGCGGGCCACGGCTTGGAGCGCTGTGATGGCCTCCCTCGTGGCGGCGCGGCCCCTCTTTGGCGCGCTGGGACTGGGCCTGGCCTGGGGAGAGAAGGATTGGTTGGGGGCGTTGGTGGCCTTGTCCTTGTCGGTGCTGATGGTGGTGACCGTGGCTTGGTGTTGTAGCCACCCTCGCTGGGGCGGGCGCCGCAGCCAGGGGGCCGCGGCCTTTTTCTTGGCGCTGGCTGCGGCACTGGTGGCGCTGCACCCGCTGATGTCGTTACCCTTCTGCGCTTTGGCAGTGGCGCTGAATCAAGCTCTGGGTGCGGCCCAAGGGCAGAAGGTGGGAGGATTGGATGGTTGAGACTACCGAGATCGGGGCGGATGCGGCGGGTGCAGCAGAGGGCGCGTCGGCGTGGGCCCTAGAGGTCGATGGCATCGCCAAGCGTTATGGGTCGGTGCGCGCCGTCGCGGGGGTGAGCTTCAAGATCGCGCCCGGCGAGCTGGTGGCCTTCATTGGGCCGAATGGTGCGGGAAAGTCGTCGACCATGCGCGCCATTGCTGGGCTGCTGCTTCCAGACGCAGGGCGGGTGCGGGTGGCGGGCCGCGATGTGCGCGAGGATCCCGTGGGGGCACGGTCTTGTCTGGGTTATGTGGGACAGGATTTGGAGATCTATCGTTACCTGACGGGGGCGGAGTTTTTGTCTTTCATCGCGCGGATTCGCGGTATGGAGGCAGACGTGGCGGCCGAGAGGATCACGGCGTTGTTGCACATGTGCGCCCTGAGCGAGGCCAAGGATCGCCTGGTCCGCGAGTATTCGGGCGGGATGGCGCGCAAGCTGGCCATGGCCGCTGCCTTGCTGCCCTCGCCGCCCATGCTCTTGCTCGACGAGTCCTTTGTCGGGCTGGACCCGGAGAGCACCTACAAAGTGCGTCAGGCGCTCCTCAACTACGCCCGCGAAGGTGGGGCCGTGTTGCTGTCGAGCCATGTCTTGGAGATGCTGGAGCGCTTGTGCACCCGATTCATTTTCCTCCACCGCGGCTTGGTGGTGGCTGATGTGAAGGGGGAGGAGCTCGCGGCTGCGCTGCGGGAGGCACAGGTCGCCGATTTGACACAGTTTTACCTACATTTGACGGAGCAACGCGACCTTATCCAGGATGAGGCAGGGCCTTGAGTCAGTGTGTCCGGAGGAGCACCTGATGGTGCCTTTGGGCTGCGTGCCGATGGGCCGCTTTGGGGAGGACAGGGACCATGTATGTGAGCGGCTTGTTGCATCGAGAGCGCTTCTTTGCGTTGGCCTCGCGGTGGCTGTCTGGGGCGGCCGAGCCTGAAGATGGGGTCGCTCTGTCCGAAATATTTCTCCTCGATCCCTGGATTTGCGCGCCACAAGTGATTCGTTGTCTGGAGGTACTGCAGCAACGCCTCCGACCCGGGAGCCTTGGACTGAGGGCGGTGCGCTGCAAAGATGAGGTGCGACGGGCCATGGTGGGGGCGTGGAGCCAGGAGGCCTCCCTGCGGCACCTCTTCACGGATTACGAGTCCCACCCAGAGTCCTATTTTCCTGGGCACCCCGTCCAGGCCGCCTATGCGTGGGTGGAGGCGCGGCCCTTCTGGGCGATGCTTCGTCTCAAGGGCTTGACCCGGGTGGCGACCAAGGCGCAGTGGCTGCTTGCCGATGTGTTGGGGTCGACGATCCGTTCGACGGCGCGGACCCTGGCCGAGAATCGCGCCTGGTCTGCAGGCGTCTCCATGGAGCAGTTGCTCTCTTCGCCCGAGACGATGGCCCTAGATTTTGCGCAGGCCGAACGCCTGGTCTCCTACGCGATCCGCGATGGGAGAATGTCTTTCACTGCCGACGAGGGACGTATCGATGACTTCTGGGGCCTGAAAGTGGTCGACACTTGGCAGAAGCTGGAGGAAGGGGCGGCCTTTCTGGGGGGCCAGGCTGAAGTGGTCGAGAAGGACGGGGAGGGCCACCTCACCGCGTCATCGCGCTCTCTGTTGCTCGAGCTCGAGCGACCCGATCTGGATAGTGTGCTGGCGCGTTTGGACGACCCCATGCGGGCGCTGATGGATGCGCGCGGTTTACGCGGTCAGGTGGCGGCGGATCGGGTGGCGCGGTATTGGGAGCAAGGAGAAGCTTCGTTTTGGGTCGAGCTGGTGTTGCACAGCCCACATGCGGTGGTGGCGTCGGACTTCGGTCCGCAGGTGCACGAAGAGTTGATACTGCGCCAGCGGCGTGAGGCGAGCTATCGCGGCCGCCTCGCCGAGAATCTCGGCTACATCTTCATGGACATGTTGCGTTTGGCGGCGGCCCAAGGGGTGGAAGTCGGGCAAGCGCCGAAGCTCTGGGGGCGCTACCTCCCTGAGCTGTGGGAGGCGCGCCCAAGCCGGCAGGCAGCGGACTTGGGGGGGGGGCTCGCTGTGGCCAACGCGAGATTGCTGGAGCGCTGCATTTCAGCTAGGACAGAGGGGTGAGCGCGTCGAAGGGCGTTCCGTAGGAAGAACATTTCTGGGAGGTGGCATGGGTCTGAGTCGGGTGATTCCGTCGCGGCGGACGGAAAATATACGTTACGCTGTGCGTGATGTGGTGGTCTTGGCGCAAGAGGTGGCCCGGACGGGAAAAGAGATGTTGTATCTCAACATCGGCGATCCCAATGTCTATGACTTCCAACTGCCTGAAGTGATCATGGGGCCGACCATCGAAGCGATGCGGCGCAATCATGGCGGCTATTCACCCTCTTCGGGGATTCCCGAGGCGGTTGCAGCCATTCATGGCGACGCCGTGCGGCGTGGGATCGAGAACATCCAGGATGTCTTCGTTACCACTGGGGCCAGCGAGGCCATCGAGATCTGTTTGACCGCCCTGCTGAATCCGGGGGACAACGTCCTGACACCAGCACCCGGTTACCCACTCTATACGGCGGTTTTGGCCAAATTGGAGGCCGAGGAAAACTCGTACTTCCTCGATGAGGACCGGGGTTGGCAGCCCGATGTGGCCGATATGGCCAGCAAGATCAACCCTCGCACCAAAGCGATTGTGCTGATCAACCCCAACAATCCCACCGGATCGGTGTGCTCCGAGGATACCCTGCGAGAGGTCATCGCCTTGGCGAAGGCCCATGGCCTCGTGATTTTCGCAGACGAAATCTATGATCGGCTGGTCTTGGACGGCGAGCGGCACATCAGCATCGCCTCCCTCGATAGCGAGGTGCCCTTCGTGACCTTCAATGGTCTGTCCAAGTGCTATATCGGTCCCGGGGTGCGCATCGGTTGGGGCGTGGCCAGCGGCCCGCGGGAGCTCATGGCCGACTACATCGAGGCGATCAATCGCATCCTGCGCTCGCGCCTCTGCGCCAACCACCCCTTTCAATATGCGATTCGTCCCTGCTTGGAAGGCGACCATGGGCACCTGCCGCCGGTGCTGGAGAAGCTCACGACGCGGCGCGATATCACCGTAGAGAAGCTCAACGCCAATGGGATTTCCTGTGTGGCCCCCAAAGGGGCCTTCTATGCGTTTGCGCGCCTAGAGGGCGTGCGCGACGACAGGCATTGGGCGTCGGAGTTGATTCGGCAGACGGGCGTGGTGGTGGTGCCCGGCTCTGGCTTCGGTCAGCGGCCCCAGACGGCCCACTTTCGCGTGGTCTTCCTCCCGGAGCCCGAGAAACTGCACGCGGCCTACGACAAGATCACGGCCTTTCATCAAGCCTACCGGAATCCATGAGATCAGGCGGCCACAATGGCCGGATCGACGTCCACACCGACGGGGCAGTGATCTGAGCCCATGGTCTGGTTGTGGATGAAAGCATCTTTGACGAAAGGCATGGCGGCGGTGTCGGCAACGACGTAGTCAATGCGCCAACCAATGTTGCGGGGACGGGCCATTTGGCGTTGGCTCCACCACGAATACCAACCCGCTTCGGTGACGAATTGACGAAAGGTGTCGACCCAGCCACTGCTGAACCAGCGATCGAGCTCAGCTCTCTCTTCGGGAAGAAAGCCCGTCGTCTTCTGATTCTCTGCCGGCCGCGCGAGATCGATTTCTTGATGGGCCGTGTTGAAATCGCCGATGACCAAGACGCGACGCTGCGCCAGGCGATGGGCTTCGAGTTGTTGGTAGAGGCGCTGGTAGAATTCCAGCTTGAAAGGGACGCGGCTGTTGTCGTTGTTCTTGCCGCCGCCGTTGGGGAAATAGACGTTGGCCACAACCAGGCGACCCCAGCGCGCGATCTGCACCCGCCCTTCGCTGTCGAAACGCTCCTCCCCGATTGAGGTGAGGATTTCGTCGGGCGCCTGGCGCGCCAACAGACCCACCCCCGAGTAGCCAGGTCGCTGCGCCGGGTGGTAGGCGGTGAACCAGCCACTGGGCGCGAGGAGCTCTTTGGGGATTTGATGGTGCAGGGCGCGAACCTCCTGGAAGCCGACGATGCTGGCCTCCGAAGTGTGTAGCCACTCGGCCAAGCCTTTCTTGGTGGCAGCTCTGATTCCGTTGATGTTCCAAGAGATGATGCGCATGGCAAGGGCCTTGGCGGGGAGTGGACGGAGACCCGGTCGCCCTGAATGCGGCGACGGCGGTGGAGCGAGGGACACCTCGTGGAGAGGAGCTAACATCAGGTACGGGAGCAAGGTCAAGCTTGGCCATGAAGTCTCCGTGAAGACCAGCTTCATGCCGTGTGGTGATGGCATCGGCGATGTGTTAGCCTGCCTCGATGCCAGGTGAGTCGAATCTCTACTGCTCTGCGATGTACGGTCAGTGACAAAGGAATGCGATGGTGGCGGCATATACGCGCGGGTTGATTTCCTTGGCCTTGGCCCTCGCTTTGGTGGCCTGCAAGACCGAGGGTGAGACGGCCAAGGTGACGGAGACCGAGCACGGCCCACCCATCTCTGAGCCTGCTGTGACGTTGGAGCAAGCGCCAGAGCCTTTCCCCGACTTCGAGATTCAAGAGGAAGAGGTGGTCTTTCACCATCGCGCTCTTGGCCGCGGCGAACGCCGGAAGCTCGTGGACAAGACGGTCATGAACCTGAACCTCAGGATTCACGTCGATGGCAGGGAGATCACCATGGCCATCGTGGAGCGCAAGGAGAAGGAAATCATCATCGAGGTCGTGCAGGTCGAAGGCGGGGCCGTGCGCGAAGCCGAGGTGCACTACAACCACGCCTTCACGGTCAAGAGCCAAGCCGCTAGGGAGAAACGGCAAGAGGCGCCGGTGCACGGCAAGACCTACCGTTTGACCCACCAAGATGGCGCGGCGGAACCGGAGATCGTCGGTGGGGGCGGCCAGGCGGTGCAAGCGGTCGAGAAGGCTTGGCTCCGCAGTGACTTTCGCCAGGGTGGGGTGCTGCGTCTAGACGGCGAGGGCCTGGAACGACACATTTTCCTGCCGGGAGAGGAGGTTCCCCTGTCGACCACCACCGCCCTCGCCTTGGTGGGTAGTGAACACGAGGTCCAGGTGAGCGAGGTGCGTTGCCAATACCTAGGTCGGGTAAGGCACGCGGGGCGATCCATGGCCCTCTTGGATGTGCGCTTCGTTGCTGTGGGACAAGAAGATGAGCTGAGTATCACCCTGCGCCCGGAGCTGCGCGTGGTGGTCGAGCCCGAGTCTCTCGAGGTCGTGGCCAAAGAGATGCGGGGGCAGGTCGAAATGAAAGGGGGCAAGGATGGGACGCGCTTCGTTGGTGAAGGGAGCCTACTGGGGCATTTCCGATCCCAGCCCCTATAGAAGGAGCCGAGAGGCCGCATCGTGAGCGCCTTGACCGCTGGCCAAATCTTGTGAAAAGAACGGAAGACTGCATTTCGGGTGCGTCTGTCGGACAACGCTTCGCCCGATGACTGCCCGCAACGGGAGGTAATCTCATGAGCGATTTTGATAAAAAGAGGATTATCAATGCCTTGGAGCTCCGCTTCGACTATTACTCGGCGCGAGTGGTGTTCAGCGAGGCCTTGAAGGTTGCCGATCTTCCCGAAAGTGAAGGCTACAACATCACAGAAATGCAACGGTTCTTACTGGCACTCCAAAAGGTCGGGGGGAGCGGTGTCGAGCGCGTGCTGGCGTTGATCGATGCCTGGTTGCCACCGGATGCCAGAATGCTCGTGGCGCCTGCATCGGAAGATGCAGCGGTGACCGCCCTTGGGGCTGTGGTCGAGGAGATCCACGTGGTCGAGGTGGGTCACTTTACCCGCCGCAGCGCGCCCCCGGTTCCGGCAGAAGAAGGGCCGCCCGCGCCGGTAGAAGCGCCGCCCGCGCCGGTGGAAGA
>CAYVQF010000005.1:170218-182598 GCA_964454015.1 uncultured Myxococcales bacterium
CGCCCGCGCCGGTGGAAGAAGCGCCCGCGCCGGTGGAAGAAGCGCCCGCGCCGGTAGAAGAAGCGCCCATCGTTGCGGTTCAGGTGGTCTTTGTGATTCACGGCGTGAGCCACGAAGGGACGGAGACCGTTTTGGTCACGGGCAACGATCCGCTCCTCGGTGACTGGAGTGCAGAGCGGGCCATGCGGACTACGCGCCAGGACGATGGCGCTTGGCGCGGCGAGCTGGTGGTTGAGCCGGGTAAGGTCCTTGATTTCAAGCTGCTGCGGCGCGGCGAGGACGGCAGCACCGATTGGGAAGGGGGCGACAACCGCTCACTCGCCGTTGGCCGCGAGCAGCCGCGCCTCGAAGTCGCCCTCACGTGGCAATGAGCCTGGGTTCCGTCAGGCCGCGGCCGATGAGGCTCGGACGGATGGAGTTCGATGGTGGGCTTGCGTTACGCCGGGACCGAGGCGTTTGACTCCATGGGGATGGCTTGGGTGTCGACATGGCTCGCCGCTGTAGCTAGACTGGGGCCTGGGCGTAGTTTTGGAGCGGGCCTGGCGAGTTTCTGAGTGAGTGTCTCTTTGGAGGAGCGTACTTATGTCTGAGGGGTGGGCGATGCGCAGCGGCATCTTGGCGTTGGCCGTTCTTGCAGTGAGCTGTGCGACGGAGGTGGATCCAGCAGATCCCGATATCAACCGTCCGGACGGGTCGACGAACCTGTGCGAGGAAGTGAGCTGCGCCAGTCTCTGTTGTGGGGGGATATGCGTAGAGGCTCTGCGTGATTCCAACAACTGCGGGGGGTGCGGGGTCGTCTGTGGTGACGGCACGACCTGTGTGCGCGGCGTGTGCACGCCCACCTGTGAGGGGGGGCTGGTCTGCGGTGAACTGTGTGTGGATGTGGCCAAGCATCATGAGCACTGTGGTGCCTGTGGGGTGCAGTGTGGCCCCCTCGAGGTGTGCTCGGAAGGTCGCTGTCGTGCGGGATGCAACCCAGGTCTGAACCCCTGTGCCGGTGCCTGTGTGGACATGAAGACGGACGCCAACAACTGTGGCGCTTGTGGCCAGCGTTGCGGGCCAGGCATGCTTTGTCGCGACGGCGGCTGCGCGTGTGAGGCCGGTTTCAACGATTGTGACGGCAACGCGGCGAATGGATGTGAGGTCAGGGGGACCTGCGCGTGTACACCCAACGCGGTGCAGAGCTGTTATTCAGGGCGCGCCGAGACCATGGGTGTCGGGATCTGTCGGGCCGGAACCCAGCGCTGCAACGCCGAAGGCACGGCTTGGGGCAACTGTGATGGACAGGTAACCCCGCGCATCGAGGTTTGCGGCAATGGTCTCGATGACAATTGCAACGGCGAGGTCGATGAAAACCCCGATGACGACGGGGATGGCTGGGGCGTCTGTGACGGCGATTGCTGCGATTCGTTGGCGACGGGCTGTGCCGTCGATCCGGCGAAGGTCAACCCCGGTGCTTTCGATTTCGTCGGGAATCATCTGGACGACGATTGCGATGGTGTCATCGACAATCCGCCCTCGCGGACGTGCAGCACGGCGACGCTGACCAGCGGCGTCACGGGAGAGGAGTTGGTCAAAGCGATGGATCTTTGCCAGTTTACGACGGCATCGGGAGACAAATGGGGGGTGCTGAGCGCTGAGCTGACCCGTTCCAATGGTGCGGGTCAACCCGACCAGCCCCAGGTGGGGGTTCTGCAGCGTTTTGGCGGGCGGATCCAACCACGGGCTGGCGCCAACTTGGCCGTGTTGTCCTCGGGGACGGCGCGGGGGGTGGGCGACTCGGGCTATGTCAACCCCACGACCCCTAGTTACAAAACGTCGAGCAGTGTGGCGGCGCCCGCGCGCTATGTGAATGCCCATGGCGGACGCTTGCAGACCACGGCCGGTTGCCCTGCCGGGGATGCGAGCGCCGTCAACGACTCGGTGCGCCTCCGGGTTCGGATGCGCGTGCCGACGAACGCCGAGGGCTTCAAGTTCAATTTCCGTTTCTTTTCGTCAGAGTATCCGAAGTATCTGTGCTCGCGTTACAACGACTTTTTCCTCTCCATCCTCGAGAGCCAGCACCCGAGTATCCCTGCAGATGGGAACATCTCTTTCGACGCCAACAACAACCCCGTGTCGGTGAACAACGCCTTCTTCACCACGTGTGTGCCGCAGAATTGTGGCTATTCCCACGAGGGGACCGATATCAACAACGACGGCTGCCCGGACTCCTTGACCTGTCAGGGCGGCAAATGCGTGACTTCCTTTGGGGCCTGTCCTGATGGCGACGCCGACGTGCTGGCCTACACCTCTGACAAGAACCTGTCGGGCGGGACCTCATGGCTGACGACCCAAGCTCCTGTGGTTGCAGGGGAAATCATTACCCTCGATTTCCACATTTGGGACACCTCGGACCACGTGCTCGATTCCGTGGTCATGCTCGACAATTTCGAGTGGCTCATCGAGCCGACCGAGGTCATCACCTACAACTGATGTCTGCTCTGGTACCACGGGCCTGGGGCGTGCGCCGCATTGCGGCGGCTGGGACGGGGGCGGCGCGCTGGTGACTCCGGCCAAGCGGGCGCAGCCTCTCGGCTGGTCCCGGAGTGTCGTCTCGGTGCGCTATGGCACCGGGAGGGCGCAGCGGAAACCGACGAAATCGGGCCGGGCGAGCGCATCGAGGCGGCCCCGGTGCGTGGTGGTGATGTTCTCGGTGAAGTCGCGGAAAGATCCGCCACGGATGACGCGGCGTGAGGCGCTGGTTTCGCTCACCGGGTCGTTGCTGCCAATGCTCTGATAGGCATCGGCCTCGTAGGTGTCGCGCACCCACTCGGCGACGTTGCCGGCGGCGTCGTGAATGCCATAGGCGGAGCGTCCGCTGGAGCGTTCACCGACGGCGGCGCTTCCGTTCTGCGCCTCAGGGCAATGGACGGTGTGGGCGATGCGGCAGCTAGGTTCGACGCCAAAGGCCTCCTGAGCGCTCCAGGGGTAGCTTCGACCGTCGGTGCCGCGGGCAGCGGCCTCCCACTGCGCTTCCGTAGGGAGGTCACCGCCAGCCCATTGGCAGTAGGTCGCAGCGGCATGCCAGTTGAGGCAGTTCATGGGGTAGTCCGTGCGCCCGGGGGCGTCGAAGTTACAGGTGCTCTGCGCGTGATAGCTGCGGGCGTTGTCCGTGACGCTGGGGCGCGCAGCGAGCCCTGGTTTGGAGCAGACACCGCTCTCGACGCACTGTCTATAGGCGCCGACGGTGATCTCTGTGGCGTTGATGTGGAATGCCCGGGAGAGCGTCACCATTCGGGCCGGCTTGGTGTCGGCGTTGGCGTTGGGATCGCTGCTGCCCATGAGGAAATCCCCAGCGGGGACGAGGCAGATGCGCTGTCCGTCTTTCGCTGAGACCCGAGTACAGTCAGCGGTCTCGAGATCTTGACCGTTGGGTCCGGCGTGCTCCTCCAAGGTGGCCTCGAGGCGGTGGGAGGTCAGCCCGATGAGGTTGAGGCGAATGGAGACGGGTTGGAAGCCAGCTTTGGTGACGCGAATCATTTTCGTGGTCTGGGGGACCCGAAAAGTGGCGGACTGTTGCTTCTGGGTTTTCCCCACGAGCTCATCGTCGGCGTAGACCTCTGCCTGGTCGACGTTGGTGCGCAGCTCGAGGTCGACCCAAAGTGGCTGGAGCTTGACGTTGGAGATGGCCGTGTTGACGTCGGCGCTGAGGGTGACCGTGCGCTTGTCCGAGGCGTAGCCCTCGGCGAGGATTTCGACGCTGACCGCGCCCAGGGGGAGGTTGAAGAAGAGCCCCGGTGCGTGTCCCACTTCGGTCCCATTGACGCTGACCCGCGCTGGGCTGGGCTGGACGTCGTAGACTTCCAGACGGCCGCCCAGGGCGCTGACTTGGCCGCCGCGGCGGCGGACGACCGTCGGCGAGGTCAGGAAGCGCTGCGCCAAGTCATCGATGGCGATCCTAGCGGCGGCGTTCATCGAGCCGGCTTCGGAGACGAGCTGGGTGTCGGCGTGGAGCCGCTGGTTGGCTTTTGGCTCCCAGACGTCGATGGAGACGAGGTACTCTTTTTTGTTGAGTTCTTCGATGGAAAAGGCCACGGCCCACTCGGCATAAGTGCGGCGAGCCGCCGTGAGTTGGGCGTCGCGCAGATCTGCCGCCGAGACGCCAACCTGGGTGCGCGAGTCTTGAAAGAGGGCGTCCGTTTCTTGATCGCCGAGGAAGGTGAAACCGCCCGCCGCGGAGAGCCGGGCCTCAAACATCCTGACGCCAGCGTTGATGGCCTTGACGGCATCGGCGTTGCCTGCCGGTGGCAGGAGGACGATGGTGATTTTCTCGTCGTCTTGGGCGTGAGCCGCCATGGGGACGAGGAAAATGACGAGCAAGGCAAGTGAGAAGAGGCGAGATTTCATCGTTTTAATCAGCGGTTGAGGTTGGATGTCGAAGCGGGCTTGGGGTGAGTGGTGGCGTGGCATATGCGCGGTCATCGCGTGAGCGCACCGAGCTCTGCGCTGAGATCGTCGAGTCCTCTGATGGCGCGACATTCCGCGGCGCAGTGTGCGCAGAAGGCTTCCTGCCAGGTGGCGTCGAAGGTGGTGTTGATGGCCTCGATGCGGTGCAGATCAGCGCCGGCCATCATGGTGTTCCATTGGCTGCGGAAAGCATGGCAGGCGTTTTGTCCGTGCCGTGCCAGGGCCAACTCAGCGGCGTCGGTGCCGCGGAATTTGATGATGAAGGCGGCGAGCTCTGCCGTCGTTGGCGATTTCATTTCATCGAGGAGGCGCAGGGCGACGACGCCATCGAGCATGGCGAAGCTGAGGCGCTGTCGCACTTCGCGCCCGTCGAGGTTGGCGATGACCTCAGCCTGAGGGGCAGCGCTCTGCAGCCGCTCGAGCTCAGCGCCTGAGGCGATGATGAAGCGGCCATCATCATCGGTGCGGCGCTGGATCTCGACGCCTCCCGCGACGACGCGCACCAAGACGCCCTTGCGGGGAAAGCGGAGGCAGTCGGTGTAGGAGTCGCCCTTGGCCCCTAGCGTGTTGGAGTGCTTGATGTCGCTCGGCTTCTTGATGGTGTAGAGGGGAGAGTAGGTGACGGAGTAGTCATCGTCGTCGTCCCAGGCGTTGGGATCTGCCGCGTCATTGCCGAAGTGATACTCGACGCAGCCATGTATCAAGACCTGACCTTCGATCCCGTTGGGGGTGACGTCGGGCTCCAGGATGAGATCGAACTGACCAGTACGTTCGATTTCACCGCGCATGTAGCTGCCATCACTCCAGCCAGCACAGGCCGTCGCGGTGAGGGAGAGGGCCAGTGCGAACAGCAGCGTTGGGATGGAAGCATGGCGAGAAGCGATCTGGCGCAAAACGGGACGAGGCATGACAGGGAACTCCCAAGAATGAGACGGAAGGAATCCAACGCGACGGTGCCATCAGGGGCCAAAACCACCACCAGGCCGAGTTTAGCGTGAATGCGCGCATGTTGTCACGGGCCGCTGCCACAGGGACAGGCGCTGGTGAGGCCATGGACGTTGCATCAGGCGGGCTATTCAAGGAGAGGGTGTGGGCCGCCAGGGGGGGGCTGGCCTCAAGCGGCGCTGAGCAGCAATTGACAGTACCTAGACGGCTCGCCTATACTCGAGCGAGCGTGGCAATGAGCCGTCTGTGAGTGTTTGCAGGCGAGGTGTGTGGTGCCTGGTGCTTTGGCGATGCAGAAGGTTGCCTGTTGCCTGAGCGAAGGAGCTCGAGGAGGTGAGGTCATGGTGAGGGCGAATCTACTGCGATCCGTCGCGCAATTGGCAGTACTGTCATTGGTGGTGCTGTGGGCGGGCTGTGATGACTCGGGCGGGCAGTATGCCGAGGGTGGGGACGCGCGGATGAACGTCACCCCCCTCGCCCTCAGCTTCCCGCAGCTCGAGGTTGGGCAACGCCACGAAGAGGTGGTCTATGTTCGCAACGATGGCAACTCGCCCTTGGTTTTGCCCTATACGCGCTACACGCTGATTCCGGCGAGCGCTCCCTTTTTGTTCAGCTATGTGAAGGTGGATGGGGTGGTGACGGATACCATCCCGGGTGGGGCGCAAGGCGAGATCGTGGTGACCTACCTGGCTGAAGATGACCGCCAGCATCAGGCGACCCTGCGCTTGGAGGCCAGCAACGGTGACCGGGCGGATATCACGCTGAACACAGTGCGGCCTGCGCCCATCCTGTCGGTGGATCCCAACCCCATCGTCTTCTCGAGCGCACGCCCCAACACGGAGTCTCGGCAGACGGCGGCGGTGCGGAACGCCGGGACCGCACGTCTGACCATTGAGAGCGTCCTCTTCTCACCGGGGAATACCACTGATTTTTCCGTGATCAGTGGTCTGCCGACCAGCCCGAGATCGCTGTTGCCGGGAGAGAGCTTCGAGATAGAGATCGCTTACGTACCGACGGGTGATCACAACGTACGCGACGTCTCCCATTTGCTCTTCGACAGTGACAGCGGCGGCACCATGGGCCGGATGAGCATTGAGATCATTGGCATGGTGGCTGGACCGCGCATCGAGGTAGAGCCGGCCATCGTCGATTTTGGTGCCGTGGATAGTGGTCAAACGGAGCAGCGCAATGTCTATGTGCGCAACGTTGGTGAGGAGACGCTCGAGGTCCACGGCATTTACCTCGACTTCACCTCCTCCAATGAGTTCAGCTATGGTGGCGTGACGGAGCTTGCGCTGGAGCCGGGTGAGCAGCATGCGGTGAGCGTGTCCTACAGCCCGGCGAACTCCGGGATCGACACGGGTTACTTGGTCTTTGAGAGCAATGATCCGCTGGCACCAGGGGTGCGGGCGGCTTTGGTGGGTGCGTGGGCCGGTCCGGTCATGGATCTGCGCCCCACCTTGCTTGATTTTGGCCAAGTCGCGGCACGGGTGACGAAGACGCTGTCTTTTGAAATTTACAATGACGGCACCCGGCCGCTGACGGTCAATGAGATGGCATTCGTGAGCGGCCCTAGCGGGCTACTGAGCTACGCCGTGGAAGCTGGCTTGGTGCCACCCTTCACGGTGCCGGCTCAGGGCAAAAGGCGGGTCGCGGTGACCTTTGCCCCGACGGAAGAGCTGCCCCTGTCGACGGCCCAGCTCGAGGTGCGCTCCAATGACCCCGAGCGACCCAACCAGCGCGTCAATCTCCGCATGATCGGCCTGGCCACGGGCAAGTGCGAGATCGAGTTGGTGCCCCGAAACCTCAACTTTGGTTTGGTTCCAGGCGGCTACGAGAAGGATCTGCCCATCCTCGTGCGCAACAAGGGCGCTGCCCCCTGTGCGGTGAACGGCGTGCAGCTCAAGGTCGACTTTTTCAATATTTTCTATCCCAACCCCTTCAAAGTGGCGGCGTCTCCCTTTAGTCCTTTTCAACTGCAGCCCGGCGAGAGCCGCTTGGTCGATTTCAACTTCAAGCCCTATCGGGGCGAGATCGAGGAGTTTGCTGCGCAGGCCGTCTTCAACGTCTCTGATCCCCTCAACAACCTGACCAATATCACCTGCGCTAGCGCGAGCATGGGTTTGCCCGGTATGGGGGGCTGCTCCTTTGGCGTTGGTCAGCCCGGCAATTGCTGGGCTTGCCTGACGGGTTCTACGGGTGATCCTGCGATTGCGACGGTCCCGAACGAAGTGAACTTTGGCTTGGTGACCCTGGGCTGTGCCAGCCAAGCCCAGCGACTGCGGATCTACAACAAGGGGACGGCTCCGACAGACATCACAGGCCTCGCCCTTGGCTCAGGGTGTGCGCCCAAGTTCACCATGCGGGGGGTGCCGCCTCTGCCCAAGACCTTGAGCCCCGGGACCTACATCGAGGTCGAGCTCACCTATCGGCCCAGCGAAGCGGTTGAAGATGCGTGTGTTTTGGATGTTACTGCGTCTACTGAGTCTTTGAGTGTGCCCATTGAAGGCACAGGGACCACCGATGAGAATGGGGTGGACGTGTTCAACCAGGTTTCGGGGCGTCAAGTGGACGTTCTCTTTGTCGTCGATTCGTCGGGGTCCATGGGGCCAGACCAGCAGAACTTGGCGAACAACTTCGACACCTTCATTCAAATGGCCTCGAACTGGGGCGTCGATTTCCAGTTGGGGGTGACCACAATGGATGACGCCGATGAGGGGCGCCTGCAGTCCCGCAAAGGCCACCCGCGGATCATTGCCAGTGAGGTGTTGAGTGCGGCGCAGGTCGCTGCGGCTTTCAAAGAGAACATCAAGGTCGGCACGAGCGGCTCTGCCACCGAGCGGGGCCTGAAGGCGGCGGAATCGGCCCTGAGTCCCCCGATCATCACGGCGAATGTCCCCGGGGATTGCCCCAGTGGCTCTACGGCTTGTGCAGAGCCCTATTCGTGCGATACCTGGGATGGGACCTGCGGTGGCTATAACGCGAAGTTCCTGCGTGAGGACGCGTCGTTGGAGATCATTTTGGTCAGCGATGAGGTGGATCAGTCGCCAGCCCCAGTGGACTACTACGTTGATTTCTTCAAAAATATAAAAGGCTTCCGTAATGATACCATGATGCACGTCAATGTCATCGTCGGTTGGCTGAACGACTCGGGCAGCTGCGACATGAGTGGCTTCAACCGCTACAAAGAGGTGGCCAACCGCACTGGGGGGCGCGTGGAGTCGTTGTGCGGCAATTTTGCGGCAGGATTGGCAGCCATTGGTGACAGCGCCTTTGGTTTGCGCGTCCAGTTCTTCTTGAGTCGGGTTCCTGTTCCGGCGACGATTCAGGTGCGGGTCAACAACGTGCAGCAAAGCACGGGCTGGACCTTTGATGCGCCGTCGAATGCCATCATTTTCGACGCGGCGAACGTGCCACCCGAGAACGCCGTCATCCGCGTCAACTATAAGGCGGCTTGCTTCTGAAGCCTGACATCGGTGACCTTGCCGGGGGGCGCGGCACGTTCCTCTCTGTGCGGCAGTGGCGCCGGCAGCGTGGGGTGCCGAATTCGGCAGGATCTGGTGGTCATGGAAGAGGTGAAGGTTGTACCCCTGGCGTTTATCCCTCCGCCGCTCTACGAAGGGGTGCTGGTGGCGCAGACGGCGGAGCCTGCGGGTGAGCTGACATTGCGGGGCGAACACTTCACTTTGCGCCGGGGGCGGAAGGTGACGACCCTCGACCTGTCCGAGCGCTTTGGGGCCATGTTGAGCCACAGCGAGGTAGAGGGTTCGCCTGAAGAAGTGTGGCTACATCTGGAGCTACGCCAGCAGCAGGCGCGGGGGTGGGCGCGCATCGGTCTGACTTCGCGAGCCCGTACCTTGGGTGCGGGTGTTCGGGACACGGTCATGATGCGCCGCAGCTTTGCCCGGCTCTCCGAACGGGAGATGTTGCAAGTGCTGGGGCGGGTTCACGGGGCGATGCTGGTGCAGGGCGAGGTGAGGTGGGGGTTGGAAGGGCTGAGCTCGGCCGGGGCGATGCCCCAGGGGGATGCTGCAGGGGTCATGGCTCATTTTCGACCCAAGCACATTCAGATCGGCGTTGAAGATGAGACGCTGGTGGTGCGCCAGCACTGGTTTTTGGGCAAGGGGGCCTACCTCTTCCCCCTATGGGTGCTGTTCTGTGCGACCGTGGTGCTGAGCGGGGCCCTCATTGGGGCGAGCGGCTCCCCCTATGTGGGGCATTTGGCGCTGAGTTTGGGCGTGGTTGTGGCCGCGCTCGCTTGGACGGGGCTGCGACAGACCCTCCGAGTGGACAGTCACATGTTGCGGGTCTTGCGTTTCTGGGGTTTCTGGGAGCCAGCCTATGCACGCCATCGCATCGACCAGCTCTACTGTGTGGAAAACCAACCGAACGCTCTGCGCTATGCCATGACTTTCTCGGTGAAGGCTCAATTGCGTGACCTGCCGGCGCCAGTGACTTTGCTCTCGGGTTTGGCCACGGCCGAGGAAGCACTCTTCATCGAGAAGAGCGTGGAGCGCTACCTCGGCATCGAGGATCTTCCGGTGGATGGAGAGATAGCGCTGCCGGTGCGGCCTTTGTCCGGATGAGGGGTGGGAAGAACGGGAGCAGGCCTCAAGGCGTGGGGGGGGCTGCTGCAGATGGCAGCGCGCGCCCGGTGACCTGCGCAGGGGAAGTGAGAAGCTCAGGACCAGCCCAGCGTGAAGGTGATGGCCCCGCCAATGACCAGGGCGGCGCCAGCGAGCTGCCTCAGCTTGGGCAGCGAGTGGCCACAACGATGGCCAATGCTCTGGCCGACGGCCGCGATGCCAAAGGCCCAGGCCAGCGATCCAATGGCGATACCCATGAGAATGGGCAGGGCGGTGGCGACGCTCGTGCAGCCCTGGCCCAGCCCAAGTGCGGTGAGGAGTCCACAAATGACGAGGATGGTAGCGGGGTTGGCGATGGTCAGAGCGAAGGTGGTGCCAACGTTGCCAAAGACTCCGGGCAAGCGTCTTTGGGTAGGGATGGCGCGGGCGCGCAACATGGAGAGGCCTAGAAGGGCCAAGGCCAGTCCGGTGATCGCGCGCAACAAGGCATGGTGGCTGGCCAGAAAGCCTTGGACTTCGGCCAGACCCAGGATGGCGATCCCAGCAAAGACGGTGTCGGCCAGGGCCATGCCAACGCCACAGCAAATGCCGACGCGGGGTCCGCGAAGGATCGAGCGGTCGAGGCAGAAGACGCCTGCCGGACCGACGGGCAGTGCGACCACGAGCCCCACGACAAGGCCCTTGAGGAGAGAGAGGACGAGCATGGCTACCCCCTGGGCTGTCACCCGGTGTGGGGTGACACGACCTGGTTAGGATAAGCGATGCCGTGGCCGCTGTCCTGTTCTGGGGGTAGGTCTTTGTAGTCCCTTGTCCTCCCTAGACGTCGTAGTAGAGTTCGATCTCGAGTGGATGAGGCTTGCCTCGCATGGCGCGGAGATCGAGTTGTTCTTTGAGATTGACCCAGGTTTCGACGAAATCACTTGGGAATACATCCCCTAGGAGGAGGAATTCGTGATCATCTTGGAGGCATTGGAGGGCTTCTTCGAGGCTTGCAGGGAGGGAGCCGATGCGATCGCGTTGTTCCTGGGGCAGCTCGAAGACGTTGAAATCGAAGGGGCCAAAGCCGGCGGCGGTGGGGTCGATTTTCTTTCGGATGCCATCGAGCCCAGCCAGGAGCTGGGCGGCCATGGCGAGGTATGGGTTGCAGGTGGCGTCGGGTGGACGGAGCTCGAAGCGCCGTTCGGCTGGGGTGCGGGCGAGTTTGGGGATTCGCACGGCAGCGGAGCGATTGGCGAGTCCAAAGAAGCGTTTTGTAGGCGCTTCGAAGCCCGGGACGAGGCGTTTGAAGGAGTTGGTGGAGGGGTTGGTGATGGCGAGCAGTGCCGGGGCGTGGGTGAGGAGTCCGCCGATGTAGTAGAGGGCTTCCTTGGAGAGTCCGGCATAGCCCGCATCGTCTGCAAAGACGGGTTGATCGTTTTTGAAGAGCATTTGATGGAAGTGCATGCCTGAGCCGGCTTCGTTAGCCAGAGGTTTGGGCATGAAGGTGGCCGTGCG
The DNA here is from genome assembly GCA_964454015.1 of uncultured Myxococcales bacterium. Taxonomy (GTDB): domain Bacteria; phylum Myxococcota_A; class Bradymonadia; order UBA4248; family UBA4248; genus CAYVQF01. The sequence continues at coordinate 181,693 of CAYVQF010000005.1, forward strand.
TTGGGCAGCTTGGGCGGTCATGCGGACGATGTACTTCACGGTGAGGACAGCGTCGGCTGCCTTGAGCATGGGGAGGAAATCGATTTCGATCTCGCACTGTCCGGCACCACCGACCTCGTGATGGTGGTATTTGACGGGGATGCCAGCGGCCTCGACGTGTTTGACCATGCGGGTGCGCAGATCGTGGAAGGCGTCAAGAGGTGGCATGACATGGTAGCCGGCCTGGTAGCGGATGCGATTGCCGAGGTGACGTTCGGACTCCTCTCCGGTGCGCCAGTGTCCTTCGACGGATTGAATGGAGTAGGAGGCGCGATGGTTGCGGTTGCATGACTCGACATGATCAAAGACGTAGAACTCGAACTCAGGGCCCCAGATGGAGCGGTCGGCGATGCCCATCTGTCTGAGAGATTGCTCGGCACGCTGGGCAATGTGGCGTGGATCGCGAGAAAAGGGCTGCCGGCTGCCTGCCTCTTGGATGTGGCAGAGCATGGCAATGGTTGGGTGTTCGAAGAAGGGATCGATGTTGGCGGTGTCGGCGATGGGCACCAAGGTCATGTCACCGCCTTCGACGCGCTTGAATCCGGGTACGCTCGAGGCATCGAAGGCGACGCCAGCTTCGAGGACGTCGTCAGTGAAGGCCGCGACGGGTAGGGTGACGTGATGGAGGGCGCCTTGGAGGTCGCAGAAGCGGAGGTCGACCATGTCGGCTTGGTGATCGTCGATGAGTTGGGCCAGTGAAGGGTGAGTGCAGCGCGCGCGAGATGCCATGATTTTCTCCTTTGGGTGGCGAGGCCACTAAACTGCCGGTGACCATATCGTTTCTCGTGGTGAGGGGACAAGGGGGGCGCGCGCACCACAATCCACGACCAAAGCCGGCATGGGGCTTGCTCGTTGTGAATTATTGTG
>CAYVQF010000006.1:0-39087 GCA_964454015.1 uncultured Myxococcales bacterium
CCACAATAATTCACAACGAGCAAGCCCCATGCCGGCTTTGGTCGTGGATTGTGGGTGCCGGCGAGCCGTTGCCACCGACACGACACTTGTGGTACACACGTGAACCTTGTGCCGTGGAAGGATCACCTCCGACCACACGCAGCATTTTCGCTTCGCGGCGCGCGTTCCCCTCTGACGGCGACGCCGTCTTGCGCCCGCACATCTTGGTAATCTAACCGGTTAAGGGCTCTCTCATGGATGATCTGGCGACCAAAGGATGGCCTCTGAGTGCTCACCTCAATTGCTGCCCCGCTGAGGCGCTCGTCGCGCTGACCATGCCTGGTGAAAGCGGTCACCCCGCGGTGCTGCGTTTGGGCCACCGCCGCCTCGAGGTGGTGCGCGCCATCCAAACGGACAAACAGCGCACGCTGTGGTTGCGACCCCACCAGGCTTTCGCTGAAGTCGACGACGCGCCTTTCATCGCGCTCCACGACGCCCTGGATGACGATCCTGTGCTGCACGCCTTCGTCGATCGCCTTCTGGATGGCACGGCACGCCACGCCCGCCAGCTCGCCCTGCCCACTATCGACCTGGATCAGCTCAGCGGCGCAGGCCTGCATTGCCTCCCAACGCTCAGCGTCTCCCGCACGGGGCAGGGCCCCACAGCCCAGGGAGATTTCCGCGTCTTCGACTTCACCCTCACCGCCACGGCGCCCGAAGTGGAGGCGCTCTTCACGCTGATGCAAGCCCTCAACCGCTACCTCACCACGGGCGCTGGGCACTCCTCTCGCAGCTTCTACACGGCAGAGCGTGAAGCGAACCGGTGGACACTGGAGCCCGTCGAGCGCATGGTCGCCGAGGTCTTTGGCACGACGTCCGTTTGCCGCGCCACTTGCCACCTGAGCGTGCACTGCACCCAAGGGCCCTCGACGGTGGCCCCCAACTGAGGAAGTCGCCGTGCCTCAGCAACGCTACGACGCCGCCCACAACACCCTGTGGATAGATCGCCCCACAGCGCCCGACATCTCGGCCACCACCATCCGCCAGTGGCGCGCCTGGCTCAAAAAGGGACACCTCGACGACGGGCGGCCGCTAGCGGCCATTCGCTGCCTCTTTGCCACGTCCGCTGAAGCAGCGCCTCACTACCAACGCTTGGCTTACGCCCGCATTGGCACCTTCTACGGCCAACCACCGCGTCCCTACACCCCACCCGCGGGCCCGCTGATCATCGAGGATCGCGTCGACTTTGGCTTGGACGAGGACTAGCTCAACCCAGCACGCCCAGCCCACGGCCATGACAAAATGAAGTCGGGCGACCCGAGGCCGCCCTCTCAGTGAGCCATAGGCACCCGCCGCAGGCCACGACTAGCAGGTGATATCCTTGAGGGTCACCCCAGTCTCTTCCAGGTACTGCACCAAGCCAATCTTGGTCACGGTACGCAGCGCGCGCGCCGATAGCCGCACTCGCACGAAGCGACCCAGCTCAGGCACGAAGATGCGCTTGCGCTGCAGATTGGGCAACTGGCGCTTCTTCGTCTTGTTGTGAGCGTGGGAGATGTTGAATCCAACCAGCGGTCCTTTGCCTGTCAGTTTACACTTGCGCGCCATGATCTCACTCCTGATCGTATCTCGGAAGTCTCGGTCTCCCGGGCACCTTCTGCGGCGGCGCAAGTTACGCGTCCCGCCGCGCAATGTCAAGTCAAAGTTGGCGTCAAGCTTGGCTTTGAGAAGCCAAGCTGCCGCCCCCAGGCCTTGTAACTCACTCTTCCTTTTTCGTCGAGCGCCGCACACAAATAAAGGGGTTGACCCGCTCGCGCGCCTCGTCGCGGTGCTGCATGACGACCTGGTCGTCGAAACAGCGTTTGCACAGCAACGTGTGGTCGGCTTTGGGCTGAAAAGGCACGAAATCCTGACGCCCACAGCGCACACAAGAGAAGGGATAGTCACACTTGGCCACCCGGTGCCGCTTCGCCCAGTCCTCACCAAAGGTATTCTCGGCACACTGGCGACACAAAATGGGGCCGCTGGTGCGCGGGATGAACGGCAAGGTGTCCTCGGCACCACAACGATCGCAGCGCACCTCCAGCCGCACCTTGGTCCCGTGCACCGAGCTCGGGTGCTTGTCAGCGAAGCGCTCCCGCGCCTGCTGCCGCGCCTCTTTCTCTTCCTGGTGACACTTGCGACACAAGACCCGCGAGCCCGGATCGGGTTTGAAGGGGACGCGATCGACCTCGCCACAGCCACCACAGATGATGCTGTGCAAGATGCGCCCACCGACCCGCTCGACATTGGGGTTCTCCATGCAGGCGCGGCACAAGACGACGCTGCCCGGGAAGGGCTCGAAAGGCACCGTATCGGCGGCGCCGCAATGGGTACACTTGACCTGAAAAATCTCCCGCGCGTCCGGTGCGGGGCCGCGACGCCCCCCCCCGCCCCCTGGGCTGCGGTTGCGCTCGCGCGACATACACTCGCGGCACAACAGCTCCCGCCCGGGCGCCGGCTTGAAAGGCACCTTGTCTTCAGCACCGCAGCGGTCACAGCGAAAGTCGTAAAGACGTCTGTCACCACCGGCGCGCTGGTCACCACCACGATCGCTGCGATCGCGCCGGCCATCCCCACGCCGCCGCCGATCGGGACCGTTTGACTCTCCACCCATCGTTTTTCTCACTCACTCAAAAATAGTAGCGGAAGCCCAATGCCGCATCCAAATCGAGGTCGATGCGCGGGATGACGAAGAGCTGCAAACTCAGCTCGATGAACGCCTCCCCGCCGAACTTCGTGAACCAAAAGGCCAGACCAAAGGGCATGCGCGCCGCCAAGTAGACATTGGTGTCTTCATCGTAACAGCGAAACTTCGTACAATAGCGATCCCGGTCGGCCAGAATCAGAGTCCCCCCCGGCCCCAGGTACAGAGGCATGGAGAAGTAGGTCGTGTTCACGCCTACGTCGAAGTGAAAGAGATAGTCCACATAGAAACCGATATTCTCGTGGTGATAACGGCCCAAACCGTCGAGGCCGATGTGGAAATCCAAAGCCTCGGTGTTGGTGAAGAAATACTTACCCGTCACGCCCGTAGGCTCGTAGAGGATCACACCAAGGCCAAAGGGACCGTTGGCTTTGGGATGTGCATGGGCCAAGTGAGAGAGACCAAGGCAACAGAACAACGAGAGAAGCACTACACCCAGGCGCATGGACCAACGCATCTTTATCTCTTCTCCACTTGTCAGAACGGACCGCGGCAGCGCCACGACGGGGCGCAGCGCAGTACGCTGAAGGTATCAATTCCCCGAGGATTCAACAACCCGTTTTTCGCCCATCGGGCCCGCACACACCACCGCCAGCGACGCCTCGTAGCGCGGCAAGAGGCGCTCCATGGCGTAAGGTGCGACCACGTCCTCGTGGCGAGCGCGCAAGCGATCTCCCGCGACATAGGCGCGACAAAGGGCCGTCAGGCGCGTCACCAAATCTGCCGCGTCGCCATAACGATGGGCTGGCGGATAGAGCTCGCGGTAGGCCAAGCGATCCGGCACCAGGGCGTAAGCACCAGCGGCGCAGGCCTCCATGACGGCCACCCCGAAGAACTCGTGCTTCGCCGTCGAGACCACCACATCGGCGCGTTGCAACAGGGCGACGTAGGGGTCGCGCCCCGCGATCTCACCCCAATGCACCAAGCGCGACGCGAAGCGCGCCTCGGCCCGGGCAAAGACAGGCGGAGCCGCGGCATAACGTCCGCCACACACGGCCAACCTGAAAGGTAAACCAGCGGCATCGAGGGCCTCCATGGCGGCAAAAAAGGCTTCGGGACCTTTGTCGTGCTCCCAGCGGTGGTTCCATAAAATGAGCGGCCCCTGCTCGCCGACTGGCGCGCCATCGCCGCCATAAGCGGGCACCATGAAGAGCGGTGGCAGCACGGCGCTGCGCGCCTCCACTGCCGCCACAAGCCCCGAGAGTCGCGGCGAGGGCATGCGCCGCAGCAGGCCTCTCGCCGCCGCGAGGAAGGTGTCCCGGTTGTAGTGGCTGTTGAAGACCACCGCCTGTGCCGCCAGCGCCGAGAGCAACTGGCTGTAGCCGTAGTGGAAATCCGGCGCGCCCCCATCGGCGCTGGGGTAAGCAAACTGGTTCTCGTGGAAGTAGAGCAACGCCGGGACCTCGGCCAGCGCCGGCAACAAGCCCCGCACCTCGGCCAGGTTGACGTAGGAGGAAGCCACCACCAGATCCACCGGGCGCGCCGCGATGGTGGCCGCGTGCTCGCGCTGTAGCCACGCGGGAAAGGCTCGCACATGCCACTTCCAGTGCCGCCCCGGCAGGGTCAAGGCCGTCCAATCGGCCTGCACCCCGGCCATGAGCAGACGACCGAAAACGGCGTGCGAGCCCCCATCGTAGGGCTCGAGGTAGAGCACCCTTCTGCCGGCCAGCGCTCCCGCGCCGGCTCTCAGCCGCTGCTGGGGCCGATCCCCGTCGTCCCTATCCTGGCTCATGGCTGGACTCGTTCACGACAGCCGCGTCGCTTGGTGACCACCTCGCGGGCCGCCCCTGGCAGCGGCGCACGCCCCTGCGCCCGTGGCACCCAAAGAAAAGGGGGCCGCCTCAGAGGTGAAGGCGTTTGAAGAGGCCCTCGGGGATGGCTTTGATGGCCTGCATGATGGCGCCCCAGAACAGGGGATAGTAGAGGCTATCCACCCGCCGCTGCTGGGCGCAAAACAGGGCCCGGGCCACCGCTTCGGGCGACGCCACGGGGATGGCCGTGCGCATCCCATAGGTCATGCGGGTGTCGACGAAGCCGAGCTTGACCGTCATGACGTGCACGCCATGGTGGTGCAGGCGATTGCGCAGCCCTTGCAGGTAGAGGGTGAAAGCGCCTTTGGCGCTGCCATAGAAGTAGTTGCTGCTGCGGCCGCGCTCGCCGGCCACCGAGGAGATCCCCACGATGGAGCCGCGGCCCCGTCCCACCATGGTCTCGGCCAGGCGTTCGCACAGGGAGACGGCGCCGGTGAAGTTGGTGTCGAGGATGCGCTTGGCCGCATTGAAGTCGCCTTCGGCCACCTCTTGCTCGCCCATGTCGCCAAAGGCCAAGACGGCGACGTCAATCCCTTCGAGGGCCGCCTCCGCCTCGGCGATCAGCCCGGCGTGGCCGGAGAAGCCCGTGGCGTCCATGGCGGCGGCAAAGGCCGGCACGGCGTGGCGCAAACGCACGTCGGCGGCGATGCGTTCGGCCTCTTCGACGTCGCGGGCCGCCAAAAATACGGCGTGACCGGCCTGGGCATAACGGGCGGCCATCGCCCGAGCGATGGGTGAACTCGCACCAAGGATGAGGACCGACATAGATCAGGCTCCTGTCAAACCAAAACGTTTTCCCAAGTCCGAGTGGAAGACCCCCTGCGGATCCCACTGGTCGCGGACGGCCTTCCACTTCTCCCACTCCGGGTACATCTGGCGCATCTTCTCTTTGCCCAGCCGCGCATCTTTGCCGAGGTAGATGCGGCCGCCCGCGGCCAAGACCACCTCATCGAGACGATTGAGCAGGTCGTAGAGGGGCGCCCCGTGGTTGGGGAAGTCCATGGCCAGGGTCACCCCGGAGCGCGGGAAGGACAGCCCCCCGTGATCCCGCGCACCAAACTCCTTGATCACCGCCAAAAACGACGCCATGCCCGAGCGCGAGATGTCGCTCAGGATCTCCCGCAGGGCCGCATGGGTCGGATCAGGCGGCAACACCATCTGATACTGGAGGAAACCGCGCGGGCCATAGGCGTAGTTCCAGTTCTGCACCGCGTCGAGGGGGAAGAAGAAGGGGCCTGGCTCGGTAATGACCTGCTTCGCACCCCGTGGGTGTTTGCGGAAATAGGTCTCGTTGAAGGCCCGCATGAAGAGCGGATTGAGGAGGTGATTGGTGTGAAAGAGGCGACCGTCGACCAGGCGACCGGCGCTCTCCATGAGCCCCTGGAGTGGATTGCGCGGCGCCTCGACCCCAGCCGGCGCATGGCGACCCCGCATGAAGATCCCGCGCCCCATGGCTTGGCCCTGCTGAATGCAATCGATCCAAGACACCGTATGGGTGAAGGCGCCTGACTCGGCGCTCACGGCAAAGAACTCGTCCAGCGACTCCACCCGGATCGACTCCATCTCGATATAGGGGCTCGCCACGGGCATCAGGCGCACCTCCAGGCTCAAAATGAGCCCCGTCAGCCCCATCCCACCCACGGTGGCCCAGAAGAGCTCCGGCTGGTTCTCAGCGTCACAAAAAACCACCTCACCCGTCCCGGTGAGCAGCTCCACCCGCCGCACGTGGTCACCCCAACAGCCATCCACATGGTGGTTCTTGCCATGGATATTACACCCCAAGGCACCTGCCACGGTCACGAACTGGGTCCCTGGCACCACGGGCGGAAAAAAGCCGCGCGGCAGAAAGACCCGGACGATGTCCGCCAAGGTCACCCCCGCCTCACAGCGCAGCCAACCCGTCTCGGGGTCGAAGGCTAGCATCCGGTCCATGCGCTCGGTCATGATCACCCGGCCCTTGCTCGTAAGGGCCGCGTCACCGTAGCTGCGGCCAAGGCCATGGGCCAGAACCGACTCACCACAGCGGTCCGCCAAGGCGGCGAGCGCCTCCGAGCGTCGCTCAGGCCGCGCACATTTCGTTGAAACCACTGGGAAACGCCCCCAACCGGAGACCTCTCGTGTTGCCCATTTCGTCGCCATTGCTTCCCCTGCTCCGCTCTGCATCATCCGCTGTCGCGGCCGATCTTCTAGGCCGGCACCTTAGCCCTAAGTGTCGACCCCCGCAAGGGCGGCTCGGGGCGCTCCTCTCGACAGGGTGACAGGGAGGCGCTCCCGTGCCAGACCTAGATCCAGATGCGCGCCAGCCTCTCCTTACGACTGGCGCCCCTGCGCGAGAGGCACCCCATGGCCCACGCTCCTGAGCGACGCCGCACATCCTGGCCCCCGTTGTCGACAACCCTGCTCCTGGCGATTGCCCTGCTCCTCTTGGCCTGCCAGCGCGAAGGCGGCGCCCTCCCAGACGGACAAAGCGGGACCTTCCCAGAACCCCCTGAGGGCAGCCTGACCCTGGTCTCCCTCGGTGATTTTCACGGCGCCCTCTATGAATCCAACCTCCACGACGACCCGCGGCGCGCCCACGGCGGGCTGCCGTGGCTCGCGAGCGCCGTCGCCACCCTGCGCCAGCAGCACCCGCGCTTGCTCCTCCTCGACGCGGGCGATCTCTTCCAAGGCGCCATCCCGGTCAACGCCAGCCTCGGCATGGGCGCCGTCCAGGCCATGAACCTCATCGGCCTCGACGCCACCGTCGTCGGCAACCACGACTTCGATTACGGCGGGCTGCCCGGCGTCCACCCCCTGCGCGGTGCCCTGAAAGCGGCCATGCGAGCCTCGAAGTTCCCTTGGCTGGCCGCGAATATCCGCATCCTCGACGCCAACAATGAAGCCAGCCCATGGCGGCCTCCTGGCATCCGCCCCTGGACCGTGGTGGAGCGAGACGGCGTCAAGGTCGCCCTCATCGGGCTCAGCACCACCCACACCCCCAACACCACCCTCCCCAAACACGTCGCCGACTTGCGCTTCGACGACCCCGTCGCCACCACCCTCGCCCTCCTCGACGAGGTCGAAAAGGCAGCCCCCCACCTCACGGTCATCCTCGGCCACCTCAGCGGCGAGTGCGTCCGCTCGGGTGACGGCACACCCTGCACCTTCGACGGCGAGGTCGGCGACCTCCTCGCCGCCCTGCCACCGGGCAAGGTCGACGTCATCATCGCCGGCCACAGCCACGCGCTCCACCTCAACCAACACGACGGCGTCTGGGTGATGCAAGGGGGAGCCAAGGGCTCCCACCTGGCCATCCTGGAAGTGCCCATCAGCGCGGGCGTCGCGAAACTCGACGCCGCCCAAGGCCGGCTCTGGCACCTCGTCCATGATCGCGTCGAACCCGGCTGCAGTGGCGCGCCCTTCCCCATGGACGCCCTCGATGTCGGCGGCACCCTGCTGCGCCCCAGCGCCGATGCCCTCCAGCTCGTCGCGGCGCTGGAGACCGCCGCCGGCGCTGGCCGCTGTGAGGTGGTCGCCTGCGCCGATGAGCCCCTCAGGCGCGCGGCCCGCGCCGAGTCCGCCCTGGGCAACCTCGCCGCTGACGCCGCCCGTGCCCTCTACCCCGGCGCCGACATCGGCTTGCAGAACGCCGGCGGCTTGCGCACCGATCTCGGCGCCGGCGAGATCCGCCGCGAAGACGTCCAAGGCCTCATGCCCTTCGACAACGAAATCTACCTGGTCACCCTCGATGGCGCCCAGCTCTTGCGGGTCTTGCAGGTCGGCACCGCCGGCGCCCACGGCCTCATCCAGGTCTCGGGCCTGCGCTATGGCTACCATGACGGCTGCCAAAACCCCGTCGACCTCAACGGCGACGGTCACGTCGCCCCGTGGGAACACGACTGCCTCTGCTGGGTCGAGGTCGCCGGTCGCCCCCTCGATCCCTCGGCGACCTATCGCGTCGCCGTCAATAACTATCTCGTCGATGGCGGCGATCGCATGGATGCCCTCTTCGCCAACGCCCCCATCAGCGAGCGCGGCGTCTTGGTGCGCGACGCCATCGTGCGCCACCTCCAACAGGGGGAGCAAGGCTGTCTGTCCACGGCGACCCTGGTCGACCAAGAGGCGCCGCGCATCGTCGCCGCCACCTGTCACTGATCGCCAAGGGGCACCTTGGCGTCGGCCCGGGCCCGCAAGCGCTGCAGACGCCGCGCGCCCTCGACCCGGCGCTGCTCGACCAAGCGTGGATCCCCAGCTAAAACATAGAGCCCGTCGCCCTCACGCACCCGAGGTGGGAGCCACACCACGGGGACCACCACCGGCTCGGCTCCAGGTCCATCGAGCACGGCCCAGGTGGCCTCGATGCGATCCACCACCAGCAACGGCGGCGGCTGCAGCGGCTCCTCGCGCGGCGCGCTGGCCTGGGGGCTGCTGAAGAGCAAGAGAGACAAGACGAATTGAACGAGAATCTCGGGACTCATGGCACCTCCTCGGGTAGGTGAGAGCAGCGGCTTCAGTGGCGCGCCTTAGCTCGCCTGTGCCCCCGTTTATCGCCACCTGTGCGAGGATCGTGCGGAAAAATCGTCCACGTCCCGACGCGTCCCCGTTAGAAAGGGGCATAGCTCTGGTCGAGGAAGGTGGTGACGAAGATGAAGTGGGAGCCTGCGCCCCCCAAAACGAAGAGGTGCCAGATCTCGTGAAAACCAAAGCGCCCGGGGTAAGGGTTGGGCCACTTGCGGGCATAGATGATGGCGCCCACCGTGTAGAAGAGCCCCCCCACGACCAGCCAGAAAGTGCTCCAGCCAGGCATGACCGGAAAGATCTTGGCCGCAGGGATGACGACGATCCAACCCAACGCCAAATAGATCCCCGCGCTCAACCAGCGGGGACAGTTGATCCAGAAGAGCTTGAAAGCCACCCCGAACAGCGCCAGGCCACCCACCACGGCGATCATGCTCACCCGCCAGGCCCCATCGAGGGCGTGCACCAGCGGCGGCAGATAGGTCCCAGCGATGAGGAGAAAGATCGCCGTGTGGTCCATACGGCGCAACCACCGCTTGCCCCGCGGGCCTGGATCGAAAAAGTGATAGATGCTCGACGCGCTCAGCATCCCGACCAGCGTCGCGCCGTATATCGCGTTGGTCACCAGGCGCGCGCCAATGGCGCGTGGATCCGTCACCAGATAGACCAGGCCGCCGATGGCCGCCACCGCACCCACGCAGTGGGTCAAAAAGCTGACGGGATCCACGAAGTATCGCAGCCGCGGTGCAGCGTCATCACCTGCCATCGCCACCTCTGGGCTGCCTTCCATTGCTCGACTCGCCATGATGCCATCTCCAGACCATGCAACCATCCGCAGGACCACCCAATGCTTGGCCCCAAGACGCATCCTGGCCGACGAATGTCATCATTTTGTCACGGCAACGGACCTTCCTCCCCTTGCGCTGGCAGGGCCTCGCTGCCCGCACCGTCGACGTGCGCCGGCGCGTCGAGGCTCACCGCGGCGATGAGGCGATCCGTGTACAAGACCCCGTCGAGGTGATCGATTTCGTGCTGCCACACCACGGCATCAAAGCCGCTGACCCGCTTCTCCACGCGCCGGCGATCCAGGGTCGAGTAGCGCACATCCACCCACGCATAGCGCCGGACCAGGCCACCGCGATCGGGCACGCTGAGACAGCCCTCGTAGCTCTCCCGCAGCTCACTCGAGCGGCAGACGATCATGGGGTTGACCGCCAAGACCGCCTCAGGCGTCTCGCCCTCGGCCCCCTCCACCACCCACACCACGCGCCACGACAAGCCCACCTGCGGCGCTGCGATGCCCACCCCCCGCGCCGCCTCCAGCGTCGCCAACATCCGCTGCGCCACCTCTTCCAGGGGCTGCGACAGCGGCACCTCACGCGCACGCCGACGCAGCACCTCGGCGTCAGGGGCCGTGCACAGCACCACGGGCAGCGTCACCGTCTCCAGAGCCAACACGGCGTCCTCAGCCGCCGTCGCTTCAAAAGCCATCGCATCACCTCCCACACACCCTGAACCTCTGCACCTCGGCCAAAGCTAAGGCGAGAGCCTCCCCAATGCCAGGTGCAAATCCAAACCACCATGGGCCAAGGGTCGCAGCGTCAACCCCGGCGGCAAATGGCGCAACCACCCGCGCTCCGGTACCAGCAGCGCCAACCGCCAGCCGCCGTAGGCCCGCCCCAGATGCCGACAAAAGGCCGCGAAGTCGCTCTCGGCCTGGGCACCACCCAAACGGCGGCCGTAAGGCGGGTTGAGCACCACGGCGCCCGGCGTCAAGGCAAAATCACCCGGAGAATACCGAAGAAAATCGGCACAGCGCACCTCGAGACCCGCCAACAAGGGCTGCGCCGCGACCAATTCGCGCAGCCCTTGCACCCGCTCGGGGTGCACATCTGCCGCGAAAATTGACACGGGCAACTGGGGCCGCATGGCCGCCTCGGCCTGGCGCCGCAACCAGGCCCAGCGGCCCGCCGCTGCCGCAGGCCAGCGAATGAAGGAGAAGTCCCGAAACCAACCCGCGGGGATGCGTCGCTGGCGCAGCAACGTCTCCACAGAGAAAACCCCAGAACCACACATCGGATCGACCAGCGTCTCACCAGGGCCCAAGCCCAACCACGCCACCATGGCCGCCGCCAATGTCGAGCGCAGCGGCGCCCGCCCCACCTGCGCCTGTAGACCGCGCTTGTGGAGCAGCGCACCACTGCTGTTCAACGACACCACCACGACGTCGCTCTCCACCCGCACCCGCACCTGCTGCGCCGGCAGGTCCTCCTCCGCCGGCGCCAGACGCATCCCCGCAACCAACAGCACCGCTGCGACGCGCTCGGCGATGGCTGCGCTGTGGTACAGACGCGAACGCGCCGCCCTCACCCGCACCACCACCGGCGTCTCCGGCGCCAGCCAGAGATCCCACGGGAGGGCCGCCACCCGCGCCGTCAACGTCGCGAAGTCACGCGCCTTGAACCGACCCACCTCGACCGAGACCTGGTTCGCGAAGGAAAGATAGAGGTTGGCCGCCATGATCCCCGGGAGCTGCGCCGAAAACGCCACCCCGCCCGCGTCAGAGATGAGATCCGTGCAGGCATAGGCCGGCGCCGCCACGTCGGGCATCCAGCTCCCCAGCTCGGCCTCACACAGGGAGCGCAAGGCAGGCGCCGTCGCTGCATGACAGCGGTGCATCCGCGCTCTGACTTGCCGCTTGATGCGCTTGTCCATGGTCAGCCCACCAAGAGGCTGGTGCCCTGCTCGCACAGGACCATCACGTTATGACGTCAATTGAAAAAAGCTCGGGCGTGAGCGGTAAGAGGAAAAAATACGAGGGATCTTTGGGTAGGAATATGAGGTGGGATTGTGGGGGTGGGAAAAGTTTGGAAGGTTTGGGTTACCTCTCACGCCCGAGCCTTCTTCAAGGAGAAGAGGGCTAGCCCCAAAGGGGCCTGGGAACAGCTTAGCCGGCTCATCCATTCAATCATTCAGCAATGACAGCCGTCCTTCATCAACAGTCAATCAGCAGACAAAGAACGGTGGCAGTATAAACATTCCAGCGAAGCTGTAAAGTTTCAACTGCACCAAAACCACCTCAAAGAGAAAAACGCGGTAAAAAACGCTCTAAGTCGTGAAGTTTCTTCAGGCGAAACGTCAACTCGCAGAGCGGATTAGCGCATGTTTCCCCCGAAGGGGCTGACACATGGACACACCATAGCTGGAATTTTCCAGGCCGTCAAGGGTGAGCGGAAAATTCCACCCAAAGCCCTCCCAGCCCATCTCCCCCTTGACAGCCCCACGCACCATGGTGACTTCATGGGGCATCTGCGGGCGAGTGGTCGCCCGCCATGGCCGAGACCCCATATGGCAGGAATCAAGATCTGGCGCTGGCTCTACCCCCTCGGTGGCTTCGTCGGCGGCTACACCTTCTCAACCTTCATTGGCTGCGGTTACGGCTGAGGGATGCTCCAGAACCCGTGGGTCACGGGCATCATCGGCGCTCTCCTCCTCGCTTCTTTCATGCCAGACAAGGCGTCAAACGCGTCAGAGAAGCCTCCGCACGACGCCATCAGCGAGCCAACGACCAGTGGCGACGGGAGGGACTGAGCCTAGAGTGGGCCGGGTTCGACCATCAAGTTGCGCACCACCCCGTCTTCGTACACGAACTCGATAGAGACGAAGGCTCCTTCAAAGTCCTCGGTGAGCGTGAAGGGATCGCCTCGCACCACCTGACAGCTCGCCTCGTCGCGAAAGCGGAGCTGATAGGTGCCAACGGGCACAGTGAAGCGCCCAGCGCTCATCGGCTCAATGCGCAGCGTCCCTTCGATGGCAGGGGCACCGCTGCCGTCGAGGAGGCGCACCCGCACCTCCGAAGCGCCACCGTTCTCAATCTGGACGAAGCGGTCGCCATCGCCGATGGTCCCTTCGCCGATGGGCTGCTCCAAGGCCGGCTTCTCCGCGCAGGGGCTATAGAGGCTCTCGATGGCTTCGTCGTCGAAGCTCAGCTCATCCATCCCGACCTGAGCGGCCCCCCGCCCCAGCCCCAGGGTCGGTCCTTCGTCGACCTGTTGCACGCCTCCACCGCAGCTCACCGAAGTCAACGCAGCCAGGGAAAGGCACAACGTCAAAGGTCGCCACATGGTCTTGCCCTCTTCGAGCGCGCGGACGCTGGGGAGAACCAGGCGCCCTTGTTCATCCTCTATCCCTACCATCTTATTCTCGATCTCATCAAGGATCGGGACAAAGATCCTGCCCGTCGGCGATGCGCGCGGCCAGCCCGCTGAAGCGCTCGGCGCGCCGCCTGATGGCAGCAGCCATCGTCGAGAGTGCGCCCACCACCACCACCCCCTGGCGCGCCCGGGTCACCGCCGTGTAGAGCATCTCGCGGTTAATCCCGTGGCTCCGCGCTTCCTCGGGCATCATCAACAGCACCTGCTCCACTTCGGTGCCTTGGCTCTTGTGCACGGACGTCGCGAAAGCGGGCTCTAGAAAAGCCCGGATACCCAAGACTTCATGGACGCTGACTTCGGCCGCCCCTCGCCTGAACAAGACCATGGGGTGGGGCGCAGCGCCATCGATGGCCACCTGCAGAATCAGCCCGCTGTCCCCATTGAAGAGCCCCCGCTCATAGTCGTTGCGGGTCATCATCACCTGTACCCCAGGCCCCCACTCGCTCTCGCTCGTGCCCAGGGCGCTCTGCAGATCTTGAATGAGGCGGCGATTCACGGCCAAGGCACCGCGCATCCCCACCCGGGTGGCGCACAAGATCCGAAACGCCTCGAAATGGGTCACGATGGCGATGATCTCCTGCACGTCTTCAGCAGAGAAGCACCCGCCTTCCAGCGCAAAAACCCGCTGCAGTCGGCGGTGGGCCTCAGGCAAGGCCAAAACGCGCTGGCTCAGCCACCGCTCCAGCACCCGCTCGATCTCCGCCGCGTCATCGTTGACCATCACCTCCACCCCGACATAGCGCAGCGCGTCGGCCCTCTGGTACTGGGGCAGGTGCTCCAGCTCACTCTGCCCGCTGATGATCTGCTGTGCCAGCGCCAAAATGGCCGCCCCGCCATCGGAGTCGGCGCGCATCCGAAAGGAGGTCTCCAGCCGCACGGCACAGTGGGCCAGCGGATGTCCATCGTCCTCGCGCACGGGCAACGCGTCGGGCGGCAGCAGGCTGCGCCAGGGCGCCACGAAGCTGGGCCGCTCCGGCGTCAAGGCACGCAACACCGCACCGGCCTCCACCGCCGGGAGCTGATCGGGATCTCCCAAGACGATGAGCCGCGCCTGCAGGGGCACCGCCTCGAAGAGGTCGGCCGCCAGCACCAAATCCACCATGGACATCTCATCCACGATCACCGCCTGCACATCGAGCGGCTCGTAGCGATCGTGGGCGAAGGTGCCCAGGGCCGGCACATAACGCAACAAGCGGTGCACGGTCCGCGCCTTGGCCATGCGGCGCAGCAGGGCCCGCTCCAGGGGCGGGATGGCCTTGCTCCGCGCCAGATTCGCCGCGATGCTCTCGTCCATCCTGTAAGCCGCTTTGCCCGTCGGCGCGCACAGCGCTATCCCCTCGGGCGCCACGCCCAAAGCCAGCAAAGCCCGGATCAAGCTGGCGATGACCGTGGTCTTGCCGCTGCCCGGCCCACCGCTGATGACGCTCAGGCCAGAGCACAGCGCCGTGGCGACGGCATAGCTCTGGGCGGCCGAGAGCGGATGCCCGGCGCCAGCCTGCACTTGCTCCAACACCGACGCCGCGCTCGCCAAATCCAGCCGCGGCACCCCGCTGCGCAAGCGCTCGCGCACCGCGAGTGCCAAGCGCGTCTCGGCCAACCACAAACGCTGCAGGGTCAGCCACCCCCCCTCCTGCACCAGGGGCAGGCCGCTGCCAGGCGCGCCCACCAACCACGGCAAGCGCTGCGCCGCCACCGCCCCCTGGATCGCCTCCACCTGCTCCCCAATCCCCGGACCTTCGCCCCACTCCAGCAGCCCCAAGTAGCGCCGCAGCGCCACCGCCCCGTCGGCACCCAGCACGGGCATCCCCGTGCTCCCCTGGCTCACCGCGTGCTGTAAGGCCAGCAGCAACAGCGCCGCCGGCGTGCACGCCTCGGCAGGGGCCGCCGCACGACGCAACAACTCATAGGTGAGCTGCACGTGGTAGGCGTCGGCACCCTGCACGCGCCACAGGCGCTCAGCCAAGGTCACCAACGGGTCGACCGTCCCGCTCAGGCCCAGCTCTGGATGCGCGAGCAACCCCTTCATCGACGGCAATGGGTGACTGCTTCGCACGGCCTACACTCCTCGGGGGTTAACGCACCAGCTCCCGGCGCGAGACCAGGGCACGGCCACAGCTCGCAGCGCCACGGCCTCACTTCGTCGGCCCGCCTCCCTCTTCCTGGGGCACCTCCACGGCGCCGCAGCTCGGACACACCCAGCGCACGTCACCCCGCTTGGCCACCTCCTCGAGGTGGGCCGCCTCACACACCTGACAGCGACGCGCCAGGGGACGGTTCCAGGTCGCGTAATCGCAGGTCGGGTAGCGATTACAGCCGAAGAACACCTTGCCGCGCTTGGAGCGCTTCTCCAGCAATTCGCCTTCACAGCCCGCGCGCGGGCAGGGTACGCCCAAGCTCAGTGGCTCCGTGTGCTTGCAGCCGGGATAGCCCGAGCAGGCCAAAAAGCGACCAAAGCGACCGCTCTTGACCACCATCGCCTGCCCGCAGACGCTGCACGTCCCGCGCACCTCGGCCTCTTCCGTCACCGGAACGATGCCGCCCTTCTCATCGCGCCTGAACTCCATGGTGCGGGTACAGTCTGGATAAGAGGAGCACGCCAAGAAGGAACCGTTGCGCCCCCATTTGATCTGCAGCTTGGCCCCGCAGCGATCGCAGTCGATGTCCGTCGGCATCGCCTCGCGCTTGATGTTGCGCATCTCCGCATGGGCCCGCTCCAGGGACTCGGCGAAGGGCGTGTAGAAGCCGCGCAGGACCTCCACCCAGTTGCTCTTGCCCTCCTCGACCTGGTCCAGCTCGTTCTCCATGGACGCGGTGAACTCCACATCGAGGATCCGCGGAAAGTTCTTGACCAAAAGATCCGTCACCACCGACCCGAGCTCCGTCGGGTAGAAGCGATTGCTCCGCTTCTCCGCGTAGCCCTTGTCCTGCACCACTGAGATGATCGACGCGTAGGTCGACGGGCGACCGATGCCGCGCTCCTCCAGCTCTCGCACCAAGGTCGCCTCGGTAAAGCGCGGTGGCGGCTGGGTAAAATGCTGCTCGGGCAACATCTTCTCCAAGCGCAACACATCCCCTTTTTGCACCTCCGGCAGGGGTGCCCCCTCGCTGTGCTCTTCGTCTTCGTCCTTGCTCTCCTCGTACACCGACTGATAGCCCGCGAACTTCAACACCGACCCTTGGGCGCGATACAAATAGGGCCCATTGCCAATGTCGATCCGCGTCTGATCGAAGCGCGCCGCCGCCATCTGGCTCGCCACGAAACGCTGCCAGATCAAGCGGTAGAGCTTGTACTGCTCGTCCGTCAGGTACTTCTTCACCCGCTCTGGCGTGTAGGTCACCTGGGTCGGGCGAATCGCCTCGTGGGCATCCTGCGCCCCCTTCTTGGTCGCAAATTTCCGCGGCGCCTCGGGCAAATACTTCGCCCCGAAGGCCTCCGTCACGAAGGCCCGGCACTGACCGATGGAGTCGGGCGACACCCGCACCGAGTCGGTACGCATATAGGTGATCAAACCCACGGCGCCTTCCGCACCGATCTCGATCCCCTCGTACAAGCGCTGGGCCACGCTCATGGTGCGCTTGGCCGTGAAGCGCAGCTTGCGCGCCGCCTCCTGCTGCAACTTCGACGTCGTGAAAGGCGCCATGGGCTGCCGCAAGCGCTCCCGGGTCACCACCTCCTTGACCACCCACGCCGCCGCCTCGCTCTGGGCCACCACGGCGTGCGCCTCCTCACCCGTGCTCAGCTCCGCCTTCTGCCGCTTGATCTGGGTCAGGCTCGCCCAAAAGGATGGCGGCTCCGTCGCCGCGAGCAGCGCCTTCACCGTCCAGTACTCTGTCGACTCGAAGGCCTGGATCTCCCGCTCCCGGTCCACGATGAGGCGCACCGCCACGGACTGCACCCGCCCGGCCGACAGCCCGCGCCGCACCTTCTCCCACAGCAGTGGGCTGATCTGATAGCCCACCAGACGGTCGAGAATGCGCCGCGCCTGCTGGCTCTCGTACAGACCCTTGTTGATCTGCGTCGGCCGCGCCAGCGCCTCGTTCACCCCTTTCTTGGTGATCTCGTTGATCAGCACCCGATAGGTATTCGGCGCCTTGCCCTTGAAGTGGCCAATCTCCTCGGCAATGTGCCACGCAATCGCCTCACCCTCCCGATCCGGGTCAGGGGCCAGGTAGATGGCGTCGGCATCCTTGGCCAAGCGCTTGATCGTACTGAGTACCTTGGTCTTGCCAGGGATGGTCACATAGTGCGGCGCAAAATCCGCCTCGATATCGACACCCAGCGTGCTCTTCGGCAGATCCTTGATATGCCCCACTGACGCCGTCACCTCGAAACCATCACCTAAATACCGCTTGATGGTCTTGGCCTTGGCCGGCGACTCCACAACTACCAGTGACTTCCCCATCACAACCTATTCTGGGCTACGAACGCGTCGACTTTCCTTTCGCCAAACCCCACGAAAACACGGAAACAACACGCCGCGAGACTTGGCAACAGCCCCCGAGTGTCTAACCCATCCCGCACATGCGGTCTACTCTCCACAGCAAAATGACCACCCGCGTGGCGCCCTCTGCCGCAGCACATCACCCACTCAAAGGCTTGGTTGTAATAGCGGGGACAGGATTCGAACCTGCGACCTTCGGGTTATGAGCCCGACGAGCTACCTGGCTGCTCCACCCCGCAGCACGCGCATCGCCATTGGCCCTTCGACCCTCTGGTCCTTGGCCCGCAACGGCAAAATGCGCAAACACCGCAAACGCGAACACTCATAGCGGAGACAGGATTCGAACCTGCGACCTTCGGGTTATGAGCCCGACGAGCTACCTGGCTGCTCCACCCCGCATCACCCGGCGCCACCACTGTAGCGAACAGCGGCCGCGACCGACGAAGGCGGAATATGCACCTGCCACTTTGGCCTGTCAAGGGATAATTTTTTTCTTCTGGCCACCACCCTCGCAAATCGCAGCGCCAATCCACTCCTACGCCTCAGCCTCTCTCCTCGGCCCGACCACCGCGGCCCCACCCTGCCACCGACGGACGCCCTGGCCCAAAACCCGGCGACTGCGCTAGGCTCCCCGCGCGACCAGGCGCTCGCTCCCCGCCACCCCTGACACCGCCCAAGGGGCACCATGACCTACCTCCAAAGCGAAGCCCTCACCCCCGCCGCCTATCTCGCCCGCCACCAGCGCTTCACCCTCGAGGTGCAGCGCGGCGACCATCAGCACGCTGCCTACGTCGCCAACCCCGGGCGCATGCACGAGCTCCTCTTGCCCGGCGTCACGGTCCACCTCGCGCCGCGTCCCCTGCGCAAGCTCCCCTGGGAAGCCCTGGCCCTCTCCTGGCACGCCCGCTGGCCAGGGGACCGACCGCGGGCCGTCTACCTCTGCACCCCCCAGATCAACACCCTCGCCGCAGCCCTCCTCCAAGCCGACCTCGTCCCGGCCCTCGCCGGCTACCACATCGAACGCGCCGAAGTCCCCCTCGGCCACGCCCGCTACGACTTCCTCCTCCGCAACGACCGCGGCCACCGCCGCCTCCTCGAGGTCAAATCGGTGACCCTGGTCGAAGAAGGCCTCGCCATGTTCCCCGACGCCACCACCGCCCGCGGCCTCCGCCACATCGCAGGCCTCAGCCAGGCAGAGCTTCCCGCCACCCTGTGGTTCATCGCCCAAGGCCCAGCGCAACACTTCCTCCCCGATCTCCACAACGATCTGGCCTTTGCCCGCGCCCTCGACGCCGCCCGTGGGGATCTCGACATCATCGCCTGCGCCCTGAACCCAACCCTCGACGCCGGGCGCCTCCACTTCGCCACCCCGCCGCGCTGGCTGCACTGCCCCTGGGAGCGCCTCCACCCCGGCCTCGACGATCGCGGCCTCTACCTCCTCCACCTCGACGTGGCCACGCCCCAAGGGATCGCCCTGGCAACCCAAGGCCACCGGGTTCTCGCCCCAGGACACTACATTTATGTAGGCTGCGCCCAGCACCAGCTCAGCGCCACCATGGCCAAAGACCTGCGCCAGCGTCAGCACCTGCGCAGCCCCATCGACGCCCTCCGCCAACACGCCCAGCGCGCCCGGGCCTTCGCCATCCGCGGCATCACCGACGCCTGCGCCCTCGCTCGAGACCTGGCCACTCTGGGCACGACGCGCCTGGACCTTGGCCCCGAGCCCTGCCCCTGCGGGGGCCACCTCTTCTGGGCTGGTCCTGACGATCCCGTCCCCACCGCCCCCTACCAACGGCTCCTCACCCAATGGCGGCATCAACGCTGCTTTGCCCCTTGACCTGCGGCAGCAGCACGCCATCATCATGCTGTCTAGAGACCTGCCCCGCCACGCCTTTCAGGGAGTGCCATGGCTGCTGTGAACGCGTTCGCCTTCTCCTGCTCGCTCCTGTGCGCCTGTGCCCTTTTTCTCCCAGCGCCTGTCCACGGCCAAGATCTTTGTAGCAGTGACTGCACCATCGCCTTGGAGCTCGACAGCCACTGCGATCCCACAAGCCGCCAGCGCTGGGAGGAGCAGGCCCCGCTGCAGGTGTGGATGCGCTGCAGCGGAGCTTGCTGCTTGCCTGGGCTCGACCCTGCCTGCCACCGCCAACACATCTTGGTCAGCGCCTCGAGCCTGCACCTCCAGCGTCAAGAACAGGGGCGTTGGACAGAAGTGCCCGTGGAGTTCGCGCGCAGCGACGCCACCTGTGGGCCGTGGGCGGCCTTCGTGAGTGAAGAAGCCTTGCCACCAGGTGACTACCTCCTCTTCGGGCTGTCCTTCAGCGTCGCAGGCGCCCAGCCCAGCGACCTCACCCGCGCCCCTCCCGCTGCCGCAGACCCTCTCCCCTCACGACGCTCGCGCGGTCTGGGCGATGGCATCTGGATCGATCCGCTCGACAACCCCTTCTATTTCGAGTGGAGCCTCGCCGCTGGTGGCGGTTTCGCCGAAGCCAACACCAGCTTCTTCGGCTCCTCTGCCAACGACGCCCCCCCCCGCAACCTGGGAGGCTCCTGGGGCACCACCCTCGCCCTGGGCTTTCGCTACCAACGGCCAGCGGCCCAGACTCGCGCTGGCGGCGAAGCCCTCGCCACCCTGGGCGCCATCGCCCTCGACGCCTTCATCGGCAATCAATTTGGCCTCGATCTCAACCTCAGCCTGAGCCGCAACTACGGTCAGTGGCTGACCTGGATCGGCCTCATGCCCATCATCCGCAGCGTCTACACCGACAACCAACATGACGACTTTAGCCAATGGCGCTTTCCCGGCCTCTTGTCAGTGCTCCTCCCCGGCGCTGGCGTCGCCCTGCGCTCCCAAGACGACCTCGCCCCGTGGATAGGTTGGTCCCTGGCCTGCGCCGTATTGCTGAACCACGATTTCGGCATCGAGCTCCGCTTCGAACCGCGCTTCATCATCGACGACGCCAACGCCCTATATCAGCTCCATGTCGGCCTGGGGCTCTTACACCGCTGGCTGCATTGAGGCCGGTCCCCAAGGCCTGCTCTGGGATCCACCTCCCCGAGCCCAGCGCGGGCCACGCCAGCAGGCGCGGCCCGACCTTTCAGCAACCGGGTCGCTCACAGGCCAAAGACGCCCGGGTTCATGATGCCCTGCGGGTCGAGCTCGCCCTTCAGCGCGCGCAACATCCCCATGGCGGGGGCACCGAGCTGCCCTGGGAGGCGCGGCGCAAAAAGGCGCCCGACGCCGTGATGGTGTGAGAGGGCGCCGCCTGCCGCCACGATGGCATCGACGATCTCCCCGTGCATGGCCTTGAAGGCGCCCAGCTCATCGGCGTCCAGCGCCGGCGCCATGAAGATGAAGTAGAGGTTGGCACCAGCTTCGTAGGCGTGGGAGATATGGCTCATGCACACCCGCCGCGGCACCGACTTGACCACGCGCCGCACCTGCTGCCACAGCTCAGGCAGCCGCGACCACGGGGCGATGGTCTCCAAGGTGTCGATGATCACCCCGCGGTCCATCAAGTCATCCCGCAGGTAGGGATCCATGAAGCGCCGCTTGCGCCAGGCGCGCAGGGGCTTTCCTCCCGTCGGCAGTCCGCCCAGGCTCAAGGCCATGCCGTGGGCCAAAGTCGCCGCGTGCAGGGCCATCGACGGCTCACCCTCGGTCGCCGCGATGACCAAGACCCGCTCATGCGGCTTGTAGCCCAAGGCGCGCAAGCTCTGGTCGATGGCGCCTCCGGCCATCCCGTCCAGCAACAGGGCGATCTCCGTCTCCTCGGGATCCGAGAGCCGGCACACCCCGGGGCGCAGCCCCGCCTGGACCATCCGCCGGATGAAGGTGAGGCCCTTGTCCATGCTGCGAAAGAAAAAGCACAGCGGCAACTGGCCGCGGCGATAGCGCGGCGCCACCTGCAAGGTCACCTCGGAGATCACGCCAAAGGCGCCCTCCGAGCCAATGAGTGCCTGGCGCAGATCAGGCCCCATGGCCGCGCGCGCATAGGGTGGCGTCGCCACGATCCCCCGCGGCGTCACACAGCGCAAGGCCAGCACCCGGTCCTCGATCTTGCCGTAATGGGTCGACTGCTGCCCCGCACCGCGCGCCGCGACCCACCCTCCTACGGTCGAAAACTCGAAGGACTGCGGGAAATGGCCGCAGGTCAAATCCACCTGGTTGAGCTGCTTCTCCAGCGCCGGGCCGCTCAGGCCCGCCTGCACCACAGCGCTCAGATCCTGGGTCCGCACCTCCCGCACCCGGTGCATGTGGGTCGTCAGGTCCACCACCACTGACCCGGCCAGCTCCAGGCCCTGGGTCACGGAGCTGCGCCCACCAGAAGGCACCACGGGCAAGCCCTCGGCCTCACAGAAGCCCAGCAGCGCCACCAGATCCGCCTCATCCCGCGGTCGCACCACCGCCGCCGGCACGTTCTCGAGCTGCCCCAGGCGCAGCCGCAACAAATCGACGTAGGTGGATCCATAGGTAAAAGCAGCACGCGAGCTCCCATCCACGGCCACGTTTTCTTCACCCAGCATGGCCTGCAAGCGCGTCTGTTGCGCTGCCGTCAGGGTCGTCTCGGCCGGCAGCCGCACCGGATCCAGACCCGGCCGCCGTGGCTGGCGCTGCGCCTCCTCGGAGAGCCCCAACCAGGCCTCGACGAAGCGCGTCAAGCGCGCGTCGATGGGGTAGAAGAATTGCGGATCGCCCCACTTGAACAGTGTCCGCCATGACCCTTTCGGCACGTTGCGAATCTGCATGACAACCCTACGGCGAGCCCTCGGGCAGAGCCTCGATGGCATGTCGGAGAAAAGCCGCACTCTCTTCGGGCACCGCGGCGTTGATGAACATCCCGCTGCCCAGCTCGAAGCCAGCCGCCCGGCTCAGACGCGGCACGATGGTCAAGTACCAATGAAAATGCTGCTCAGCGCAAGTGCGCGGTGCCGAACGGATCACGTAGTTGTAGTCGGGGTAGCTCAGGCTCTGCCCCATGGCGCCCACCACCCGGCCCAGCACCCGCGCCAAATCCTGCAGCTCGGCGTCGGCGATCGCACCAAATCGCGCCATGTGGCGCCGCGGAAAAATCCAGGTGTGGAAAGTCGACAGCGCCGCATAGGGGATGAACGCCACGAAGTGCTCCGTCGCCAGCAACACGCGCACCCCGTCGCTCAGCTCCTCGGCCAACATCTGGCAGCCCAAACACACCCCATGCTGCGCGTGGTATTCCTCCATGATCCGCACCCGCTCCCGCACCTGATTCGACACCACGGGCGTCGCGATGAGCTGGGAGTGGGGATGCACCAAGGACGAACCCGCACGCTCCCCTTGGTTTTTGAAAATGAGCACCTGCTGGATCCGCGCGTCCGCAGCGCACGCCTGGTAACGGGCCCGATAGGTCGCCAACATCTCCGTCATCGCCGCGTCACTGAGCGCGCCTACGCTCAAGTCGTGCCGCGGCGAGTCGATGATCACCTCATGGAAGCCAAAACCGTCGACGGCGATCTTCAAGCCGTCGTGACGGTACTGCGCGTGCGCCACCTCAGCCGACAAGGCCGGAAACTTGTTGGCCACCACCCGGGTCTGCCAGCTCCCGTCCGCCCCCGAACGGCGCAGGCTCTCCTGTGGGCTCAGCGCCTCATTGCCAGGACAAAAGGGACACGTCTCTACCCACGCCGGCAGGGGCCCCGGGGCGACGGGCCAACGAAAATCGCTCGGCCTGAACGAGCGCTCCTTGCTGATGATCACCCACTCGTTGGTGATGACGTTCAACCGCAGCTCCGGCATGCATCCCCGCTACGACTAGGACAGGCCTCGCGCCCGTCATGCCCACACATCTCTGCCAGCACCGAGACCCACCCAGCCTGGCTGGGCGCACTCTAGATCATTGTCGGGGTAGAGTTGTAGCCACATTTGATCTTTTCTTCCCCGTGAAGCGCCCTGAAGCGCTGGAGCCCAAGGCGCGCGCCCGCTCTGTGCCGCCGCCGCAGCGCCCAACGCCCTCTTGCCACCGGGCGATCACCACGTCGCCGCCTCCACCCGAACGCCGAAGCCAACGCTCCGTCCACGCTCGCTTGCAGAAAAACCATCAATGCCACTAAAAAAGCGAAGGCCTTTAGTCGAACACAGGAGAGGCAATGACGGCAACGACAGGTACCAACAAGACACTCAAGGAGCTGGCCATCGGCTATTTTCGCGACTTCAAGGTCCTGAAAGAGACCCGCTCCGAATATTGGGGCATGCAGGGGATCAACTTCCTCGACTGTGTCTTCTATTTCGCGATGTTGACCATCGCCGCCATCTTCCTCTCCAACGACTTCAACATGAGCGACAAGGAGGCGGGCTACGTCATCACCGCCTTCACCTCGGCCACGACCATCTTCCTCTTCATCTCGGGCATGATCACCGACTGGCTCGGGATCCGCCGCTCCCTCTACCTCGCCCTGACCTCCTTGCTGGTCTTGCGCGGCGTCGTCGCGTACGTCGGCCTCTACCCGGACACCCCCTACGCCGGCTGGATCGTCGCCGTCTCCCTCTTCCTCATGGCGCCTTTCATGGGGATGCTCCAGACGGTCTTCCAGGCCGCCAACAAGCGCTTCACCACCAAACGCTCCCGCAGCGCCGGCTTCAACCTCTGGTATCTCTTCATGAACGTCGGCGCCGCTGGCGGTGGCTTCCTCATCGACATCATCCGCAAAGGCTTGGGCGTGGCCAACGCCCACATCTTCAGCTTCGGCGTCGTCTCGGCCGTCCTCTGCCTGGTCTTCACGGTCCTCTTCATCCGCCGCGAGGAGCAGCTCCGCATCGGCGCCGAAGATGAGGCCGAGGCCGCAGAGGCGGCTGCCAAAGAGAAAGCCAACCCCACCCCCAAAAAGAACCCCTTGCAGATCGCCAAAGCCGTCCTCTCAGAGAGCGTCTTCTGGCGCTTCCTCTTGCTCGTGGCGGCCCTCCTCGGCGTCCGTGCCGTCTTCGCCTACATGTACCTCCTCATGCCCAAGTACTGGGAGCGGGTCATCGGCGAGGACGCCGCCATTGGCGTCCTCACCGCCATCAACCCCATCTTGATCATCGTCGGCCTCATCCTCTTCATCCCCCTCTGCAACCGCTTCAACATCTATAAGATGCTGGTCTACGGAGCACTCATCTCGGGCATCTCCCTCTTCTTCCTGGTCATCCCCTCCTTTGGCACCTTCACCTACGTCACCTCCATCATGTGCCTGGTCTTGCTCTCCATTGGTGAGATCATCTGGTCGCCCAAGCTCTCGGAGTACACCGCCGCCATCGCACCCGAGGGACAGGAGGGCACCTACCTCGGCCTCTCCATGGTCCCGTGGTTTTTGGCCAAGACCGTCGTCTCCCTCTTCTCGGGCCACATGCTCGTGCGCTGGGTACCCACGGACATCGGCGACCAACTCCGCGCCGGAACGGTCTCCTTCTGGGATTCGCCCAGCGCCATGTGGCTCATCCTCGCCAGCGTCGCCGTCGGTGGCCCGGTGATCGGCATCATTTTCCGCCGCTTCTTCACCAAGGGCGCGCGCTGGGATGCCACGGACAAGCGCGAAGCCACGCACTAGTCCTGTTCTAGGCCGCGCGGCCTTTGGCCGCGCGCCCGCCGCCACCAGCCTCTTGCACCGGGCAGACGCATCGCCGCCGCCCCGGACGACCGCTTAGAGTCCAGGGGCCCTCGCACCGTCTCGCCTCGTCCTCACGCCCCGAAACGCGGCGTCCCCGTGTGGGGAACCTCGCTCACCGCCTCGGCGGCAAAGGCGCTCATCTGCGTGCCCTCGAGGTTCGCTCCGACCAAGAACGCGGCGTCGGGGTCACAGCCCGAGAGATCGGCCGCCGCCAGATCGGCACCCCGCAGGTTCGTCTCCTGAAAATAGGCGTTGCGGAGCTTGGCCTGCATCAGCTTGGCGTCGGTGAAATTGGTCCGCGTCAGATGCGCGAACGAGAGATCCGCCGCCGAGAAATCCCCTTCCCGCAAGTCGCAGTCATCCAGCAGCGCCTCCACCAGAGAGGCCTCGGCGAAACAAACCCCGGGCAAGCGCGCCAGGGAGAAGCGCACCCGACTGCAATCGGCATGGGCGAAATCGACCCGGCTCGCCCCAAGCGCCGCCTTGAACTGAGCCCCAGCAAGCACGGCCCGCGCGAACTTCGCCCCGGAAATGGCCGCCGCCACGAACGAGGCGCCGCTGCAATCGGCCTCGCCGAAGTCCGCCTCGATCAGGTTCGCCTCGCGCAGAGAGGCGTTGGCGAGCTGGGCTTTGTGGAAGTGGGCGCCGGGGAGGTTGGCGTTGTTGAAATTGGCCTCATGGAGTTGCGCCTCGTCGAGATAGATCTCGGGCAAGCTCGCCTTGTACCAGCTCGCCTTCTTCAGCGAAGCCCCCGTGGCCACGACACCTTGACCTTTGGCGTGCGCAAAGGCGGCAAAATCGGCGCAGACGCCCAAGAACGAAGCGCCATCTAGGCTGGCGTAGCGCAGATCGGCCCCGGTCAAGTCGCCTTGATCGAAGCGAATCATGCGCAGATCCGCCGCCCGGAACCGCGCCCCCACGGCGTTGACCTTGGTCGCCACCACCCGCCGCAACGACGCGTGCTGGAGGTCGGCGCTCGACAAGTCCGCCTCCTCCAGGTTGGCCTCGCTCAGATCCGCCTCACTCAGGTTGGCGCGCTTCAAGCACACCCCCTGCAGTTGGGCCCCACACAAGCGCGCTTGCACCAGGTGGGCACGCTCCAGTGGCGCCTGCCGCAGATCTAGACCGCTCAAGTCGAGACCTCGCAGATCACGGCCATTGGAGACTTCATTGACACGGTGAAAACCCTCGAGGATTTTCCACCAATTGGCGTCTCCGGCGAGCAGAGCCGCGATGACGGCTTCACGTCGCTCCGGTCCACCAGATTGATGCGTCCAGCGGTAGGAAGGGTCCATCTTGGTTCCGATGTGCGATGAAAAGGGCGGGCCCTGGATAGCGCACGAACACCCTCGCCCAACGCCACGACTGCTCTGCGAGATGCTCCGTGAGAGACGCCCCCGGGCTTGGTCTCTTGCCTGTCAATTTGGTAACACACTTTCACCAACACGACAAGCAGCGCCCCGGCAACGGTCGTGGCCCAGTGCAACTCGGCAATGTTGCTTTCCGGCCCTCCTCTCGTCTATGGGTGGGGTCCACCCGCCTCGGACGGGCGAGCGGCCGGCCCGCTGCCCGCTCCCAATGCGGCTGCTTCACTGAGGACGCTTCATGACCATCGGTCTCGATCTCTGGCTCGTTGGCGGGCTCTTCTTCGCCGCCATCTTGGGCGCACGCCACCTGGAGAGCCGCGCCTGGAGAGCAGACGACGACACCCCTGCCCCGGCGACCACCTCGCCCCTCGAAGCCGCCCTCCGCCTGTGGCAGTGGTTGCCATGGGCCGTCGGCGTCGCCGCCATCCTCATCAGCGGCCGGCTAGGCATGGCGCCCACGGCGCGCCTCGTGGCCATGGCCCTCCCCATCTTCCTCGCTTGTCTCGGCGCAGCCTGGGCCATGGCCCAGCGCCTGCGCAAAGATCAGGCACTCAGCCCCACCCAACGCCGCTGCCTCCTCGGTGCCATCGGCGTGCGCTGGGCCGCTCTCTTCATCCTCGTCGCCAGCCTCGCCCTCCGCAATCAGGGTGTGGCGTAGAGCGTCAGAGGGCTGTCCACCAGCGCCTGCGCCTGCGCTCCTTGCTTCACATAGCCTTGGGCCCGCGCTGTCGCCCCCTGGCTCTCCGCAAAAAAGGCCAGACGACCATAGATGCCGGCGCGCCAGGCCGCGTCGCCGCCACCTTGGCGCAGGGCCGTGAGCGCCAGCGACTCGGCCTCAGCCCACTGCGACTGGGCCCCATGCACCTCGGCCAAGATCGCCAAATAGCGCCAGCGCGCCCCAGCCTCCGACAAATACAAGGCCCAGCGGGCGCTGCGCGTCGCCTCACTGGCGCGCGCCGTCGCCGCCGCTGCCGCCGCATGGCCCGCCCAGGCTTCGGCCCGCGCCGGGTGGCGCTGGACGCTGCTCTCAGCCATCGCCCAGGCACGCTCCGCCTCGCCACCGGCGATCAACGCCTCAACCATGGCTTGCCCCAAGGCCGGGTCGCGCGCGCAAACGTCGAAGAGCCCCGGCCGCTGCCGCTGCACCACCGCCAGCGCCTCCGCGGCCCGGTCAACAGCCGCATAGGCCTTGGCCACGTGCGCCAGGGACGCCGCGGCCCCGCCCTCATCGCTCAAACGCAACAGGCGCCCGTAGCTGTCCTCGGCTTCCTCCCACGCTCCCGCCAGCAACCAGGCGCCGCCCATCACCTCCAAAGCGGAGCGCGTCGCGTAACCCGAAGCAAGCACCAACGCGAAGTCCATCCGCGCCCCATCCCGGTCTCCCGACATCAGCCTGAACAGGCCGCGATAGAGATAGGGTGCCGGGCTGCGCGGACGACTGTCCATGGCCCGGGCAATGAACTGCTCGGCCCGAGCCATCTCACCGCGACGCCGGAAGGTCTCTGCCACCGCCATATCCACCACCAGCGGACTCAAGCTCACCTGCGACGCCGCACTGAAATGGCGCACCGCCTCATCCGCGTCCCCACTGCGCAGAAGGGTCACGCCAGCCAACCACGAGGCCTCCGCCCCCTGGCTCAAGCGCGTCTCGTGCCGCTGCACCAGGGCCAACGCACTCTCCACTTCGCCGGCCTCGAGCAGCGCCCGCAGCGCGCCTTCGAGGTCGACCAGCGCCGGCGCATCGCCCAGGACCTCATCCAGCAGCACCTTGCCATCGGCGGCCATCCCCGCCAAGAGCTGTTGCCGTGCCAGCGCCAAGCGAAGCGCACGATCGGCAGGCGCAAAGGGCAAAGCCTGGCGCAAGGCCGCCACGGCGAGCCCGCTATCCGGACCCACGGCATACAACTCGGCCGCCGCCAGCCACGCCGACACCCGCCCCTGCCGGCGCCGCGTGCTCTGC
The DNA here is from genome assembly GCA_964454015.1 of uncultured Myxococcales bacterium. Taxonomy (GTDB): domain Bacteria; phylum Myxococcota_A; class Bradymonadia; order UBA4248; family UBA4248; genus CAYVQF01. Next base: position 28,637 of record CAYVQF010000006.1, read on the forward strand.
TCCAACGCCGCCAGCGCCCCCGCGTCGTCACCAGCCAGGTACAGCGACTGGGCGAGCATTTCATAGGCTGTCGCCTCGGCAGGCATCAACGCCAGCGATTGCTCATACCAGTGCGCTGCCTCAGCAAAAGCACCCACACGGTCCAAGGCCGCCGCCACAGACAGACGAACCCGCACCTGATCGAAGTGCGAAGCCACGAGCTCCGTCACCAAACGCGTCCGCTCCTTGGCGCTCATCTTCGTCAAGCTCATCCCCAGAATCTCGCGCTGGTACGACAGGGACAACGCCGCCAGCACGGGCGCGATCTCCTGGACGCGCACCTCCTCGGCTTGGCGCAGCCACGCACCCAAGATCGCCACCCGCGCCGCGTCATCCTTGAAGATCTCTAACGCGGCATCACGCGCTTGCAACAGCGCCGCGCCGGAACCCGCGGCCTCCAACCGCATCAGCACCACATCCAGACGCTGCGGGTAGTGCTGCGCCAGCGACGCGACCAGAGCTTCGCTCTCCTGACGAAAACCAAGCACGCGCAAGCGCTGCAAGATCCCCATGACCTGCCGCACCTGGGCGTCTCCACCTTCGCCGCGAAAGACCGCCGCCAAGGGCTCCTGACGCAGCACGGCGAAAGCCCCATCGACGTCGCCGCCCAGCGCCAACAACTCGACCCAATCGGGGGCCACCTCCCAGTGACCTGCGGCGATGGCCGCGGCCAACATGGCCACCGCCAACTCGGGTTCATGGACCAACAACAGCCTATCGACGGCGCGCCGATAACGCTCCTCGCGTCCGGTCTGACCCGCCCCCTCGATCCAGGTCGCGAGCCACGCCAGGGCCTCGTCGTCCATCCCCTGCCCCACCAACAGCGCTGCAATCGTCAACTGATCTTCTTCGAGTCGCTGATCCGACGCCAGCCCGCGCAACAAGGCCAGCGCCTCGGCCTCGCGCCCACGCGCCATCTCCAGCGCCGCAATGTTCCTCAGCAACCGGCCTGGGGCTGGCAGGAGCCGGGCCACGCGCAGCGCAAAGGGCACAAAAAAGTCTCCCCCTGAGACCTGCAAGCTGATCCCCTGATGCCGGATCAGTTGTAGCGCCGCAGCGTCGTAAAAGTGATGGGTGACGCTGGACTCGATGACCTCTTCCAAGGCGTCGTAAGCCCCAGCCGAGGCCAACACCTGCTGCAGTAGATCCCGCGCATAGCCTTCGATGCGATAGTCGTCGGCCCACAGCAGCGCCCGCACCGCCTCACCGCGCCTGAACGCCGCCTCGATGCGGAACAGATGCAGAGGTCCACTCCGCAACAAGCGACGCGCCCCCGACCGCGCCAGCTCGTCGGCCGCTGCCTCTTCTCCCCTCCGCCACAAAGCGTTCGCCAAGGTCAGCGTCGCCCCCTCGTCGCCTCCGCCCGCCGCTACGGCACGAGCAAAGGCTTCCAGACCCGCCGCCACTTGGCCGCCCTGGACCTCGAGCACGGCCAAACGGTGCAGGACCTGAGGGTCGTCCAGAGGGCTCAATTCAACCGCCCGTCTATAGGCATCCAGCGCCCGCTCCAACTCGCCGCGCTCGTCGTAGACCGCGGCCACCGCTGCCAACACCAACCCGGGCGTCTCCGATCGTGAGATGACCTGGTCCAAGACCTGCACCGCTTCGCCCTCGTCACCATAAACCATGGCCAATATCGCCAAATCCACGGCCACGGAAATCGCCGCCGGACGCTGCGCCAGCATCCGCCGGTACGTCTCCACCGCCTCCGCCACCAGACCCGCCCGGCTGTACGCGCGAGCCGCTGCGCCCATCAGCTCAAAGGGCATGGCCGTGCGCTTGAGGGCCGCCGTCGTCAGCGCCTTGATCTCACTGGCACGACCAGAAATGACCAGCAAGTCCGACAACACCTGGTAGGCCTGCAATGCCACCGTACCCCGCTCGCCGTCGACGAGCGCCCGCAGCCAACCCTCGGCGCTCCCGGCGGCTTCCGTCGTCAACAACACCCGGGCGACCTCCAAACGCAGCGCTGGGGCGCTCCCGCCTTGCCTGACATAGGCATCCAGCGCGGCGACACCCTCGGCGTGGCGCCCCACCAACAGCAAGGCCTCACCGTAGGTCCGCATGAGACGCGCCGCGGCGATCGCCTCCACACCGGCCTGGTCGAAGGCCCGCACCGCCAGAGGCACCAGCTCACGGCTCATCAGCCGGTTCGCCAAATTCAGCAACTCCTCTCCAGACGTGCCAGCACCGACCACCCGCTCAAACACCGCCACCGCCGCCTGGCGCAACACCTCGCCCTGAGCCGGGTCACCCTGGCGCGCCCCTTGGTGCGCGCTCCACAACACCTCACCCAGCGCCTCCTGCACCGACAATGACGCGGGATGGCGCTGCTGCAGCGTCTCCACCAGGGTCAGGGCAAAAGCGGGCCGGTTGAGACGTCCCCCCTCCTGCACCGCCGACATCAACGCCGAGAACGCCAGCGCCTTGCCCTCGACATAGGCGACGAAGGCCTCCACGGCCTGCGCCTCATCGCCCATCACCAGGGCCGTGCGGCCTAAGCGATAGCGCATCTCCACGGCGTCGGGGTAGTCCTCCAAGAAGGCTTGCATCAGCGCCAGAGCCCGAGAACGCTCGAAAACCTCATCGAGATAGTAGACAATCAAGCGCTCCCGCGCCGCGCGTGGATCCGCAGCGGCCGCCACGAAAGACGCAAAAGCCTCCAGAGATTTGTCATCCCGGCCACTGGCGTAATAGAAGACACCCACGGCGTACCACGCCGCGGCAGCGCTCGCCGGTGACGCCGTCAACACCGCCAAATACTGCTCGACCCGTGCCTCGTCCTGGCGGCTCATGGCATCCTGCAGCAGACGCATATAGGCTTCCTGAGGCGCGGCCGACGCGCTCGCCCACTGCTCTCGCACCCGCGCCGCCTCCTGGGGCAAGCGCTGGGCTTCATAGGCCTCGGCCAACGCCCACACCACCTCCGTGTCTTGCGGGCGCTCCTGGTAAACCTCTCGCAACCAAGCGACGACCCGATTCCACGAACGCGCTTCCCGCGCGACCCGCGCCGCCTGGACCCGAGCCGTCAGCCCAGCATCACCCTCACCCGCCCGGCGAATATACTCACTCAGGGCGCGCTCCATCTCGTCGTAGCGCCGACGCTCCCGCAGCACCAAGGCCAAACGCAGATCCAGATCAGGCGGCGCATCTGGCGCCACACGAGCGCGCTGGTAATAATGCAGCGCCAGCTCGTCGTAACCACGCTGGAAGAGCCAGTCACCGATCTGTCCCCCCTTGACCCCGGGCGCAGAGAGATGCGGCCACGCCGTCGCAAAGGCCTCGTCCACGTCCTCGCCGCGCCGATGCAGCAGGGTGGCCATGGCAAAGACCACCTCCTCTTCGCCCCCGAAGCGTGCCAAACCCGCCCGGTATGCGACCAATGCCCAATCGGACCAGCCCCCGTCGGCCGCCAACCGACCCACGGCCAAGACCTCATCCACCGCCAGCGCCCGACCCGGGTCCAGCAGCGCCGTCAACGCTCCCTGAGCCACCTCGGCCTCAAAGGCCTTGAGGGCCAAATGAAAGAGCCTCACATAGTGCCGCCCCTCAACGGGCGCCACTTCCGCCAGCACCCCCTGCCAAGAACGCAGCGCTTCCGGCGCTCGGCCACTGCTCTCCAGCACCTGAGACACCCGCTCCATGCGCTGCCAACGCTCGGGGCCCTCGGGCACGGCCGCGACGTAACGCCCAAAGGAGGCGTTGGCACGGTCGCTATCCCGTAACTGCAAGTGCAGACGCCCCACCTCCACCGCACGTATCATGCGATCCTGGGGACGCAGCGCGTCGAGCCCCTCGATCAAGGTGATGGCATCATAGTAGCGCCCCGAGATGAGCAGCAAACCCACGAAGGATTCCGCTACTTGGGTATAAGAATCAACGTATTCCCCGGCGAAAGCGGCGCCAAGCGCCCCCTGCAAGACCCGATAGCAGGACATGGCCCCGCCGCTCTGGCCAACCTCGTGCGCCGCCCAGCCGGCCGCCTGCAGAAGCGCCGCCCCGTCCCCGCCAAGACGCCCAAAAACCCCAGGATCACGCCCATAACGGCGCTCCACCACCTGACAATAACCGCCCCACTGCTCGCCGCGCCACAGCGCCTCCTGCAGCACCACCAACACCTCTTCCCGTCCACCCGAATAGCGGTCCGCCAGCTCTGCCGCCCGCACCGCCTCCTCGTAGCTCTCCTCAGCCAGGGCAATCTCCGCCACCAAAAGATAGGCGTCCCAGTTGTCCGCTTGGCGCAAGAGGGCCAAAAAGGCGTGCTCCCGAGCATCGTCCAAGCGCCCGGCCTTCAAGGCCGCTCGTCCGGGGCCAACCCCGGTGCAGGCCAAAACGGCCAGCGACAAGAACACGCCCAAGATCCACAGCGCCAGCGCCGATGGATGCCCGCCCTCTCTCTCCTCAACAGCTCTCAACATCCCTTGCCTCTCCATCTCTCGCCGTCTTCACGTCGGCTTCTTGCGCAGCACCAAATGGCGCGAAGACATCCCAGGCAACATCTCGCGACCATAACCGGGCCGACGTATGGCCTCCTCGGACGACGCCGTGCGCTGCAACACCGCGATGAACGCCTCGATGCGGGTCTCTTGGCGCGCCACCCACGCGTCAGCCATGGCGACGCTGCGCCCCAGCTCTGCCTGGGACTGCTGCACCGCCCGCAACCGCAACGCCTCGTGCCAGCGCATCCGCACCATTTGAAAATAGCCCAGCAACGGCGGCGCGACCGCGCCCTCTGCCGGCAGCTCCGCCAGCACCGCCTCCAGGCGCCGCTCCAGCCTGTACAAAACCTGCCGCTCCACCGCCGCATCCGGCGCCAAGGCCGCGAAGGTCTCTACGAGCAGACGCCGCTGCTCACCCAGCCACTTCTTTCCCTGAGCGCGCCCCGTACCCGATCTGATCAGCTCTCCAAGCTGCTGTGCTTGCGCCTCTATCCGCGCGCGACTCTCATCCAATCCGTCCCCCGCATGAACGCGAATCTCAACGAACTTGAGCCACGTTCATAACCTTTCGCGCACCCGCCCGCAAGCCCCCATCCCCTGATAGGGCCCGGCCCCAACAAAGACGCAAAGGTGGCCCCCCATCTCGATGCATGGGAAGGGGTGTGGGGGGCGAGGTCGCTGATGTGGGCCTGCCTCTGCCAGGCCCAACAGGCCGACCCCGGTCCTAGGTTGGCAACACGAACAACACATCCGCCGCCGCCGGCCCTACCCACTCGAAACGCACCTCCTCGACCGGGGCCAGCGAGTCCTCGAGCAAGCGACGGTAAGCCTCGGCATAGTGAAAATGCGCCAAAAAATTGTGCTCGTTCCGGTGCTGCAACATCCAGCCGCGCGGGTCCTCCACGACGCTCAACCGCGCATGCGAGAACAACACCCCCGAAAACGCCTTGGCCAACAGGCGCAGCAACTCCACCACCCGATCCCCACCCGCCAATCCCGGCAGGGTCATCCTGATCAAGGCCGCACACATCGCCTTGTGGACCCCATCCTGGATCGATGGCGCATCCAAATAGAGTCGCTCCTGCCCCCCCAAACGATGCGCTATCTCTGCTGCTGTCAACAGAAAATGATTCAGCGGCATCGGCCTGAACTTGTTCGGCAGCGCCTCATAGCGCAGCCAAGCCAGGCAATCCTCCACGTTGTGCCCTTGCAAACGCAGCAGATCGAAGAGATGCGTCGCAAAGCCACCCGCTACCCCAGCCTCCGCCGGGACCTTGCGCAAGCGCTCCACGAACCACTGGCAGTCCGCATCGGGGTACTCCCACGAGGAAACCACATCCCAGACCCAGGTCGCCGTCTCGATCTCATCACCCGAGGGGTTGACCTGCTGCTCCTTCATCATCGCTAATCCCTCCGAAACCTCACACCCTGCCTCAAACTACGTCGAATCATGAACCCGCGCAAACTCCAAAGATCACCCAGCGATGAGCCCGCCTGCCTCACCCGTCTCCCCTCCCAAGCACCATCCAACCGCCACCCAGGACTTGCGCGCCACGGCCAAATCCGCAAAGTAAAAGCAACGACCTCCCGTCGGCACCCACCGCGACGTTTGGCCCACCCGAGACCGCCCATGCCCACCCTCACCCCAGCCCAGCTCCTCGACATCCTCGAACACCTCTACCAACAGGTCGACAGCCACGCCGCCGCCCTCGCCCAGCCCCTCGACCTCGAGTGTCGCGCCGGCTGCACCCCCTGCTGCGTCGACGACCTCCGCGTCGGCCCAGCCGAGGCCTCCTTCATCCGCGCCCACGCCGCTCCCATCCTCGCCGCGACGCCCCACCCACCCGGCGCCTGCGCCATGCTCGACGACCAGGGACACTGCCGCATCTACCCCTGGCGCCCCTATGTCTGCCGCACCCAGGGGCTCCCCTTGCGCTGGCTCGAAGAAGAGGACGACACCACCTGCCACGAAGCCCGCGACATCTGCCCCCTCAACGCTCCCACCGTCGACCTCCTCAACCTCCCCGCCACCGCTTGCTGGCCCATCGGCCCCATGGAACAAAAACTCGCCCACCTCGACCGCAGCCTCGACGACAATCCCCGCGAGCGCACCGCCCTGCGCGACCTCTTCACCCCAACCAGCACCACCTGAAGCTGCGCGGCCAGCCCACTGCCACGGCTCTTCCATGCACCGACCCATCCACCTCATGCTCATCCTGGTCTTGGCCATCGTCGCGGCCTGCTCCGACGACCCTCAGCCGGCCACCCTCGACACCCTCGACACCGAACCAGACCTGAGCACTCTCGACCCTGACGCCACCCAAGACGCCGCAGACGCCCCAGACGATCTCCCCCCCGAGACGCTCCCCCCCACCCTGCCCCCGTGCCTCCGCCTCTGCGACCGCTTCCTCGACTGCCCCGAAGGCTGCCCCGGCTTGGACTGGCGCACCACCCTGCTCGCCTACCCCCTCTGCCTGGAGCGCTGCCCCGCCCTCCCCGCCGAAGATCTCTTGCAAGCCACCTGCGCCGAGATCCAAGCCGCCCTCTTCGCCCAATCCCCACCGCTGCGCGACCTGTGCGAGCAGCCCTTCTGCCACAGCCACTGCCACTACTTCGCCCACTGCTTGGTCGAGCAATGCCCCGGCTTCATCCCCGCCCAGCTCGCGCCCCTGGCCGAAGACTGCCTGCGCGGCTGCGACCCCGATGACCGCGGCGCCTTGTTCACCATGACCTGCGAAGACATCACCACCTTTCTCAACCAAGACCCCTATTTCCACCTCCTCTGCACCAGCTCACCCGAGTGCGCCGACGCCCCCCAATGCGCCCTCTATGCCGACAAAATCAGCACCTGCCTCCAGCAGCGCTGCGCCCCCAACGCCGATCCCTTCCTCGACGGCCTGCGCGAAATCCTCACCCACAACTGCCTGCAACCCGAGAGCTGCCCCCGGCAAGCCGAAGTCTTGTGGCTCACCACCAGCGCCTGCGATGCGCCCCCCTTGGACACCCTGGGGCAAGAACCCACCCTCAGCCACCTCTGCACCGGCCTCCTGACCCCTCACCTCGACGCCCTCGACGCCGCCTGCGCCCGCGCCACGGCCTGCGCCTTCCCCCTGCCCCCCCTCCACACCTGCCGCACCTTGCTCGCCCTGCACCCCGATCCCCTGGCCTTGTTGACCTGCTTCGACGCCGCCCAGAGCTGCCAGGAGATCGCCGCATGCCTCTGAGCCAAGCCACCCGCACCCACCCTTGGCCCCTGCGCCTCCTCTGCGCCCTTTGCACCCTCTGGGCCGCCTGCGACGAGCCCGCACCCCACACCCGCGCCGAGCTCACCGACCTCGCTGAAACCGCCCACCTCAACGACACCCCTGACGACACCCCTGACGCCACCCCCGCACCACCCCCCTTCGACCTCGACCGCCTCTTCGCCGAAGACGCCCCCGTCTGGCACTTCGAGCTCCGCATCGACGACGCCGACCTCACCTGGCTCAACGCCAACGCCGCCGCCGAGCACTACGTCCCCGGCGACCTCCGCTTCCAGAGCTGGGACTTCCCCGACGTCGGCGTCCGCTACAAAGGCGCCTACGGCTCCCTCCACGGCTGCCTCGCCCCCGACGGCGCCCTGCTGTGCAGCAAACTCTCCATCGCCATCAACTTCGGCAAATACACCAAAAATCAACGCTTCTTCGGCACCAAAAAGCTCCTCCTCCACGGCTGCCAGCGCGACCGCACCTGCCTGCGCGAGCCCGTCTCCTACGCCCTCTTCAACGCCGCCGGCATCACCACCGCCCGCACCGCCCATGCCACCCTCGCCATCAACGACGCCCCACCCATGCTCTACGTCCTGGTCGAAGCCATCGACGCCGACTTCCTCCGCCACCGCTTCCCCGACCCCACGGGCAACCTCTACAAAGAGGTCTGGCCCGACAGCCTCGACCCCAACCGCTACCTCGACGGCCTCAAAACCAACACCGAGACGCCCAAGGTCGATCGCTTCGTGGCCTTCGCCGAGGTCGTCTTGGGATCCACCCCCGCTGGGGCGCACGCCCTCGATCCGTGGATCCAACGTCCAGCCATGGCCACTTACAACGCCCTGGATCAGCTCATTCACAACTGGGATGGCATCTACAAGTTCTACTGCCACGGCCAGACCTGCCGCAACCACAACTACTTCATTTATGATGACCCGCGCACCCAGCGCTTCGTCGTCATCCCCTGGGACCTGGACCACACCTGGAACCTGCCCGACGCCGACTTCGCCCGCGCCTGGTGGGACGACGCGCCCGACGCCTGCGCCATCACCCCGCTGCCGGACTTTCCCGCCGCCGGGGTCCGCGCCCCCCAGTGTGACCCCCTCCTCGGCACCCTGATGCGCGGTGACTGGGAGGACTATCGCGCCGCCCTGGCCCAGCTCCTCGACGGCGAGGACACCCGCCTGGAAGCGGTATTGACGCGCCTCGATGGCGCCCGCGCCCGCATCCGGCCGCACATCGCCGTGGATCCTTCGGCCCCTCCCCTGCCGCAGTGGGACGCCGCCACGGCCCAGCTCCGCCAGATCATTCGGGCCCAGTACGGCGCGGCGGCGGCGTTCTTGGCAGAGTGAAAGAAGGCCAACGACCACTCCCCGTATCGATCTGTTTCTGTTGTTCTTTACGCACATTCTCATGCCAAAGCGCGCATCTCTGTCAAAATGATTCTTGCCATCGCGCGCCCCTTATGCTCTAAACTAGCACAAGCCCCAACACCGCCCGTGCTGGAGCGTCCTTCGCCACCTCGGCCCTCCAGGAGTCCCCATGAGCACACGTGAAGCCAACCCCACTGAAGCGTTGCGGGCCACCGATCCCCTCTTCGCCAAGCTGAGCCCCTTCGTCGCGGCAGCAGAGTGGCCCCAGATGCTGGAGCACATCGCCGAGATCAAGCGCCTCAAAGAGGAACGCAACGCCGTGATCTTGGCGCACAACTACCAGCGCCCGGAGATCTTCCACACCATCGCCGACATCACCGGTGACTCCCTGGCCCTCGCCCGCAAGGCCCTGCACACCACGGCCGAGGTCATCGTCATGTGCGGCGTCCACTTCATGGCCGAGACGGCGAAGCTCACCTGCCCGGAGAAGCGGGTCCTCATCCCCGACCCGGAAGCGGGCTGCTCTCTGGCGTCCTCCATCACCGCCGCCGATGTCGCGGCGCTGCGCGCCCAGCATCCGGGCGTGCCCGTGGTCACCTACGTCAACAGCTCGGCCGAGGTCAAAGCGGCGTCGGACATCTGCTGCACCTCGGGCAACGCCGTCAAGATCGTGCGTTCCCTCGGGGTGCCCCGGGTCATTTTCCTCCCCGACGCCTACCTGGGGGCCTATGTGCAACAGGAGACGGGCATCGAGCTCATCCTGTGGCAGGGCCACTGTGAGGTCCACGAGAAGTTCACCGCGGCGGACATCGCCAAGGTGCGGACGCAGCACCCCGACGTCTTCGTCCTGGCCCACCCCGAGTGCGCCCTCGACGTCTTGGAGGCCGCCGATTTCGTCGGCTCTACGGCGGTGATGGCGGACTACGTCGAGAAGCACCGCCCGCCCACGGTCTTCTTCGTGACCGAGTGCTCCCTCATCGACAACATCGCCGTGGTCACCCCCGAGGTGAACTTCATCCGCCCCTGCCACCTCTGCCCCCACATGCAGCGCATCACCCTGGCCAACGTCGCCGCCGCCCTGCGTCACATGCAGACCGAGGTGCACATCGCCCCGGAAGTAGCCGGCCCAGCGCGCGCCGCCATCGACGCCATGCTCGCCGTTCCATAATGGTGCCCCTACGCCTTTTCCGTTGACAAGGAGATAGTGAGCAGGTAGAAAGCTCGCGTTTAGCCGTCGCTCTCGAGCGGTGGCAAACGATTCCGGGATCGTCTAAAGGCAGGACGACGGGTTCTGGCCCCGTTAATCTAGGTTCGAATCCTAGTCCCGGAATATGGCGGGTTCGTCTAGTGGT
>CAYVQF010000006.1:39187-170435 GCA_964454015.1 uncultured Myxococcales bacterium
TAGGACGCCGGCCTCTCACGCCGGTAGCACGGGTTCGAACCCCGTACCCGCTGTTCGCGCGCTGCGCGTGCTCTTGTTCTTTCGCCTCTCTGGCGGGTTCGTCTAGTGGTTAGGACGCCGGCCTCTCACGCCGGTAGCACGGGTTCGAACCCCGTACCCGCTGTTTCTTCATGACATCTTTTTGTGCTGCCCATCCCTTGCGATGCCACGCACATGTGCGTGCGCCCGTTGCGATGTCACGCACCCGTGCATGTGCCCGCTTCGCGGCGCCTAGAGGTCAAAGAGCGCCGGATCGCACAGCCAGCGCGCCGCCGCGAAGAGCTGCGGCGGCGGGGCCACCTGCGCCTAATTGCAAGCGCTACAGACGTTGCTGCCTAGCATACTCGAGAAATCAATGGGCGGAATCTCGCAGCCGCCCACGGCTTGATCGATGCTACAACCACTCCACAGACCCCGCACGGGGGACACGCTGTCGCCAAAGTTCAAGGTGCCGGCCCAGGTCCCCCCTTCGAGGGCGTCGACCATGAAATCGCCCGTGTTCTCCACGAGCTTCACCTCACCGTTGAGGAACATCACCGACGAGAACTCTTGCAGTGACAACATGGCTGTCCCGAAACCGATCAGACGCCCCAAGAGGCCAATGGCCCCAGAGCACACGCTGTAAGCGCTGTCATAGCCGATGCTGTAGCCAAAGAGGCTGATCCCCGACAGCCACTGGGCAAAGCCCTGGCAGTTGAACCAATACTCCAGCGCCGCATGGAAGTTGGTGGCGCCACCGGCGATGGCTGGCAACAGCACGTTGTTGATCAAGTAGTTGATGAGCTTGCCATAACGCAGGTCCACCCCATGGTTCATGATGTTGAGCTTGTCGTAACCCATCAGCACCCCCTCCCAGTCACCCGAGACGAGCTGCAGCTCCAACAAGCTGTCGTGAGAAATCTCCGTGCGGCCGCAGTCGGGCGGATCGCCTGCGCTGCAGTTGAAGCGCCAGTAAAAGGCCAGCCCGGTGAAGGACGTCGTCCCGCGGATGCGGTAGTCGGCTCCGAGCTTGGACATGTAGAGCGTCGACAACACCTCCAGGGTCCGAATCATGGCGCGCACATCGCAACCTGCCCGGATGATGTTGCACCCCGTCTGCGACGACGTAACCAAGTCATTGATGTATCCCTGGAGTTGGTCACGGAAGCCCGTCACCCCACCGATGAGGTCGATGGCGTCACACACCAAGCCCGGCAGGAAGGATCCACACCCGTAGTCGATGATCACGTCGTAGAGCAGCTTGCCCGGGTTGTCGAAGCCGTCGAAAATCTTCACCAACCACTGACCCACCGTCCCGGTGTTCGCAATCGCATCGCCAAAATCAAAGAAAGAACGGACCTTATAGGTACCCACCGGGTTCAGGGGGATCATCTGGAAGACCAGATCCACCTCGGTGACGGCGTCGGCAAAGACGTCGATCTTGTCCAAACAAGCCTTGGCCACCACCTGACCACTGGGTCCCAGACCAACCCCCGCCAGGGTATACTCGTAGCCCACCAGCAGGTGTTCAAAGGTGAGCTGCGCCCCATCGCGCTGCGCCTCGACGTCAGCCAAGTGCCCCGGTGACACGTTCAGGGGATTGAAAAAACGACAGGACAAGTCACTGCTCCGATACAATCGCACCTGAAAAGGCGACACGGCGATCTGCGATCCCGAGTTGATCACGTTCGCCGTCAGGTGGCCCGACGGAAAATCCACCACGTTGATCGTAAACACCACCGGATTCACCCCGGGGTACTCCGCCCGAACCTCATAGGCGCCCACGGCCTGCCCCGCCCTAAAGGTCATCGTCGCCAAGCCTTCGACATTGGTGTGCGACTCGAAAGCGGCCAGGGACGCATCCCCGCTGCCACCGATACTCCAACTGATCTTAGCGTCATTCAGGGCTTCACCAGTGATCCGCGAATACAGCAGGACACCCACGTCCATCCGCCCGGCGCGCACCACCTCGTGGTTGGTCAAGCCGCTGGGCAACATCACGCAGCAACTCACCTCAACGAGTTCCTGCTGTTGATCGACGCCCACCAGCTCCTTGGTGTCCGGGTCTATGTCCCAACGCTGGTTGATCTCCGCCGTGTTGTCACCACAGCCAGACAAGCCCAGCGCCACCAAAGTCACGCACACCCCAACGCGTCCCATCCAACCCATGCGCATAAAGCGCCTCCTCATGCTCACGGCTAAAGCCACCACCATGGCTGGGAAAAGCAATCGTCTCGGCCAGCGTCCTCAGCCCCGTATGACCCACGGAAACGAACCAAACGCACACCTCGCGCTTCTTCGCTGGCAACTTGAACTATAGACGGCCCCGCGCTCCCAAGCAATAGCCCAACGCGACGCCTTGGGATCCACGTCCCCCACTGGGACCACGGCGACACCCCCCATGGCCCGCGCCCAAGTCTCGCCCCCAGCCCATCACCCTCAAGGCACCAGGGCGATCGCCGTAAAACCACCTACGACCCCCACGGCGATGATCCCGACCAAGCCAAAGGTCTTCCAGTAGCTCATCTCGCGCACTTGGGCCGATGTCACCGCGTCCGCCGGCAGGAGGAGATCATAGTCTGGCGCCACCAACTGGCTCTCGCTCAGCAGGAAATTGTACGGCGTCACCCTATAGCGGCTCCCATCGGCCACCCGCACCTCCATGGGAGTCTCCGGCGCAATCTGCACCTCGTCACCATCGACGCTGACCACCGACGCGCGCACCTGCTCCTGCCCCGAGCCCAGCTTCCCCAGCTCTTCCTTGGAGATGGTGTACGTGTTGTAACACGCAAGGTTGAGCACTAGAACCAGTGTACAGGAAGCAAGAATTCGTTTCATAACACGCTTCGCATGCCTGGAGGCAGGAAGGCCTGCCCCGAGTCCCTTCCCAAATGGTCAAACCGCCCGCAACCGCCCTCGGCGACAGCGCACGGCACCCGAGATGCGTGGCTGATGCTACGCCAAAGCCCATCCAGGGCGCAAGCCGCCTGAGCCCGGCGCTCTCACTCCTCGACCTCGACCCGACGCCCCTCACGCTCGATGCGCAACAACACACGCCGCGTCACCTCACCATCACGGTAGGAAAACAACACCCCCTCACGCCGCGACACGGGCGCCGTGGCCGCAGGACGGCTCCAAGGGCCCAGCGGCTCCTGCCTCGACCCCTGCATCAGCACCAACCACGCCGCCGCCAACTGCACCGGCGTCGCCCCAGGATACTCGGCCACGAAGCGCCAGAAACCATCGCTGCCATCCACGACCCGCCCCCCGACGACCAAGACCCCGCGCCGCTCCACGACCACATCTGCGGCGCGGAGCTCCGCGATGAAAGCCGTGTGGCCCGTCCGCACGCCGACGAAGGCCAGCGTCCAAGCCTCGGGACTCGCCAGCCCCTGCACCCACCGCTCGACCTCGCGCCGCCCTTCACCCACCATCCGCGCCAGACGCACCGGCCCTTCTAAGCGGGCAAAGCGCTCGGCGTCCTCCATGAACGGCCGAAAGGACTCGGCGCGCCCCGCCACCTGCTCAACCCCGCCCCCCAGCTCCCCATCGGCGACCCGTCTGGGCGGATCCCCAGTGCGCCCCGAAGGCTCACATCCAGCCGCGAGCCCCACCAAGAGCCACGACCAGATCGCACCCCGGCCCAGCACCAGCCGCGCCCCCTCAATGATAGTGCCAACCCACATCGGAACCCACCATCTCCAGCCCGCTCACCCAAGCGTTGAACGCCACCGCCTCCGCCAACAGCGCACCACCGCGCCGTCCGGCCTGGGTCCCTGCCAGGTGCAGCTCCTCCAAGCTCGCCAGGCGCGGCCACCCGGCGAGGGCTTCACACCCGGCATAGCCCACCTTGTTGTCTACCAGCCACAAGGCCCGCAGCGCTATCCCCGCGTCGATCAACGCCTGCACCCCCGCCACCCCCAACCCGCACCCACTCACGTCGAGCGCCTCCAGCGCCGGCCACGCGCCACCGCCCAGCACCGCCTCCAAACCCTGGTCTCCCAGAGGATTGCCGCCCAGCATCAGCCGCACCAAACGCTCCCGGCTCGCCCACGCGCCCAACGCCTGACCTCCCCGCGCATTCAGGCCACACAGCGACAGGTCCGCCTCACGCACCCCGCCCAGCGTCGACGGCCACACCACCTCGTCGCCCAGGGCGTTGCGCCCCGCCCGCAGCACCTCGATCGGCGCCTGCGCCACCTCCGCCAACAGCCCCGTCATCCCACGGCCGCTCAAGCCGCACCCCTCAACCGCCAGCTCTCGCAGCCGCGGCCAAGCGCCCGCACTGCGCGCGGCCACCACCCCCTTGTTGTGACTCAGATCGAGCGACTCCCAGCCGCGCGCGTCGCGACCCAGCACCTCCCACGAACCCGCCGGCAAGCCACACCCCACCAAACCCAGCGACCGCAAGCCACGCACCACGGGCGCCCGCAACAGCGTGCTCAGCGCCAGCCCATCCAGCCGCGTATCCACCATCCGCAAGGTGTCCAGACTATTGCCCTCCAGTGCCGTCAGCAACGCCCCCAAACGCGCATAGGAAATCTCCCGCAGGTTCAGCTCGACCTCGCGCAAGCGTCGCAAGCGCCGCAACGCGGGAATCAACACCTCCAGCCCACCACGATGCACCACCGTCAGCCCAGTCAATGCATCTGCGCTCTCGAATAGCGCCGCGTAGGCCCGCCCCCAATCCTGATCCCACTGCACCCGCCGCACCAGGCGCAGCCGCTCCAAGTGCGTCCCTAGACCGGCGCGCACCAGCGCGCCGAGCGTCCGCACCTGGGCCAGGCGCAAGGTCAAACGTCGGATCTGCCCCCGTGGCAGCTCCGCCAGCCACGCCAGCAATGGCTCCACCTGCACCGCCCCGGGCGCCTCGACGATCTCCAGGGAGTGCACCCGCTCCAGGCCCTTCGAGGGTGGCCCCTGCGTCGTCCCCAGATCCCACACCACGTGGCGCGACAGCGGCCCCTCCACCCGCTCCCCACCCCACCCCTCACCCTCCTCCGGCCACGGACGAAAGTGCGCATCGATCCGGGGCAGCACCTCGGCCACGTCCCCACCCCAGCCCTGCAACAGCGCCCCACAGGCCGCAAAAACATGGCGGCGTGGTTCACAACGCAACAAGCGCTGCAAGCGCCCATGCCGGTCATCAACGCGCCGGCCCCGCCACTGCAGCGGCGACAACTGCCCCGCGCTCAGGGCCACGTCCACCCCCCACCCCGCCGGCCCAGACCGCGCCCAAGCGCGCAGCGCCGCCACCTCGGCCGGCCACCCGCCCAGCAACCCGCGCCACGCCTCAACCCCCATGGGCTTGGCCACCCCAGCGCGGCCTAACCCCACCCGCACACCGCTCTCGTGAGCCACCGCCATGACCACCGTCGTCGTCTGCCCACCCCGCGGCGGCACCCCACCGTGTCCCCAGGCCACACCTCCCCGAGCACGCGCCAACGCCATGATCTGCAGTAAGTTCTCGAGACGCGCACAACGCGAACGACTGCGCCCCTGACCCACCGCCAACAGGCAGCGCAACGCCTCCATGGTGCGCCCCTCCAGCACCAAACCCAGCGCCTCTCCCGCCGTCCACAGCACCCCATCGTCCGCTTCCTGCCACGCCTCCAATGACAAGGTCACCACCTTGTCACCATCACGCAGCGCCATCGCCGCCTCCAGCGCCAAGGACCGATCACCCTGCCGACGGCCTTCATCCCACGCCGCCTGGGCTGCCCCCAGGTCCCCCAACCGCAACAACCGTCTGTAGCGCTCCAACACCATCGCTCTCCTGCTCCTCTGCCGCGACCACTTGCTCTTGTATCACGCGCTTGCCCCCGCACCAGACCAAAATCTCTGGCACCGCCCGCTACCATCGGCCTCGACTGCGCCGCAATCCGACGTATGATAGGCTCCGCGCGCCTCACCGCGCCGCCCTTGGCCCGCACCGCAGCTCCCGGAGGACACGTTTGGACTCTAAGCTCCTAAAAATTGGCGTTTTTTATGACGGAAACTACTTCTTCTACGTCAGCAACTACTACGCCTTTCGCCACGACAGGCGCGCCCGCATCAGCATCGGTGGCCTCCATGACTTCATCCGCGCCCGCGTCGCCGAGTGCGAAGAGACCCGCATCAGCCACTGCCAGATCGTCGACGCCCATTACTTCCGCGGCCGCTTCCCCACGGCCATCGTCGAACAGAAGGGCTGGCTCCGCGGTGAGCGTCTCTTTGACGATGTCTTGATGTACGAGGGCATCACCACCCACTACTGGCCCATGAGCGACGGCGCCGAGAAAGGCGTCGACGTCGCCTTCGCCCTCGAAGCTTTCGAGCTCGCCATGTTCAAGCGCTTCGACGTCTGCGTCCTCATCGCCGGCGACGGCGATTACGTCCCCCTGGTGCGCAAGCTCAACATGCTCGGCACCCGCGTCATGGTCCTCGGCTGGGACTTCGATTTCGTCGACGAACGCAGTGGCCTCCGCCGGGAAACCCGCGTCTCCAAAGTGCTCCTCAAAGAGGCGACCTACCCCGTGCTCATGAACGCCTACATCGATGACGCCTTGCGCGCCAAGGACAATCGCATCGATGACCTCTTCGTCCCCAAAAACGCCCACGACACCCTCCCCGATCCCAACGAAGAGCTCGAGCCCCCTTGCCTCACCACCCTCGCTGGCACCATCAAGCGACTCGACAAAGGTTGGGGCTTCATCAAGCCCAGCGATGGCAGCGATGATGTCTACTTCTACTGCGCCGACGTCCTGCACCACGCCTTCGATGAGCTCCGCGTCGGTCAGGAGGTCACCTTCTCCCTCGGCGCCAACGAACGCGGACCCATCGCCCGCACCATCCGCCTCATCACCGCAGCCCAGAGCACGGAGACGCCCGAATACTGAGCCCCCGGAGAGCCCCATGCCGAGAAAGCCCCCCTTGATCCGCGCCATCCTCACCCTCCTCATCGCCTCCCAACTCTCCTGTCAGACCAAAGAAGAAGCCAGACCCTCACCCGCCCGCGCCGAGGAACCTGCCCTCCAAGCTTTGCGCGCTGCCACGGAACATGCATGGCGCGGCCCCTTCGGACAGCTCGACTTCCACCCCGACGGCACGGCGACTTTTGCCATCGCGACCTGTAGCTACGAGGAGCTATCCCCAGGCATCATCGACATCTCGCCACAACGCGACTGCACCACCACCACCTACACCGGGGAGCTCACCATCAAGCCCCACGCCTTCGGACTGCGCCAAGAGGACGGCCTCATCTACCTCTTCGCCGCCTACCTCGATGACCAAGGCCAACTCCACCTCAACGTCGGCGGCGACGTCTTCCCCATCCAATCCGATCGCAGCGGCGTCATCCCCCTCACCCCGCGGCACCACCTCCACCTCGGGACGCCCTGTCACCTCGAGGATACCTTCGAGCCCCAGCGCGAGCGCGACGAGATCCCCTGCGACTTCATCGAAAGCGGCGAGCTCCAGGTCTTCACCTTCCAAGAGCGCGATCCCTTCAACAATAAAACCTTGCGTCCCGCAGCCCTCCTCTACCTCCCCGCGCTCAACCTCCTGGTCTCACCTGACCTCCACGCCATGGTCTTCAGCCCCTCCGACTAGGCGCCCTACCAGGGCGTCCCCCTGCACCGCGACGACCCGGACCGGGCTCACCTGGTTGCGCCGCACCCAACCCGCCGCCACCTCCACCTCCAACCACAGATAGTTCTCCGTATAGCCGCCCCAACGCTCGATCCCATCGCGCCGGCTCACCCGCTCCCACAGCACCTGGCGCACCTCACCCACCTGGGCCAGCAATACCTCGCCGCGCAGCCGCTGCGCCACGTCCTGCGCCTCGGCCGCCCGCGCCCGCCGCACCTCCAAGGCGACCTGCCCCGCCATCTTCGCCGCCACCGCCCCGGGGCGCGCCGAA
This sequence comes from uncultured Myxococcales bacterium, assembly GCA_964454015.1. Lineage (GTDB taxonomy): Bacteria > Myxococcota_A > Bradymonadia > UBA4248 > UBA4248 > CAYVQF01. The sequence continues at coordinate 47,106 of CAYVQF010000006.1, forward strand.
AACGGAAAGACGTGCACCTGCGCCGGACGCAGCGCCTCCAGCACCGCCAGCGTCTCCTGCCACTGGACCGCACTCTCACCCGGGAAGCCGGCGATCACATCGGTGCCCACCGTCAGCCCAGCGATGGCCGCCCGCGCCTCTTCCACCAGCCCCATGATGGCGGCCGCCGGCACCTCGCGCCCCATCCGCGCCAAGACCGCGTCACTGCCGCTCTGAATGGGCACGTGCAGGTGAGGACACAGCCGCCCCTCCGCCCACAGCGGCCACCACTGCGCCGACAACGACCACGGCTCCACCGAGCTCAGCCGCAGCCGCCGCACCTCGGTCTCCGCCAAAATCGCCGCCACCAACCCGGGCAACGCCTGCCCCTCACCCCCGCGCCACGCGCCGACCTGCACCCCAGTCAACACGATTTCTTCGATACCACGCGCCACCAGCCGGCGCACCTCAGCGATCACTTCCGCCACCGGGCGGCTGCGCTCCGGCCCCCGCGCCCGCCACACCACGCAGTAAGTGCAGGCGTGCCGGCACCCGTCCTGCACCTTGACGAAGGCCCGCGTCTTACCCCGCACGCGGCGCAGCGCCTCCACGGGCTCCATGGCAGGCTCAGGGCCGCTCTCCCCCAACGCCGCCAGCACCCGCGCCACCACGGCGTCCTTCTCCTGGTTGCCCAGCAACAGCGGCCGCCGCGCCATCTCGGCAAAGGCCTTGGCCTCGAGCTCGACGTCACACCCCGCCACCACCAACAGGGCCTCGGGATGCTCCCGTCCCAAACGCCGCGCGAGGTGGCGCGACTTGCGCGCCGCTTCCATCGTCACCCCGCAGCTATTGATGACCAGGACCTGCGCCGCCGCCGCCATGGAGGTCACCTCAAAGCCGGCCCGCACGAAGTCTTCGGCCCACGTCGCCCGTTCGGCTTCATTCAATCGACACCCCAGTGCCGTCAGATAGACCCGCATCGCCGCTCCTCCTCCACCATCCGCCCCCCTCGCGCTTCACTACCACAGCGCGAGGCCTCGTGTTAACCTCCACGTGGGCCCTGCCACTTTTTGCGCCCCTGAACCCACTACGAGCCACGCCGTCTCCTCTCCGCCGGGCAGCCATGTCACGCATACACCTCAGCGCCAGCCATGGCGCCGCTCTCGCCGCCTTCCTCCTCCTAGTCGGTGTGCCCAGAGCCGCCCTGAACCAGGGGGTCGCCGACGATCACCCGCAGGAGCTGCGCCTCGTCGCCGCCGACACCGCCGTCATCCCTGCCTGGACCCACGGCGACTGGACCCTCGAGCCCGGCCACGTCGCCCTGAAGACCAGCGCCGACGACAAGAACAACTTCTGGGTGCCCCAGGATCCCCAAGCGCGCTTTGCCGACGGTTTCGTACGCGCCCGGCTCACCCTCGGCAAACGCCTCGACGCCTCCCTGCTCTTCCGCCTGCAGAACCAAGACGCCAGTGATCTCCCGGAAATATCTGGCTACGGTATCACCTTCGACAACGGCACCGTGGAAATGACCCGCTGGGAGAAGGGGGTGCCGCGCCCCATGGAAAAAGCACAGAAAATCGCCAATTACAAAAAACGCCGCGCCCTGGAGATCAACCTCTGGCTCATCGGCCCCCACCTGAGCGCCCAGGTCTTCGACGCTGACAGCCTCGAGTTGCTGATGACCTTCGTCGTCACCGATGACCTCTTCCCTGGGGGGCGACTCGGGCTGCGGGCCTACCACAAGCAAGACGCCGCCACGGCCCTCACCTATCTCGCCCTGCGCCCAGCCCAGCTCGAGGGGCGCTCCGCCCCTAGCCTCGTCGGCGCCGAACGCTTCGTCTGGCTCAACCCCGAAGCGCTCTCGGCGCTGCCATCTCGCGGGAACTACCAGGTCCTGGAAAAAAAAAACGCCGCAGCCCAGGCATTGATCCGCACTGACCGTCGCGGCTTGGCCCTCTTACGCCGCGCCGGCGTCGATCTCCTGGACATCGTCGCCGAGCCGCGCCGAGCCTTTCATGACAGCGCCTACCGCCGCTGCAAGGCCCAGTGGCCCATCCCCACGGAGAAGGGCTTCGCCATCGACACTTGCTACAAGGACGCCGAGATGGTCGAGGCCTTGCTCCACGCCTACCACGACCGCTTCCCCCAGCTCACCGAGCTCGTCCACCTCGGCACCTCCCATCGCGGGCGGCCCATCTTGGCCCTGCGCATCCGCAGTCCTCGCGACAACCCACACCGGGCCGCGGTCATGCTCAACGGCGCCCACCATGGCCTGGAGCTCTTGCCCACGGAGTACGTCCTCGACGCCATCCAGATCCTCCTCGAGAGCGACGCCACGGACCCCCAGGTCAAACGCTGGCGCGATCACCTCGACATTTGGGCCATCCCCATGGTCAACCCCGACGGCAACCAACACTACTTCGATCACTCGGCCTACACGGGTCGCAAGAACGGGCGCGACACCTTCCAGGGTGACGGCTTCTCCCCGGCCCATGGCGTCGATCTCAACCGCAACTACCCCTTTCGCTGGGCCACATCGGGTGAGCGCGGTGGCTCCTCGCGCCCACGTCACCCATGGTACCGCGGGCCCGCGCCAGGCTCCGAACCCGAGACCCAAGCCCTCATGGCCCTCGCCGACGCCAAGCACTTCGTCGCCAGCATCTCCTACCACACCCTCTCCACCGTGATTTTGGCGCCCTACACCATCGACGACGTCCCCAACCCCGAGCCCAACGAAGCCTGGACCATCGCCCAAGAGATCGCCGACCTCACCCCCACCCAGCCCAACAACCGCCGCTACCGGGTCCAGCGCAACATCTACAGCGTCGATGGCGTCGACCAAGATTGGTTTCGGGCGGCCCATGGCACGGTCGCCCTCTTGATCGAGGGCGCCCTGCACAACCCACCCTCTGACGAACGGCGCCGCAGCTCCGTCGAGCTCAACCGCATGACCTGGATGGCCCTCTTTGACCGCGTCCTCGACGGCCCCTCCATCTACGGCCACCTCCGCGACAGCCAGGGCCTGCCCGTGGTCGCCGAAGTGAACCTCGCCGAGGTGCGCTTGAACGCCGGCGAGCATTGGACCTCGCGCTGCCGTGACGGGCGCTACGAGCGCATGCTCGCCGCACCGGGCACCTATACCGTGCAGGTCTCCAGCAAGGGCGTGCTCTTGGCAGAGCAGCGCGTCCGCATCAGCGCCGGCGAACGCCGCCGCCTCGATTTCGACCTCAGCGAGCCCCCGACGCTGCCCCTGGCCCAGGCCATGTGCCCCCAACCCGAGATGTGCGCCGTCGCCACCTACTGCGCCGCCCTGCGCGGACAATGCCCCCTCGGAGGCGAGCTCGACCACTGCCGCATCGATGAAGGCTGCTGGCCCAATGGGGCCGCCCATCCCCAGGCGCCCTGCCTGCGCTGTGACGTCCGTCACAACCCCGTGGCCTGGTCCCCTGCGCCCCAAGAAAGCCCTTGCGGCGATGCCACCTGCCACGAAGGCCTCCTGACACCCCCCAGGCATTGCGACGCCGCGGGGACTTGTACCGCACCGCCCCCTCTGACCTGCGCCCCCTATGCGCGCTGTGCCGACCCCCAGCGCTGCGCCACCTCTTGCCGCGACCACAGCGAGTGCCTGGCGGGACACCACTGCAGCAGCGGTCACTGCGCGCCACGCCCCATCCAAGAGGTGCCACCACCCCCACCGGCGCGCGCCGCGCCGCCGACCCCCAGCGAAACCAACACGAGCTGTCAACAGCTTCCCGCGACGGCCCCGAGCCTCTCCCTCATCTGGGCCTTGTCCCTGGCCTTGCTCTGGCGCCAGCGCCGCCGCCTCAGCCCTCACTCGCCTTCCGTGCGCTGAGCCTCCTCACGTTGGGCGCGTTGGGCCGCGTTGCGGTCCCGCACCCGCGCCCTATCGATGCGCCCGACCCGCCGCACCACGTCTTCCGCCAAGCGGTGATAGCGAAAACGCTTCAGGAAGGCCTCGTAGAGCTCATAGGCCTCGGAGGTGGCGCCGACGTTCTCCGTCGCCACGGCATAGTGATAGCGCGCCAACACTTCCATGTCTGAAGCCAAGTTCCCGTTCAAGGCGAAGCGATAGAAGTTGCGCGCCCCCTCGAAATCTCCCACCTCGTGCAGGGCCGTGGCCAGATAGTAGTGCAGCAGATGCACGTAAGGCGTCTCGGCCTTCAAGCTCAGGGAGCGGAAGAAGGCGTCCCGCGCCTGCTCGAAGTTACCGTTGTTGAAGAGGTCCAGGCCATCCCTATAGGCATCCTCAGCCAGACGCCAGCGCACACTGTCCACGCGCTCTTGCAACAAAGCGAGCTCCGCAGGGTTGGTGATCACGTCCTGCACTGCCACGAAGCGCTCGAGCGCTTCGGCGAAACGCGCCTGCTCCATGAGCTGATAGACCTCGAAGGCGGCGTGAGCGGCGAGGCGATCTCTCTCCAGCTCTCGCTCGGCCAAGGCCAAGCGCTCCACCACGCGCTGCAGCTCGGCTTCGTGGACCTCCTGTTCCGTCACTCGCTTGGCCGAGCGCAAGTCGAAGACGAAGTAGAGGCCGGCAAAAATGATCCCACAAAAGAGGATGTAGGCCACGGCCGAGCTCAGCACTTGCTTGCGCTCGTAGGCCATCTGCCGCTGTGACAACGCGCGCAGCTCTTCCGCCAGGCCGCGCACGATGGTGTCGGCCTGTAAGGTCAGATTGCGCGCCTGCTCGATGGCAGACTGTACCGCGGCAGCGTCGAAGCTCGGGCGCGCGAAGGGCGCCAAATCCGCCAAGGTCAGGTGAGTCCCTGGCGGCGGCGCTGCCTCCGACTCGCCATCGCTCATAGGCGGAGCCACCGCCTCGTCTTCCTCTGCTGAGGGTGCTGGCACGGACAGCGCGGCGGCGGCGCTCTCTTCCCCCGCCGCCACATCGGCCACCGTCTGCGGGAGCTCCTCCTCAGCCGCGACCGGCGCCACAGGGGCTGCCGCCACGGGTTCGGGCGCGGCCTCTGGCGCGGTGACGGCCGCCACCGCCTCCTCCCCCAGCCCCAGCAATCCCCCGGTCTCAACCTTGGCCACGAAGAGCAGAGGCACCTCGGGCACCACCGGCCCAGGCAAGCCCGCCTCGGGCATCGCCGGCGGCGTCCCCGTGGCCGTCAACTCGGGCTGCGACGGCGTCTCGGCGCGCGGCCGGCGCGTCCGCGAGCGCACCCGCCCAGGCTTGACGACCTGCGGCTCCGCCTCGCGCCCATCGGCTGCGCTCTTCTTTTTGTCGTTCTCCACCACCTTCTTTTCGCTCCCACCCTGGCGAAGGGCCCCTGGACTGTCTCGCGTCCGCCCCGTGCCTTTAACAGAGGAGCGTGGCGGGATCAACGCCCCAACCCACGGGACAAAGTCCCGCCCCATCCCATTTCTTGGCGCAATGATTCTCCCGTCTCATGTTGCGCCAATTTTCCTTCCACGCTAACTTTGCCAGCGGGGCGCTGAGAGCGCCTCCGGACCGACTCCAAGGAGGCTGTCCTGACACGGGCCTGACCCGCACCCCGGCTTGAAAAGCCGTGGTAAATCGATGTCCGTGCTCAGAAACAGCCAATCATGACTCGCCACTGCCGACGATTGCTTCAACGGGACCAAACGCCATGCGCATTCGCTATGCCGGTAACACCCACGTGGGTATGAAACGCAACCACAACGAGGACAACCTCTGCCTCGTCCCTGAAGAGAACCTCTACATTGTCGCTGACGGCATGGGGGGACACGCAGCAGGTGAAGTCGCCTCGAAGATGGCCGTCGAGACGGTCAGCCAGTTCTACAAAGACACCTCGGAAGACGAAGAGGTCACCTGGCCCTTCAAAATGGACCGGCAGAAAAAATACGAAGAAAACCGCCTGGTCACCTCCATCAAGCTCGCCAACCTGCGCATTTACGAAGAGGCCCTCGCCAATGCCAAGAAAAAGGGCATGGGGACCACCGTCGTCGCCTGCAACTTCACCAAAGACGGCGCCTATCTCGGCCACGTCGGCGACAGCCGCATCTACCGCTTTCGCAAGGGCCAGCTCACCCAGCTCACGGAAGATCACTCCCTGCTGAACGACTACATTAAAATGAAGGAGCTCACCCCCGAGGAGATCGAAAACTTCCCCCACAAGAACGTCATCGTCCGCGCCCTCGGCATGAAGGACTCCGTCCAAGTCGACGTCGCCTTCTCGCCGCCCGAACACGGGGACATCTTCCTGCTCTGCTCCGACGGTCTCTCGGGTGAGGTCACCGACCCCGACATGGCCAAAATCCTCTCCGAGACCGGCGACGACCTCGAAAAAGGCTGCAACCGCCTCATCCAAACGGCCAACCAGAACGGCGGCAAGGACAACATCACCGTCGTCCTCGCGCAGTTTTTGGTCTCCTGAACTGGGGCCGCGAGCGCCTCCACAGGGGTAGATCCCCTTGGATGCCACCTCCCTTAGGCGTGCCCACCCTCCTGAACGCTGATCCCCAGCTCGTGCAAACAAGCCACGACCCAGTCCGAGCGCTGCACCTCGATATCGAGCTGGGCAAAGGCCGAGGGCACCACCTGGAAGCACTCTTGTTGCATGGACACGGCGCCAACGGGCGACAAAAACTGGTCCACCAGCAACACCACGAAGGAACGCCACAGCCCCCGGCGCGAGCCCGACAGCAGCGTGTTGGCGCTGACGAAGGGGCGCGTCTCTTCGCTGAGCAGCTCGGGCTCGAGGGCCTGGCTGTAGCGCTGGCTCAGCAGCGCCGCCACGCCCATGGACAGCCCCACCAAGGCGTCTACGGGGTAGGCGCGATCTTCAGGCAGGCGCCCCAACAAAGGGAGGAAGATCAGGTAGTACTCGTGCAGAAAACGCTTGAGCAGCCGCGTCACCGAGGTCGGGAAAAGATCCGGGATGCCCAGCGCCCGCGACAAAGGATAACGAAAACCCTCGGGATCGGATGACGCCAACAGATGAGACAGGGCCAAGTGCGGCTTGATCCGCGCCGGCAACTCCAGGGGCGACGCCGCCTGCGCCCGAGCGACGATATCGTCCAGCATGGCTGACAGCTTCATCAGCAAAAGCTGCTCCCGGTAGCGGCAGATGCCTGGGCGCATCTCCTCGGCCACCACATAGTGCGGTGTCGGGACCTCGCCCAGGGCGACCACGAAGAGCAGGCCGCGCTCTCGCAGCTCCATGAAGTTCACCTCTAGCCGCCGCCCATCCGCACCCAGGCGCCGCGGGTAGAGCTCCACTGGCGCCAGGCCGCCGTTGTCGATCACGTCGAAGAGCGTCCAGCGCTCCTCCCGACCACAGGCGTCCAAGAGCCGATAGAGCAGCTCGTCATTGGGCGGTTGCCACATCGAAGCCGGTAAGACCTCCCAATGTTGGCTAACCAACCCGCGAAGCTGCGACGACAGCCCCGTCAGCAATCCCTCCAGCAGCAGCGCTACTTTCATCTCTCCCCGCCGTCACCGTTCGTGTCTACAACAGGTCGCAATCGCCGCGCCGGCCGGCCTCTCCGCCGCCACCAGCCACCACGGCAGCCATTGCTGGTGCTGCCGTACAATATACACGATGCGTCCGAATACACCACCTGGTGCATCCTGGTCCCGACACGCACCCCAAGCCCTCTTGCCACCACTGCCACCCTGGGTTATCTACGCCTCCTTGCTTGGGCACAAGCGGCCCAAGCCCAACCCCACTCGCACGGGATCCGCCATGAACACCACCCTCATCAACGACATTTTCAACGGCCGGTCCCCGGTCGGCGCCGCCCTCCGCGTCGCCGGTTGGGTGCGAACCCGCCGCGACTCCAAAGCGGGCCTCTCCTTCATTCACCTCTCTGATGGCTCCTGCTTTGCGCCCATCCAGATCGTCGCCGACGCCAACCTCGCCAACTACGAAAGCGACATCAAGCGCCTCACCGCCGGCTGCGCCATCGTCGTCGATGGCCTCCTGCAGCCCTCCCCGGGCAAAGAGCAGCCCTTTGAGATTCACCCCACGGCCATCGAGGTCGTCGGCTGGGTCGATGATCCCGACCACTACCCCATCCAACCCAAAGCCCACACCCGCGAGTTCCTCCGTGAAGTGGCCCACCTGCGCCCCCGCACCAACCTCTTCGGAGCCATCACCCGCATCCGCAACACCCTCTCCCAAGCCATCCACCGCTTCTTTGACCAGCGCACCTTCCTCTGGATCCACACCCCCATCCTGACGGCCAGCGACTGTGAGGGCGCGGGCGAAATGTTCCGGGTCTCGACCCTCGATCTGGCCAACCTCCCCCGCACGGAGGGAGGCGCCATCGATTTCTCCCAAGACTTCTTTGGCAAAGAGACGCACCTCACCGTCTCGGGACAGCTCAACGTCGAAGCCTATTGCCTCGCCCTGAGCCGCGTCTACACCTTCGGACCCACCTTCCGCGCCGAGAACTCCAACACCCGCCGCCACCTCTCCGAGTTCTGGATGGTCGAGCCCGAGATCGCCTTCGCCGACCTCCACGACGACATCGCCCTCGCCGTCGATTTCCTCAAAGCCATCTTCGCCGACGTCCTCAACCAGCGCGCCGACGACATGGCCTTCCTCGCCAAGCACGTCGACAAAAACTGCATCTCTCGCCTCGAAGCGCTCATCGCCTCGGACTTCGTCACCATCGACTACGGCGACGCCATCACCGAGCTCAGCAAGGCCAAGAAAAAATTCGACTTCCCCGTGCGCTGGGGCATCGACCTCCAGTCCGAGCACGAGCGCTACCTCACGGAAGAGGTGGTCAAAGGACCCGCGGCCATCATCAACTATCCCAAAGAAATCAAAGCCTTCTACATGAAGCTCAACGACGACGACCGCACCGTCGCCGCCATGGACGTCCTCGCCCCAGGCATCGGCGAGATTATCGGCGGCTCCCAGCGCGAAGATCGCCTCGATCGCCTCGACGCGCGCATGCGCGCCTTTGGCCTCGAGCCCAGCACCTACGACTGGTACCGCGACCTGCGGCGCTATGGCACCGTCCCCCACGCCGGCTTCGGCCTCGGTTTCGACCGCGCCGTCATGTACATCACCGGCGTCGACAACATCCGCGACGTCATCCCCTTCCCCCGCGCACCTCGCCAAATCGCCTTCTGAGACCGCCATGCTCCGCGGCCTTCTCGACGCAGCTCAGCTCGACCCCATCGCCATCTTGCGCAAACACGCCAAGTCGGATCACACCTTCCGTATCCTCTTGGTGCACTCCCACATGGTGGCCGCCAAGGCGCTGGCCATTGCCACCCGCGCCAGCATCGAAGTCGATCTGCCCTTCGTCGCCCAAGCCACCCTGCTCCACGACATCGGCATCGTGGCGACCCATGCACCGGACCTCGGCTGCACCGGCAGCGCCCCCTACATCATGCACGGCGTGCTCGGGCGCGAGATCCTCGAAGGCGAGGGCCTACTGCGGCACGCCTTGGTCTGCGAACGGCACACCGGCCTGGGCATCACCAAGGAGGACATTCGCCGCCAGGGCCTCCCCTTGCCTGAACGCGATCTCTGCCCCGTCACCCCCGAAGAGCACCTCATCTGCTTGGCCGATAAGTTCTTTTCCAAAAACCCGCAGGCCCTGACCCAAGAAAAAAGTCTCACCGAAGTGCGCGCTGAGGCCGATCGCTTTGGCCCCGCCAACCGCCAAGCGCTCGAGGCGTTGTTGAGGCACTTCGACGTCCTCTGAATGGAATGGTCTGCGCCAAAGCAGTGTTTAGGCTCTTAGCCGCAGACCGCCGCGCGCGGCCTTCACGGCCTTGGAGGCTGCCAGCAGCCCCCGAGCCATGAGCGCTGCCCGGGTCTTTGGTCCACCACATCAGCCGGCTGGCATGCCCCCAGCAGCCGCACCGGCCGCCTTGCAAGGCGCCAGCGCTGCTTAGTGCCCGTGGTTACATGAGATCGGCATCAGCCAAAGCATCGAACCAAGGAGGTACGCCATGTTGATTCTCAGAAGAATGTTCGTTGTCATCCCCTGTTTGGCCTTGTGCCTGGGCGCCGCAACGGCCCACGCCCAGAGCAGCGACGCCGAGAGAGCCTACCTGGGACTCCAACTGCAGAGCCTCCCCGACCCGGACTTGCTGGCGACGCATCTCGACTTGCCGCCCGGGCAAGGGGTCTTGGTCGCCCAAGTGCTGCGCGCCAGCCCAGCCGAGCGCGCTGGCCTCCAACGCAACGACATCATCCTCAGCATCGATGGACGCCCCGCAGCGAGCCCAGGCGACGTGGTGGACTACGTCCAGGGCCAGCGCGTCGGCGACAACGTGCAGCTCGTGGTGCTCCAGGCGGGCCAGAGAAGCAACCTCACCCTGACCCTCGCTGCGGCCCCGGCCAGACTCGGGACGGCGCTGGAAGTACAGCCGCCGCGCCCTGCGTCTCCCTTTGACCGCTTCACGACCCCGCCCTTTGACCGCTTCGAGTCCGCCCCGGGTGGCGCCAGCGCCGCCCAGAGCTTGCGCTTCCAGTACCGAAGCCAGGTGCAGACGCCCGAAGGCAGCCAGCGCTCCGAGATCACCATCGAAGGCGATCCCGCCGCCACGGACACCCTCATCACCGTCACCATCGACCAACACACCTACCGCACCACCGTCGCCGAAGTCGACGCCTTGCCCGAGCCCGCGCGCAGCGCGGCGCAAGAGGCGCTGGCTGCCATGCCCAGCTTCAACCAGAGCCTGCGCTCGCCCACCGGACCCACTCTCTTTTCGCCGCACTTCGAGGAGCTCTGGCGCGAGCATCAGCGCTGGCTACAGCAATGGCCACAGCCCACACCAAGGCCCAACCTTGCGCCCGCTCCCCAGCGCAAGCCCACGCGATCTTAGGACGCCCCGCTGGCGCTGCTGCGACCGTTGCGCCCCGAACGCACCCCTGCTAACCTGCCACCCATGCTGATCTGTGCCTGGCCATTTCGGGCCACCATGCGCTCAGCCCACGCGCCAGGCTGCCTGGCTTCTGCGTTGCAGGTGCTCACATGCGCCCACCCTTCCTGCCTATCCTCCTCCTCGTAGCCCTGCTCGCCCTCGCCCTGGGCTGTGGCGAAGAGAGTGACCAGCTCACGGTCCGCATCTGCGGGGACATCCCCGTCCCAGCGGGCCTGACCGAGGTCCGGGTCTCGGTCCTCGACAACGACCGCCAGCCACGCCACGCAGGGGTCATGGACTTGCTGGTCTGCCCCCAGGAGATCGTGCGCAAGCTCCCCCAGGACATCAAAATCTCGGCCCTACCTGGCGCCCAATGGGTCGTCGTCCAGGGACTCCAAGACGGGGTTGAGGTCGTGCGCTTCGAGCGTCGCGTCGATCCCGATGGCTCGCGCCTGGTCGTCGCGCCGCTGCGCGCCGATTGCCTCAGAGCCTCCTGCCCCCTGGGCCAAACCTGTGTCGAAGGCACCTGTGTCATCGTGGCCTGGGAGACGGCGGCCAACGCCTGCAAAGAGCCAACGCCAGAACCTTCGGACATCGAGGAAGAGCTACCCTCCCCAGACCCCGACGTGGTTGAAGAAGCCGCACCCTTGTGCCCAACGCCAGAGTGAGCACCATGCCCCCTTGCACTGCGCCCCAGCTTCGCCCTCTGTCGGCCCTGACCTGGCTCCTGCTCCTGCTCTGCGCCGGTTGCACCGACACCAACCTCTACTCACCCCATATGGCGCGAAAAGAGGCCAACCGCCTCGCCCTCTCTGGGCGCGTCTGCACGGAAGACCCCACTGAAGCGCGCTTTCCCCTCCGCATCATCCTCCTGGTCGATCAAGCCGCCGGTCCTCTCTTCTCCACCTACGACCCGGCGGCCAAGCGCGTCAGCCTCATCAACGATTTCGTCTACAGCAACTTGAACAACCCCGAGGCCGCCTTCGCCATCATCGGCTACGGCGGCCGCCCCCGGAAGTTCGCCCCCGTTGAGGGCGCCTTCACCCGCAACCCCGGGGAAATCATCGGCGCCGTCGCCTCCCTCTCCTTGGCCCAGCCCTGCCTCGCCGAAAACCAGTGCCGCGACTACCGCGAGGCCTTGCGCACGGCCCGTACCCTCGTCGAAGACGACGCCGCCGCCCTCCCCGCGGGACTACGCGTGCTGACCCAATACGTCATCGTCATCGTCAACGCTGGCCCACACAGCCCCCTGGCCAGAGATGCCCAATGCTGCGCCCCCACGGATGTCGCCTGCATCAACCAAGGCAACAGCCCCTCGGCCGCCTGTGAGGCCGCCCTTGGCGCCCAAATCGTCGAGGACCTCGTCCAAGCGGCCACCTACCTCGACACCGGCGGCGTGCGGGTCCACACCCTCCACCTCGCCAGCCAAGACAGCGACACCAACGACGAAGTCGCCGACGCCATGCGAGCCATCGCCTTTGCCGGCGGCGGCATCGCCCAACGCTTCAACGCCGTCGACGGCATCACCCTCGCCGCCATCGACACCGTCGCCATGCGCACCCCGCTCCAAGGCAAGCTCGTCATCGCCGCCAACCTCAACGCCGTCCCCGGACCCGACGGCCCGCGCCTCGACTCCGACGCCGACGGCCTCCCCGACGACGAAGAGGCCCGCATCGGCACCAACCCCCGCGATCCCGACACGGATCAAGATGGCATCAGCGATTTCGTCGAGGTCCTCACCGGCCTCGATCCCAACACCCCTGACTTCCCCACGGCCTGCGCCAACCTCATCGCCGCGGCCGACCAAGACCTCGACCGACTCAGCGACTGTGACGAGGCCATCATCGGCACCGAGGCCACCCTCGTCGACACCGACGGCGACGGCCTCCCAGACTTCCTCGAGCTCATCGCCGGCACGGACTACCTCAACCCAGACGCCGAGCTCGACTACGACAACGACGGCGTCCCCAACGGCGAAGAAGTCCGCCAACGCACCGATCCCCGCTCCACCGACACCCGCACCCACCTCTCACACGCCTATCGTTACGAAATCATCGACGAAGGCTTCGTCCGCGAGCTCTTCCCCTCGCGCCCGCGCAACGCCACTGGCGTCACCATCGTCGCCGTCAGCCCAGGCACCACGGCGGGCGTCGGCCTCTTGGTCTACCAACCCGATCCACCGCGCCTCCAATGGCAGGACGCCGCCGACACCGGGCTGGGACCGGCCACCCTCCTCGACCGCTCGGGAACCTTCGACCTGCCCTCCTCCTCCTGGGCCCCCATCCAAGGCGAGAGCGGCAAGACCATCACCGTCCGCATCGAACGCGCCGAGCTCCCCACCACCCCGACGAACGAACAAATCCGCGTCATCTATCGCGACCGCCACTGCCTCCAGTACACCGTCCGCAACGTCCGCCTCATGCCTACCCTGAGCCTCGACAGCGGCTTCCCTCGCGGCTACAACAGCGTCATGCTCTACCTCGCCGAGGCCCCCAGCACCCGCCTCAACATGGCCGGCCCCTTCCGCATGGCCGAAATCCCCGTCATTTACGATCCGCCCCGCACCCGCTCACCCGACGACGCCATCATCGGCATCGACAACGACGAATGGGTACGGCCCCGCATCCTCATGCGCGACCGCTGAGCCACCCCCACGATGCCGGAGCCCAGCGCACCACGGCGCCACCACGCCGCCATCTTCACCCTCGCTGGCGCCACCCTCGTCCATGAGGTCGCCCTCACCCGGGCCATCTCCTTCTCCTTCTGGTACCCCCTGGTCGCCATCGTCGTGGCCATGGCCCTCTTCGGCTTCGCCCTCGCCGGCCTCTGGGTCGCCCGCCACCCCGAACCGGCGCGCCTCCTCACCTGGGCCGCCGCCCTCCCGCCGGCCTTCCTCCTCCCGCTCGCCCTCCTGCAACACCTCCCCTTCGAGCCCTTCGATCTCCTCCACGACCCGGCACAGTGGCTCTACCTCCCCCTCGCCCTCACCCTCATCGCCCTCCCCTTCTTCCTCAGCGGTGTCGTCACCGCGGCCCTCCTCGCCACCCACCCCCACGGCGTCGCAGGCATCATCTTCGCCGACCTCAGCGGTGCCGCCCTCGGCGCGCTCCTCTCGCCCCTCCTCATCCCCACCTGTGGCGTTCCCCAGACCTTGGCCCTGAGCGCCACGGCCACGGCCGGTGCTGCCTTGCTCTTGGGATCCACCCTCCACAGAACAGCGCGCTGGGCCGCCATGCTCACCTGTGCCCTCGCCCTGGCCTCCCTCCCCTGGGCCGACACCCTCCTCCGCCTCCAGGTCTCCCACCACAAAAGCCTTGACGCTCTCCAGGTCCAAGCGATCCTCGACAGCCCCGATCATCATCGCGGCCACCGCTGGTCCAACCTCGGTCGGGTCGATCTCATCACCTACCCCGACCCCAGCGGCGCCGCTGCCTTTGCCCTCCTCATCGATGGGGGGGCCGCCCTCACCCACGTCGCCGCCCCCCGCGCCCCCATCGACCAGCTCGGCCCCAACCTCGACGACGAAGCCTTCTTCCTCACCAGCCGCCAAGCCCCCAAGGTCTACGTCGCTGGCGCCGGCGGCGGCCGCGAGGTGCTCACCGCCCTGCGCAATGGCGCCGCCCAGGTCGTCGCCGTGGAGATCAACCCGGCCATTTTCGCCTTCCTCGACGACGAGCTGCGCGACTTCACCGACGCCATTCTCCAGCACCCAAGGGTCGAGGCCGTCGTCGCCGACGCCCGGGCCCACCTCAGGCGCCGCCATGAGCGCTTCGACCTCATCCTGTGCCCCCACACCATCACCAACGCCGCCCTCGGAGCGAGCGGGCATGATCTGGCCGAGAGCTTCCTCCTCACCCGGGAGGGGCTCACGGACTACCTCCAGCACCTCGGCGACCGCGGCGTCCTCTTCATCACCCTCCCCGAGCCCTACCTGCCGCGCCTCATCGCGACCTTGCGCGCCGCCGTCGAGGACCAGCACGGCGCCTTCGATCCGCACCACGTCGCCATCTGGCGCGCCTTCAGCCCCGATGGTGAACCCGCCTTCTTCGCCGCCCTGGCCTGGCAAGCCGACCCCTTCTCTTCTGCCGAGGCTGCAAGCCTCCTGCGTCATCTGGCCCGCATACCGCGAGAGCCCCTCTACATCCCGCACCACCCTAGCCACCAAGCGCCGGCCTACCGGGACCACCTCGCTGGCGCCCCCCCAATGCTCCGCCCGGCCTCCGACGCCTGGCCTTTTCTCCAGAGCAAGAGCTGGTCCCAATGGCGTGCCCTCGGCCAGGCGCTGCGCGATCCCCACACCACCCGCGACCACCTCGATCGCCTCCCGCTAGCCGAGCTCAGCCTCGCCGCCCTCCTCCTCATCGCCACGGCCGTAGCCGCCGCCATCCTCTGTCTGCCCCATTGGCGGCGCGCCCAGCGCCCACACCGCCCCTGGCGCACCAGCCTCGCCGCAGCCGCCCTCGGAGCGGCCTTCATGTTCATGGAGTTCGGCCTCATTCACCGCCTCACCCTCTCCCTCGGCCACCCCACCCTGGCCTTCTCCTTCATCCTCGGCGTCCTCCTCTTCAGCTCGGGCCTGGGCGCCTACTTCGCTGGACGTCTCGCACCTCAGCGCCTCGGCCGCGCTTGCTGGGCCGCCGCCACCCTGCTCGCCTTGTTCGCCCTCGGAGCGCCGACTCTCGTCGCCTGGACCCACCCCTGGGCGCTATCCGGGCGGCTCGCCGTCGTCGCTGCCGTCTGCTGCCCCATAGGCTTCGCCACAGGCATCCCCTTCACCCTCCTCTTGCGCCGCGTCGGCGCCACCCAGCCCGCCGCCATCGCCCGCCTATGGGGCGTCAACGCCGCCTTTGGCGTGTGGGCTTCCGTCGCCACCATCCCCGTGGCCTTGGTCTCGGGCACCTTCGACACCCTCTTCCTCGTCGCGGCCGCGCTCTACCTACTGGCCTCGGTCGAGGGCCATCGCCACCCGGGCGCCCATTTTTCCAAAGGTGTCGCCTCGCCGTGAGCTGCGCTATCATGGTCACCTCTGCCGGGTCATCCCCTGTCGACCCGGCCCTCTCTCCTCTTGCTCCCCGAGCTGTCATGAACGTCGAGAGGTGTCAATTTTGCGGCGAAGCTCACTTGCGACAATGCTCGCTCCAGCGCCAGGAGTGCCCTCTGCCACTCCATCAGATTAGGGCGCCACTGCCCACATGGAGGTGGAGCGTGATCTCTCTGATGCTCGTGTTGGTGACGGCCTGCATCACCGGTTGCTCTGCGCCGGTGCCCATCGTTGACGGGGAAGAGCTCCTCCCCCAAGGCACGCCAGCCGGGCCCGACCTCCTCGAGCGGCTCTTGTCCGCGGACGATCCCATTGGTGCCCTCTCTGCCTACGCTGCCGCCGCTGGTGACACCGTCTCCGACCCCACCCTGGACTTCTTCATGGGCCGCGCCCTCTACGCCCAAGGCCGCCGCCTCGAAGCGTGCGCTGCCTTCGCCAACGCCCGTCAAGCCCCAGAGGCGGATCTCGCCGCAGCAGCACGTCTCTACGACACGGCCTGCGCCGTCGATCGGGGCCAGCGCACCGAGGCCTACCAGAAGCTCGGCACGCATCCAGCCGACCCCAACCCTTGGGTCGATCCCGTCGACCAGGCCCGCTTCTGGGCCATGCTTGGCGAAGCCCACCTCCAAGCAGGGGCGCTGCCCGCAGCCCTCGCCGCTTTCGGAGCTGCCTTCACCGCCGCTGAAGCCCAGCACCAAGAGGCCTGGGCCCACTACGCCAAGGTCCGCGCCTTCGAGAGCAGCGCCGCTGCGCCTGAGGCCCTCTCGCAACACGCCGACCCATGCCCCCTGATCCGTGCCGTACAGGCCGACGCTGCCTTTAGGCGTAGCCTCGGCACCCAGGACCGCGACCAAATGGCGGCAGCAGCCGTCGTGGCCCGCACGGCCCTGGCCGAAATCGGTGATACCCAACGGGTTACGGAAATCGAACGCCTCATGGAAGCCAACGACGACCGGGACAACGCCGTGGTCATTGGGGTCATCCTCCCCCTCACCGGCGAGTCGCGGCGCATGGGCCGGGCAGTCCTGGGCGGCATCTTGCAGGGTCAAGGTGCCTTCGCCAGCGGCGGCGGGCGCCGCCTCACCTTCGTCTTCAAAGACAGCCGCTCCCTGCCGAGCGTCGCCAAGGAGGCCGTGGCCGAGCTCGACGCCATGGGCGCCATCGCCATCATCGGCCCGCTGGATGGAGAAGAGGCCCGCCAGGCCGCCCAAGACGCATCCCAGCGAGGCATCCCCCTGATCGCCATGACCTACGACGCCAACATCGCCAGCCTCGGCGCCTACCGCTTTGGCATCGACGTCGACGGCGAGCTCCAGCACCTCGCCCGGGAGAGTGTCGCCAGAGGCTTGACCCAAACGGTCATGGTCTACCCGGACAGCCCTTACGCCAACACCATCGCCCAACGCTTCGAACAGGCCTACCTCTTGGCTGGCGGTAGCATCGTCACCACCCACGTCTACGCGCCAGGCACGACCGACCTGCGCAAGGTCGCAGCCTCACTGGCCAAGTTGAGCTTTGACGCCATCTTCGTGCCCACCACGGCCGATGATGCCGCCTTTGTCGCCTCGTTCTTGGCCCAGGAGAACATCTGGTCACGCAACCCCGAGGAGCGCCCTGGTCCGCGCGATCCGCGCCGCTTCATCACCTTCCTCGGCAGCAGCACCTGGTACGCTGACGACCTCCCCACCCGCGCGGCGCGCTATCTGAGCGGTGCCATTTTCCCCGTCTCCTACGCCCCGCAGCGCCCAGGCGAGGTCAACCGCTTCTTCGTCGATACCTTCCGCGATCTCTACGAGCGGCTCCCGGCCACCCATGAAGCCATCGCCTATGACCTCGCCAGGCTCATCAAAGATCTGGTCTCCATTCAAGGCATCAACGATCGCAGTCGCGTCACCCAGGCCCTCGACGCCGGCTCCTCCTGGCAAGGCGTCACGGGCGCCCAGCCCTTCAACCAGCGCAACACCCACCCCGAGCCTCTCCTCTTGCAAATCGGCCCAGCGGCACTCACCCCGCTCACCCTGACCCTCCCCACCACCACCATCGAGGGAACGGACTAAATGGGCCTGCTCCAGACGGCGCATGTCACCCAGCGGGCCCAGACAGCCTTGTCTGGGCAAGGCCAGCGCGGCCTCTGGCGCCGCCTCTGGCGCCGCCTCGGCGCGGCCCTCCTCGCCGTTTGCCTCCTGCTGGCCACCCCCGCCTGGGCCCAGGACAGCCGCCCCGAGCGCCCCCTCCCCACCAGCAACACCGACACCCACCTGATGGAGGACCTCTCCGACGAAGAGCTCCGGGAACAAGGCTGGGACTTCCGCCCGCAAGATCGCGCCCCCGGTTCCGTCGGCTGCGGCCTGTGGGCGATCTTGGTCTCCACGGTCTGGCATGGCTGGGGACACCGCTGCGCCCGCGACGACAGCTCCCATGTGCGCCTACTCATCGCCGAGGGCGTCGCCCTGGGCCTCCTGGCCAGCGCCGCCACCATCGCCATCCTCTCCAACGACGCCGACACCCTCAACCCCGTCTGGAGCTCCCTCTTCCACAGCGGCCTGGTCCTCTTCGCCGCCACCTACGCCTTGGATCTCATCGGTACTTTCAAAGGAGGCGCCCGCTCCCTCGCCCCCAACCAACGCCACATCGACGGCATCAAACCCAGCCTCCACATCCGCTGGGTGCCCAACGACAGCTTCGATCTCACGGCCCTCCTCGGCCTCGAAGTCGAGATCCGCAGCGGTCGCCTGTGGATCACCCCCAAAGGGCTGCTGGACATCACCAGCTTGAACTACTGGAGTGTCGGCGGCGACCTCGGCTACAAGCTCTGGCAAGGGAAAGCCCGCGCCACCTATTTCGCCCTCGCCACGGAGTCCCGCTACGAGGACTTTGGCGGACTCGGCTTCCAGGTCCTCAACGTCTTGCCCTACGTCGAGCTCTCCTTCGACGCCAGCGTCCTCTTGCCCCACCTGGAGAACATCCACTTCATCAACCGCATCGGCTATGGCTTCGAGTTCTATGGCTGGGATGCCCTCGGCACGGACCACACCTTCAAGGACACCACCTCCATCCTCGTCCTGGAGACCGAGCTCAGCATGAACCTCCTCGACGACTTCAACATCGCCATCAACTACCGCCAGCGCCCCGATCTGCTGGTCGGGCCACTGCGCCGCGCGGGCCGGCTGTGGGGCGCCATCCCCACCCCAGGCATCGGCATCTTCGGCGTCAACTTGGATTTCCGCACCGCCCAGGGCTGGTCGGCCGCCTTTGAAGTCAACCTCGGCACCCTGGTCGAGTTCTGGCTCTCTTTCGGCCGCGCCTTTTAGCGCCTCCCCTTCATACGCGCCACCGTGATGCCGCGGCACAGGGGCAGGGAAGCGGGCGCAGCCACGGCACGCCGACGTAGCTGGCAGCGCAGGGTCGATCTGAAGGGGACCCCGCGCAAGCGCCGCGATTAGTCGGCCTTCACCTCGGCCTCGAGTTCGGCCACGTCCCAACCCGAATCGATGTCTTCATCCACCGCTTCGCCATCGGCCTTCTCTTCGGCAACCACGTCCGCCGTGGCGCTCTCTTCCTCGGCCACTGGGGATGCTTCGGGCGCCTCGGCAGGCGCCTCAGCTTCGGGCGCCACGACCGCCTTGTCATCGCCTTCGGCCTTCTTCTTGCCGCGGTCCTTCTTGTCTTTGCGTTTCGGGGCTTCCGCCGGAGCAGGCGCCTCGACTGCCGCTGCAGGCGCCTCGACCGCTGCGGCCGGTCGCGCGACCGCCTCGAGGCTCGTCTCCAGCGCGTCGGGATCCAAGCCCTTGGCGCGCAGGGTCTTCTCGAGCTGAGCCAGCTTGGCCACCGCCTTCTGGGCATCCTCCCGCGCCTTGGCCTCGCGCGCATCCTTGGTGTGGTAGAAGTTCAACGCCTCTTCGATGTGGCGCTGGGAGGTCCCCATGGGCACGCTGGCTTTGTAAGCCTCATCCACCGCGGCGAGCCGTTGCTCGACCAACATGAGCTGGGAACGCAGCACCAAGAAAGCTTTGTGGTTGTTGTCAGCCCGTTTCTTGAGCTGGCTGTTCTGTCGCTTGAGCTGGCTGCGCTCCTTGTTGCCCCCCTTGATCTGGGCAATGGCATCTTTGCGCAAGGCGTCGAGCTCTTCCCGATGATCGCGCTTCAGCTCGCTGAAGTCGCCTTGGGCTTTCCTGAGCAAGCGCTGCAACTTCTCGATCTCGGCCTGCGCCGCCGATCGCTCTTCCCCATCGCTCTCCACGGGCGCTGCGCTCGTTACGGCACCTTCCTCTTCGCTGCGCGCCGCCAATTCTTGCTCCAGACCTTTGATCCGGGTCCGCAACACATCGACTTCTTGCTTGAAACGATCCGTATCGGCGCGGGCTTCCACAATGGCGCGCTGGCTCTCGCTGTCGGCACCATCGAGCTCGCGCATCTCTTTGCGGAGCTTCTTCAGGTCTTCCTTGAGGTTGAAGTTCTCTTCCTTCAACTCGCGCAGCTTCTTCTCCTCTGCGCCCTCCTCGCCTTTCTTCTTCTTGCTCTTCTTCGCAACCACGGCGCCCGTGTCCGCCGCGACCTGCGTCGGGCCTTGGCTCACCTTGGCCCGCAACTGCGACACCTCCCGCTTGAGCTCTTCCCGTTCTTGGCGCAGAGGTTCGAACTTGTCCAAAATGGCGTCACTTTCGTGTTTCGCTTTCATCCACAGGACAATCATGACGGCAGCAACGCCAACGGCAACGACTAACATGGCAAACATGAGCAGGCAGCTCCTTGCTTCCACCCCATCGCGGGTGGGTTGGGGGAGGAATCAGTGCGCAACGGGTGCCAGAGCAACCGCCACGGACTGACCATCAGGTGTCGAAAAAAAACCGATACACGACCAGTGGCGCCATCCAGTGCTTCACACACCTCACCACGAAAGGCGCTTCATATCACCAGCGCAAGCCCGCTGTCAAACCTTGCGCAGTGGCCGATGGCGCCTTGGCCCAAGCCCGATGTCTCCCTGCCACGGCACCACCCCAGGCCCGGCACGCCGGGGCAGGGCCCGGGCGCCTCAGCCCGCGCTGATCTTCCCTTGTAAATACTGCTGCCGCAGCGTCTCGGGGAAGCGCTCGATGGCATAGCGCAGCATCATCCGCGGCATCTCCCCATAGGTCTCGCGCAGAAAGGCCTCCTCCACCGCCTGATCGCGCTTACCCACCTCGCGCAGCATCCATCCCACGGCCTTGTGCAGAAGGTCCTCCTTGTCGTGGAGGAGCAAGCGCGCCAGGGCCAGCGTGTCCTGGAAATCCCTCTCTCTGATGTAGTGGAAGGTCGCCACGATGGCGATGCGGCGCGCCCACAACACGGGCGATCGGGCCCAAAGATAGAGAGGCTGCCGGTCCCGATCCCGCATGTAGGCGCCGGGGATGTGCGCCGCCGAGGCGTCCACCAAATCCCACTGGTTGATGCAGGCCATCTGATCCCGATAGAGACCAAAGATCGCGTCGCGCGTCTCGGCATCGCCGCGCTCAAAGCCTTGTATCATCAACAATAACGCCAGCAGGCGGTCTTCGTGAAAGGTTGAGCGAAGCAGGGCCGCCACCTCCTCCAGGGGCGTCGCCGCCACCTCCTTGGCCAAACGCCGCAGCGGCCCGACCCGGATACCGCGAAAGCGATCACCAGCGCCGTACTCCCCAGGACCGGTCTTGAAATAGCGCGCCGAATGCAGCGCCACCTGGGGGTCCGCCATCGCCGCCAGCCGCGCTTGAATGGCCTCACACTTCGTGGACAAGAAGACCTCCTCGAAGACCCGCACGCCGGCCCCATGGGCACCCGCGCGCCGCGGCACCATGGCACGCCGCAGGGCTAACCTGGCCCACCCGCCCACAGCGAGCGAATGTCGCCACTCCCTTGACAGGGGCACCTTCGACGTTAGCGTATAGCCGCTGCGCCAGCGGCCTTCAAGCCCATCTTGTCGCGATCCGTCATGCTGGCCCATAAGCCCCCTCGCTACGGAGGTCCTCGACCATGTCTTGGATATACAAAGTGCTCATCGCTGTTGGAGTCATTGCAGCCATCGGTGTCGGGACCTATGTCTACATGTGGTGGAACGACATCCGCTTCATGGACTTCTTCCAGAGCCCCGTCGCGGTCCTCGACACCACGGTCTATGCCGCCCAACAGAGCGACACGGACACCTTCAAGCGCGGCTTCACCAAAGAAACCATCAAGACCATGGACCAAGTCCACGAGTTCAACACCAACCGGCCGCCCGGCGACTTCGATCCCAAAATCCACTGGACCTGGGACACCCTCATGGCCCTCATGGCCCAAGAGGGCGGTTTCGACGTCGTCGAAGAACCCAGCTTCTTCGATCGCTGGAGTGAAGACACGGTCAAAGTCAAAATCGCTTTCGAAAACCGAGAAAAGATCTACACCCTCGTGCGCAGAGGAGGCGTGTGGCGCATCGACCTCATGAACTCCGACCCGGGATTCAGCAAAGCGCGCAACTGTATTCGTGATGCCACCTATTGTCGTTAATCTCGCCGCCAGCCTGCTGAGCCGCGCCACTTGCGCCGGATGCCTCCTATCGCTCCCTTGGCTCTTGTCCGCCTGCTTGGGCACCGCCCACGTCGGTTCCGTTCCGCAACCACCCCTGCCGGACACCTTCTCCCACGTCCACCTCAACGCCCATAACGCACCTGAGCGGTGGTGGTCCCTCCTCGACGACCCCGATCTCGACGGCGTCATCGCCGCCGCCCTGGACGACAATCTCGACCTCCGCACCTATTGGGAGCGCCTCCTCCAAGCCGAGGCCACCCTCGACCAGGCGGCCAGCGCCCGCTGGCCCAGCCTCGACGCTCAGGCCAGCGTCGGCCGCGCCCACAGCGGCGGCGCCCGCGGCGCCGTCACCCAAAACAACTTCCAAGTCTCCGCCGCCGCCAGCTACGAGGTCGACCTCTGGGGCAAGGTCGCTGCCCAGATCGCCGCCGCCGAGCTCGAGCGCGAGGCCGTCGCCGACATGGCCCACGCCGCCGCCATGACCTTGGTCGCCCAGGTCACCGAGGCCTGGCTCGATGTCCGCTACCAGCGCGCCCGGCGGGCCCTGCGCCAGCAACAGATCGACATCGCCTCCACCTATCTGGACCTCGTCCGCCTCCGCTTCGCCATGGGACAGGCTTCGGCCCTCGATGTCCTCCAACAACAGCAACAACTCGAAAGCCTGCAGAGCCAACTCGTCCCCGTGGACACCCAGGACTTCCTGGCCCGACTGCGCCTCGCTGTGCTCTTGGGACGCGCCCAAGCCATCGACGTCCCAGCGCACCTCGACCAGCTACCCCTGCCCGACCCAGCGCTACACCTCGGCGCGCCCCAAGACCTCCTCCAACATCGCCCTGAGCTGCGCGCGGCGCGCCGCAGAGTCGAAGCGGCCGACGCCCGCATCATCGTCGCCATGGCTGACCGCCTGCCCACCCTGCGCTTGAGCGCTTCACTCATGCTCGCCGCCACGGCCCCCCTCGATCTCTTGGATCAACTCTTCTGGAGCCTGGGGGCCACCCTCGGCGGGCCCGTCTTCGATGGCGGCCGCCGCGCCGCCGAGCTCAGCCGCACCCACTCCGTCTGGCGCGAGCGCGTCTATGCCTACGCCCACGCCATCCTCGTGGCCCTCGAAGAGGTCGAACGCAGCCATGCCCTCTGCGAAGTGCAGAGGCAGCTCCTCGACGACCTCGACCTCCAGCTCAACACCGCCAGCCTCGCCCTCCACATGGCCCGCGAGCAATTCCTCGGTGGGATCACCGACTACAGCCGCGTCATCACCGCCCTCGCGGCGCTCCAACAACTCCAGCTCAGCCGACTCGACATCCACCGCCAATACCTCTCGTACTGGGTCCAGCGCTTTCGTGCCCTCGGTGGCGCCTGGGTGCCACCGCGCCCCGACCTGGAAGCGCACCCCATGACCCTCTCCCGCGGCCAAGGCGCCCCCTAAAGCCCCATGCTTCGAAAAATCATCCAATTTCTCCTCAACTCAGTAGGCGCCGTCGCCGTGGTCCTCGTCGGCTGGCTCGTCGCCCAACACTTCATCGCCGCAGCCGAAGCACCGGGGCGGCAAAAACCCAAAGATCGCGGCACCCTGGTCGAGGTGGAGACCGCCACGAGCGCCACCCACCAGGTCCAAATCCAGAGCTTCGGCACAGTCACCCCGGCCCGCCACATCCAGCTCCGCGCCCAGGTCCCGGGCCGCGTGGTCTGGCTCCACCCGGCCCTCATCCCCGGTGGCCGCATCCAAGAAGGCGAGCTCCTCCTCCGCCTCGACAGCCGCGACTATGCGCTGGCCGTCAATGATCAACGCATCGCCCTCGCCCAGGCCGAAGATCACTTCGCCCTGGAGCAGGGGCGCAGCCAAGTGGCCGCCCGCGAGGTCGATCTCCTCGCCGCCAGCCTCGAAGACAGCCTGGGCCCCTTGGCCCCGGAGCAGCGCCACCTCGCCACCCGAGAGCCCCAGGTGCGCATCGCCCTCGCCAACATCGACGCCGCTCGCTCCCGCTTGAAAAAAGCCGAACTCGATCTGGAGCGCGCCCGCATCAGCGCCCCCTTCAATGCCATGGTCCAGCAGAAGAACGTCGAGATCGGTGACATCCTCTCTACCCAGACCCCCTTCACCACGCTCGTCGGGACGGATCACTTCTGGGTCACCCTCAGCATCCCAGCCGATCAAGTCCACTGGATCAACATCCCTGGCTGGAACGCCACCGAAGGCTCACCCGTCACCCTCCGCTACCGTGCGGAATACAGCATGGTCGAACGCCAAGGCACCATCCTCGGCCTCCAGAGTGACGTCGAGCCCTTGGGCCGCATGGCCCGCGTTCTCGTCGAGGTCGCCGACCCACTGGGACCGCCAGAAGGCAAGCCCCTCTTGCTGGGCACCTTCGTCGAAGCGACCCTCCCGGCCCGCGACGCCATCACGGGCATCGCCATCCCCCGTGACGCCGTCCGCGACGGCGATCGCCTCTTCATCATCAACGACGAGCAACGCCTCGAGGCGCGCACCCTCACCGTCGTGTGGCGCGACAAAGACCGCCTCATCGCCACCGACGGCATCGCTCCCGGCGAGCGTTACATCACCACCCTGCTCGCCGCGCCCACGGCGGGCATGCGCCTGCGCGTCCGCGGGGAGGAGGGTGGCAGAGGCCCAGGGGCGGGCGAAAAATCTCGAGACGCGGCGCCAGAACGAAGCCCAGAGAAGCGCGGCCAACGGAGCCAGCCATGAGCGAGGCACCGCGCCCCGAGTCCGCCGCCGCCACGCCCGGCGAGGGTGGATCCCAAGCCAGAGGCCCCCTGGCCTATATGGCCGCCAACAGCGTCGCGGCCAACCTCCTGATGTTCTTGATGATGGCAGGTGGTTTGCTCATCCTGCCCTACGTCAAGCAGGAACTCTTCCCCGAAGTCGAACTCGAAATCGTCAACATCACCGTGCCCTACCCCGGGGCCAGCCCCGAAGAGGTCGAGGAGGGCATCCTCCTCGCCCTGGAAGAGGCCGTGCGCAGCCTCGACGGCGTCAAGCAGGTCGTCAGCACCGCCCGTGAAGGCTCGGGATCGGTCATGGTGGAGATCCTCTCGGACGCCCACACCCCCACGGTGCGCAACGAAATCGAGAAGGCCATCGGCCGCCTCACCTCACTCCCCGTCGACGCCGAGCGACCCATCATCGCCGAGGCCTCCCGCCGCCAACGCATCCTCGAGGTCATCATCGCCGGCGACCTCGACGAACGCAGCCTCCGCGAGCTGGCCGAGACCTTCCGCGATGAGCTGCTCATGTCACCCGACATCACCCTCATCGAGCTGAACAACGTCCGGCCCCCGGAAATCACCATCGAGCTCAATCAAGCCGCGCTGCACGCCTACGGGCTGACCTTCGAGCAGGTCGCCCAGAACGTCGCCCAGTCCTCCATCGACCTCCCCGCTGGCGGCATCAAGAGCCCGGGCGGCGAGATCCTCCTGCGCACCACGGAGAAGCGCGACTTCGGCTCGGACTTCGAAGAGGCCATCCTCCTGAGCCGCGACGACGGCACCCAGATCCGGCTGCGCGACGTCGCCACCGTGCTCGATACCTTCCGCGAGACCGATCAAGAGGCCTACCTCAACGGCAAACGCGCCGTCTCCCTCAGCGTCTTTCGCATCGGCGCCCAGACCCCCCTCGCCATCGCCGCCGCCGTCAAGAGCTACCTGGCCATCAAGAACGAGACCCTGCCGCCTGGCGTGCAGACCACCATCTGGTCCGACCGCTCCGAGACCTACAGCGACCGCATCGGCCTCTTGATGCGCAACGCTTACATCGGGCTGGGCCTGGTCCTGCTCATCCTCGGTCTCTTCCTCGATCTGCGCCTGGCCTTCTGGGTCACCATGGGCATCACCGCCGCCTTCTTGGGCTCCCTCCTCCTGATGACCGCCCTCGACGTCACCTTCAATATGATCTCCCTCTTCGCCTTCATCCTCGCCATCGGTATCGTCGTCGACGACGCCATCGTCGTGGGTGAGGCCATCTACAAACACCGCCAGGATGGCAAAGGCGGCCTCGAGGCCGCCATCGCCGGCGTGCGCGAAGTGGTCATGCCCGTCACCTTCGCCGTCTTGACCACCATCACCGCCTTCATCCCCCTGATCTTTCTCCCCGGCACCATGGGCAAGTTCTACGCCGTCATCCCCGTGGTGGTCATCTCCATCTTTGCCCTCTCGCTGGTCGAATCCCTCTTCGTCCTCCCGGCCCACCTCGCCCACCTGCGCCGCAACCCCAAAGGCATCCTCGGCCTGGTACGCGCCGCCCAGCGCTACTTCGCCGAGGCCGTCGAGTGGTTCACCCGCCGCGTCTTCCAGCCCATGGTGCAGCTCGCCATCGCCCTGCGCTACCTGGTCATCGCCACGGGCGTCGCCATCCTCATCGGCACCTGGGGCTTTCTCGCCGCTGGCAACCTCCCCTTCACCCTCATGCCCCAAGTCGAAGGCGACTGGGCCACGGCCAATGTGCGCCTCCCCGTCGGCGCGCCCTTCGAGCGCACCCGCGAAATCCACACCCACCTGGTGCAGACCGCCCAAGAGACCATCGCCGCCCTCGGCGGCGACGCCTACGTCCGCGGGGTCTTCGCCGAGCTGGGCACCTCGGGCGCCAACACCGCCAGGGTCCGCGTCTACCTCGTGCCCGCCGGCGACCGCCCCTACTCCTCCAGCGATTTCACCCGCGAATGGCGCCAACGCGTCGGCGAACCCGTCGGCGTCGAGGCCCTCAACTTCCGCTTCAACATGGGACCGCGCAGCGCCGACGCCCCCATCCAGCTCGAGCTCAGCCACCGCGACACCCACACCCTCGAAGAGGCCGCCGCAAGCCTCGCCGACGCCCTGGGCACCTACAACGGCGTCAAAGACATCGACAACGGCGTCGCCCGCGGCAAGGAACAGATCGACTTCAAGCTCCGCCCAGAGGCCCGCAGCCTCGGCGTCTCCGAGCGGACCTTGGCCCGCCAGGTGCGCAGCGCCTTCTACGGCGCAGAAGCCTTGCGCCAGCAACGCGGGCGCGACGAGGTCCAAGTCTTCGCCCGCTTGCCCGAAGCGGAACGCACCTCACCCCACACCCTGGAAACCCTCCTCATCCGCACGCCCCAAGGCGGCGAAATACCCCTCCGACTCGCCGCCGACTTCGAACGCGGCCGCGCCTACACCACCATCCAACGCAAAAATGGCCGCCGCATCCTCACGGTCAGCGCCGAAATCGACGACGCCGTCATCACCGCCGACGAGGTCATCAACGACCTACAACGCAACTTCGTCCCCGACCTGCTCGAAAACACCCCCGGCCTCAGCTTCGCCCTCGGTGGCCAACAAGAGGAACAAGCCGAAATCTTCGCCGCCCTCGGCATCTTCTACACCGTGGCCCTCCTCGTCATGTTCGCCCTCATGGCCGTCGTCTTCCGCTCCTACATCCAACCCCTCATCGTCATGCTCGCCATCCCCTTCGGCATCACCGGCGCCGTCATCGGCCACGTCCTCCTGGACTACAACCTCAGCCTCATCAGCATCCTCGGTATGGTCGCCCTCTCAGGTGTGGTCATCAACAACTCCCTCGTCATGGTCAGCGTCACCAACGACTATCGCCTCCAAGGCCTGGAACCCGCCGCCGCCGTCATCGCCGGCGCTGGCCGCCGCTTCCGCCCCATCATCCTCACCACCCTCACCACCTTCTTCGGCCTCTCCCCCATGATCTTCGAAACCTCGCGCCAAGCCCGCTTCCTCATCCCCATGGCCATCTCCCTCGGCGTCGGCATCCTCTTCGCCACCTGGGTCATCCTCTTCCTCGTCCCAGCCCTCACCATCATGGTCGACGACTGCCAACGCATCGCGCGGCGTATGCGCCAATGGGTCCAGGGCCCCAACGCCACCACCGAACCCAACTGAGCCTCCTTCGCCTCGCGCCGCCATCGCCCTTTTTTCCCGGATCCACCCACGCCATGGCAGCGCCTACCTCTCTGCTTCGACGCCGCCCAGCGCCCCAGTCTTTTGCGCCTGTAGTCCTTGATTCCCCACACCAGAACTACAATACTCTGCCTGCCCTGGGCGCGACGCTCCATGAGCCAGGCGAAGCTCGCGTCCCCTCTCAACGGTGCTCTCTGCCACGATACGCCCCATGAAAAGCTACCCTCTCTCCGCTCGTGGACCGCGCCTCGCGCTGGCCCTCTTCCCCTTCCTCCTCGTCGCCTTCTTCGCCGCCAACGCCTGTGACACCCCACCGGCCACCCTCGCTTACCTCGACGGCCCACCAGAAGACCACGACCTGACGGACGCCGACCTCGAAGCAGAGGTCGACACCCCAGAGGTGCACCTCCCCGATCTGGAAATCGAAGACAGCCCAGATCTCACGGATCTCAACGAAGTGTGCACCCCCGACTGCGACGGCAAAGCCTGTGGCGACAACGGCTGCGGCGGCCTCTGCGGTGTCTGCGACAGTGGCCTCGTCTGTGACCACACCTTCACCTGCGCCGAGCCCTGCGTCCCCGACTGCGACGACAAAGCCTGCGGCGACGACGGCTGCGGCGGCCTCTGCGGCACCTGTGACAACGGCCTCGTCTGTGACCACACCTTCACCTGCGCCGAGCCCTGCGTCCCCGACTGCGACGACAAAGCCTGCGGCGACGACGGCTGCGGCGGCCTCTGCGGCACCTGCGACGGCGGCCTCGTCTGTGACCACACCTTCACCTGTCTCGAACCCTGCGTCCCCAACTGCGAAGGCCAGTGCTGCGGCGATGACGGCTGCGGTGGCCTCTGCGCGAGCCCATGCGGCGGCGACCTCCACTGCGACCCCATCTCCTGCCAGTGCACCACCGCCAACTGCGCCGCCCACCCCGCCCTGCCCACCTGCGGCCAACTGACCCACCCGCCGACGACGAGCGCCGACATCGCCACCTGGATCCGTGACAACAGCTTCCCCTTACAGTGCGATGTCGCCGGCGCGCGGCGCTACAACTTCGACATCTTGGTGCGTGACTTCGGCGACGACGTCCTCTTCATGTTCGGCGAGGTCCACGGGACGGCCGAGCTCGGCCACTTGAGCGCCGCTCTCTTCGAGCACCTCGCCCGCGCCGGCATCGTCAACGCCCTGACCATGGAGATCGGCATGGATCTCACTGAGCCCCTGCGCACCTACATCGCCACCGGCGCCGGGCCCCTGCTCACGGAATACCAGTACAGCAGCTTCTCGCGTGACATGTTCCTCGTCACCCTGGTCGAGGCCGCGCGGCGCCTCTACCTCGAAGGCATCGTCGTCAACATCTACGGCGCCGACGTGCCCATGAGCCAGGAGTGGACCCAAGCCGCCATCATCGCCCTGGCCAACACCCTGCCGGCGGGACCGCGGGCCACCCTCCTCGACGCCCTACCCGCCATCCCCAGCTACATGTGGTTCTTACCCCTCACCTATTACAACCAGGTCACCACTTACTACACCAACATGCAGGCCGAGTACGCCACCCTGTGTCCCCAGGTGGGCCCTGAGCTCTGTGAACAGGTGCAGGCCCTGGTGGCCGCCCTGTGGTGCGGCGCCTTCTCCAACTCCGAGAAGATGTTCACCGGCACCGAGGCCGAATGGGACCTCTTCTTCGCCCGTCGCGAACCCGTCATCGCCTACAACTACCGCCGGGAAATCCAGAGCGCCGCCGACCGCACCTACACCCACATGGGCGCCGCCCACACCGCCCTGGACGCCACCGCCCTCGGTGGAACGCCTTCGGTGGCCTATCGCCTCCACCATGACCACCTGCCGAGCCAAGGGGCCGTCTACGCCACCACCCCCGCCTGGGGTCCGGGCAGCAGCATCCGTTACGGGTGGCAGCTCGTGCAGCTCCCCGCCGACCCACCCGTCATCGCTGACGCCCTGGGCAGCACCCCTGAATTCGCAGCCTATTACTTGTCCACGGCCCACCCCAGCACCACCTGCCAGACCCACCCGCTCCTCGCTCTCCAAGCGGTCGACTACGACTGGACCTATAGCGAAGCCTACGCGGCTTACATCTACTTCCCCAAGGTCACCCCGGAGCGACAAGGCCGCAGCGCCACCGACTACGGCATGGCCCAACGCATCCTGCAATACCGTGAAGCCATCGCCAAGGCCGAGCGTGAGGCCCTCCTGCGCCGCCGCTGAACGCCACGCGATGGCCCCTTCGCCGCGCCAAGCCGAGTCGCTCGGCGCCTCTCTCTATCACCTCAAAGGAGCCCAACGACATGACGAACGAAGCCTTCCTCAAAATGATGCGAGAAGATGTCAAGATCTACGATCTGACCATGCCCTTGAGCATCCACACCCCCCCGTGGCCCAGCTACATGCCCCTCCAGATTCAGTACTTCAAAAGACTGGCGGGTTGTAACGGCGGCGGCCAGGGCGCCAACGGCCAAGTCATCAAAATGAGCAACCACGTGGGCACCCACATGGACGGCGAGATCCACTTCTACGGCCATGGCCGCCCCATCGGCATGGTCCCCATTCAGGAGTGGGTTGGCGACGGTGTGGTCGTCGACATCTCCGACAGCGTCGAGGATTACGGCCTCTACTCCCCTGACCTCCTCATGTCCAAGGCCGACATCCGCAAGGGAGACATCCTCATCATCAACACGGGCTACCACAACTACGACTGGTCTCACGAGGGTGCCGACGAGATCCGCTACTTCATCTGCCACCCCGGCCCCAGCCCGGACTTCGACAAGTGGTGCGCCGACATGCAGTTCAAGTGGATCGGTGTCGATTGCGGCAGCGCCGACCACCCCTTCAACACCATCATCCGTCAATGGCAACCGGATCATTTCAAGCGCGCCGAAGCCAAGCTGGTGGAAAAATACGGACAGACCTGGGACGAGATGTTCCCGCAGGATTACTACTACCAGGTCATGCACCTCAAACTCTTCCCCAAGCGCATCGTCCACGCCGAGTGCATGGGCGGCGAGATCGACCAGCTCTCCAACAAGCGGTGCTGGATCGGCGCCTTCCCTTGGCGCGCCATCGAGATGGAGTCCTGTGGCTGCCGAATCATCGCCTTCGACTCGGAAAACGCCTGAGCCGACGCCGAGTGAGCCCGCGCTGGGCGCAGCTTCAGGGCTGCGCCCGGGCCCAACGAAGACACCCTAGCCTTTGACCTCGGCCCAGCGACGCGCCACGGCTGGCCACTGCACCAGATGCCACCAGGCCTTGACATAGTCGGCGCGGCGATTCTGGTACTTCAGGTAATAGGCGTGCTCCCACACGTCACACACCAGCAGAGGCGTCGCGCCCCTGAAGGTCGCGTGCTGGTGCACCTCGGCGAAACCGATGAGGAGCTGCGCCGTCACCGGCTCCCAGGACAAGACCCCCCAACCACTCCCTTCGGCCGCCACGGTCACCGCCGTGAACTGATCCTTGAAAGCATCAAAGGAGCCAAAATCGGCCTGAATCTGGGCCGCGAAGGCCCCTTCAGGTTGGGTGTCGCCAGCCGCGCCCATCATGGCCCAGTAGAGCTCGTGCAGCAGCGCGCCTGAGACATGGAAAGCCAGATCCCGCGTCAGCCCTTTGACCGCGCCAAAATCACCACTCTCCCGCGCTTTGACCAGGGCGCCCAACACGCCGTTGGCGCCATTGACATAGCCCAGGTGATGCTTGCCGTGGTGCAGCGCCACGGTCTCAGCGTCGATGAAGGGCTCGAGCGCATCAGGGGCAAATGGAAGCGGGGCATGGTTGAACTTCTTCATGTGATTTCCTTGGTTGGAGAAGAGAAGAGGGCGCACACGTCGGTCACGGAGACGGATCGCCCGTGTCGAATCACTTTGACTTGTGGCTTTGAACTCTGTAAAGAGCACCGGTTCGTGTCTTGCCTTCGCTAAGGTGTAGCCGACTTCGCGCCCGAGGCAAAGCAGACACGCGTGCATGGTCTTGGCGCCCCATGTCGGGGCGCTGTTCGTCAACTTCAACCGTTTTTGGTCGGGGAGTCGCATGACTCAAGTGAGCAACGTCGATATGTCAATGGATGCTGATAGCTTTGAGGCCTTGTTGGCCGAGTATGAACAGGATCAGAAGGCCATCCGCGAAGGTGAGATCGTCTCGGGTCGTGTCGTCGATATCGTGGGTGACTTCATCGTCATCGACATCGGCTTCAAGTCTGAGGGCCAAGTCCCTAAGGCGGAGTTCATCGCCGAAGGCGGCGAGCTATCGGTCAAAATCGGGGACCAAGTCGACGTGCTCGTCGAGGCCACGGAAAATGAATCCGGTCTCTGCGTGCTCAGCAAAGAGAAGGCGGACCGCCTCATGGTCTGGGAGGAGATCTCCAAGGCCGCTGAACGCGATGACATCGTCGAGGGCACCATCATCAGCCGCGTCAAGGGAGGCCTCTCGGTCGACATCGGCGTGCGCGCCTTCTTGCCCGGAAGCCAAGTGGAGCTGCGCCCGACGCGCAACCTCGACAAGTTCATCGGGCAGAAGTTCCGCTTCAAGATCATCAAGTTCAACAAGAAACGTGGCAACATCGTCCTCTCGCGCCGGGCGCTCCTCGAGAAAGAGCGCGCCACCCTCAAGGCCAAAACCCTGGAAAAACTCCGGGAAGGCGCGGTCCTCGACGGCGTGGTCAAGAACATCACCGAGTACGGTGCTTTCGTGGACCTCGGCGGCATCGACGGCCTCCTCCACATCACCGATATGAGCTGGGGCCGGGTCAACCATCCCAGTGAAGTCGTCAACATCGGCGACGAAATCAAGGTCAAGGTCCTCAAGTTCAACGCCGACAACGAGCGCGTCAGCCTCGGCTACAAACAGCTCACCCCCGATCCTTGGGAACATGCAGGCAACCGCTACCCCGCAGGCATCCGCGCCCTGGGTCGCGTGGTCAGCCTCATCGATTACGGCGCCTTCGTCGAGCTGGAAGAGGGTATCGAAGGCCTCATCCATATCAGCGAGATGAGCTGGACCCGTCGCGTCAAGCATCCCAGCCGCGTCGTCAATGTGGGTGACGTCATCGACGTGGTCGTCCTCAACCTCGACACGGAGAGCAAGAAGATCAGCCTCGGCATGAAACAAACCGAGCCCAACCCGTGGGAACTCCTCGAAGAGAAATACCCCGTCGGTACCAGGATCATCGGCAAGATCCGCAACATCACCGACTTCGGTCTCTTCATCGGCGTCGAAGACGGCATCGATGGCTTGGTCCACGTCAGCGACATCTCCTGGACCCAGAAGGTGCGCAACCCCGCCGAAATCTACAAGCGCGGCGACGAGGTCGAGGCCGTCGTCCTCAACATCGACGTCGAAAACGAGCGCTTCAGCTTGGGCATCAAACAGCTCACCCCCGATCCCTGGGAATCCCTCCCCGAGCGCTATCCCCCGGGCGCCGTGGTGGAATGCAAAATCACCAAACTCACCGAGTTTGGTGCCTTCGCCTCCATCGACGATGGCATCGAAGGCCTCATCCACATCAGCGAGCTCAGCCGCGATCGCGTCGACGAACCCGGTCAGGTCGTGCAAGTCGGTGAAGCCCATCGCGCCGAGGTCATCTCCGTCGACCCCGTCGACCGCAAGATCGCCCTCTCCATCAAGAGCTTCATGCGTCGCAGCGAGACCGGCACCCTGCGCCAGTACATCGACGACGACGGCATGTCCACGGCCCACCTCGGCGACCTCCTCAAAGACAAGCTCAGCGAGCTCGTCAACAAGGGCGACGAGGACGAAGAAGACTAGCCCACGCCACCCCCTCTGGCTGATGCCCCGGCGTCAGCCCGCCTAAGCCACCTGGAGACAGGTGGCTTTTTGCTTTCTTTTCAAGATCCTTGCGAGTTTTTTGCCGCTCCCGCGCCAAAAGGCTTGGCCCACGGCCAGGCCTGCGTTACTTTTCCTAGCCCTTGGATGCACCAAGATCCAAACCCAATGAGGGTACTGATGCAGACGACGACGAAGACAGGCCTCTTGCCGTGGCTTATTACTTTGAGCCTGAGCGGACTGGCCGCCTGCGCTGCCGCGCCTGCGGCGATGGAAGGACCCTGCGACCCCCAAGAGGGCAGCGTGGAGAACACAGCGGTGACGGCACCGCCACAAGGAGAAGATCACGTGGAAACGATGGCTGACCGTGTCGCGCGCTTTGCACCCGTTGAGCTCGGCGTCCCCGAGACCCGCATCGCCGCGTCTCACCGACCGGTGCTCGCCGAGCTCGTCAGAGCCGCCGACCTCATGGACGCGATCTTCCTGCGTCAAGTGGCTGAAGAAAACCCACAGTGGCGCGCCGAGCTGGCAGCGCAGCCAGGAGCCGCCGACACCTTGGCCTATTTCGACATCATGGCCGGGCCATGGGATCGCCTGCACGACTTCGCGCCCTTCTGGGGCAACCAAGTGCGCCCAGACGGCGCCGCCTTCTACCCGCCCGATCTCACCGCCGCCGAATTTTCGGCACACCTCGCCGCACACCCCGAGCACACCGAGGCCTTCACCAGCTACTTCACGGTCATCCGTCGCGAAGGCGACACCCTCGTCGCCCGCCCTTACAGTGAGCACTACCGCCCCTTCCTCGACGCGGCGGGCCAGCACTTACGCGCCGCAGCAGCCCTGACCCAAGACCAACGCCTCGCCACTTACCTCGAGGCCCGCGCTGACGCCTTCCAATCCAACAGCTACCGTGCCAGCGACATGGACTGGATGGACTTGGGCGACGGCGATCTCGAGGTGGTCATCGGCCCCTACGAAGTCTACGAAGACGGCCTCTTCGGCTACAAAGCGGCCTTTCAAAGCTTCATCGGCCTGCGGGATCCAAAAATGTCCGATGAGCTGGCCCGCTTGACCGAACGCCTCCCCGAGCTCGAGCAAGCCTTGCCCATTGACGACAGCCTCAAGCAGACCACCTTCGCCGACGACGCCCCCATCTCCGTGGTGGACCTCCTCTACAGCTCAGGCGACGCCCGCGCCGGTGTCCAGACTCTGGCCTTCATCCTGCCCAACGATCAGGTCGTGCGCGATGAAAAAGGCGCCAAAAAGGTCATGCTGCGCAATGTCTCCCATGCCAAGTACGACAACATCCTCCGCCCCATCGCCGACGCCATGATGGTGCCTGAGCAGGCGGCCCAAGTCAGCTTCAACGCCTTCTTCCACCACACCCTCCTCCACGAAACGGCACACGGTTTGGGACCTCGCTATGTCACGGGTCAACCCGAGGTCAACATCAACCAAGCCCTCAAGGATCTCTACGCCGTCATCGAAGAGACCAAAGCCGATGTGGTCGGCCTCTATTTGACCCGCTATCTGGTGGACGTCGGCTTCTATCCCGAAATGAACGCCGACGAGATCTATGCCTCTTTCCTCGGTGGCTTTTTCCGCTCCGTGCGCTTCGGCGCCAGCGGCGCCCACGGGCGCGCCAATATGATCCAGTTCAACTTCTTCAGAGAGCACGGCGCCATCGAGCGCGACGACCAGGGGCGTTACCGCGTGGTGGCCGACAAAATGAAAACGGCCACCGAGGCGCTGGCGCACCAAGTGCTCATGCTCGAGGCCAACGGCGACTACGATGCCGCCCGTGATTTCATCGCCCGCTACGGAGAGATGGGCGAGGATCTCCAGGCCGCCCTGGCGCGCCTGAGCCACATCCCCACGGACATCCGCCCCCACTACGCCATCACGGCCCAGATGCGAGACTGGTAGCGACGGCACCGCAACCCGGCAGAGAGGGATATGAAGGCGCTCCTCCGCGAAGGTGACCTCCTCGAAGGCCGCTATCAAGTGGGCAAGGCCATCGCCAAAGGTGGCTTCGCCGTGGTCTACGCCGGGCGCGACCTACAGCAACAGCGCCCGGTGGCCATCAAGGCCTTGCGCACCGACGCCGACGACTTTGACGCCGTGGCAAGCCAGCGCTTCGTGCAAGAAGCCGCCGTAGCCCTGCGCCTCCAACACCCGAACATCGTTCACACCTTGGCCTGCGGCCAGAGCCCCGATGGGATCCCCTTCATCGTCATGGAGCACCTCCTCGGGCAAACACTGGCCAAAACCATCTACGAGGCGCCCACACCGCCGGAGCGCGTCTTCGTCTTTTTGGAGCAGATGCTCACCGCCCTCGAAGTGGCCCACGGCGCAGGGGTGGTGCACCGCGATCTCAAGCCCTCCAATGTCTTTGTTTGCGCCCAACCACCCTCTCTCCTTTACAAAATCTTGGATTTCGGCTTCGTCAAAGTCCTCGACTCGCGCGAAACCCCGTTGACCCTACAGGGGCAACGGGTCGGAACCCCTGGCTATATGGCCCCAGAGCTGATGACCGAAGGGGTGGTGAGCCCCGCCGTAGACCTCTACGCCCTCGGCATCCTCGCCCACGAATTGCTGACCGCACGCCCGGCCTTCGCCGGCAAGGGGATAGAGCGCGCTTTCGCCCAGCTCCAAGGCGGGCCGCAGCCCGCCCCGGAAGAGATCCAGGCATCGCCCCTATACAAGGTCGTCGCGGACCTCCTCCACAGCGCTCCCGGGCAGCGGCCGCCCTCGGCGGCCGCTGCCCGGGAGCGCTTGCAGGCCGCAGCCGCTACCCCGAGGCCGGTCAAACGCTGGTGGCACGGCTGGCGGCGCCACTGAGAATCGCGTTTTTTGCGCACGCTCGGCGAGCCCCTCCTGATAACCACGGGGTCACTTCCTCGCCCCGGTCGCACCCATGCACCCTCTCAACACCCTCGCCATCGCATGGTTCTCCTTCGCCACCGTCGCTGCTACCAGCGCCGCCATCTCGCGTTGCGCTGGACCGCCCAGCACCCAGGCCTGCACCATGCTCTGGCACGACGGTACCTGGCGCTGCCTCATCGGCGCCGCCGCCTACGAGCCGCCGCTGCCTGCCCACTTCGCCCTCGACCTGGGAGAAGCTGTGGATGTCAACACCCTCACCCTGCCCCTCTTGCGCCGTGTTCCCAAGCTAGGCCCCAAGCGAGCCGGCGCGATCATCGCCCATCGCGAACAGCACGGACCCTTCTGCGAAATCGAGGATCTCCTCGACGTCCCTGGCATCGGCGTCAAAACCATCGCCGCCCTGCGACCCTGGCTCCTCGTCTCCGATCCCCCGCCGGAAACATGCGCGACAGCAGAGCCTGCCGCACCACCTTGACATCACACCGACCACAGCATAACCAGGCACCAAGACCAGCAGCGCCCTTCGACGCTGCGTCCGCGCCCACGACCTCTGCTCTCAGCCCCCAAAGGAGCCAAACATGCAGCCCTTGGATCTTTGGCAACGCTATCGCGAATGGCTCTGCGTCTGCGACGCCATTGGTTTGCACCTCGACGTCAGCCGCATGCACTTCGACAGCAACTTCATCGAAGCCATGCAACCCAAGATCGACGCGGCTTTCGCTGCCATGGATGCCCTCGAAGCGGGAGCCATCGCCAACCCCGATGAAGGGCGGCGCGTGGGGCACTACTGGTTGCGCGCTCCCGAGCTGGCTCCCGAGCCGGCCCTGCGCCAAGCCATCGAAACCTGTATCGAGCGCGTCAAGACCTTCACCGCCGACATCCACGAGGGTCGCCTGCGACCGCCCAACGAAGAACGCTTCACGGACCTCCTCGTCATCGGCATCGGGGGCTCCGCCCTCGGACCCCAGCTCGTTGCGGACGCCCTCGGCGAAGCTCAGCTCGATCGCATGCGCGTCCATTTCCTCGACAACACCGACCCCGACGGCATGGACCGCACCATCCAAGAACTCGGCGAGCGTTTGGCGAGCACCTTGGTCCTGGTCATCTCCAAATCCGGGGGCACCCCTGAAACCCGCAACGGCATGCTCTACACCAAAGCCGCCTTCGCTGACGCCGGCCTCGATTTCCCCAGCGCTGCCGTCGCCATCACCGGAGAAGGCTCCCAGCTCGACCACCAAGCCGAGAATGAAGGGTGGCTGGCGCGCTTCCCCATGTGGGATTGGGTCGGCGGGCGGACCAGCGTCACCTCTGCCGTGGGTCTCCTTCCCGCAGCGCTCCAAGGACTCGAAATCGATGATCTCATCCACGGCGCCCGCGACTGCGACGCCCTGACCCGCGTCCACGACCTGAAGACGAACCCTGCCGCGTTGATGGCCCTCATGTGGTACCACGCCACCGATGGCAAGGGCACCAAGGACCTGGTCATCCTCCCCTACAAAGATCGCCTGATGTTGCTCAGCCGCTACCTGCAGCAACTGATCATGGAGTCCCTCGGCAAAGCACAGGACCTGCAAGGCCAAGAGGTCAAACAGGGACTCACCGTTTACGGCAACAAAGGCTCAACGGACCAACACGCCTATGTCCAGCAGTTGCGCGACGGCGTCGACAACTTCTTCGTCACCTTCGTCGACGTTTTGCGCTACGGCGGCGAATCCGTCGAAGTCGAAGCAGGGGTAGGCCCTGGTGACTACCTCCACGGCTTCTTGCTCGGCACCCGCCAGGCCCTCTTCGAGAACGGGCGACCGTCCATGACGCTGACCGTCGACGCCGTCGACGAGTACAAACTCGGCGTCCTCATCGCGCTCTTCGAGCGCGCCGTCGGCTTCTACGCCAGCCTCGTCGGCATCAACGCCTACCACCAGCCCGGGGTCGAGGCCGGCAAGAAGGCTGCGGCCCAGATCCTCCAGCTCCGGGCCCGGCTCGTGACGGCCTTGCAAGAGAGCCCGGGACCGGCGACGGCTGAAGAGCTCGCCGCGGCCTGCGGCGAACCCGAAGCCATCGAGACCATCCTCAGCCTCCTCGAGCACCTCTGCGCCAACTCCTATGTGGTCGCCAAAGAGAGCGGGCCGGACTATTTCTCCAGCCGCTACAGCTACCACGTCGAAAGTTGAAAAAACGCGCGTTCAAGGCGTCGGCAAAGGCGTGCGCTGATAGGCGTAGACCAACTGCGGCGCACTGCGCCGATGCGGTACCGCCAGGGCCACCTCTTCGCGCAGCATTCCGCCGCACGCCGCCAACGCCGCATGGACCAACGCCGCCTCCGGCGCTGGGGTCGCTCCGTCTACATAGGCCGGCACCAGGGTCACCAGAAGCTGCGCGTCGCCCGCCAGAGGCTCCACGTGGGAGACCATGACCTCGTTGAGGACAGGGTCGACCTCCTCATCGGCAAGCACCAAAGCCAACGTCTCATGCACCACCCGACAGAGCTGCAGAGACTTCCGCGCCTCTTTGACAGCCGCACCACGGCCCCCATCACCCCGAGGGCCGACTCGCTCTCGTTTCATCTTCACCCCCGCGCCTGTGGCCAAACGGCCTGAGAAAAGGTTGACGGCCATCGCCTATTGGGTGCAACGTAAGCGCTGCGTTCACGCGCCAACGCCGCGTGCAAATCATGCCGGAGATCGCCGTGAGTGACCAGGACGCGACAACGAACGCCCCCCCCCAACAGCGGCCCTCCCAGCGCGTCCGCACCACCGTGGATGATCTGCGCCTCTGGCAACGCTTCCACATTCGGCTGAGTTTCATCTACGCTGCGACGGTCTTCGTCGCCGTGTTGATCACCGGGGGCCTCTTTTACTACTGGAGCCTGCGGGTCGAAATCGAAACCCTCCAGGCCAAGCTGAGCGCCACCACCGTCGCCCTCGCCCAAGGCATCTCGGCTGAACTGGTGCAGAACGTCAACGGGCCTGAAGATCGCCACCTCCCAGGCTATGCCGACCTGGAGCTGGCCTTGGCCAACGTGGCCCGCGCCGAAAACGACTTCCTCAGCGTCTATGTCCTCAAACCGACCGAAGATGAGCATACCCTGCGCTTCGTCGCCGACTGGGCGCGTGACGGCCAACCGGCCCAGGTCGGAGAACGCTATGCCATGCAGGGTAACACCGTCATGGCCCGTGGACTCACCCAACCCGCCGTCGAGACAGAACCCATCGCCGACATTTGGGGCCTCTCCCTCTCGGGCTACGCACCCATCCTCGACACCAACGGCAACAGCGTCGGCCTGGTCGGCGCAGACATCCACATCTCGCGCATCGACGCCATCCGCGCCCGCCTCCTGGCCACCACCGCCGCCGTCTACGGCGGCGCCATCATCCTCCTCGTCTGCATCGCCTGGCTCGTCGGGCGCAACGTTCGCAAACCCCTCTCCCGCATCATCGCCTCCACCACCGCCATCGCCGACGGAGACTACCAGGTGCGCTCAGATCTCCGCCGCCAAGACGAGTTCGGCATCCTCGGACGCCACTTCGATGCCATGGCCGCTGGACTCGAAGAGCGCGAGTTCATCCGCGCCACCTTTGGACGCTACGTCAGCGAAGACGTCGCCACCGCCGTCCTGGCCGATCACGACGCCGCCGCCCTCGGCGGGGAAGAGCGCGAGGTCACGGTACTCTTCAGCGACCTGCGCGGCTACTCGACCCTCAGCGAGCGCCTCACCCCATCGCAGATCGTCGAGCTCCTCAACGCCTACCTCAGCGCCATGGGCGAAGTCATCGACCGCCACGCCGGCGTCGTCATCGAGTTCCTGGGGGATGCCATCCTCGCCGTCTTCAACGCGCCCAACCGCTTGCCCCACCACCCCGAGCTCGCTGTGCGCTGCGCCCTGGAGATGTCCAGCGCTTTGGCCAAACTCAACGCCGAGTGGATCGCCTCGGGCTTCTCCGCCACTTGGCGCGGCCACGACCTCAGCGGACCGCCACTCGGCGCGCGCATCGGCATCCACACCGGCCGCGTCGTCGCAGGCAACCTCGGCTCAAAAACCCGCGTCAAGTACGCCGTCATTGGTGACGCCGTCAATGTCGCCGCGCGCGTCGAGTCCCTGAACAAGTCCCTGCGGACCGAGGTCCTCATCACCGCCCAGACCTACGCTGGGCTCCCTGAACCCCTCCGTGAGCGCGCCCGTGACATGGGTGAGCACAACGTCAAAGGGCGATCCGGCACCGTCCGGGTCTATACTTTCAGCGATCTGGCCACTCCAGAACCACACCTCACCGACGGCTCCGGCGAGGAAGAGGAGCGACGCCTCAAATGACCACCCCCAACCTGGCCTTCATTAGCCTCTTCGTGCCTGATCTGGCGCAATCCGTCGCCCACTACCGCCACTTCTTGGCCTGCGAACCCGTCACCGAGCACCCCGCACCGGCCAAGCACCCCTTTGCGGCGAGCGCTCCCGTCGTCTTCGCCCTCGGCACCACCTACCTCGCCCTCTATCAAGCCGATCAGCGTGTCAGTCATCCTGGCGACGTCGGTTTGGGGCTACAGCTCCCCCACGGCGCCGACATCGCCACCGCCGCCCAGCGCGCTGTCGACTGCGGCGGACGCTGTTTCTATGGCCCCAAAGTCCTGGCTGACGATCCCAGAGAATTGGCCGTCGCCGTCTTGCCCGATCGCCACTTTTTCGAAATCCTGGGTCCCACTGAACTTCGCGACACGCCAGCCTCGGAGGGCTAATGTACTGTCAGAAGTGTGGCACATTCAACGATGAAGCCGCCCCGAACTGCACCCTCTGCGGCTTCACCCTGCACAGCGCGCAGCCCCAGCAGGGTGCTTATCCCCAACAGGGTGCTTATCCCCAGCAGGGTGCTTATCCCCAGCAGGGTGCTTATCCCCAGCAGGGTGCTTATCCCCAGCAGGGTGCTTATCCCCAACAGGGACCTTATCCCCAGCAGGGTGCTTATCCCCAACAGGGACCTTATCACCAACAGGGACCTTATCCCCCGCAAGCCCCCTATCCGTCTTACGGATCACCGCCGACGAGCCCACCCATCCATGGCGCCCCAACCCATCAACCGCCCGCGCACTGGGGCCAGCCTGGCTCCCTCGCCCGCCGCCCTGGCGGCAACCGATCCCGTGCCGTTGCCGGCCTCCTCCAGCTTCTCCTCGGCAGCTTTGGCGTGGGCCGTTTCTATTTGGGATACGTGGGGCTCGGCATCGCCCAGCTCCTGGTGACTTGGTTCACCTGTGGCATCGGTGCCTTTTGGCCCTTCATCGACGGCATCATGATCCTCACGGGCAGCGTCGATAAAGACGCCGATGGCTACCCCTTGGACTAGGCGACGGGGCTTGCACAGCCGCCGTCAAGAACGGCCTGCTCGAAAACCTTCTGCGGTCATTCTTCATGTGAGCGCAACATATTGCGGCAGATTTCGCCAACACCTAGAACATTACAAGCCCCACCCCATTACCTTCTGCTTGACGATCGCAGCGAGAGGAAATAGATGTGCAGATGTTAGGTGCCAGGAAGCGACAACCCGCTCGCGTGAGGGTCAGTCGGTAAAAGCGGGATCGTTCTTTTGACGCCAGTCACCCCCTACGCAACACGGCGACGCAAAGGATGAGCATCGTGGATACACAAGAGCCCAAGGACCAAGCGTGGCAAGAAGTCGCGCAGCACATCGTCGAGTTCGTCAGTGACTCTGGCGAAGGCGCCCAGACGGCAGGACAGATGTTCGGCGCCGTCAGCGCCAAAATGGGCAACGGCGCCTGGACCGTCGAAATCATCCCTGCAGAGGTCGAGCCTCCGCGCCGCTCCAAGGCCGGGGCCAGTGGCAACCGCATCCGCATCGGCAGCAGAACCATTCACAACGCCGGCGATGAGGCTGACGTCGTCGTCGCCTTCAATGAACAAGTCCTCTACAGCCGCATCGACGTCGGCGCCTTGCGCAGCGGCACGAGCATCCTCCTGGAAGACAAGTGGGCCACCGACCCTCGCGCCAGTGTCCGCCAGGAGTACGCCGCGGCGCTCGAAGACTTCGCCAACCGTGGCTACATCGTCTTCCCCGTGCCCATGGAAGCTGAGTGCCTCAAGGTCCTCGCGGATCCGCGCCGTGGCAAAAACATGTGGGCCCTCGGCATGGTCTGCGCCATCTACGACCGCGACCTCGACAAAGTCAGGGTCGAAGTCGAGCGCAAGTTCGCCCGACGCGGCCAAGCCATGGTCGACGTCAACCTGGCCCTCGTCGAAGGCGGCTACCTCTGGGCCCAGAGCAACCTCCCCTTGCGCTTCCGCGTCCCGGCCAAGGAAGACCGCGGCCCCATGATCGTCGTCAATGGCAACCTCGCCGTCGGACTGGGCATCCTCGCTGCCGGCATCGAGGTCTGCTCCATGTATCCCATCACACCGGCGACCTCCGTCTCCCATTACCTCTCCGGCGCCATGTCCAAGCTCGGCGGCGTCGTCCACCAAGCGGAAGACGAAATCGCCGCCATCGGCTTCGCCCTCGGTGCCTCCTACGCGGGCAAAACCCCCGTCACCATTACCTCTGGCCCGGGGCTCGCCCTCAAAACCGAGTTCGTCGCCCTCGCCGTCATGGCAGAGCTGCCCTTGGTCATCGTCGTCGTCCAACGCGGCGGACCCTCCACGGGCCTTCCCACCCGCGTCGAACAAGGCGATCTCCTCGCCTCGCTCTTCGGACAGCCCGGCGACGCCCCCAAAATCGTCATCGCCCCCTCCACCCATGAGGAGTGCTTCCACTTCATGGTCACGGCCCGCAAACTCGCCGAGACTTTCCGCACCCCCGTCATCGTCCTCACGGACGCCAACCTCGCCACGGGACAACAGCCCATACCCCGCCCCGTGGTCACCACGGACTGGCTCGCCCCACCCATCGACCAGTCCGACTGGGAGGACGGTGTCCAACCTTACGCTTGGGACCCCAAAACGGGCCTCTCCCAGCGGCCCATCCCAGGACAACGCAACGGGAACTACGTGCTCACCGGCCTCGCCCACGATGAGAACAGCCACGTCGCCTACGAGTCGGAAATCAACCAGCGCGCCATGACCGCCCGCAGTAAAAAAATGGCGACCCTGCAACGCTCCCTCAAGCCGCCCGTCATCAACGGCGAG
Organism: uncultured Myxococcales bacterium; assembly: GCA_964454015.1. GTDB lineage: Bacteria > Myxococcota_A > Bradymonadia > UBA4248 > UBA4248 > CAYVQF01. The sequence goes on from CAYVQF010000006.1 coordinate 91,192, forward strand.
CCTGAAGGTGACCTGCTCGTCGTCGGCTGGGGCTCCACCCGCGGCGCCATCGAAGAAGCCGTCGAGAAGCTACGCGCTGAGGGCTTCAAAGTCTCCAGCATCAATCTCCGCTTCCTCTGCCCTCTGGAGCCGGGACTGAAGAAGATCTTTGCCAACTTCAAGCGCGTCATGACCATCGAGATCAACTACAGCGATGACATCGAGGATGCCCACACCAACGAGGACAGCCGGCGCTACGCCCAGCTCGCCCTCCTCTTGCGCTCGGCCACCCTGGTCGACGTCGACTGCTGGTCCAAAGTCCCTGGCATTCCCCTGACGCCTGGCGCCATCGAACACGCCCTGCGCTCACGCTTGACCGCAAACTAGGAGCAAGCCATGTACGGCAGCAATCAAGATTGGGCCCTCGAGCCGCGCTCGCGCCACTTCGTCCTCGAAGATTACCAAGGACGCACCGCCCGTTGGTGTCCAGGCTGTGGCGATCACGCCGTGCTGACCGCAGTGCAACGTCTCTGTCGAGACGCCCAACTGCCGCCAGAAAAAACGGTCTGTGTCTCTGGCATTGGCTGCTCGAGCCGCTTCCCCCACTACATGAACACCTATGGCTTCCACGGCCTCCATGGACGCGCCCTCCCCGTCGCCTGTGGCGTCCGCGCCAGGAGGCCGGACCTCCACGTCTTCGTCGTCACCGGAGACGGTGATTGCTGTGCCATCGGGACGGCGCACTGGATCCACGCCATCCGCTACAACATGAAGATGACCGTCCTCCTCTTGGACAACAACATCTACGGCCTCACCAAAATGCAGACCTCACCCACCACGGGTAAGGGGCTGCATTCCAACACGCACCCCGAAGGCGCCCCCCTCAGCGCCCTCAAACCCCTCAACGTCGCCATCGGTATCACCAACGCCTCCTTCATCGCCCAAAGCGCTGACTGGATCCCCGGACACCTCATGGCCACCATTCGCGCGGCCCACGCCCACGAAGGCCTCTCCTTCGTCCGCATCCTCCAGCGATGCCCCCACTACATGCCCAAGCTCTGGGACGTCCTCCTGAAAGACCCGCAGAAAATGCTCATCCTGCGCCACGAGCAGGGAATCCCCGTCGAAGACAGCGTCGACCGCCAATTCACCAACCAGAGTCCTCATGACCCCAACGATTACGTCGCCGCCCACGCCATGTTGGCCCGCGAAGACATCGTGCCCATAGGCTTGCTCTACCGCAATGACAAAGCGGAACGCTACGATCACTTCACCCAGCAGGGCATCGTCATGAGCCCGGAAGAGAAGATCGAAGCGCTCAATCGCGAAATGGATGCCTACACCGTCTGACAGGGGAAGGCCCGGAAACCATGAACGAAACCAATCCGCAAGTCGATTCTGCACACCTCCGTGATGCCCGCCAAGCCGAGTCCAGGCCCCTGGCCGGTAAGGTCGTCGTCCGCAGTGGCACCGAAGCCATCAACGCCACAGAGAGGCTCATCTGTGGCCGCGGCGCGGCACGCTCGCCCAGCGCCGCCGAGGGCTTCGCTCTCGCCGGTCGCCGCGCGGCCAACCTCCTCACCCAGGACAACGCCGCCACGGCCCCCCTCAACCCCACCGTCCGCATGCCCATGGTCTACCATCGCGTGCGCGCCCTCGAGGATATCTCCGGCTCTTTCCTCGCCTTTGAGCTGCACGCGACCCACGCCCAAGAAGCCGTCCTCCACTGCCTGGTCGCCCACGACCTGTCCGCCAGGCTCGGAGTGCCGGGGATCTGCACCGTCGGCACCCGCATCACCGATGGCTTCCATCCGGTCCGACTCCCCACGCCTGAAGCCGTCGCCGCCCTCCCTCCCCAGGCCCAAGCGGTCAAGAATGGCTTCCGCTACCCCAAAAGCGACATCATCGAGACGGCCCAACAAGCCTTCGACCGCTTCAACGCCATCATGGGCACGGCCTACCAAGCCATCCACCTCCACGCCATGGATGACGCCGAATTCGTCCTCGTCGCCACGGGCGGCGCGGCGACCGATGCCCGCCACGCCGTCGAACGCCTGCGCGCCGCAGGGCTACCCTTTGGCTTGCTCACCGTGGCCATGGTCAACCCCCTCCCGCAGGCCCACATCGCCAGCCTCCTCGCCAACAAACGCGGCGTCGCCGTCGTCGAGCACGGCTCCATGCCACCCGAGCTCAGCCGCATCCTGGCGGGCATCCGCGAGGCCTTGGCCGACAACGGCCAAGCCGCCGCGACCGTGCCCCTCCTCGACAGCGACAACCCCGAGCTACCAGCCCTCGCTGCCGCCGTCTTTGGACTCAACTTCGCCACGACCCAAGTGACCGAGCCCGAGGCTGCCACAACCCGCACTTTGACCATCGCCGCAGCCCCATCGGGCCCCATGTCGGACGCCTTTCTCCTCGACATCGCGAGCTACCTCTGTCGCTTGGCCAACTTCTCCGTCCACCGCGGCCCCAGCCCACACCCCCTGCTCTCCTCCTTCACCCTGACCAACGGCACCACCCAACCCACAGGACTCACCCCACCGGACGTGCTCTTCTTGGCCCACCCGGGCCTCCTGGACGTCGTCGACATCCTCGACCACGTCGCCCCCGGTGGCACCGTCCTCATTCAGGGCAGCACCCACCGCGTCGAGAGTTTCTGGATGGTCATGAGCGATCACCTGCGCCAGGTGGCCAACGCCAAGAAGCTCACCCTCAAATGGTTCGACATCGACGCCGTCAATGAGTACCAAGCCGTTCCCACCGGGGGAGCCCTCGCCGTCCACGGGGCCATGCTCGCTGCATCGCCCCGCTTCGCCGCGCTCCTCCCCTCACACCTGGCCAGCCACGGCATCATTGACGCCGCGGGGCTACACCTCGAAGCCTGGGAGCAGGTGCGACTGCGCAGCGGCGCCAATGCCGTCCAGGAAGTCAACCGCGACATCGCAGAGCGCACCGAGTGGGACCCCTACTTCCGCCCTCAGCGCCGCCTCCCCCGCATGCCACGCGAAACCGGAACCACCTCTGAAGAATGGCGCGTCGCCATCCGCAACTTCTTCCTCACCGGACAGGGCAGCTACTCCAGCGCTCACCCACTCCCCGCGCTCTCTCTTCGACCGGCGGCGCTCAATCCCCACCTCGAAGCGCAAGAGGCCGTCCACGACTATCCTCTGATCTTGAACGACATCGCGCCGGATCGAGACGTCGCGTCTCCCTTCTCCCTGGCCTTTGATGCCGCACTCGACGCCATCCAAGCCGCCGGCACGGATGTCGCCGAGCTGCGCGCCCTCCGCCTGCGCCTCTTCGACGATCTCCGCGACCGCACCAAAGGCGCCATCCAAGCCCAAAGCCTGGGTGAATGCCTCACCCAGAGCCTGCAGCACCTCGCACCCAACAACCAGGCGCTTCAGGCGACCATCCCGGCCCTCATCGAGCGCCTCCCCAAACAGGCGCCCCTGCTGGGACTCGGCGAGCACACTCTGGTCACCCTCTACGTCCACGCCGTCAAGAAAGCGCGGCAACAACGCATCGCCAAAGTCTTACAAGACACGCGCACCCTCATCACCCGCCTCAGAGAGTTGCTCCAAACGGACGACGCCTACGGACCCCGTGGCCGCACCGCAGGAGCCATCTCCTCCTCCATCGGCCAAGTCGGCCTGGCCTTCCTCGATCCCGTCGAGCTGGCTGAACACCTCGTCGGTCAACCAGGCGCGCACAAAGGCCACTCTGCCGAACGCCTCCACCGGATCAACGCCACCATCCACACCCTCGAGGCCTTCGTCAACACCCCACAAGAGGACCTGGTGCTGGTCCACTCAGGCTTGATCCCACCAACCCTCTGCTTCGACGGCGTTCGCCTCATCGAGCACCAAGACGGCCTCAAGGCCGCCCTGGGCCTCTTCGACGGGATCGCCGAACGCATGGTGGGCGTTTTCAAGGCCATGCGCGTCGCCCGCCTCGAAGTCGCTGGCACCTATGACGAAGAGCTCCACCACTCCATCCTCGCCAGCTTCTCCTGGCAGGACATCGCCGCAGAAGAGCTCCTGCTCTTCCCCGTGGTCTGCGTCCTCGAGAGCACCGACCGCCTCTTCCAAGGGATGCTGGCCCAGCTCTCTGAGCTCCTCCGCTCGGGGCGCCCCGTCGATGTCCTCGCGCTCGAACGGACCTCCGCCGCCATCCTCGACGACAGCAATAGCTGCCAGGTGCGCTACAACCCTGGCTTTGGCTACCTCGCCGTCGCCCACCGCGAGGCCTTCGTCACCCAAACCACACTCGGAAGGCCAGCGCACTTGATGCGCGGCCTCGAGAAAATGAACGTCGTCCTCAGGCCCGCCGTCGCCGTCGTCGCCGTCCCGACCTGGACCTGGCGCCTCCCCATGCGGGTACAGCTCGAAGCGGCCCAGCTCGGCCGCACCGCGCCTTGCTTCGAGTACGACCCCAGCCAGGGCGAGTCCTGGACCGAACGCTTCAACATCGACGAAAATCCACAGCCTGAACAGATCTGGCCCCTGGCAGAGGTGCAGTTCATCGACCCCGATGGCCAGACTGCGACCATGCAGACCGAGTTCACCTTCGCCCACGCCTTGGCCCTGGAACCGGGCTACCGCCAGTACTTCCGCATCGTCCCCGTCGAGGCCTGGAACGAGGAGATGATCGAAGTCGGACGCTTCCTCCGTGAAGCCCCTGGTGAAAGCGCACGACTGCCCTTCATCTGGGGTGTCGTCGACGGCGAGCTGCGCCGCGCCGTCATGACCCGCGATGTCGCCCTCGCCTGCCGCGATCGCATGCGCCTGTGGCGTTCCCTCCAAGAACTCGCGGGGAAAGACCGCGCCACCGATGCCGCCCCCCCAACGCTGCCACCCACCCCGCCGCCCCCCCCCCCGAGCATCTCCCCAGAGCAGCTCGCCGCTGCCGCTGCCACCGCGACGACCGACACCATCCAAAAAATTCTCGCCTTCGTCACCAACCTCCTCCCAAGCACGCCCGCACAGGGCGCGCCAACCCTCACCTCAACGCCACCCTCTCCAGCCACGCTGGCCGAAAGATCCCCCACCACCACCGAAGATTCGAGCGCGACCGCGCCAACTCCTGCGCCGGCTGCTAGCGCTGCCACCCAGCAGGCCCCATCCCCCGCCACGCCCCCTGGCCCGTGGATCGACTCCGAACAATGCATCTCCTGTAATGAGTGCATCAGCATCAACGACGAAGTCTTCGTCTACAACGACAACGGGCAAGCCACCATCGGCGACCTGCGCCGCGGCACCCATGCCCAATGGTTGGCCGCAGCCGAAGCCTGCCCCGCCGAATGTATCCACCCCGGCCCAGAACCCGCTCGAGAAGAACCACACCCAGCGCCAAGCGCCGCGACCGACGCGCCGCAGGCACCCCGCAGGCCTGCCACCATCGACTCGGCGCAGTGCATCTCTTGCAACGAGTGCATCAGCATCAATGACCAGATGTTCGCCTACAACGACGACGTACAGGCCCACATCGCCGACCGCAGCGCCGGCACCTTTGCCGAACTCGTCGCCGCGGCCGAAGCCTGCCCCGCTGAGTGCATCCATCCCGGTGACCCCTTGCCTCACGAAGCGGTCAGCCCAGAGCTCATCGCCCGCGCCCGCAAGCTCTGAACCAGCGCTCACCCCAAGGGCGCCGTCTGCAAGGGCACCTGCACCCTTAGCCGCAGGCCACCGCCAAGGGCGTTCTCCGCCCTGATGCTGCCACCATGCGCCTCGGCGATGTTCCGGCACAACGCTAGGCCCAGACCTACCCCGCTCTCCAAACGCGCCTGACGCGCCCGGAAAAACGGCGTGAAGAGGTGGGCCACATCCTGCGGGTCCACTCCGGGACCATTGTCAACCACCTCGACCACCCCCCATTGCCCCTCTCGGCGCAGGGTGATCTCGACCCGCAGGGGAAGCCCGCCCCTGGACCCATGTCGCTCGGCGTTGTCCAACAAATTGTCCATCAGGCGGCGCAATAACAGAGCGTCACCGAGCACCGGCACCGACGCCTCGCCCCCGATCTGCGAATGGCCTGGCCCCAAACGCTCGCGAAATCGGCCCTCGGCCTCGGCAACGACCTGCCCCAGGTCCACGGCATCGCGCCGCACCTTCAGCAAGGGCTGTTCCCCCGTGCTCAGGGCCAATCGGGTCGCCGTCAACACATCCTCTACCAACTGCTCGAGCTCGGCCACATCGCCGCGCATCCCCGCCAGGTACGTCGTCACCTCTTGCAGCGACTCGGGCGCCTCTTCGCACAGCTCCAGGGCCACCCGCAGCCGCGCCAGGGGTGTGCGCAACTCGTGAGACACATTGGCCAACAGCTCGCGCTCAGCGCGAATGTTGCGCCCAATCCGGGCCGCCATGGCGTCCACGCTCTTGGCCAAGACGCCAATCTCATCGCTGCGGTCCAAACCCGTTCGCGCCTCCAGATCTCCCGCGCCGATGGCGTCAGTCACCGTGGCGATCTGCTCCAAAGGACGCGCGATGGCCCGGGCCAACGGAAACAGCAGGATCGCCGACAGGCCCAACACCAGCAGAAGCAGCAGCGCAAAACGCAAAGACGCCGGCCGACTGTCCCAGGCCACCCGAACGTAAATCTCGACTCCCCCGCGCGTCCGCAGCGGCACGCTGCGGGTCACCCGGTGGCCCTCACGGCTGTTCACCGGCGCATCCAAAGCCGCTGCCTCATCGGCCGGCAACGCTGGGGGCGGGTTCTCCCCCGCCGCCGCTATCAGCTTCCCCTGCCGATCATAGACCGCAATGTCCGCCTGGAGATCCTCATGCGCGCGCGCCACCCGCATTTGGATCGCCTTGCGCCCCATCGGGGCGCCCCGCGGGCCCGACAGCATCCGATCCACGTGCTCCACCCGCCGGCTGTGCTCGGGGCCGGGTCCCCAAAACTGACCCATCGCGCCCACGGCAAAAACCAAAGCCAGAGACAGCACCAAACCGTGGAGATAGACCCGCCTGAACAGCCGCGTCCGCCCTCGCGCCTTCCTATCGCCCTTGTCAGGATCGCGCGCCATACCGCCTCAACGCTCGTCGTTCGCCACCAGTTGATAGCCAATGCCCCGCACCGTCTTGATGATGTGGGGACGTTGGGAATCGTCCCCCAGCTTCTTGCGCAAGCGCGACACATGCACGTCCACGGAACGATCGAAGGCCTCCTCGCCGCTGCCCCGGGCCAAGTCCATCAGCCGCTCCCGCCCCAGAGGGCGCCCAGCATGCTGCGCCAACGCATAGAGGAGATCGAACTCATAGGCCGTCAGCTCCACAGCCTCCTCGCCCAACCACGTCTGTCGGGCGCTCGGATCCAAGCGCAGCGCGCCCACCACCAACATCTGGCGCGACGGACCCACCCGTCCCATGTGGCGCCGCACCACCGCCCGAATCCGCGCCAGAAGCTCCCGCGGCGAAAACGGCTTGGCCAGGTAATCGTCCGCCCCCAGCTCCAATCCGAGGATGCGATCGGCTTCCTCACCGCGCGCCGTCAACATGATCACCGGGACGTCCGAGAAGGCGCGCAAGGAACGACACAGCTCCATCCCGTCCATGTCGGGTAACATCAAGTCCAGCAGCACCACGTGAAAATCTGCGCGTCGAGCCAAGGCCAAGCCCTGCACCCCCAGACTCGCCACCACCACCTCATGGCCATAGCGGGCCAAATAAGTCCGGGTCAACTCTGCCAGGCGAGCATCATCTTCCACCAACAAAATCTGGTAGATACCTTCCGTCATCATCCTCGCCATCCTCCCGAGACGCCCCCCCTCGCCCCGCCCTCGTGCCATCACTCCGCCCGGCCTTGACCATCGCGGGGCCCAATCCCCAAACCCGGACCTTGCCCCTTGCCAGCGCCACTGCCATCGCAATCGGCACCACCGCGGCTCCCGGCGCGCTTGCCGCGCTGCCCCTTGCCCTGCCCAACCACGCCCTCGCCGTCAGCGCCTCGCGCCGCATGAGACCGCATCCCGCGCTGGCCCTTCCCTTTCTTGCCCCGCACCCCGTCTCTCGGGCCGCGCTTGAAGGCATGCTGCGCCACCAGCTCTGCCAACTGCTCCCGCTGCGCCGGAGACAGCGTGCCATGCACCTCGAGGGAAGCATCGATGGCCGCATAGCCCATGGCCCGGATCGACTCGGCCAACACGTCGACCTCGGCCCGCATCTCATCGCGGTTGGGTTGCTCTGAGCGCCATTGCGTCACCAAGCGCTCGCGCACTCCCTTGCCAATGGCACGAAACTCGCGCCCATTCTCGAACAGCTTCGCCTTGATCGCATGGATCGCCTCCCGCTGCGCCGGCTCCGCTTCAATCTGGTCCAAGGCCGCATCCGTCACCACCCCAAGCTGGGCCAAGGCCATCTCCGGGTTGCTCTCGTCCAATCCGTGGCACGCCACGGCAGACATCGCCAAAACACTGATCATCACCGCCAAAGCTTTACGTGATTGCATGGTCATCTCCTCGAGGGTTGCTCGGCGGGACTCGCCCCGCGCTCTCCTTCCCGCCACCACCTGCAGCGGATAGTCTCAACATAGGAGAGCACTCTTGCGCAATGATGTTGCCAAGATGAAGAAGTGTTAAGCGCCACCCGCCCCGGCCGAGCCGGAAGCAAAGGCCAAAGCCAACGCCCCCCCCATCGCCCACCACGACGCGGCGCCACTCAGCGCATGATGGTCACGGCGTAGGAGCCTTCGCCATCCACTTGGGCCTCCTCCCCCTCGACCCGTAACAACAAACGCCAGCGTCCCTTGACGTTGTAATCCACCGGCCGGGCAAAACGCTCAGCAATGCTGCGCTGCATCGCCGGGAGGGACGCCAAGGCGTTCTTGGCGCTGACCTCACCCCCTTCCAACCACAGCTCCAAGCGGTCGTCTCCTTCTTGAGCCACGAGCCGCAAGCCGTGCGGCAGCACGTAGCCGTAGTTCTCCGGGTCCGTCCAGTAAGCCAAGGGCGTCACCTCCACCGCGCTCGTCTCGAAGAGAGGCACACCGTCGTAATAAACCACCAAAAAGCCAAAGGCCTGCCCGGCAAAGGCTTCAGGCGTCACGAAATGCCGCCACTCGACGAAGAGAGCCTCGTCGCTCTTGCGAAACTGAAAGAGCTGATCCGCCAGCTCATGGGCCCCCAGATTGGTCGCGAAGTGATTCCCATAGGCATCTCCCTCGACGGCCACCGTCGCACCATCGACCACCACCTCGCCTACACAGCGACCCTGGGCGATCAGCAAATGGGTCTTGAAATAGGTCTGGAGATCGTTGCCGAAGAGCACCACCCCCGTGCCGGGTCGCCATGGCTCACCTTCAACCACATAATCAAAGGTCACCGCCTTGTTCTTGCCGGCCACGCCGCGCACCCGAAAAGCGCCGGGTGCTCCTTCGATGCGAAAATCACCCATCTCGATGCGAAACGTCTCCCGATCATGCCGCCAGCGTGCTTGGGAGAACTTCTCGTCGAAGTCATAGACCGCCAGGTCCTCACCATCCTCCCGCAGCTTGACCCGACCCGAAACCCGGCCGTTGAAGTTCGTCAAACCCAAGTTCGACACCTCGAACTTGATCCGTGTCTCATACGGTTTGGAGTAGAGGATGAGCTCCCACTTCTCGTTGTAACCCTGGCCACTGCTCATCATCGGCACGAGGTCCGCCGCGTCGAAGGCATCCGCATCGCCCAAGACATAGGCCGTGACCGCGTTCGGTGCCAGCCCAGCCACATCGATGGCCGATGCGCCCACGACGACATCCAGTCGCGTCGGCCCTACCGCAGGTGGACCACTACAGCTCGAGCAGAGCAACGAGAGCCCACAGGCCACGAAGCTAACAGCGAGTGAACACTTGGCTTGCGTCCTCTTCATCTCCGCATCACCTGCAAGATCTCGACAATCACGAAACTGGCTCCGCCTGCACTGCCCCCTGGGCTAGCGACAGACGCCCCCGCGGGGCAAGCACTGGTGCCCCAGGATGGTCGTCGTACCCACCACCGACACAGGCATACAAGCGTAACCCTCGGGACAACCATCGTCGGCCGTGCACGCATACGCACAGGTGTTGCCCTGCGCGCCAGCGATACACATGCTGTCCACGCCGGGACAGCCGCTGTTGTCGCGACAATGCGTGCACAGCGACGCCGCCTCCGCGTAAGGAGAGGCGTGTGGATTGTCAGAGAGCCCGTGGACGCCGTAGATCACGTTCCACGAGACGCCCGCGTTGAGGAAGCTCAGCACATAGTCGTAGGTCCGCGGATAATGCTGGCCAGCCTGTTGCGAGAAGAGAGAGCGCAGGAAGTCCACCGACACCCGACTCATGTCACTCATCCACGCGAAGTTCACGCTGGTCAGCACATCCAAGTTGGCCACCGTCTTGCGCGGGTTGCGGTAGAGCGCGTCGGCATAGGTCGTGTAAGTCTTGCAGCCATTGAAGAAAAACACCTGGTACTTCTCTGCCACCTCGAGCTCGGCAAAGGCCTCCGCCGGCAAACCCACCCGCGGATTGTAACTCGTTACCACGCCGCTATAAGAAGCGTCGTAGCCCGCATGGCCATCGTAGATGACGATGTCCTTGCTCGCCGCCGATTGCTTGAAGAGCTCCAACAGCCCCTCGTAACCCACGTCGGCGTGCATCCCCGGATGGTAAAGAAAGACCTCGAAACGCACGCTGCGGCCATTGGCGTTGAGCTGACCCGTGAAGGGACCACTGTCGGCCCGCAGCTCCGCAAAGGTCGCCACCGGAGCCTTGAGGCGCAGGTCTCGCTGCAGCCGCACGAAAATCTCTTCGGCAGTCAGCAAATCATAGCGCTGCGCGTTGTAGTCGCCACCAACGTGGATCGCCACGTCCACCACCCCATCCGCAAAGAGCGCAACATAGTCGGGGTAGGCGTCGGCTTCCGCGGGCTTGGCGCTGATCTCCATCTCCAACGTCGTCAAGTCGGCCGCGTCAAAACGGCTCGGGTCAAAAGAGCTGTAGGTCCGCGTGTATGAACCCGTCGCCAGCTCCCCATTGCTCAACCGCGGCATGGTCAGTTCAAAGCTCTTGCCATCCAAAGGCAAGCGCCCCATCAAATCGTTGGGGCCAGCGGCCTCAGCCGCAAATAGGTAGGAGTAAGTGCCCGGCCTATCCTCCTCCTCACCGATGACCAGGTTGTCAAAAGTAAACTGACGGATGTTCGTCTGAAAATCGCCATAGGTCGCGTTCTTGTCGCTCTCCAGCTTGGCCGACAAATAGGCGTACAGGAAGAACGACACCGCTTTGTTGCGCAGCCCAACCAGCTCTTCCAGGCGCGCCTCCAGCGCCGCACCCTCGAGCGCCAAATCGCTGCCACTCAAGGTCACCTCGTCGATGGCCACCAAGGCGTACTCGCGACCCATCGTGCTGCGATAGTCATCGGCCTTGCCCATGGGCACCGCGACCACCGTCTCCTCTAACAGGCCCGTCTCCTCGGCCTCCGTACAGCCCACGCCCAACAGCCAAACAGCCAAGCACCAGGTCAACCCAATTCGCTTCCGCATGCCTCTGTCCTCACACCTTCGCCGCCAATCCAGCATCACTACTAACAGAGCCCGAACCCCTAAACAAGACAGCCGCCGTCAGCACCCACACGCCCCATTCACGAGGCCCGACGCAAGAGCTCCTCTTGGTCCTCCTCGCGTCCACCGCGGCGCTTGCCAAAAGAAATGACCAACTGCTTCTCGGACATGTCGAAGGAGAGGCGAATGTGGCTCAGAGTCGCCAACAACGCTGCAAACATCAACAACAAACCGGCGACCTGGTAGGCCATGGCGTAGGACCCTGTCGCATCGGCGATCATCCCTGCCAAGCTCGGCCCAAAGACCCCGCCCACGCCCCAGGCCGTGAACAGAATGCCGTAATTCAAACCCAGATTCTTCGTCCCCCAGTAGTCCGCAGCCGTCGCCGGGAACAAGGACAAACACGCCCCGTAGTTGAATCCCACCAACGCCGCACCCACCAAGAATGCCGTCGTCGTCGTAAACTGCTGGAAGAAGAACATCACCGTTGCCTGTAACACGAAAACACTGAGCAGCGCCCCCGCGCGACCGATGATGTCCGAGGCCATCCCCGCGATGACCCGGCCGCTGGCGTTGAACACGGCCAAGACCGCCACGAACAGAAAACCCGCCTGAATCGCCCCGCCCGATTGCTCCGACACGATCTTGGCCACGTGCCCGATGATCATCAGCCCCGCCGTCGCGCCACAGGCATATTGCACATAGAGTGACCAGAAGGTGGGCGTCCGCAACATCTCGCGCCAGCTCCGGTCCGCTGGAGAGGTCCCCTGACTCATCGGAGTCACCACATCGGCGCCACTGCCTGGCGCGGCCACTGGCGCAGCCGGTGGATCGTTGAGAAACTGAGCGGCGATGCCCGCCACCACCAAAAACAAGACGCCAAAAATCAAGAACGACGCGCTGATCCCGCGCGTATCCAACAAGTGACGCGACAGCGGCGCAATGTAGACCGGCGCCAGACCAAAGCCCGCCACCACGATCCCCGTCACCAAACCTTTCTTCTTCGCCCCAAACCACTTCACCGCCGCTGGCGTCGCCGCCGCATAACCCAGACCGATCCCGGTCCCCGCCATCACCCCAAAACCAAGCACCACGGGCCAGGCCGTGCCCGCACCGCCTAGACTCGCCACCATCAAACCCAGGCCACACAGCACTGCACCAAGAGACGCCACCAAACGCGGCCCCAACTTGTCTTGCAGACGGCCCGCGGGCACCATGGTGAACGCAAAAAAGGCTATCGCCACGGTGTAAGGCAGGGTCGCCGTCGTCTTGGACCAACCAAAACCGCCAGCAGCCACGCTCTCCGTCAGTTGCTTGCTGAACATGCTCCAAGCATAGAGAACCCCCAGGGCGAGGTTGAGCCCAAGCCCGGCAGCCACCACTATCCAACCTTTCTTCGACATGCCGCCCTCATTCTTTCGTGGCACCCTCGCTGCCCACGGATCTGCCGCAGAAGTCCCGGCCACGCTCGCCGCTTGCCTTTCCCATAGCCGCCGCACCGCGTCAAGCTATCCTCTCGCTATTGGCACCACCGCCTGCACATCTGCCCGCTCCCTGCGCTAAACAGCACGCCCCCCGTCTTGTACCCTGTAGGGACTTACACTATCTTGTTAACTGGTCCGGCGAGAGGAACTTCGACCCCTCCATTTACGAACCCCGTCCGCCCTGAAGGATGAGAGCCATGCATACGCTGCGCTTTGCCCTAGCCGTCTTCCTGACTTCTCTGATGACCCTCGGCTGCTTGTCCACCTACGACACGGAAGGCCAGACCTTCGTTGAAGGTGATGGTGATGGCGATGTCTCCACCACGGACCAAATGCCGGACATCACCGGGCCCATCACCTGCGTCGATGACTACGATTGCCCCCCGACCATGGTCTGCGGCACGGACAAGCTCTGCACCGCCTGTGTCCCCAACAGCGCTCCCGAGCTCTGCGACGGCCGCGACACCAACTGCAACGGCGAAATCGACGAGGGCTGCGACCAGGACAACGACGGCTACTGCGACGCCACTCGCGTCGTCGTCGCCAGCAAAGGCGGCGAGTGGCCGGCCGTCTGCCCCCAGGGGCCAGGCGACTGCAACGACGACAACCCCAACGTGCACCCCGGCGCCACCGAAATCTGCGATGACCTCGACAACAACTGCAACGATGTGATTGACGAAGACTGCGACAAGGATGGCGACGGCTACTGCGACTTCCAGAAGGTCGTCCTGCAAAACGTCCAAACGGGCAACTGGCCGGCCGTCTGCCCCCTGGGCCCGGGCGACTGCGACGACGACGACGCCACGGTGGTCCGCGTCACCTGGTATCGTGACGCCGATGCCGACACTTACGGTGACCCCAACCAAAGCCGACAAGACACCTGCGTCGCACCAGAAGGCTACGTCGAACGCGCCGGTGACTGCAACGACGACGACGCCAACATCAACCCCGACGCCACGGAAATCTGCGACGACATCGATAACGACTGTAACAACCAAATCGACGAGGGCTGCGACAAAGACGGCGACGGCTACTGTGACATCGCCATGGACGTCGTCGCCAACGCCACCACTGGCGACTGGCCCGCGGTCTGCCCCCTCGGGCCCGGCGACTGCGATGACACCCGCGCCGACGCCTACCCTGGCGCTACCGAAAAGTGCAGCGGCATGCTCGAGGATTGCCTAGCCGCCCAAGCCGACCTCGGCTGCAACCCCGACGGCGACCTCTACTGCACCGCTGAGATGGAAGTCGTCGCCACCGGAGGCACCTTCCCCGCCGTCTGCCCCGCTGGCGGCGGCGACTGCAACGAAGATCGACCCGACATCAACCCCGGGGCCTCCGAAATCTGCAACAATGAAGATCGCAACTGCGACGGCAACTTGCCCCAACTCGTCAACGGCGTACCCAACCTCATCCGCGGCCGCGTCCCCACGGGCGCCAACGCCGAAATGGTCCGGGCCACCACCAACGCCAGTGAATCCCTCCAATACGGCGTGGTCTGGCAAGAAGAGAGTGACGAGCGGACGGTCATCCGCTTCGCCCGCGTAACCCGCAACCCCAGCAGCACCAGCGGGGTCTCCCCTATCACCACCGTCACCCAGCCCGGACGCGCTGGCCAAACACCCGCCATCGCCTGGAACCCAGACACGGGCCACTTCGGCGTCGCTTGGCGCGGACCTAGCGATGACGGGGGCTGGGACCTCTTCTTCTCTGTCCTCAACAATAACGGCGCCGTCGTCGTGCCCCAAGTCCGGGTCGACGCCGTGACCAACAACGACAACCTGCGCGTGGTCACCGCTGGCAATCACTTCGGCATCTTCTACCGCAACTTCGACGCCGGGGCCTGGGACTTCAAGTACGCCCCCTTCAACATCACCACCCAAAGCCTAGGCACCCCCGTCCGCATCAACCTCAGTGGCTCGCGCAGCGTCTCCGCAGCATCCTTCGCCATCCTCGATGAAACAGCCATCCTCGTTTGGCACGAGAGCGCCACCCAGCACTACAGCGGGCGCATCAACCTCGCCAGTGGCACCCTCACCACCTCTTTCAACAACCGCAACTATCCCTCGGGCTTCACCAGCGCCGCCAACCCCCGGGTCTTCTCCCTCCACGGCGTGCCCTACATGATCTTCCGCAACAGCGGCACCCTCGTCGCCCAGCGCCTCACCACCAGCCTCACCAACACCGGCCCCACCATCTCTCTGGTCACCGACTCCCACACCAGCTCCTCTCAATACGCCCTCTCCGAGAGCGCCAGCAGCGGCTACGCCCTCTTGTACCGCCCCTCGTCAGGCAACATGAAGCTCGCCCGCTTCGACAGCACCTGGACCGCGCTCTCTGGCTCCCCCTATACCACCGCTTTCGCCTTCCCCAGCTCTAACGCATCCCAGTTCAACTTCTACTTCCACCCCTCTACCACCTCTTTCCAATACATCAGCCGCGAGACGACCTCTGGCTTCTTCCGCTTCATCAGCCTCGCTGGCGCTACTGGAAA
The DNA here is from genome assembly GCA_964454015.1 of uncultured Myxococcales bacterium. Classification (GTDB taxonomy): domain Bacteria; phylum Myxococcota_A; class Bradymonadia; order UBA4248; family UBA4248; genus CAYVQF01. Next base: position 106,665 of record CAYVQF010000006.1, read on the forward strand.
CACCCTCACCGATGTCTATCCCGTCTCCGGCGCCACCTTCACCTCACTCTACGCCAGCAACACCCAGGCCCTCACCTTTGACCACGTCAGCCAAAACATCGAGGTCATCCAGGGCAGCCCCCTGGACTCGAACATCTGGGAATCTTATCGGATCCCTGCATCGGGCGTCGCCACCAACCCGACGGCACTCCCAACCAAACCCACTAACTGCATCGCCCCGCACTACCACCAGGGAGCCTTGCGCTGCTATGTGTTGAACGCGAGCTCATCCCCCTGTGTCACGACCTTCGAGATCCACGCCCTCAACGGCGCCCAGTGGACCCTCCACGCCTCGGCCACCGTCCCCGGCGACGTCATCAGCGGAAGCTGTTACAACGGCAACTTCCCAGCCATGCCGCGCGCAACGGACAACGGCGCTGAGGCCATCTTCACCTCCTATGACCAAAATTGGGTCGCCACCATCCAACACCTGAGCATCAAGGGGGTCGAAGACTTCAACCTCCAAGCGCTCCAAACCATCGACGCCAATTCCAGCATAGACTACGCCTACACCATCCCCCAAGGCGACCACACCGTGGCCGCTTTCACCGTCACCAATTGGGGTGAGCGCCTCGGCTCAGGGTGGATCTATAGCGTCGACGCCATGGGCGAGCTGGCTCTCCCCCTCACCAACCTCATCCCCGATATCCCACTCGAATGGGTCAATGCCTTCTACGTCGCAGCCACACCCACCTCTGCCGCCATCATCATGGCAGGCGAGTATTGTTGCCCCTGGATCGTCACCCACGCCTTCCGCCGCATCGACACCCAAAGCGGTGCCATGGGCCCCATTCAATTGTCCAGTGATACCGATCACTACTACTCCTCGGCCTTCCTCACGAGCGCTGGCGAAACCTTCGTCTATAACCTCGTCCATGATTACCCCTCGTCGCCATCCACCCACGACCTCATCTTCATCCAACCCGACCACTCTCAGGTGACCGTGCCCCTCGCCACTGACAACCCATGGAACATCAAAGCCGTGACCCAAGAACCAGACTACGTCGTCATCGCGCAACCCAACATCAAGGGAATCCAAATCTCCGCCTATGACACCGACGCCAACCTCATCACCGAGGACCGCATCACCCTCGAGTCCACCTCCACCTCCTCCATCACGCCCTTCCACACCGGCGAGGAGCTGCGCTACTTCATCCAAAACAACACCCGCATCTTCGCCACCAGCGGCACCTGTCACTGACAGTGCCACGGGAACCGGCTAAGCCACACTTCCACACCTCGCAGGTGCCGCAACAGTGACCGCGTCCACACTGACGCCGAGCGCCGCTGCGCTCCCCACGCCAGCACCCCGCACCAGCCCACACAGGTTGCCCATGCCCTCAGCCATCCCCCACGCAGCCCAGCCCCTGTGGCGCTCTCTCCAGCGGCTACCACGCCTCCTCGTCTTGGCGCTGCTCACCCTGCACCTGGCCTGCGACGATGACAAAGCCACACCGTCACCTGATACCCTACCAGACCTCACCCCCGACACCGAGACGGAGGACTTCCACGACGCTGAACTAGACCAGGATCTCAGTGACCCGGACCTCGATAGCACCGATACCGTCGATACCGCCGATGACGCCGACACCCATGAGCCACCGCCCCCAACCACCCTGCGCTTCGATCCCGACCGCACCACCCACTACTTCGATCTCCCCTACCCCAGCGACCATCTCCTCAGCCCCGAAGGCACCGTCGACCTCAACGGCTACCCCACGGGTTCCGCCCTCGGCGCCCAGCTCGTCGGCGGCTGGGCCCGACGCGCCAAGGACACCATGTTCGGCTTCGGTCTCCACCCGGGCATCTACTTCCGCTTCACTGGCGAGATCCAACACCAAGGCTGTGCCTACGAAGCCACGCGTCCGATTTTTTGGGATCCACCTGCGCTGGACGACCCCGTCCTCCTCATCGCCATCGACGCCGACCCACCCAAGCTACATCCCGTGGAGATGCGTTTCATCAACGATGGCTTGCGGGACCCCTTCGTCCCCAACCACCTCCTCATGCTCTCTCCCGTCGCCGGCGCGCCCCTCGCCTCGGGCCAACGCTATGCGGCCGTCGTCACCGACCGCTTCGTCGACGCCCTGGCCAACCCGGTTCAGGCCGACGAACGCTTCACCAACGCCTGGAACAGCCGCGACTCGCAGCACATCGCCCACGTCACCGACATCCACCATGCCCTGACCTCCCTCGGCATCGACCCAGAACGCATCGTCGGCGCCACGGCCTTCACCACCCAAGACATCAACGCCCAGTTCGATCTGGTGCGCGCTGCCGTCGACACCCTGCTGCAAGGCGAGGAGGCCAGCGCCTTTTTCGAGCTCCAGCATCTCCAGCCCGTACAGCACCTAGCCTACGTTCAAGGTCAGACCCCCAGTGGCGCCGACGCCACCGTCGCCACGGTCACCTACGCCGACGCCTCTCAAGACCATTTCCACCTCGACCCCCAGCCCGGACGCGAACCCCTGCACCTCGACCTCGACGAGAGCTGGCCCATGCGCGTCTACGAGGCCTACCTCCACACCCCCAACTTCCTCGGCCTCGCTGACCTCCCCTACGCCGGCAAAGGATTCGCCCTCTTCGAGGACCTCAACCGCCAAAGCGGCCGCCTGAACTTCGCCATTCATGAAGGGAAGTTGACCCTGCTCTCCCAACCCGAGCCTGAGGCCATGCGCATCGTCATCCAGCTCCCGCGCCGCCTCGGCCAAGACCTCGACGCCTGTAAAATCGTCGTCTGGGACCACGGCACGGGCGGCACCGCCTATAACGCCGTCCTGAGAGCCTTCTCTGCCACCACGGAAGAACACCTCGCCCAAGTCTTTGCCGACCACGGCTACTGCGTCATCAGCCGCGACCAACCCCTCTACGGCAAGCGCTTCGACCTCATCGACGGCGGCTACGACACCTACCTCTCGGTCTACAACATCGGCAACCTCTCAGCCATGCGTGACTACTTCCGCCAGGCCGCCATCGACGCCTACTTTCTCCACACCTGGATGCAGAACGCCATGCCCCAGGCCTTGGTCGCGGTCGGCGTCATCGACGACGTCCAAAGGCTCGACACGGCACAACCCGTCAAGTTCGGTCACTCCCTCGGCTCCGTGACCAGCCACGTCGCTCTCGGCCTCCACCAAGACCCCAATGCCTACCGCAAAGCCATCATGAGCGGGGCTGGCGGTTTGATGACCTACTTCTTCACCGAGATCGGCATCGACCAGAACATCGATCCCGGCACCGCTGAGACCCTCCGCGCCGCCTTGACCCTCCTCGGCGTCGAGCTCCGAGACGGTCCCATCACCGCGCCCGACCTGGTCGGCGGACTCGCCGGGGTGCCCACCCAAGCCCGGGCCCAGAACATCGACCGCCTCCACCCCATCTTGAGCCTCTTCCAAATGCACATCGATCCCGGCGACCCCATCAGCTACGCCCCCTACCTCACCACCCTCGAGACCATCATCATGGGAATCGATGACCTCCAGGTACCCAATATCGCCACCGCCGTGTTGCTGCGTGCCCTGCCCTTCGCCGAGGTGGTCACCTGTGAAGTCACCGACGCCTACGACCCACACATCTGCACCTTCCGCGAGCCCCTTGGGCGACAGGCCGTTGCCGCGGCCTTGCCCTGAGCCAGGGATCTGAGCGACACCGCCCCGCGCAGACCGCCAAGCGTTGGGTTGAACCTTGGTGCCGCTTCTGGTAGGTAGCCCCCCAACGGAGACGCACCGCCATCGATGCGTCGGCGCGCGCACACAGCGCGCTCACTTTGCCTCGGAGAACGATGAAAATGGCGAACGCGACCTTTGATCCTTGCCCACTCCTTGCTGAAGAACTCTCCATTCCGCTCCCAGGCATCCGCGCCGTCGTCGAGCTCCTCGGGGAAAACGCAACGGTGCCCTTCATCGCACGCTACCGCAAAGAGAGAACGGGCAACCTCGACGAGGTCCAGATCCGCAACATCGAAGAGCGCCACGCCTACCTCATGGAGCTCGAACAGCGTCGGGCCACGGTCTTGGCCTCCATTCAAGAGCAAGGCAAGCTCACCCCCGAGCTCGAAGCCAGAATCCTCGCCTGCGCCACCAAAGTGGCCCTGGAGGATCTCTACCTCCCCTTCAAACCCAAGCGCCGCACCCGCGCCATCATCGCCCGCGAGCGGGGGCTGCAGCCCTTGGCCGACCTCATCTCCAGCCAAAGCCTCGAAGGTGACCCCATCGCTGCCGCCACGGCCTACGTCAACCCCGAGCTCGGCGTCGCCGACGTCGACGCCGCGCTGCAGGGCGCCAAAGACATCGTCGCCGAAGAAATCTCGGAGAACGCCGAGGTCCGCGCCTTGACCCGCGACGTCTTCATGCGCGAAGGGATCCTGGTCACCACGGCCGTCGACAAGGACGCCAACCAGCGCACCAAGTTCGAGCAGTACTACGACTTCCGCGAGCCTGTCGCCCAGATCCCCTCCCACCGCTTCCTCGCCATCCGCCGCGGCGAGCGCGAGGCTATCCTCAAAGCCGCCATCGAAGTCGATGAGGCCCAACTGCTCCCAACCATCTTGCATCGCCTCGCCTGCAACGAGAGATCGCCCTTCGCGGCGCTCTTGGTGGAGGCCACCCAGGATGCCTTCAGGCGCCTCCTCTCGGGCAGCATCGAGAGTGAGATCCGCGTCGATCTCAAGCAGCGCTCCGACCGCGACGCCGTCGAGGTCTTCGCCAACAACCTGCGCGCCCTCCTGCTCGCCCCCCCCCTCGGCATGCGCGCCGTCATCGGCATCGATCCCGGCCTGCGCACGGGCTGCAAGTGCGCCGCCACGGACCACACCGGCAAGTACCTCGACACCCTCACCATCTACCCCCACACGGCCAACCCCGAAAAAGCCAAGCGCGAGCTCCTCGCCTTCGTGGCCCGCTTCCAGCCAGCAGCCATCGCCATCGGCAACGGCACCGCCGGCAGAGAGACGGAGAGCTTCGTCCGCGAAGCCCTCAGCAGCGACTACAAAGGTGACGCGTGCCCCATGGTCGTCTTGGTCAATGAAGCTGGCGCCAGCGTCTACAGCGCTTCGCCTCTGGCGGGTGAGGAGTTCCCCGATCTCGACCTGACTATCCGCGGCGCCATCTCCATCGCCCGTCGTCTCCAGGACCCTCTGGCCGAGCTCGTCAAGATTGACCCCAAGTCCATCGGCGTCGGCCAATACCAACACGACGTCCACCAGCCACTGCTCAAGAAGAAGCTCGAAGAGGTCGTCGAGAGTTGCGTCAACCACGTCGGCGTCGAGCTCAACACCGCCAGCGCCGCCCTCTTGCAGTACGTCGCCGGCATTGGCCCAAGCCTGGCCAAGAAAATCGTCACCTTCCGCGATGAGTGTGGCACATTCAGTGGGCGCAAGAGCCTGCTCAAGGTCCCCAGCCTCGGTCCCAAGACCTTTGAACAGGCCGCGGGCTTCCTCAGGGTCAAGGCCAGCGACCACCCACTCGACGCCTCCGCCGTCCACCCCGAGCGCTACGCCGTCGTGGAGCGCATGGCCAAGGACCTTGGCGTCGCCCTCGGCGAGCTCATCGGCCACAACCACATCATCGACAAGATCGACATCGAACGCTATGTGAGCGCCGACCTCGGCAGCGCCACCCTGCAGGACATCATCGCCGAGCTGCGCAAGCCTGGGCGCGATCCCCGCAAAGAGTTCTCGGCGCCCCAATTCCAAGCCGACGTCAAGGAACTCAAGGATCTCAGTGTTGGCCTGCTCCTCGAAGGCGTCGTCACCAACGTCACCCACTTTGGCGCCTTCGTCGACGTGGGCGTCCACCAAGACGGCCTGGTCCACATCTCACAACTCGCCGACCACTACGTCTCTGACCCCAACACGGTGGTCAAGGTCGGTGATCGGGTCAAAGTGCGGGTCCTCGAGGTCGACCATGAGCGCAAACGCATCAGCCTGACGCGACGCCTCGAAGTTGCCCCGCCCAAAGACGCGGCCAAAGACGGCCCAGCCAAAGAGACGCGCTCGGCCAAAGGAAATGAAGGACGCCGCCAAGGACGCTCAGGCCGCGGCGATGAACGTGGATCCAAAGGTCACAAGGACAACCTGAGCTATCAGGACACCCAGAAGTTTGGCCACAACCCCTTTGAGATCCTTCGCAAGCGCTGACCGAGACGGCCCGGAGCCGCTGCCTAGTACACCGTCAGCCCGGCGCTGAAGAGGCCCATCATGGGCAGAAATTCGCCGCCCACGCGCTGCCAGTGCGCGCCGCCCCGCAGGCTCAGCCCCAGCCTGGTCGTGATGTCCACCTCGGCCAGCACCCCGGCCTGCAAATAGGGCTCGTGGTAGGAGCGGCTGAGCAGGGTGCCCCCTTCGGCGGCCCCATAAGCGTAGCCCGCGCCTCCGAACACACCGCCATGCACCCGCCACAACTGCAGCGGCAGCACGTCCACCTCCAGCCCATAGCCAACGCCGACGAATTCCCCGCCCGCTTCGTTTCCGCCACCACCCCAGAGGCTGAAGAGTATCCCAAGTTGCTGCAGCGGGAAGTAACCTACCTGGCCCATGAAAGCCCAGCCCAGGGGGGTCTCGCCATTGGGCGTGGGCATCTGCATCCCCCCACCCTCCATGCGCCAAGCAAAGCCTTGGCGGTCCAGCGGCGCCCGCCCGAGATAGACCAGTTCCCCGTCGTGGCGCGAGATGATCACCTTCCGCGCCAGGAGGTCTGAGGGCTCGAGGGCCGCCAAAGTGGTCTTCTCGACGCTGCCGTAGTGATGCACCACGTACACCGTCTGGTTCGGCGACAAATCCAACCAACCGTCGTAGCGCATCCCCTCGGTCGCCGCCAGTACCACCGTGAAAGCCACCGCCACGGCCACCAGGGCGATGATGGCGTCCTTGTCGCCGCCGACGCCCAGGTTGGGGCTACTCGAGGGGACATCCCCCGCGCCGCTCTGCCCCGCGCCGCTGCCGCCAGACTCCCGCGGCACACCGGGCGCACTCTCCACCCCGCCGCCAGCGGGCCCTGCCGAAACCGGACCCTCACCAGGCGGGCCGGCAGAGACCGGACCGCTGCCGGGCGCACCCGCCCGCACCGGGGCGCCACCACCAGGACGGCCCGCCTGGGCAACGCCGCCACCACTGGGCGCACGATACGCCGAGCCACCCGCAGGCGTAGCACAATTGCGCCGTTGACAGACCGGGCGGTAGGTGCGGGAACGCTGGTAGCTGCCGCCCACATAGACGTAGGTCGACGTCGAGCGGCTATAGCGGCCATCGTAGGAAGGATCGTCCTTGGGATCGCTCGCCGTGCTCCACTCCTGCACGACCCGCACGGCGCCGCCGCGTTGGCCCGGTGGCGCGCTGACGATGCGCTCCAGGTCCTCGTCGGCGATCTTGTAGGTGTGGCTCAAACAGCCGCTCATCACCAACACTGTGGCAAAGGCTAGACACGCCAAAGAACTGCGCCGGGAGGCTGATAGGGCCGCTTCTTTGTTCATTTTGGAATTCCCCTCGGATGTCCCTTTGATTTGGAATTCGCGCCCAGAGGCAACGCGCGCTACCACAGCAGCAACTGTGCCAAAGCGCGTCCTGCCTGACAAGCTCCCCTTTTTGGTCTCCATCGTGGCCTGAACTATAGTCGACGCGCGTGTGGAACTGAGCGCAGCCGCAGCCACCGCGCCCAAGGCTGGCTGAGCCCATCTCTGAGGGAAAAGACTCCCTGGGGGCAACGCTAGTGCGCGCTTCATCGTGACCGAGATGGCCATGGAGGGGACCATGAACGAACAAGAAGAAATCCGCCGACTGCGGGCCCGCATCACCGAGCTCGAGGGCGTTCTCGAACAAGCCAACCCGCCGCGCTTCTTCTCCCAGCGCCAAGCGCGGGAAGCCTTCGACGCCGACGTCGAGCTCATCACCGAGTTTGGGCGCGTGCCGGCCCAAGGGGTCAACATCTCCGAAGCAGGCATCTGCTTCGACATCGCCCGCCCTCTGGAGTTCGAAGTGCGCCTGGCCCACGACGGCGCTACCTATCACTACCAAGCCATGCTGGTCTGGATGCGTCCCTTGGTCGGTGGCGGTCACCGCCTCGGCTTCGAGTTCGTCCCCGACGCTTCACTCGTCGTCGAAGGCTGCTAATCCACCTGAGCATGATCCCGCCCCCGACTGCGGCGCCTGGCGCCCCAGACTGCGGCGGGCCAAGGATCTCAAACCAGCTCTGAACACGGCGAGGGCATCCTCTGTCATGAACACCTCTGCAGGCTTCTTGCACCACTGGCTCGCCCTCCTCAACCGCGAGAGCACCGACGGGAGCGGCTTCGCCCCCGACGTCGTCGTCGACACCTACCCCACCGGGCGCGGCGGCGAGTGCCGTCGCCTCGACGGCCTCGCCGCGCTCCAAGCATGGGCCGCAAGGGGACCCCATCGCTATGCTTTCACTGCCGGCGCCCTCCAGCCGACCTCACCCATCCCGCACCTCCCCCAGGCCCACACCGCCTGGACCTGCACCTACCAAGTCTCCTTCCTCCAAGGAAGCTGGCAAAACCAAGGACGCTGGACCTTTCACCTCCGCGACCAGCGCATCGTCGCCGTGGAGCATGTACCTGAGCCCCTGGCCCCAGACGCCACCATCCACTTTGCCGCCACCGCCTATCCCGAGCAACACCTCTGCGCCCATCACCACGATGCCACGCCCCCCTCCTCGGACGACCCGCCACCGGGCAAAGCACAAGAGTAGCCCGACCCATGGACTGGAACGATCCTCGCTTCGAGCCCCTCCCCGTCGACCTGCCCCTGCGCTTCGTCACGGACGATCCCACGGGCCAACGCTTCCAAGTCGCCTATTACCTATGTCGCAGTGACCACACGGTGCACTGCGCCATCACCTTTGGTCCCGCCTGCGCCGGCCCCCCTGATCACGCCCACGGCGGCGCCATCACCGCTATCCTCGATGAGGTCATGGGATACGCCGCGTGGGGCCGTGGCCTCTCCGTGGTCACCGCCAAGATCGACATCGCCTTTCGCCAACCCGTCCCCATTGGCATCGCCCTGCGCGCTGAAGGTCGCGTCGACCTCGTCCAAGAGCGCAAGGTCTTCACCAGCAGCGAGCTCATCGCACCCGACGGAAAAGCACTCGCCACCGCTCGAGCCCTCTTCGTCGTGCTGCCAGATGCGGTCATTGTGGCCCTCAAAAGGGCGGGCAAGCTGCCACCCGAGCCAGACCCTGTCGCCTGATGGGCCCCGCCCGCGCCACCAGAGAACGCACCAGACTGCGCCGCCGCGCCCGCGCCGGCACCGCGCCTGCCGCCAGCTAAACCGACCCGTCGCTGCTGCTCCGTTCCGGAGCCGCCGCCCCGTCTGCCTCGCCCCCTTCCTCGTCGGCCCCTGAGGCCAGCGCCGCAGCAGCAACAACGCCACCGGGTGCGACATAGTCGTGGCCGGGCACGATCCCCTTGAGCCCCAACCACTCAGCCAAGATGATCAGCGCCGGTTGCACCGTCATCGTCGCCAACCACGCCGATGAGATGCCGATCACCGCGAGCTGACCCATGGTGTTCAAGCCCTGGTGTTGACTCATCATCATCCCGCTGAAGCCCACACAGGTCGTGGCCGCCGACATGAAAATCGCGCCACCTGCGTGGCGCATGGCCACCAGCAAACCACCTCGCCCCACCGAGCGATAGCGGTGGAAGAGATGAATCGAGCCGTCTATCCCTATTCCGATGATCACCGGCAAAATGACCATGTTGAAGAAACCCAGCTTCAGGTGGAAGAGCGCCATGATCCCGGCGATCCACGTCAAGGCCACCACCAAGGGCGCGCAGATCACCACCGTCTGCAACAGCGAACGGTGCTGCAGCGCCACCACCAAGAGCACGATGAGCCCCGCAATCAACACCACCTCTGCGCCATCCTTCTTGATCTGCGTCAGCATGTCCGCAAACACGAAGGCATTGGCGCTCATGACCAGCGGCTTGTCGTTGACCCTGATCGTGCGCATCTCGTCGGTGAAACGATGCGCCTGGAGCCCGTTGAGGGTGCTCGTCGACTGATAGACCAACGCCACGTTGCCAAAGGCATAATCCACCCCACTCCCCGGCCGCGGCGCTGCGGGTTTGAGCCCACCCTCCTTGAACTGTCGCTTCACCCAGTCCGGCAGATCGTCCACCCCAATACTGTCCTGCACCAAGTAACGACGCAGCGACTGAATCTGCTCCTTCTCATCCGTAGGCAAAAAGCGGATGTTGCGATCCCGCGTCCGCTCCTCCATCTGCGCGATGATGGCCAGCTTGGCCGCCTGCTCAGAGGGCGTCCCGGGCATGAAGCTGTACACACTCACGAAGGACCGCACCGACGAAATGCGCTGGTTGTCCCGTTGGCTCGGCAGCGCCGCGTGCAGCCATCCCGGAAGCCGCGCGTGCTGATGCAAGATCGGACGCCACACGGCATAGGCCCGCACCTGCGCCAGCGGCACCTCCCAGACATCCTCGACCAAAAGGCGCGACAGCGTCGGGTACTCGCGCGTAAACGCCACCACCTGGCGCAGCGCCGCCGATCCATCCACGTCGTAGCGCACGAATGAGGGGATGGTCCGAGCAAACGAAGTGGGTAGAACCCGCCGCGCCGTCGCCATGGTCGGCGCCGTCCCCACCTCCCCACTCAAAGCGAAACCGAAAGCCAACGCCGCGTTCAAGCGGCCAAAAAGATTGGGATAGAGCCGCGCCACCTCCCGCAGGTTGAACACCATGTGCGGATCCCGACGCTGCGTCAAAATGCGCTCCAAAGCGCTGACCTCTTCCAATGAATCCAACAGCACCAACGCCGGAGAGCTGTGCCGCTTCTCCGTCACCCCATAGCGATCGCTCTCCTGGGAGTAGGCCGATTGACGCATGCGCAGCCGATAAAAATTCTCCTCGAACTGCACCTCGTCCACCTCGACCACACTGAAGGCAACGAAAGAACCCGCCGCCAGCACCAGCGCCACCGCCACCCACCGGCTCCAGCGCAGCGTCAGCGTCGACGGCGGCTCGTGCACCTCTTTCACCTTGGTCGTCGTCGGCAACAGACGCTGCAGCGTCAGAACCAACGCCGGTAACACACTCAGCATGGCAAAGAGGGAAATCAACACCCCCAGACCGGCCACCAAACCAAACTGACTGAAACCGCGAAACTCCGCCAACAACAACGTGAAAAAGGTCGCCGCCGTGGTCATGCCGCCGGCAAAATTGGCCGAACCCACCTCGATCACCGAGACCCGCATCGCCTGCTCGGCGTCACGTCCCCGCAGACGCTCCTCGTCGTAACGCGCCAACACATGGATCCCAAAATCAATCCCCAAACCCAGCAAAATCGCAAAAATGAACGCCGTGATCAGGTTCAAATAGCCAATGGTCAAGAACGCCAAGGCCAAGGTCCAAGCAATGGCCATCGCCAAGGGCAAGACCACGATGAAGGCCACCCGCACCCGCCGGAAGAATACGAAGAGCAACAGCAGAATCCCCCCCACCGTGGTCCCGCCAGACACCAAAATGTCGTTGACGATGGACTCATACTCGCCCTGCTGCGTCTTGAAACCACCCCCGTAAGCGATCCGCATCTCGCGGTGATATCGCTCCGGACCCAGACGCGCCACCAGCGCCTCGATCTCTTCCAAATGGCTCTGGGTCGCCTTCAGGCTGGTGCTGGCATCGCGAAAACGCACCTGTATCCGAATGATCCAGGCCCCGTCCGGCAGTTGATACACCGGATAAGTCGGCACCGACGCCAGCTCCGACGTCGCATAGCGCGCCCCCAAACGCTCCCGCAGCCCACCCTCGCTCAGATCCACCTCCTCCGCCTCAGCACCCTCCTCAGAACGCTTCTTCAACCCCGGCTCCAGCGCGTCGCACTCGCCCGCCTGAGTCGCCGTCAGCAAACAGGCCTTGTACTCCCCGCTCTGGCGCCGCGCGTCCGTCAGCGACGTGTCCAACTCCTCATAAAGCGCCTCCAGATCCTCCACGCTCGCATAGAGCAGGATATTCTCCTCGAAGAAGCGCTTGTCGTTGTGGAAATGCGCGTAGCCTATCGTATCCATCGCCTGCAACGCCGCCGTCAGATCCCGCGCAAAGAGCACCAGCGGATCGCCGCACACCTCCTCGGCATCACCTGGCGCATCATCGATGAGCACCAACGGATCGCCGCTGTTCTCAGCAACACAAGCCTCATAGGAGGCACTCCCCAACATCCCCGGCGCCAAGGTCCGCTCCGGCACCTCGACGATGATCGTCAGCGACGTCACACTCCCCATTCGGTCCGCGATGGCAAAGGTGTCGCGCACGCTGCGGCTGTTCTCAGGCATCAGATCCTTCAGATCCGAGCGTATGTCGAAACGCAGCAATATCACCACCACTGCCGCAATCGTCAGCAACACCGAGAGCAACAACACCTTGCCATGGTGCCGCGCCACGAAACCGATCAACCCTCCCAAGCCATCGCGAACAAAAGGTACTTTCACGTTCCACTCCGCAATTGGGCCAGCAGCGCTCTGCCCCGCATTCGTCCCCAGAACATTCCGCCCGGAGCCTAACCACATTGGCGCCACCCGTCTAGCCGAGCCCACACCGGCCCGGACCCCCATGACCGCCACCAACCGCCCCCGGCCACAGCGTTCCCACCCCGATGAAAATCGGATAGACCCTGCCCAAGGCCCCCCGCGCACCCTCGCGACCGGCCCCACTCACGGCACTGACGCCACCACCGCGCAAGGTCCTCCCGTGACACAGCACGAGCCACCCCAGGTCGGAGTCATAGGAGCGGGCCCCTGGGGACAACGCATCGCCGCCTGCCTCGCTGAGCTCGGCGCCCTCGCCGCCATCGCCGACCCCAACCCCACGCGCCGCGACGAATGCCAGCGCCGCTTCCCCGCCCTCCCCCTCTTCGCCCACCACGACCCACTCCTGCGCAGCCCCATCACCGCCGCGGTCATCGCCACCCCCATGACCACCCACGCCACCATCGCCCGCCACTGCCTCGACGCCGGCAAAGACCTCTTCATCGAAAAACCCTTCACCACCAACACCCGCGCCGCCCAAACCCTAGCCCGACAAGCGACCCGCAGCGAGCGCATCCTCATGGTCGGACATCTCCTGCTCTACCAAAGCGGCATTCAGTGGATCCACACCCGATTGGCCGCACGGCCCCCAAAGCAGCCCATCCACACCCTCCACCAACGACACAGCGATCTCACCCTCCCCAAAGAGTGTGCCCTATGGGGGCTCGCCGTCCATGACGTCGCCGTCGCCATCTACATCCACGGCGCCACCCCCACCCTCAGCGCCGCCACCATCGCCCTCGACGACGCCGGACTGGCCACGGACGTGCGCGCCTGCCTGCACTTCCCCAATAGCAGCACCGCCAACATCCACGCCGCCTGGAACGCACCCGAGCGACGCCGCTGCCTGACCGTGCAGGCCGGCGCCCACCACTGGACCTACGACGAGCTGACCCACGAAGGCCGAGAGATCGGCCCGGCGCATCCCCCCACATCCCCCCTCGTCCATCGCGACGCACCCCCTCTCCTCAACGAAATGCGCGCCTTCCTGGACCACCTCAACCACCGCTCCCTCCCCTTGTCCAATCAACACCTTGGCCTCGCCGTCGTCCAAGTCTTGCAGCACATCGCACGCCACGCCACCCTCCTCACCCCCACCGCCCGCGCCAACCAGCGGCTGTGGAGCGCCCCGCCACCACCCCGCTCGCTCTCCTGCGACCCAACCTCAGCCAGGTGAACCATGTCACCCGATGCCGCAACCGCTGAAGCCAAAGCCTACCGCCCTTGGCAAATCAAAATCTTCACCGCCACCTGGCTCGCCTACGCCGGCTACTACTTCTGCCGCAAGGCCTTCTACGTCGTCAAAGCGGACTTCGCCCAAGACCTCGGCCTGAGCACTTCCCACCTCGCCCATCTCGGCACGGGTTACCTCGTCGCCTACATGATCGGCCAGTTCTCCAGCGCCTACGTCGGCCGCCGCCTCGGACCCAAGATGCTCCTCCTTGGGGGCATGGCCATCTCCATCCTCTGCAACGTCGCCTTCGGCGTCTCCAACTCCTTCTGGACCGTTCTCCTCTTCCTCACCATCAATGGCCTCGCCCAAGGCACGGGCTGGCCAGGCTGTATCGGATCCCTGGCCTACTGGTTCAAACGCACCCAGCGCGGCTCGGTCCTCGGCGTATGGTCCACTTGCTACCAACTCGGCTCCGTCGCCGCCTCCTCTTTCGCTGCTTTCATGCTCGGCTTGGCCGGGTGGCAATGGTCCTTCTTCGGCGCCTCGGTGGTCTTGCTCCTCATCTGGTTCGTCGTCCTCTTCATCCACCCCAACCGCCCTGAGGATGTCGGTCTCGAGCCCCTCGCCGACGACGACGAGCCCAACACCGACGCCGACGCCGACCCGGCCCAGCAACAGGGACTCGGCTGGACCCGCGGCGTGGTCATCACCATCCTGATGATGGGCGCCATCTATTTCTGCATCAAGTTCCTCCGCTACGCCCTGTGGAGCTGGGTCCCCTTCCTCCTGGCCAACAACTTCGACATGCAGGGAGATAGCGCCGGCTACCTCTCTACGGTCTTCGACATCTCCGGCTTCGCGGGGGTCATCGTCGCCGGCTACCTCACGGACCGCTTCTTCAAAGGACGACGCAGCGCCGTGGCCCTGGCCATGATCGTCCTCATGGCCCTCTCCTTCCTCATGATGTTCTTCCTCGGTGAGGGCAGCCTGGTCTTCTTCACCATCTCCATGGGACTGGCGGGCTTCATGCTCTTCGGCCCAGACTCTCTCATCTCCGGCACGGGCGCCATCGACGTCGGCTCGCGCCGCGGCGCCCTCGTCGCCGCCGGCATCATCAATGGCATGGGCTCGGCGGGACCCATCTTTCAGGAACAGCTCGTCGGCTGGATGTACGACGCCTTCGATCAATCCCTGGCGCCCATCCTCATCACCTTGGTCGGCGTCTCCATCCTCTGCGCCATGATGATGAGCCTCCTGTGGTGGCGCTCCCGCTCGGGCAAAGGAGGGCTCTAGCACCCCCGCCAGCCACGCGACGCCCCCCCCTAGGCTGGCGGCGCCTCGTCGCCGTGGGCCCCGCGCACGACCAGCGCCCTGAGCC
Source organism: uncultured Myxococcales bacterium (assembly GCA_964454015.1). Taxonomy (GTDB): domain Bacteria; phylum Myxococcota_A; class Bradymonadia; order UBA4248; family UBA4248; genus CAYVQF01. Next base: position 121,810 of record CAYVQF010000006.1, read on the forward strand.
GCTCGACCTCTGCCGCCGCCACCGCCACCCACCAACCTTGACCGCTCTTGCGCTCCAACTCCCCACGCTGGAGGCGCAGACTCGTCACGTGGCGGCCGGCCGGCGAGAACAGATGCGCCCGCCCCCGCGGCCCCAGCACCGCCAAGGTGCCGTGGCGCCGATCCCAGAAGAAATGCTCCGCCCCTGCATTCTCCACGTCCCGCAAAGCATCGCTCGTCGGCCGCTCTCCACCCTCATGCCGCTCCTGCGCGTGCTGCGTGCGCCGCTGCAGCGGCCTGAAGACCCGCTCCACCTCGCCCCGGAGCCCATTGATGAGCGCCATGGCCTCCCGCTCTCGAGCCCGCCCGCGGGCCGCACCGCGTAGCGCCCGCACCCGGCGCCACGCCTCCACGGCGCGCTGCTCCGTCGCGGCCAGCAACCGCCGCAGACGCTCCGCTGGGCCACGGGCGTGCTCGCGCGCCGCAGCCTCGGCAATGGCCTGGCGCTCCAGGCCCAAGACGTTGATGCGCCAGCGGCGCAGCGGGTCGCCACCGGCGACCTCCACCAACTGGAGGGTCAAGGCGATCCGATCCGCCGTAGAACGGCGCAAGGCGAAATCCTCGGGGATCAGGCCCACCACCACCTGGCCCAACACGGTCAGCGCCGCACCGCGCCCACCGCCGGCCGCCCCGAGCTCGCGCCGCAACGGCCCTCCGTGCAGCGCCAACGCGATGATCTCCGGCGGCTCCACAAAGAGGCGGTCGACCCGCTCCTCCCCCTGGGCGAGGCAAAGATTGGTGAAGGACTGCCACACCGGCCGACCCGATGCCGCATAGGAGGCCAAAGTCTGGTCCCGCTGGGGCGGTGCTGCGTGGACACATTGGCTGCTGGCGCACAAAAAACAGTAGGCAAAGCCTGGGCGCAGCCCGGCCCCCTGCAACGCCTCCCCCACCTGCCGCTCCAGGTCGCTGAGCAGCTTTTGGGCGGCCGCTTCGCGGCTACCAAGTACGGCGGCCGCTTCGCGGCTACCAAGTACGGCGCCCGCGTCGAGGCGAATCTGCAGCGGCACCTCTCCCATGGCCACGGCGACATCACCAGGACTCAGCCCATGCGTCTGTGCCAAGGCCACGAGCAGATCCTGGAGCGCCCCCGCGGCGCGGCGGCTGTGCCCCTCCACCGACGCAGCGGCGCCAGAACTCCCTCCCCTCGCCCTGCGCCGAGGCCTGGGCCGCCGCCCCTCTCCAGGTTCATCTGCCATCGTTCATCGCTATAAAAAAACCGCGTCCTGAGCCGCAGCAAGCCCTCGCGCTTGCCTCCCCGCCAGGGGAGGCTATTGTTATCTCGCCCTGGCGCCGTGTCCAGGCGCGGCGAATCCCCGCTGCCACGTCCCCCCAAGCGGTGCCTCTCGCTTTTGGAGAACCCATCATGATCGACCTAGGACTGCAGCGACGACGCCCGACCTGGCCTGTGCGCCTCACCCTGTGCGCCCTGCCCTTCTTGGTCCTCCTCGGGCACGCCTGCTCAGACGACGACCCCAAGGTCGAAGCCGACAGCACGCACGACCTGGTGGAGGTGGATCCCGACAGCACGACCGACGCCCCCGAGCTCCCACCTGACGCCACTGAAGTCCCGGAAGACGTGGAACATGACATCCCGCCCACCAGCGACTGTGGCTTCAGCGATGACGTCACCTATGACATCTGGGGTGAAATCTGGCAGCTCCGCTCCCAAGATGGCACCACCTGTGTGCGCCTGGTGCGGCGCAACGACTCCGAGCCCGACGTCATCTACAAAGCCGTCCCCTTCACCCTGCTGTCGCTGACCCTCGACGGCTTGGGCCTCGAGCCCTCGCGCGTCGTCATCGAAGACCCCGAGAAGCTTCACTATAACAGCACGCACCACAACTGGTACGACCGCGCCTGGGGCACCAGCGATAGCGCCCGCTACGTCTTGAACATCGACTACGACCCCACTGAGGTCACCCCAGACTACTTCTTCTTCTCCCTCGTGATCCTCGCCCCAGATGGCGACGACGTGCTCTGGGGGCCCGTCTCCCTCTTCGCCGTCAGATAGCGCCTTAGAAAAGATCGTCGCAGGCTTCGCCAATGGTGCGCCGCTGCTGCAACGAGCGCTGCAACTCCTGGAGACCCGAAAAGCGTCCCCATTGCCAGATCTGGCGCTCCACGCAAGCCTCCGCCTCCAGCCCCAAGGTCTGTGTCGTCACCTCCCGCCGCGCATCGATGCGCAAGCGGTCTGGCTCCGAGGGCGTCACCGCCACCTGCAGCGACAGACCCATCTCCAGGGACACCTTCAGCAAGGCGTCGCAGGGAGAAAAAGTAAGCGTCGCCAGCACCGCGCCCGCGCTGTCACTCACCACCACCCGATCCCAATAGAGCGAGACCTGCTCTTGCCCGTCCAGCCCCGGCACCAGCTCCGCCGCAAAGGTGCGCTGCACCCGCGCCAGATCCGCTGGCTCCGGTCTCTCCAGGACCTGGTCATGGCGAAAGGGCTGCGCCACACCACCGCTGCTCACCCGCGAGAGCAACAGGGGCGAACCCTCTTCTGGGCTGTAAAACCATTGCGACTCCCGGCGACTCTCCTGCGTGCGCACCTTGGTCTTCCCTTTGACATTGCAGCGCCGATCCCGCCACAGGAGATCACGCCCGTAGGCAGGCTCTTCCGACTCTCCGAGACCTTGCGTCTCCTCGTACTCCCGCAACAGCACGCCAAAGGGGAGCCCGTAGAGGTGCTCGCCACGCGTCTCGACCTCACGCTCCTCGCCGCTGTTCGTCTGCGTGCTCTCGCTGCGAAAGACCTCGCGCAAAGACGCATCGGCAGAAGCATACAGCAGGTGCACCGTGCGGCTCTCTTCACCGGCACTGGAGACGACTGCGAATTCCCCTCTGAACACTAGCCCCTCGGGATGGGCCAGGACCTCCAGGGCCGCGCGCTGCTCCGGCTGGACCTCGCTCTCCGCGGCGGCTGGCCGTGCCTCCAGCCCATCGGCCAAGTTGAAAGCCATCAGCAGGGAAAGACCGGCGTAGGGATCGTCTCCTTCCGCGCGCTCGGCATCCCGCACGGGCTCACCCGCCCCTCTGACCTGGCTCGCCCCGAAGCCTGCATCGACCTTCAACGCCGCGGGCACGCTCTCGCCCAGGCCCCCATGCAAGGTAAAACCATCACCGCGCAAGGTCAGCACTTCCTTGCCCGCGACCTCTGGCATCAGGTCGCCGACCCACACCCACTGGTGGCGTCCGGCGGCCAAGTTCAAACGCAATAGACTCGCACCGGCCGGCGTCGACAAGGCCAAAGCCGAGCGAAAACAACCCTGTTCCGCGTCGAAATGCCACAGTGAAGGCGCCTCCCCGAGCAACAGCACTGTCGGCACTTCCGTGGGAAAGACCCACGCCTCACCAGGGCCGAGCTCGCCACAGGGCCCATCGCTCTCGGGCACCGGTATCGACATCAGCGGTGCGCTCTTGTTCAGCGCCAGCCACGCTTCTCCAACAGCGGTGCGCCCCACCACGCCTTGCCGTACATGACGACCTCGCAACGCCCCGTTCAGGCGCGCCGCAACTTCCCCCGTCGGCCCTTCAACCACCTCCACCAGCACCGGCACCCCACCCGCCGTCACCAAAAGCGGCGGCGGCTCAGGCACGGCGGGCGCCACCTCCTCCGCCTGCGGCGCCTCCGCCGCCTCTACCGCTGCCGGTGGCGTTGGCTCTGCCGCGCTCTTCGGGCGCTCATCTCTGCAGCCTACCATGACCAAGCTGCCCCAGCTCAACGACGCCAACAACAAGCATCCCAAGCGAAGCCTGGCCACTCTCCTCTCGCGCATCCCTTCAGCCATCCCAGCCACCTCTCCGCCCAAGGTAAAGAGACAGCCATGCCCCACCAAGCAGCACAGCCGCAAGATCTTGGCGGCAAATATAGCCCGCCAGGCGCACCTTGGCGACCCGATTCGCCTTAGCCTTGTCGCATCTGGCGCGATGCCTGGAAAACTGTTATCCACATGCTCAGGGCGATGGCACACTTTCCGCTAGGCGCCACCCCCCTGTGGACGTTGGCCCACAACACAGCCTGCGTCTCGGCATGGACCCTGACCATCCCTGGTCTGCTCCAAAAGGTTGCCCACCATGTGCCCACCCTGCAGACATACACTCGCACGCGCCACGGCCTTCGCAGTGGCCCTCTCTGCGCTGACCTTCTCTGTCGTCGGGCCTCGCCCCGCCGCAGCCCAAGACGGCCCAGGAATCATCTACAGCTACGAGAAAATCCACACGGGCAACACCACCCAGTGGGTCCTCATCCCCAAAGCCATGACCGGGGTCCTCTCCAATGACCTCGAGACCAACGTCCGCGCGGCCTTTCGCGCCTTGAAGGCGGCCAAGCCTCCGACCTATGGGCGCACGGATCTCGTGGTCGACCCTGCACAGCTCAAGGTGGGGAAAGCCACCGTCAGCATCGATCCCGACAAGACCAAGTACGCCCTCATCATCCAAGCCGAGGCCCTCCACACCCTGGAGAGCCTCGGAATTCACACGGTCATCTTCAAAGGTGAGGAGCAGGTCACCATGACCACCCAAAGCCTCCCCTTTGCCGCCTTCACCTTGACCCTACCCATCTGGAGAGCTTTGCCCCCGGCAGAGGCCCCCGGCGCATGGGTGCGCATGCCCGACGCCTCGCTCATCGCCGCGGAAACCTTCACCCAGCGCCTCAACGCCGCCGACCCCAGCACGGTCAAAGCCCTCTACACAGAACTGGAACAGAGCGACCCCATCTCCAAACTCGGCATCCTCGAGCGTTTGCCGACGCTGAAGCTGCCAGGATGGGAAGACGCCGCCATGGGGCGGCTCAGGGATCCCGACCCCAACGTCCAGCTCGCCGCCATCCAGGCCCTCAGCGGCATCTCACAGCGCAACGTGCTCGACCAGATCGCGCGCCTCCTCGAGCGCGAAGCCACTCCCGCCGTCAAGAGCGCCGCCGCCGCCGTCTTGAGCGCCAGTGACAACCCGAACTACAACGTCTTTGGCCTCTACCACGCCCTGCGCGGCGATGACGTCGAGCAGGCACAAGCCGCCGTCCAGACCATGGTCGATCGCAAGCTCACCGACGCCACCCCAGAGATCATCAAGGCCCTCAGCCACAACCGACTCCCCATCGCCAAGCGCGCCGCCACGGGACTCCGCCAACTCAACGCCGAAAAGGAACTCCTCAAGGCCCTGCGCGACAACGCACTCAACCCCGACCTCCGCCTCCACATCGCCACCGAGCTGACCCAAGTGCGCGATCGCAAAGACGCCTTCGTCGGAGCAGCCTTCCTCGCCGCCAACGCCGAAGGACAAGCCGCCCTCGACGCCATCGAACAGCTACGTAACTTCAAAGATCCCGATCCCATGGACGCCCTCGTCGCGGCCCTCGCCAATCCCGACGCCGACGCCCGCCACGCCGCCGCCATCGCCATCTTGAGCACCAAAAACAGCGCCGCCTTGCCGGCCATGGCCAAGGCCGCAGCAGATTTTCCCCTCCAAGCACAGCACTTCGAAGCACAAATGGTCGCCCTCCTGGTCGACGCCGAAAAACTCTCCGACATCGAATCCATGCTCAAGCGCGAGAAGGAGCCACTCATCAGGCGCGTCCTCTTCCAAGCCCTCGCCATCAAAGCCGCCGGGGCCAACCGCTTCGATAGCGCCCGCGAGCGTTTGCTCGCCGGCATCAACGAGCAGGATCCCCTCGTCCGCGGTGGCGCACTGCTGGGCCTCGCCCATGCCGCCGTCAACGATGACCTGCCACACATCACCGCCCAGGCCAAGCACGAAAGCCCCTCGGTGCGCATCGACGTCGCCGTCGCCCTGCGCCGCTTCCCTGCCGGGCAGGCCTCTGATGTCCTGCGCGCCCTCTGCGACGACGCCACACCCGCCGTCGCCGTCGCCGCCCTCGGCACCTTTGGCGCCCGCGCCGAGAAAGCCTACCTGCGCGAAATCACCCGGATGCCCAAGAGCGACCACCACGAGGTCCGCTCCGCCATGATCCGCGCCACCACCGCCATGGCCGACGATGCCAACCGCGGTGATGTCATCGCCTTCGTCTCCAACGCCCTCTTCGACGCCGACCTCAGCGTCAAGCTCACGGCCATCGAGGCCCTCGGCGAGCTCCGTGACAGCCAAGCCATCGGAGCCCTGGCCCTCATGGTCCAAGATCCCGACAAGACCATCCAATACGCAACCTTTTTGGCACTCGGCAAAAGCCAGAACCCAGACGCCGCACAGATGCTCGCCACCAGCCTCAACAACCCCGATCCTGAAACCCGCGTCAGAGTGCTCCAAGCCATCGCCCTGCACGGGGCACTCTCCCTGCGCCAACCCATCCAGGACCTCCTCGCCACGGAAGGGGAAGCCGCCGTGCGCACCGCTGCCGACGCGGCACTCCGCACCATCGGCAACTAGGCCCGCCTAGCCCGCCTCTCCCCACAACCTGGATCCAAAAGCTACAATGAACCCCCATCTCCTTTGCCTTCGCACGCTTGGCGCCATCGTTGCCATCGCCATCTGGGCGCCCCTGGCCTGTCAACGCCATGACCCCAACGAGCCACAACTGCGCCCCCTCGAGGCACCCACCCAAGCCACGACCGATGACCCCGGCTACATGCTCCAGAGCCACCGACCAGGCGCACCCCTAGGCCAGGACTGCCACCAGGACCAGGAGTGTCAGCAACCCCTGCGCTGTCTCCGCTTCACCTGCACCGTGCCACCCGCCATCGACGGCATCGTCGCCGAGGACACCCCACAAGTGCGCTTCTTCCACGACGGCCAGCCCGTAGCCAACTTCTACCTCGAAGTGGCCCATACCCCCTTCACCACCCAGCGAGGCCTCATGTTCCGCACCCGCATGGCCGACGATTGGGGCATGCTCTTCATCTTTCCCAACCAAGAACGACGCTCCTTCTGGATGCGCAACACCTTCATCCCCCTCGACATGATCTTCATCGACCAAGACGGCCGCATCGACAGCATCGTTGAAAACGCCAAACCCCTCGAAGAGCGACAGCGCTACGAATCCAAAGGACCGGCACGCTTCGTCATCGAACTCAAGTCTGGCACCAGCCGCCGAGTGGGCCTCAAGCCAGGACAACTCGCCCTCTTCCACCAGGTCGACGATCTGCCCTCCCACCTGCGCATCGCGCCTTGAGACCCATGCCAGCCCCTTTCCTGCACCAAGCCCTCAACGCCCTGGGGTCCCGCTGCCGCGCCTGCCTCGACGCCCACACCAGCGGCGCCAACCGCAACGTCCACATCGCCCTGATCGCCTTGACCCTGCTCCTGGCCTTTCTCCCCCTCTTCAACCTCCTCGGCTACGAGTTCAGCCTCGCCATCGCTGTGGCCATCAGCCTCAGCACCGGCCCTCTGGTCATCTCCCACCTCCACCGCACCCCCACGCCCGCCAGCATCACCCCCGCCCACGCCTTCGCCAACCTGTGCCGCCACCACGCCATCTTCCTCTTCCCGCCCTGGGCCATCATCTCCCTCAACGCCATCCGCGTCACCAACTGCGACTATCTCGCCGGCCTCGCCTTCTACCTCTTCATCCCAGGCCTCACCCTCCCCTTCGCCATCGTCCTCGCCATGACCCTCGCCGTGGCCCTCCCCCAACGCCGCCGACTCGCCATCTCCACCTATTTCCTCGTCTTTTTCCTATCCCTTGCCGGCGCCGCCGCCTTCCTCCTCAGCGAACCTCCCATCGTGGTCGTCAACCCCTTCTTCGGCTACTTCGCCGGCTCCATCTACGACGAGGCCCTGCGCATCCCCATACCGCTCATGGCCTACCGCGCAGCCCTCTGCGCCGTCGTCTTGTTCGCCATCGCTGCCTTCGAGCTTCGTTTCCACTGGCAAGTGAAGCAGCGCCTCGCGGCCGGCTGGCTCACCCTCGCCATCCTCAGTGCCCTGGCCACGGCGCTCCTCGTCTCCTACAGCCAACCCCTCGGAATCTCCATCAACAGACGGGCCGTACAGCAGCAACTCGGCGCCGCCACCCAAACCCAGCACTTCACCATTTACCACAGCGCCGCCCCGGAATGGCGGGAAAAGGCCACCGCCATGGCGGAAGATCACGACTTCCGCTACCACCAACTCGCCGCATTCTTCGGCAACCAGCCCCCGGCCACGCCCGTGCAGGTCTATGTCTACCCCGACCGCGACACCAAGGCCCACCTCATGGGCGCCAGAAACACCCTGGTCGCCAAGCTCTGGCTGGGAGAAATGCACATCCTCTACCACCACTACGCCGCCTCCGTCGTCAAACACGAGCTCGCCCACGTCTTCAGCGCCGACTTCGGCTCCGGACCCCTCCGCCTCTCCGCGCGCTGGGGCATCTTCCCGCAAATGGCTTGGGTCGAAGGCATGGCCGTTGCCGCCGAATGGCCCGCCACCGAACTGACCCCCCATGGCTGGGCCGCTGCCATGCTCGCCCTCGAAATCGCCCCACCCTTGACAGAGCTCATCGAAACACGCGCCTTCTGGGGCACCCACTCCAGAACCGCCTACACCCTCATGGGATCCTTCGTCCGCTGGCTCATCGACGACCAAGGCATCGACAAAGCCAAAGCCGTCTACCGCGGCCAACCCTTCGCCGAGGTCTACCACCGCAGCGTCGAAGACGCCGTCGCCGCCTGGGAGACAGAAATGCGCCGCCACCCCCTCTCCCCACGTGAGCTCGAGGTGGCCCGCTTGACCTTCGACCGCCCACCCATCTTCGCCAAAAAGTGCGCCCGATCCCTCGCCGACAAATCAATCCAGGCCCAACAATGGGCCCGCCAAGGTCACTATGAACGCGCCCTCGACCTCGCCCTCGAGGTCCACCATTACGATCGCCAGGTCCCAGAATACCAGCAAGGCGTCCTCGATGTGCTCCTCCTGGCCCAGCGCCTACCTGAAGCACTCGCCTGGACCGAGCGCATCCTCGACGCAGAAAAGCTCGGCCGCGCTGCCACCGCCACCCTCGAAGAAGTCCAAGCCGATCTCATGTGGCAGCTCGGACGCCGCGAAGAAGCCGCCCTGCGCTACGCCGCCCTCCTCCAGCGTCCCGCCCTACCGCTGGATCGGCTGCGCGGGATTCAGATCAAAGCCTACGCACTGGCAGATCCCAGGCTGCACCTCCCCGTTGGCTACTATTTTTTCAAAAACACCAACACCGCCGCTCGCTTGGCCCGCTTGTGGGGCGCTCTCGACGACCACCCCGACCCGGTCCTCGCCTATCTCTGCGGCCTGCTCACAGCCCAACTCGACCAACACGAGATCGCCCTGACCTGGCTCCAGCGCGCCCTCGCGGGTGAGCTACCCAGCCCGGAAATCGCCGAAAATGCACGCTTCATCCTCGCAGAAAGCCGCTATTTCACCCTCGACTTAGATGGCGCACGGAGCGATTTCCACCACCTCTCCCACCACGCCCAGAGCTCCGGCGCCCGCGCCCGCGCTCTGGACTGGGAGGAACGCGTCGCATGGAAGCAGGCTCGCCTCCTCGACGCGAATGCGTTAGATTCCAACCCCGCCGCGCCTCTCAAAGGCGAGCTGAACACGGGCAACCGATGAGCAACAGCGGCAAAATGCTAACACCCAGCACCTTGGGGAACTGCGACCTGGAATGTTCCCGCGCCAACGCCCCGTTAGTCTCATGAGCTGCGCGCTGCAACTCGACGGACCGCCTCTAGGAGTTACGATGTCCTCAGCACTCGCCTATAGATTTGCGCCTCTGTCTCTGATCCTCGCCCTGATGCTGCTCCTCAACGTGGCCTGTGCTTCCTCTCATCTGCGCACGGAGGACTTTCAACAGCCACGCGCCTTCCGCATCGACGCGCAGGCCAACATCCCCAACACCGAGCAGAATCGCGCCGTCCTCGAGACGGTCAACACCTACCGCCAAGCCATGGTGCGCAAAGATCTCAAGACCTTGGCCAGCCTCATCGCTTCCAACTATTACGAGAACGCCTCCACCACTGACGACCTCAGCGATGATTATGGCAACGAGCGCCTCCCTGAGCTCCTCCACGAGTACCTCGGCCAGAGCGTCCGCGAAATGCGCTATGCCATGGAAATCAAACAGCTCACCTCGGCCCTCGACACCATCCTCGTCGATTACCAATACGACATCAGCTTCCGCTACGAGTATGCCGGCCGCGAATACTGGCACTCCAAGAACGACGTCAACCGCTTGACCTTGGTCTGGGAAGACGACACATGGAAGATCGCTGGCGGCTTGTAGCGACAACGCGCAGGACACGCGCAGGGGCACCGCCTTGGAGCTTCGGGACGTATGAACTTTGCACGCACCGTCATCGCCCTGACCGCCATTCTCCTCATCGGCGCCGCGCCACTGCGAGCCTCACCCCTCATCCCTGAAGCACAGCGCCTCTTCAACGCCGGCAACTATCAGGCCGCGGAACGCGTCTTCCTCGCCGCCCAAGAGGCCCAACCCGAAGACGGCGAAGCACTCCTCGGATTGGCCCAGGTCTACGAGCGCACCGGACAATACGACCGCCTCCAGCAAAGCCTGGACGAAGCCAAAAACAAAGCGCCCATCGCCTCCATGGCCAAAACCATGGCCGCGGAACACCTTGTCCGCATGGGCCGCTACAACGACGCCAAGAAAGCCTTCGAGGCCATCCTCGACAAAGAACCCGACAACCTCCGCGCCATGATCGCCCTGGGCGAACTCTACTACCTCCAAGGAGCCAAGTCCCAAGGGGACCGCATCATGGGCGCCTTCACCCAACTCTACAACAAGGGCAAGGCCACCACCCCCGAAGCCTTGGCAGCCGTTGGCGTCGCCATGTTTCACCTCGAATCCTACAACGACGCCAACCTCGCCTTCACCAGCGCCATGGAAGCCGACGCCAACTATCTCGACGGCCTCGTGCTCCACGCCCAACTCTTCCTCGAAAAATACAACCAGCGCGAAGCGAACCAGCTCCTCGCCAAAGCCCTCGCCATCGATCCCAATCACCCCGAAGCCCGCGTCGCCCTGGCGCGCCTCAACCTGGAAACATGGGACATCCGCGCCGCTCGCGCCGAAGCCGAGCGCGCCCTCTCGGTCAACCCCAACCTCCTCTCAGCCCTCAACATCATGGCTGAAATCCTCATGATGGACGAGGCCATCGACAGCGCCCTCATCTACCTCGACCGCGCCCTCGCCATCAACCCCAACCACCTCCCCTCACTCGCTCTCAAGGCCAGCGCCTACTACCTCGACGACGACACCAAAGCCCAAAAAGCCGTGGAGAAGCAGGTCACCAAAATCAACCCGCGCTACGCACGACTCTACGAAACCATCGCCCGCTTCGCCGAATACGCCCACCGCTACGACGATGTCGTCACCCTCTACGAGAAGGCCCTCAAGATCGACCCTGCCTACTGGCGCGCCTATGTCGGCCTCGGCACCGCCTACATGCGCAGCGGCGACGACAAAAAAAGCGCTGAATTTCTCGCCAAGGCCTTCGACGCCGACCCATGGAACGTCCGCGCCTTCAACATGATCGAGCTCTACGACCGCACCCTCCCCCACTACCGCATCGTCGAGAGGGGACCGCTCCGCTTTCGCTTCCACAAAGACGAAAAAGAAATCCTCGAACTCTATGTCCCACCACTCGTCGAGGGCATGTACAACGTCTTCACGCGAAAATACGGCTACACCCCGCCAGGCACCATCACCCTCGAACTCTTTCCCGATCCCGTCACCTTCTCCAAACGCTCCGTCGGCCTCCCGCTCATCGATCCTCAAGGCATCTGCTTCGGCAAGGTCATCACCGCCCTCAGCCCCTCACAAGGCAACTTCAATTGGGCCCAAGTCCTCACCCATGAGCTGGCCCACTCCTTTCACTTGGCCCTCTCGCGCTCCCGCGTGCCCAGGTGGTTCACCGAGGGATTGGCCGAGTACGAAACCATCGTCGCCCGCCGCGAGTGGCAACGGGAACACCACATCGAACTGTGGAGCGCCTTCCGTAACGGGGAAATCCCCTCCATCGCCAAGCTCAACCAAGGCTTCATGGAGCAGAGCCTCCACAAAGTCGTCGTCGCCTACTATCTCTCCAGCCTGGTCATCGAGTTCATCGATGAACGGCATGGCTTCGATGCCATCGTCCAAATGCTCACCGCCTGGGGCCAATCCCAAAAGACCCCTGAGGTCTTTCAAAATGTCCTGAACATGGCCATCCCCGAATTCGACCAAGCCTTCCACGCCTGGCTGGAGCAGCGCTTTGGCTACCTTGATAAGAGCCACGACATCGATCCTGAGAACTACGTCACCCATTACCAGCGCTACCTCGACGCCGCAGCCGCGGCCCCACAGGATGCCACGGCGCTAGCCGATGCGGGCCTGGCTGAACTCTTCGCCCTCCGCATCGACGCCGCCAGGGACCTCCTCGCCAAGGCCATCGCCATCGACCCTAAAAACACCCAAGCCAATTACCTCGGCGGTATCCTCGCCCTGCGAGAAGGGAACTACGAAAAGGCCCAGGGCCACTACCAGGTCCTCCTCGACGCCAATATCGACGGCTATACCATCCGCATCGAGCTCGGACACCTCCACCTCATGCTCAAACAAAACGACAAAGCCATCGTCCACCTCGACAAAGCCAAGTCCTTCTTCCCCAAAGGGGTCGAGCCCTATCTGCAGCTCAGCCGCCTCTACCTCAGCCAAAATGACCACCGCAAAGCCAGGCAAGAGCTGGAGGGACTCCTCGAAATCGACCAACACAGCTTCGCCACGGCACAGAAACTCTTTGAACTCACCTATGACGCCGGTGAGCATAACCGCGCCCGGCGCTTCGGCGAAATCGCCATCGACATCAACCCCTTCGACCCCGGCATCCACGGCAAGCTCGCCGATATCGGCGTGCGGCAGCAGGACTGGCTCCTGGCAGAACGCGAATTCAAAGCACTCCTCGCCCTCACGCCGCGTGAGCCCTTGGACGCCTATCTCGGACTCGCCCTCGTCTACCTCGAGCTCGGCCTAGCGGTGCAGGCCAAAGCCTACCTCGAGCTGGCGCGAGCCGTCAGCCCCAACGAGCCCCGCATCTCAGCCATCGAAGCCCGGCTCAAGTGACTCACCGAGACTTCAGCTTCTTGAACAGGCCCTTGGACTTCGCCTTGACCCGACTGCCCGTCTCCTCGGCCAGCGCCTCCAACAACTCGCGCTCACGACCTTTGGCCTTCCGCGGTATCTCGACCTTCACCGTGACAATCAAGTCCCCCCGACCGCTGCCATCCAACACCGGCACCCCAGCCCCCTTCACCACGATCTCGTCGTTGGGCTGGGTCCCTGCGGCTATGTCCACCTGCACTGTCTCTTCCAGGGTCTCGATGCTCAGCTCCGTGCCTAAGGCCGCTTGAACGTAAGAGATGGGCGCGACCAAGCGCAGATGCACCCCATCACGGAGCAAGCGCGGGTGATCTTGCACCGCCAGGAATACATAGAGGTCACCCGGTGGACCCCCGTTGCGGCCCGCCTCCCCTTCGTTGCGCAGACGCAAGCGCGAACCCGTGTCGACACCGGCAGGGATACGCACCACTACCTTGCGCTCCCGCACCACCCGTCCCCGAGCGCCACAAGCCTTACAGGGGTTGTCAATGACTTCACCGCGGCCACGACAGGTTGGACAATCCGTCGTCAGAGTAAAGAGCCCTTGGCGCGCATGCACCTGACCGCGCCCGCCACACATCCTACAACCCACCGGCTGGGCACCACCCGCGGCACCCGAACCATCACAAGCCTCACACCGCTCCGAACGCGGCACCTCGATGGTCCGCTTCGTCCCCAGCACGGCCTCCTCGAAGCGCAACTCGAGATCGTAGCGCAAGTGTTCCCCGCGGCTCGGCGCATTGCGTTGCCGGCCCCCCCCCGAAAAACCAAAGAGATCGCCAAAGCCAAAGAGGTCACTCATCCGGCTGAATATGTCCTCCACATTCGAGTAGCCTGGCGAAAAGCCCGATGACTTCAAGCCATCGTGCCCATAGCGGTTGTAAAGCTCACGCTTCTGGTCGTCACTGAGAACCTCATACGCCTCAGTCGCTTCCTTGAAACGATCCTCCGCCTCGGCGTCGTCCGGGTTGCGGTCGGGATGCAACTGCATCGCCAATTTGCGGTACGCCCGCTTGATCTCTTTGGCGTCGGCATCGCGTGCGACGCCGAGCACCTCGTAGTAGTCCCTTGATGTCATCGAGTGATCTCATTGCTAGGGTGAGACGTACAGCTACAGGGAACTGCGCTGCGAAACCGCCGGCTACGCTAGACGCCGCCGCGTCTTTGTCAAGCTAGGATCGCCCTGCAAAAACCTAAGGATTAAGAGATCACGCATAAAAAGAGAGAACTTTCCACAATCATGTGGACTATTTTCTCGGCCTGACCCGTTAGAGACCCCAGCTTCTACTGAAGCTGAGCTATCAATATCAAACCCAACCGTCGCTCCGCTCAGCGCGACGCTGGAGGCTCACATGGCTAGCGCACAGAAAACCAACCGAACCAACATCGATCACAGCGATGCATATGCGCAGGACTCGCTCAAGCGCTACCTCGCGGACATCCGCACCTATCCCGTCCTCACGCGGGAAGAAGAAAGCCACTTCGCCCTCGCCGCCCTCGACGGCCAGAGCAAAGCTGCCGACCACTTGGTCAATTGTAATCTACGCTTGGTGGTCAAAATCGCCCTCGAATATCAATCCAGCCGCATCAACCTCTTGGACCTCATTCAAGAGGGTAACTTGGGGCTGATCCAGGCGGTGCGCAAGTTCGACATTCACAGAAACATCCGCCTCTCCACCTACGCCCAATTCTGGATTCGCGCCTTCATCCTCAAATACCTCATGGACAACTACAAGCTGGTCAAGGTGGGCACCACCCAAGCCCAGCGAAAACTCTTCTACAACCTCAAGCGGGAGAAAGAGCGCCTCATCCAGCAGGGCATTCAACCCACCGCCGAAGCCCTCGCGCGTCACCTCGACGTCCGGGAGAAGGACATCGTCGAGATGGAGACCCGTCTCACCGGTCGGGAAGTCAGCCTCGATGCCCCCATCAACGATGAGTCCAACAGCCTCATCGACATCATCCCCTCGGCCGCCATTCAAGCCGACGATGCCTTCGAACAGAAGCACGTCAGCAAACACATCTCCGCCCGCATGCGCCGCTTTCGCACCCAACTCAAGGGTAGGGACTGCGAAATCTGGGATCGGCGCCTGGTCAGCGATCAACCTCTGACCCTCCAAGAACTCGGTGACCTCTTTGGCGTCAGCAGGGAGCGGGCGCGCCAACTCGAAGCCCGGGTGCTGCGCAGCCTCAGCCGCTACTTGAGCGAGGACAAGGACTTCGTCGACGCCATTGAGCTGGGAATGCCAAGCCTACTGAACTAAGCCCGGCACACCTCACAACAGCGGGCTGGTCAGACGCGCATAGGCCTCGAAGAGGCGGTAGTGCAGAGGACGTTGCGCCATGACCTCCAAGGTAATCTCCTGGGCATCGGCCAAGTCCGCCAAAAACTGGGACTCCAACTGCGACGCAAAACCCGTCCCATAAATGAACGCGTTGATCTCGAAGTTGAGCTTGAACGAACGAATGTCCATGTTCGCCGAGCCCACCGTGCCGCAACTACCATCTACCACCAGGGTCTTACTGTGGAGGAAACCCTTCTGGTACTCGTAAATCCGCACCCCCGATCGAATCAGCTCCCCGTAATACGAACGACCGGCCCATAGGACCAAACGCAAGTCGCTGCGCTTGGGCAACAGCAGCCGAACATCTACGCCACGCAACGCCGCTGAAATCAGCGCCACCCTGATCGCTTCATCGGGAACGAAGTAAGGCGTCGTGATGTAGCATCGATCGACAGCCGTACAGATGGCCAAAAACATCTGCAAGTGAATCGAGCGCCACTCCAGATCGGGGCCACTAGGAATGATCTGAACCAGGTCTTCACCGCCACAAAAAGGATAGGGAAAAAAGTCTCCCCCCTCGATCGAACGACCCGTGGCATAGTGCCAGTCCTCGACAAAAACCCGCTCCAAACCACGGACCGCAGGACCGACCAGACGCAGATGGGTGTCGCGCCAATGACCCAAGCGTCGTCCCTTGCCCTCATACTCCTCGCCAATGTTCAGCCCGCCTGAAAAGCCTATCAGACCATCGACCACCACCAGCTTGCGGTGATTGCGGAAGTTCCACCGCAACCGGAATGGCCACAGGGGAAAGCGGATGGGCAAGAATACGCCGACCTCTACCCCGGCCGCGCGCAGCGGAGCCAACCAAGCCTTCGACAAGTGCCAACTACCAACCCCATCATAGAGAAAGCGCACCTCTACACCTTGCTCTGCCTTGGCGATGAGCGCCTGCCTCAGGCGATCACCCGCTTGATCGGCTTTGACAATGTAGTAGGCCACGTGCACGTAGCGTTGCGCGTCCTGAATCGCCCTGAATATGGCCGGATATGCCTCCGAGGCGTTGCACAGGATGCTCACCGCATTGCCAATGGTGATCGACTCCTCGCTGTGACGCATCGCCAAAGAGATCAACGACCGATGACGCTCAAAAATGGCCTTCACCGCCGCCTCGTTGCGGTGACCCGCCGCCGTCTGCACATCGTGGGGTAAGCCCTTGCGCAACCAAGCACGCTTGCGCGCCTTCCGAGCGCTACGCCGGCGCAAGCGACGTCGACCGAAGAGCAAATAGAGAAAGAGCCCCAAGTAAGGCAACGCGATCAACGCCAACAACCACGACAACGCAGAGGTCGGCTGGCGCTTCTCCATCACGATCCACGCCGATACCACCAACAGCGTTGACACTGTCAACGCAGTGATCACCACATCGCCCATCTGCCCTCGACAACCACACCGCCCTATCCCTGCACCGCCAAGAGATCAGCGCTTCGGTTTGGGCTTTAAAACCGCCTTGCCATCCTTTACCACCACCTCGAAGTCCACCTCGCGACAGCGATGGGTCGCACGCACCTTTTCTTCCTGGCTCCGCAAGCTCTGTTCAAAACGATCGAAGGGCATGGCGTTGCGCGGCATCCCAAGCTGCTCACGCGCCGCGTTGAACTGATCGTAGAGCTGACGAGCCGAAGCGGCGCCTGGGGCAGCGCCTGGCCGCGCCTCCGCCTGGGCACGGGCCGCTGCTGGCGGCGGCGCTGCCGACGGCGGCGGCGCCAGCGGACGCGGTGCCACCGAGCCAGCCGCCCCCCGAGAAGGTTGCGCAGAACCAGCTGGCCTGGCTTCACCTTGCCCCACCGGCGCACCCCCTGGGCGCAGCCCCGGCGCCGGCGAAGACACCGCTGGACTCAGCGTCGAGGGCCGCAGAACACCGCCCCGCGGCACCGGCCCAGCGCCAACCCGCGCTCCGCCGCCTGGAAGACCAGGTCGCACCGCTGGCGTCGCCTGAGAAATCGGGCCCACACCCCGGCTCATGGGACGCCGATCCGCCCCCACACCAGGACGCTGCGCCTGCGCCAACTCCCGAGGACTGGGAGCGTTCGCCGCCACCAGCACCCGAGACAACCCGGGGACCGAGCCTCGCTCTGCCGCAGGCGCTGAAGGTGGATGCACCGCAGCAGGCGCCTCAACGGGTGTCGGCGCGCTGTCCTCTTCATCAGAACGCGAAAACGCCGACTGCCATACGCCCGCCGGACCGGGAGACGCCGCAGCGCCCCCCGAACGCACAGGACTCACCGCAGCCGCAGGCCGAACGGGGGCTCCTCCCTGCCCCCCACCAAAAGGATCCAAGCCCACGGCCTTCAAACCGCTCTCGGCACGAACCGAGAAATCATCCACGTCATCATCGTCATCATCGACGTCGAAAGCGCTCCGCAACGCTGAGGCCGCGGCCTGCTTCTCACGCCCCCCTGACGCCGCGCCCCCGCCAAAGCCAGCCCCGAGGGCCGCCAAAAACGACTCCGCAGCGCCAGCCACCTCGGCCACCTCGGCGCTCCGCTCGCTGGACCCTGAGGCTGCCACCGCCGCCTCTTGCCCCTCCTCTCGTTGCCCTTCCGCTACGGCGCGCTTGGCCTGACGATGCCGTACCCGATCTCGGTGGCGCTTGAAGGTCCCCTCTTCCATCTCCCGCAGCGAGCGGTTCCAATAGGTCGAGTAGGAGTAGAACTTCTGCAACAAGCCGCGAAAGCGAAACTTGACCGCCGTGTTGCGAATCTGGACCTGCTCCAAACTCCGCATCAAACGCACGACATCCGTTCGCAGCACACTCGGCGCCACCCGCTCGATGCCCAAAAAATACTGCTCGTAACGAACACGCAGTATATCTAGCTTCCTAGCAAACTCCTCGACATCCGCCTGAATCTGCTCCTGGGAAACCTCTTCATCTCTTCTGACAGCCATGGCAGCACCATCTGGTCACGCCGCACCACCCGACGCTCATCCTACACACTTCCACTCGCCAGGCCTACCCAAGAGTGCCAAGAACACCCGAGCAAAACGCGGCAACCGCTAAAAATAGACGCTCAACGAACCGGCAAAAACCCGGTCGCCGCTGTCATCGAGATTGTGCTGATAACTGGCGTCGAAACCCAGCGCCGCGTTCTTGTCGCGAAATCCGGCGCCCATCGACAACCGCGAGTGCTGAACCAGCTCGTCGTAGCTGTAGCCACCACGCACCGGAAAAAGACCGGCGATCATGTACTCAGCTCCCAAACGCCACGTCCGCGCGGACTCCGGATGGGCCGCGCTCAGATTGAACAGGAGATCACCCGAGAGATGGATCCCGTAGTCCCAACTCGACAGCGCGGCCCCAAGCGCTACCCCCCGCGGCAAAGCCTCATCATAACCGCCATTGACCAGATTCAACCCGACCACACCAAAACTCAACGCCGACGTCGGCTGAACCATCAAGCCAGCATCCAGGGTCAATGCCGCCAGGACCTCAGCCCCATCCTTCTTCACCTGAGAGTAGTTCACCCCTGCGCCCAACTTCACCATCCCATCCAACAATGGGAAAGCCAGTCCCCCACGAAAGTGCATCCCCTCGTGCTTGAGCCCATCGTCGGGATTGCCCGTCTCGTAAACGAAAGCCATCGCCGCACCAAAACTCGGGTTGCTCTTGGTGTCCACCACATTGGCCGTAATCGCGTTCACCTCGCTGCGACCGTCATACACATAGCCAGCCTCGGCCGCGTACATGATCGCCGACACGATCCCCGCCGGATTATGCCACAGAGACGACGAGCCTGCAGAACCCGCCGTCAGGGCCTCACCCATCCCCGCCGAGCGACTCGTCGCGCGCAGCTCTTGAGCCGATAGCGAACCCATACCCAGCGTTGAGAACAGCACCGCCGCCACTATGAAGGTCACTCGCCATTTCATCGCTTTACCCTGCGCCTTCTTCAATGCACTCCATTGCCTGCTCACCAGCCGCGACAACGCGCCAGACCGGAAACCATGGAACGACACTACACGCCCACCCCCAAGACGACAAAAAACGCAGGTCTCTCCTCTTGGCCTACAAAACTAGACACGCCACCACACACACCTACACTACACCCATCGTCGCACCTCTGGGTGTCTCTTCATCCATCCGACGCCAGCACAGCTTCTGCAGGAACTCCCATGGTTGATGCCATCACCGTACCCGACATCGCCCCGCGCCTCGAAAACCAACACCTGCCTCCTACCCCCGCCGCCGACCAGGTCTTCGCAAGCCTCCGCAACTGGCTGGCCTATCGCCACCATTCCCTGTGGCTCCACGCCGTGCGCGTCGCCATCTCGGCCCGCAAGACCGCTGCCATCCTCGGCCTCAGCGCCACCCAATGCCGAACCGTGGGGCAAGCGGCCATCCTCCACGACATCGGCAAACTGCTCATCCCACGCAACTGCTTCGACCGCTCCGGACCCCTCGACGGACTCGGCTGGCAGAACATCCAACGCCACCCCGTCCTCGGCGCCGATGTCCTCTGCCGTTATGAAGCCCTCGGCCACCTCGTCCCTGCCGTCCTCTTTCACCACGAGCGCTGGGACGGACGCGGCTACCCCCAGGGACTCAAAGGCGACGCCATCCCTCTAGAGGCCCGCATCATCGCCGTCTGCGACAGCTTCGACGCCATGACCAATGACCGCGTCTATCGCAACGCCCTCAGCCAGCGCGCCGCCTACGCCGAAATCAACGCCCACGCCGGCACCCAGTTCGATCCCAACGTCGTCAGCGCCTTCCTCTCCCACACCCTGCGCACCGAGCGTCGACCCACACCCAACCTCAGGCACGTCAGCCACATGCTCTAAGCGTAGGCCACTGGCGCAGCCTCACCCTGGTGACGCTGACCCATGGGCGCAAAGCTACCATCGGCGATGAAAGCATCGCGCATCAAGCGCCGCCCACGAAACAGGCGACTCATCACCGTCCCTACCGGACAACCCACCATCTCCGCCACGTCGCGGTAGCTGAAACCCTGCAAGTCCGCCAACACCACCACATGCCTAAACACCGGCGGCAGCGCCATGATCGCTGCTTTGATCTGGACCGCCAACTGACGCGCCAACAACGGCTGCTCAGGGTCACGCCGGCCACCACTGCGCTGACCATGGGTCGCATGTAAGACCACATCCCCACCATCCAGCGACAGAATCTCCGACTCTTTCACCCGGCGACGATACTGGTTGATGAAGGTGTTCGTCATGATGCGATAGAGCCAGGCCCGACAGTTGGTCCCGTCCTCGAAACGCTCGAAAAACATGTAGGCCTTCAGAAAGGTCTCCTGCACCAGGTCTTCCGCTTCCGCCGGATGATGGGTCAACTTCAGCGCCGCGCCCAACAGCTCCTGGCGATAAGGCAGCGCCGCGCGCTCAAAGCGCTCCAACAAGGACAGGCGCACACCCGTTCGCGGAACACTCGCAAAGGAACTCTCACTCGCAGAACTTTTTCTCATGGCGCTACCCACTTGGTTCACTTTCGCACGACCTAAGCACTACATGCACGCAGAACACCCTAAACGCAAAGCACATGCCAACACGCAACCCGGCCGCAAGCCCCCATAAACACATCGCTTTCAACCACAGACACCACCACCACCCAACAGGAACTACGCACCGCTGTACCATAACGAAACAACCGT
Organism: uncultured Myxococcales bacterium; assembly: GCA_964454015.1. Classification (GTDB taxonomy): domain Bacteria; phylum Myxococcota_A; class Bradymonadia; order UBA4248; family UBA4248; genus CAYVQF01. Next base: position 142,874 of record CAYVQF010000006.1, read on the forward strand.
CCCATTCGGAAACAAAGACCCCGCCGCCCGCCAAAGTAAAAGATGGAGACTCGCCCAAAGACCAAAATTCGTGTATCATGGCGCACCCTCGACTGAGGGACCCAACAGAGTTGCGACCCACGTGGAGCCCCTGCACCACTCCGGCGACACTCCCGTTTTCAACGCAGAAGACTGAGGTCAGCGATGGCGGATATCCAGCCTGGCAACATCGTCCCCGTCTATATCGAAGACGAAATCCGTGACTCCTACATGGCCTACGCCATGAGCGTCATCGTCGGCAGAGCTCTCCCCGATGTCCGGGACGGACTCAAGCCCGTGCACCGACGCATCCTCTTCGCCATGCACGAGATGGGCAACGCCTACAACAGACCTCACAAAAAATCCGCCCGCGTCGTCGGCAACGTCATCGGCAAATACCACCCCCATGGCGACAGCGCCGTCTACGACGCCCTCGTCAGATTGGCCCAACCTTTCAACATGCAAGTCCCGTTGGTCGATGGACAAGGAAACTTCGGCTCCGTCGACGGCGACCCTCCCGCAGCCATGCGCTACACCGAAGCGCGACTCGCCAAAATCTGCAACGAAATCCTCGCCGATATCGACAAAGACACCGTCGACCACACCCCGAACTACGACGAGTCCGAACTCGAACCCTCCGTGCTCCCCACCAAGGTACCAAACCTCCTCGTCAATGGCTCCAGCGGCATCGCCGTCGGCATGTCCACCAACATCCCGCCGCACAACCTCAAAGAGGTGATGGACGCCGTCATCCACCTCATGGCCAACCCACAGGCCACCATCGCCGAACTGATGCACTTCATACCCGGGCCCGACTTCCCCACCGCCGCCAGCATCTATGGGCGACAGGGCATCGTCGACGCCTATCACACCGGAACCGGCTCCATCCGCATCCGCGCCCGGACCGAAGTCGAAGACAACGTCAACGGCAAAGAAGCCATCATCATCACTGAGCTGCCCTATCAGGTGAACAAGGCCAGGCTCATCGAAAAAATCGCCCAGCTCGTCAAAGAAAAACGAATCGAAGGCATCCACGACCTCCGTGACGAGTCCGATCGCCGCGGCATGCGCATCGTCGTCGAAATCAAACGCGACGCCTCACCCGAAATCATCCTCAACCAGCTCTTCAAACAGACCCCGATGCAGACCGCCTTCCGGGTCAACCTCCTCGCCATCGTCAACGGACAACCACGCGTCCTCAACCTCAAAGAAATCATCGCCTATTTCATCGAGTTCCGACGCGATGTCACCATCCGCCGTACCATCTTTCTCCTCCGCAAGGCCAACGAAAGAGCCCACATCCTCGAGGGACTCAAGATCGCCCTCGATAACCTCGACGCCATCATCAAGCTCATCAGAGAAAGCGAAACCCCTGCCGCCGCCAAACGCGGACTCGTCGACACCTTCGCCCTCAGTGAAATCCAGGCCCAAGCCATCCTCGATATGCGACTCCAGCGCCTCACTGGACTCGAGCGCGACAAAATCCTCGAAGAACTCCGCCTGGTCCGACTCGAAATTGCGCGCCTCGAAGAAATCCTCAACTCCCGCACCCGCCTCGACCAGGTCATCACCGACGAACTCGCCGAAGTGCGCGATAGCTACGCCATACCCCGCCGCACCGATATCCTCGAAGAAGAAGCCGACATCAACATCGAAGACCTCATCGCCGATGAGGACATGATCGTCACCATCTCCCACCAAAACTACATCAAGAGATTGCCCCTGGCCGAGTACCGCGCCCAAAAACGCGGCGGACGCGGCAAAATCGGCATGCACACCAAAGAGGACGACTTCGTCCGCGACCTCTTCGTCGCCTCGGCCCACCAACGTATCTTCGTCTTCACCTCACTCGGCCGAGTCTTCCAACTCAAAGTCTATGAACTACCCCTGAGCCAAAGAACCACGAGGGGACGCCCCATCATCCACCTCCTCCCGCGACTCGAAGAAAACGAGAGCATCGCCGCCGTGCTCCCCATTCCCCGCAATGAGGACGAATTCTTCGTCGTCACCGCCACCCAAAGCGCCACCCTCAAAAAAACCGCCCTCAGCGCCTTCTCCAACATCAACGTCGCCGGACTGCGAGCCGTCAACTTCAAAGAAGGCGACAACCTCGTCGCCGCCCGCATCGTCAAAGACGACGAAACCATACTCCTCGCCTCCAACAACGGCATGTCAATCCGCTTCGACCAGTCCGACCTCAGAGCCATGGGCAGAAGCGCCACCGGCGTCCGCGGCATGCGACTCCGCCAGGGTGACACCCTCATCGCCATGGAGGTCATCCGCGATCCCCGAGCCACCCTCCTCACGGTCACCCAAAACGGCTTCGGCAAACGCACCGCCCTCGATGAACACCGCCTCCAAACCCGCGGCGGCATCGGCATCATCACCATCAAAACCTCAGAACGAAACGGCGCCGTCGTCAACGTCCTCCAGGTCCACGACGACGACCACCTCCTCATCGTCACCGACCGCGGCAACATCATCAGGACCCGCGTCAACGAAATTCGCGAAAGCGGCCGCAACACCATGGGCGTCAAGCTCATCCGCACCGAAGAAACGGAGCACGTCGTCGCCCTCGCCAGAATCGTCGACCCCGACGATGACTTCCCCGACGAAGATCTCGGCCACCCACCCATCGACACCAACGAGATGATCGCCACGGAAAACAACGACTTCAGCCAAGATCCCGAAGGCGACACCGAAGCCGACGACGATCTCGAACCTGAAGACGACGACGACGACGACGATCTCGACCCTGAAGACGACGACGACGACGATCTCGACCCTGAAGACGACGACGACGACGACTGAGGCCGGGAACGCGCCCCAACCCCCATCTCATCGGGAGCAACACCCCCCATGGCCAACCACCACCGCCGCTCTCAGCTACTCTTCGAAAAAGCCCTCCATCTCATGCCTGGCGGTGTCTCTAGCCCCGTGCGCGCCTTCCGCGCCGTCGGCGGCACCCCCTTTGTGGTCAGCGCTGCCGCCGGCGCCCACCTCACCGATGTCGACGCCAACACCTATCTCGATTTCGTCGGCTCCTGGGGACCCCTCCTCCTCGGACATGGACCCACACCGGCCCAAATGGCCATCCAGGAAGCGCTCTACCGCGGCAACACCTACGGCTGCCTCTGCGAACAAGAAATCTACTTCGCTGAGCTCATCTCGAGCCTCATGCCGAGCATCGAACAGGTGCGCTTCGTCAACTCCGGCACCGAAGCCACCATGAGCGCCATCCGTCTCGCCAGAGCAGCCACCCACAGAGACCGACTCATCAAGTTCGACGGCTGCTACCATGGACACGCCGACAGCCTCCTCGTCAAAGCCGGCAGTGGACTCGCCACCCTCGGCCTCGCCTCCTCCGCGGGTGTGCCCGAGGCCGTCGCCCAGCACACCCTCTCCCTACCCTACAACGACCTCCACGCCGTTCACCAAGCCTTTCAACGCTTCCCCGACCAAATCGCCGCCATCATCGTCGAACCCATCGCCGGAAACATGGGCTGCGTCCCACCGGCCCCAGGCTTCCTCCAGGGCTTGCGCGACGCCTGCGACCAACACCAGGCCCTGCTCATCTTTGACGAGGTCATGACCGGCTTCCGCGTCGCCTTGGGAGGCGCCCAAGCCCTCTACCAAATTCAACCCGACCTCACGACCCTCGCCAAAATCATCGGCGGAGGACTGCCCATGGGCGCCTATGGCGGCCGCCGTGACCTCATGCAACGTGTCGCGCCCGCCGGACCGGTCTACCAAGCGGGAACACTCGCCGGCAACCCCCTGGCCGTCGCCGCCGGACTGGCCACCCTGCAGCACCTCCAGGCCAACGCCGACACCATCTACCCCACCCTGGAACAGAGATCAGCCCGACTGGAACAGGCGCTCCTCCACGCCGCCCAACGACATGGCCAGCCCCTCACCGTCAACCGTGTCGGCGCCATGCTCACCCCCTTCTTCGGCCCCAACCCCGTCACCGATCTCCACTCGGCCACCCTCAACGGCACCGACCAAGACTACGCCGACTTCTTCACCAGAATGCTCCACCGCGGCTTCTTCTTCGCACCCTCCCGCTTCGAGTGCGCCTTCATCTCCACCGCCCACACCGAAGGCCACATCCAAGAGACCGCAAACGCTCTCGACCAGGTCTTCGCTGAACGCGCCGCCCTTACCTAGCGACCGCCGCAGCCGCCTTGCCCTCGCGGGACACCATCCATGCTCCCTCCGCCTGAAGAAGACCCATCCACGTCAGCCACACCGGCTGCCCCCGACCCAGCGCCCCTAGCCCCCGCCGCCGCCCCCGACGACGACGCCAGAGAACGACGCTGGACCATGCGGCAGATCGGCACCTTCGGCACCATCGGTATCGAGTTTGGCGTCGCCACCGCCATCGGACTCCTCTTTGGACGCTGGCTCGACGGACACTTCGACACCCGCCCTTGGCTCATGATCATCTTCGCCCTCTTTGGCATCTGCGCCGCCTTCATCGACCTCTTCCGCCTCCTCGGCCGCGCCCAAAAAGAACCATGATGACCCCTTCCCCCACCTTCAACCGCTGCCTCCTCTGCGGCGCCCTCCTCACCGCCGTCGCCACCACCACCGCCATCGCCCTCGACCAGCCCCTGACCTTCATCGCTGGCCTCCTCGCTGGCGCCACCCTCGCCGCCATCAACCTCATCGTCGGCGCACGCCTCCTCGCCAGAGCCGTACTCCCCACACCCAACGAACGCCCCCCAAACCTCCCCAACCTGGCCCTGCGCTTCCTCGCCAAACTCGGCCTCTTCGTCGCTGCACTCTTCCTCCTCGTCAAAGGACTCCATGTCGAAGCCCTACCACTCTTTCTCGGACTTTCGTCTTTCTTTGCACCCTTGATGTTCGCCCCCCTCTTGGTCCATGTTGTGCCCAGCGCGCCGGGCGAAAATGTCCCCCCCAGCAATCGCTCCGATGGACCCCCTTCCGCCAGCGCCCCACGTCCGCATAACTCAAACTGTAATGAGGCGGATCCATCATGATTGCCCTCGCCAGCAGCGACCACACTATCCACTCTTGGTTCGATCTCATCCCAGCCACGCAAGAACTGGGCGCCCACCTCGGTCTCTCATGGCTCGGCGGCAAAACGGTCACCGTCGCTCACGTCCTCACCACCCTCGTCGCTATCACCCTCCTCATCATCCTCGTCATCAAAGCACGCAAAAGCTTCACTGCCCACTTCGACCAGCGCCTCAACGCCCGCACCTTCTTCGAGCTCCTCCTCGACGCCATCCTCAACATGATGACCGAGCAAATGGGCCGCAAGCACGCCGAGCGTTTCCTCCCCCTCATCGGCACCCTCGCCCTCTTCATCTTCTTCTGCAACGCCATGGCCCTCTTGCCTGGCTTGCTCCCGCCAACGGACAACCTCAACACCACTGCCGCCCCAGCCCTCATCATTTTTGTAACCACCCACGTCGTGGGCGTGCGCGAACACGGATTCCTCAACTACTTCGGACATTTCCTCGGGCCCGTCCGCAAATGGTACGCCCTCCCGCTCATGCTCCTCATGATCCCCATCGAGCTCATCGGACACCTCGCCCGCCCCCTCTCACTCTCACTCCGCCTCCTCGGCAACATGTTCGGCGACCACGCCGTCCTCGCCATTTTCCTTGGCATCCTCCCCTTTGTCCTCCCCCTGCCCCTGATCGTACTCGGGATGATCGTCGTGGTCGTCCAGACCATGGTCTTCTGCATCCTCTCCGTGATCTACATCTCCATGGCTATCGCCCATGAGGATCATTAAGTGCCCTGCTCGAGATGCTTCATTCCTGCAAGGAGATTTGGAATGGTCAGAAAGTGTGCCCTCTCGCTTCTCACCGTCTTGGCCGTCTTCGCCTGCGCCATCCCCATGGCCTTCGCCTCAGACGTCCAAACGGAACTCGCCCAAATCGACGCCTCTAAGTGGCGCGCCATCGCTGCCGCCATCGCCATCAGCGTCGCCGCCTTCGGTGGCGCCACCGCCCAAGGCCGCGCCGCCACCGCCGCCCTCGAGGGAATCGCTCGCAACCCCGGTGCCTACAGCAAGGTCTTCACCCCCATGATCCTCGCCCTCGCCCTCATCGAATCCCTCGTCATTTATGCCTTGCTCATCGCCTTCTTCATCATGCCTTGAGCCGCCCCCTCACAGCGCCGAGACGGCGCTGTGTTTCTGTGCGGATCAGGCTTGGATCCATACTTCGCTATGGATTGATCCCATAAACAACAGCAGGCGCCTCCCTCTTCGCGCGAGGCGCCTGGGCAGCCTCTCCACTGGCCACACGATGCGTCGGAACCCAGCGCCTTCGAGCCAGCAGGGGCACTTCAGACTGCGCCGCTCTCAGCGGTGCTGGGACAGGTCATCAAAGAGCATGACGCTCACGAAGGAACGTTCGGCCAAGCTCTCTAGCCATTGGTCGATCAGGGCGAGGCTCGCTTCTTGAGTCAGCTCCCCTCGACATTGCTGCATCACCCGCACCCAACGGTCACTCGCCGCGGCCTCGCGACCCTCGACGTAAATGATGTGAAACCCAGCCGACGTCTCGATGATGTCGCTGACCTCGCCAACCGCCAGGTCAAACACCCCATCAAACTCAGCGCTCAAATCGCCCCGCGCAAAGACGCCTAAGAAACCGCCGCGCTCCGCACTGCGCCCGTGAGAAAAACGCGTCGCCAGTGCCTCGAACTCCGCCGGCGCATCCTTGGCCAGCCCGTGCAGGATACGACCAGCGGCAAAGCGCGTCTGGTCCACCGCATTCCACCACGACGGATAAAGGCTACCAAGGCTGGATGCCTTGCCCAGATCGCCCTTCTCCGCCTCTGCCTGTATCAAAATCTGACGTAGACGAAGCTGATCGACGCGCTCACCGCCTGGCATCTTCTCCCGCGCACACGCCGCCACGTCCGCTTCGGACACATTCACCTGCCCCCCTAGCTCCGTCCGAATCACGAACTGAGCCCGCAACTCATCCCGCAAGAAACGACGAAAGGCCTCCCAGGAGATGCCGTCGGCCTCCATCAGTTGCCGATACTCCTGCTCCGTCTGTCCAAAACGATCGTAGATCATCTGCAGACGCTGGTTCACGTCCTCCTCACCGACGGGCACCTGCATGCGGCTGGCTTCCTTCACCAGCAAGCGGGTCTGCACCATCATCTGCACCAAATCATGGAGCTCTTCTTCGCGATCCGCCGACCGATCCAGGACATCGATGTCTTTGCCCATGCTCGCCATGCGAATGCGGCCTTCGACTCTCACATCCTGAAAAGTGATGACCTCATCGTCCACCACCGCCACCACCCGGTCGATCACCTCAGCCGTCCCAGCCGTGGGCCATGTCCACACCAGCAGCATCAAAGCCAACAGCCACAGCGCGTTGTATGTAGATCCTCGCAAGACTCACCTCTCAACGAAATCGCCCCTCGAAGGCATCAGGGCCCGGCGGCAGACGCCGGCGAACTTAGCACTACTTCGCCACCCTGCGCCACCCCAGCGCACGTGGATGCAAACACCAAGGCTAGCGCCGTAGCAAATCCAGCGCACCCGCCAAGTCGGGTCGCAGCACTTCGATCGCCGCCTGACTCAGCACCGAGCGGGTCAGCTCCGCCTGAACCTCCGCAAGGGCCTCATCCAACAAGGTTTGCCTGACCGCGTTCAAGCGCTCATCTCCTACCATCGCCTCACCCGCTTCGCGCTCCACTATCATGAACAACGTCGACCAGCCGCGCTCCCGGAGCGCCGGCGCCAACCGGCCCACAGCACCCAGGCTCTCCACGGCATGCACCAGAGCTTCAGGTAAAACCACCCCGGCATCGCGCCTATCAAAGGGCCCCACCCGCACACTCTCTCCCCGGGCTTCGCTATGCATCGCGGCGAAGCTCTGAAAAAAGTCAGCATCACAACCCAGGCCCGCGCCGGCACGCGCACCACAGCTCAGCCAATAGGAACGCACCAGGGCCTCGAGCCTCGCGGGATCCCGCACCAGCAGACGAAGAATCACATAGCGCTCGGGTACGCGATAGCGCTCCGGCGCCGCCTCATAGCGCGCCATGAGTGCCGCGTCGTCCACCGGCCCCAGATCCAAACCCGTCGCCAGACTCTGCCACAGCGCCTCCACTTCGGCCTCGCGCATGCTGAGCGTTACCGCCGCCCCATGGTCCAAGCCCAGACGCTCCGCCTCCTGGGCCAGCAGCACGAAATTCAGGAGCTGACCAAAATGGCGCAGATACGCCACCTCACCCTCCATCTCACGGCGCACGAAACCGGGCAGAATCTCGAGGCTCTCCTGAAATGCCTGTACCGTCACCGCCTCACCATTGACCCGCGCGACCACCCGCTCATCCCCTGGGGCCTCCGGGGCCACGCCTTCACCGCAGCTCAGCACCCCACTCAGCGCCAGCGCTGCCGCCAACTGCAACCAGCACAAGCCCCGCTTTGCAGCCAACCTCGAGTCAGAAGCCATCCCATCATCCTCCCGCCAGCTCTGCCAATTCGCGCAACACGCGCTTGGTCGTTGGCACCAACTCCGCAGCCTCCTGCTTCGACAAGTAGCGAATCAAACGCAGATCCGGCCGCAAACTATAGCGGCGCGACTCTCTCTCGACCAAGGCCACCACCTTCGCTGGATTCAGCCTACAGCCCTCACCCACGTGGACGATGACCGCGCTGTGATTCGCATCGACACTCTGGGCCCCGATGGCCCGCACCAACATCTTCACCTCGAGCACCTCGCGCAGATTCGTCAGCTCCAACGGCGCCGCGCCATAGCGATCGACCAGCTCCCCATAGACCGCAAAGAGACTCTCCACATCCTCCGCCTGTGAGAGCTGCTTGTAGACCAACAAACGAAGCTGCACATCCGGGATGTAAGTCTCAGGGATGTAAGCAGCCAATGGCAAGTGTACCTCCGGCTCCAGCTCCGGACTATAGGCCTCCCCCTGCAACTCACCGATGGCTTCCCGCATGAGCTCCGTATAAAGCTCCAAGCCCACCGCCGCGATGTTTCCACTCTGCGCCGAACCCAGGAGATTGCCCGCGCCCCGCATCTCCATATCCAGATAGGCGATCTCCACCCCACTCCCCAACTCGGAGAAACGCTCGATCGCCTCCAAGCGCTCCTGCGCCGCATCGGTGATCACCCCCTGGTCGGGCACCAGGAGGTAGCAGTGCGCCCGCTGGTTGGAACGCCCAACCCGACCGCGGATCTGATAGAGCTGGGCCAAGCCCAACTTGTCCGCCCGGTTCACGATCAAGCAATTCGCGCTCGGAATGTCCAAACCGCTCTCGATGATCGTCGTACACACCAGAACATTGATCTGCCCTCGGATGAACTCCAGCATCACCCCTTCCAAACGCCGCTCATCCATCTGACCATGCGCCACCCCAACGCGGGCCTCAGGCACCAACTCTCTGAGACGCGTCGTCACCAACTCGATGGTGTCGACCCGGTTGTGGAGAAAGAAGACCTGCCCCCCACGCTTGAGCTCCCGCATCACGGCGTCGCGAATCAGGCTCTCGCTGTAGCGCCCAACATAGGTGCGAATCGCTTGCCTATCCTCTGGCGGCGTTGAGATCACCGACAGATCTCGCAGGCCGTAGAGGCTCATCTGCAACGTCCGCGGGATGGGCGTCGCCGTCAGCGTCAACACGTCCACAGAGCTCGCCAACGCTTTGATCTTCTCCTTGTGGGTCACCCCAAAGCGATGCTCTTCGTCGACCACCAACAATCCCAAGCGATTGAAACGCACATCACTCGATAATAAACGGTGCGTGCCCACCACCACGTCCACCTTGCCCACCGCCAAATCGGCCAGAATCTGCCGTACCTCCTGGGCCTTCCTAAAGCGACTCACACCCTCGACCCGGATCGGGTGACCCGCGAAGCGCGCCGCGAAGCTCGCCACGTGTTGCTCCGCCAATAGGGTCGTCGGCACCAACACCGCCACCTGGCGCCCGTCCAACACCGCCCTGAAGGCAGCCCTGATCGCCACCTCAGTCTTGCCAAAACCAACGTCCCCACATACCAATCGGTCCATCGGCCGCGGCGAAGCCATGTCCTTGAGCACCGCGTCGATGGCCGCCGCCTGATCCGGCGTCTCTTCAAAGGGAAACTCCGCCTCGAAGGACTGGAACCAGGCGTCCCGCGCTGAAAACTGAAAACCCGGGCGGCTCTGACGTTCGGCGTACAGCCGCAACAGATCCACCGCCATGGCCTTCACGTCTTCTTTGACCCGAGCCTTGGTGCGCTCCCAAGCGCTCCCGCCCAGCTTGTCCAAACGCTGCGGTTGCTCTGCGCCAGCGTACTTCTCCAACGCGTTGAGCCGATACACGGGAACGTAGAGCTTGTCTTCACCGGCGAAGTGGATCAGCAAAAAATCCGAGGCCTGCCCGGCGAGCTCCAACTGCACCAAACCCTGGTAACGACCGATCCCGTGCTCCACATGCACCAGGTAGTCACCTGGCTTCAGCGCCTGAAAAGAGGCCAGGGCATGCTCCAACTTGCGCCGCTTGCTGGCGTTGCGCCGCGCCCGCTTGCCAAAAAGCTCATCCTCCGTCAGCAGCGCAAAACCCAACGCCGGCAAACGAAATCCTGCCGAAAGCGCCCCCTTGTACACCTCCAAACACGTGCTCGGCCCGGGCCGATTCGGCACGACATCGAAGCGATCCACCGCAGCGCGCCGCCACGAAACGCCATGCGCCTCCAACAACGAAGTCAGGCGCTCCACCCCCCCGCTGCTGCGACAAACCACACCCACCGTCCCGTAGGTCTCAAACCACTCCGGCAACCGCCCCACCAGACCAGCCAGGCCATTCTCCTTGCCTGCACGCCACTGCACCACGTCACCATTCTCAAAACCACCGAAATCGAGCCGATTCTCCTCGATCTCGCCCTCCGCCTCTGACGCCGCACCCGCCAAGCCAAAGGCCGCACCCGAAACCACCCAGCAACGACTGGCCAAGTCCGCACGCAGCGCCTCTGCCGGCAAAAACAGCTCCTCTGGGGCAAAGGCCAGGCTCTCGTCCGCCACCAGACGCTGGCGCTGCTCGGCGTAGCTCTCCAGCCATTGCTGCGCCCGGGACATGCATGTCTCTGGCTCCAGCCACAACCAAGCCGCATCCTCCGGAACATAGGAAAAGAGAGACTCCAGGGCATCGTAAAAAGCAGGCGTCAGGGCCTCTATACCCAAAAAGTGCAGCCCATGGCCCAAGTCCGCCAAAACCCGCCGCAGGGATCGCGTCGGCATCGACTGCTCATCCGACAACTGGCGCAGCCGCCGCCGCGCCGTCGCCAAATGCGCCTCGTCGAAAATCTCTTCGCGCACGGGACACACATAAAAACCGTCCACCTCCCCCACGCTGCGCTGGCTCTCGGGATCGAAGTGCCGCAGAGACTCCACCTCATCGTCAAACAAGTCGATGCGCACCGGCAGAGACAGCAGCGGACTGAACACGTCCACCACCCCGCCGCGAATCGCAAAAGTCCCCGGCTCATCCACCTCACGCACCGGAACGTAGCCGCAGCCGATGAGCTGCCGCCTAAAGGCCGCCAAGTCCAGCACCGAACCCGGGGCGATCACATCGCTCAAGCCGGCAATCGACGCACGCGGCGGACAACGGCGCACCAACGAGCGCATCGACAACAGCAACACCCGCGGCATCTCACCCATGGCCAGGCGGAAACAGCCCGCCAAACGTCGCGCCACCTGCACCCGGTCCGGGGACAATCCCGAGTAAGGGCTGATCTCGATGCCCGGAATCCATAGATGATCCCGCCCCGCCTCCTGACCAAAGAAAGACAGGTCATCCTGCATCTCCAGCATGCCCCGCGTCGAGGGACCCACCACCACCAAGGGGCGCCCTAGCGCGCGCTGAAGCTTCAACACGAAGAGCGACGCCAAGGCACCCGATAGGCCGCGCACGGCGCAGCAACGCTCCCCCCCGCGCAAGCGCGCCACCAACTCCGACAGGGGATAGCCGCGCAACGCCTGCCGCCGCTCCACCTCCCGACCCACCAGAGCAACCGCACCTTCCGACGCCACGGGCGCCTCGGAAAACTCGAACGCGTCCTCGCCCAACCCATCATCATCCAAGGCGAAGCCATCCTCATCCACCCACACCGAACCGACACGCCACCGCTCACCACCGCTCATCCCTTACCCGCTCACTTATCAGCCAACCAACGCTGTTGAAGCCTACTCACTCCGGCTCGGCCTATACTTCTCATCGCCAGCAAACACCACATGTAAATCCCATATCCCCAACGCCAAAGTCGGCGGAAGCTCCACCAACACCACGAAAGAACCCGCCGCACTCGTCTTGGCGCGCCCTACCACCAGCCGCTGCGCTGCGCTCGCCAACACCAAAGTCACCTCTGCATCCACGATAGCTTGGGCGTCCGCCCCCTCCAAACGCCCGGCAACCTCCAGTGACTCTCCCCGCAACACCGCACCGGGAAGCACATTGACCCGCAGCACCGTCGGCAGACGCGGGTCACCGACCTGCCAACGACCCGCATCGTCCACCAACGCCCCACCCGCCTCCGCGTCGGAGCCCACCTCAGAACCCTGCTCACCTCGTGGCATCGCCGTGGCTGCGCCATCCAGCCCCTCCACCCGCGAAAAACCAGCTCTTTCCACACTCCGCCGCGAGACCGCACCCTCGCCCCTCTCCTCTGCCTCAGACATCAGCCCTGCGTCAGAAGCCACGTGCTCCCGCTTGCCTGCACCCCCTATCACGTTCAGCCCTTCCGCCCCGCCACCCAGATCGATGCGCAACCACCCCGCCCCCACCATCCACACCTCGACGAAAACATGCGCCTCGTTGGCCACCAATCGCGCAGGAATCCCCAAATACTGCGCCACCACGACGAAAGCAAAAGCCCGGTGGCGACACACCCCACGCTGGGACCGCACCACCTCCAAAAAAGGATCGCCACCAGGAGCGCCACCCTCCAACGCCAAAGCCTCAAAGTCGCGAAAAAAACGCACCATCCGCGGCAAGGCCACGGCCACCTTGTCGCCGGGGCTGACCCCAATGAGCTGCGCCGCTTCCTTGGCAAGGCCACGCGCCGCGCTCGGAAATGGAGGCACCTTGCCCTGCCGACGCAAGTCCCGACACTTCACACCGTCCGCCAAGGGAGCCGGCGAAAAGTAGCCTGGCTCCGCCGCCATCCCAAAAGTGAGCGTCACCTGCCCCTCACCTGAAACGGCTACATAAAACCCGTCGGCAGCGTCCTTGAAAAAGAGCACTTCCCGCCCGGGCTTCGTCTCCGCCCACAACACCACCGCCTCGGGAGCCACACTGGGAAGACGAATGACCTGACCATCACCGGCCATCACCGCCAGCTCCCCGATGAAGTGCTCCCACCCCACGGCGCTGCCCCGCGCCGCCAAAGAGACAGGCCTCAGGCTTTGGCTCGACAATGCCAGCGATAACACCCCATCGCGCACCTGAACCTCGTCGAAAACCGACATGCGCTTGTACGGTATCACGCTCGGCGAAAACACCGCGTGATAGCTCAACATCCCCTCGCGCTCCGTCCTGGCGTCGAAGGCAAAACCATCATCGACCCGCGAACCCGCCGTCCCATAGACCGGCGCGCCCTGCGCCTCGTCGCTCCCTGCCTCCGGAGACCCGTTACCACGCCCCTCCCCGATGCCATCGGGCGCACCTCCCACGGCGTCCGCCGCCGCCGCCGCCGCATCCATCTCCTGCGTCGTCACGACCACCGCATGTGGATCAAAATACTCATGCAAAACGGTGGGCATAGGATCCGCACCCGCGCCAGGAACCAACGCCCAAAGCAACGCCGCCGCGCCCACGAGCCAACCCATGACGCCAAGACCCAGCCCCTTGCTTCCCTGTGCCATGCTCTCTTCCTCGTCACGCCCCCTGCGGCGCCCTCGCGCCACTCACTCCAGCAGCAGCAACAGCGTCAGGAGCATCAACAATCCCGCCCCGACCAAACCCAACAACGCTGGCATGACCCACGTCACGAGCGCCGAGCTACTCGGCGCCAACTGAGGCGCCATCTGCTGCCGGGCCTGCAGCGCTTGCGCCGTGCGCAGCAACTCCTCCGCTTTGGGCACATCGAGGCGCATGATCGTCGGCTTGTCTTCATCGGCCTGAAGATCCACCGCCACCACCGAAGCACCACCGCCGCTGCCCACACCCGCGCGCATCATCCCCGCCATGGACGAGGCCGACTCCATCGCCGTCAAGCCCTTGGCCCACGCCGGACGACCGCCCGCCTCTTCCACCGGCGCCGGTGTCTCGCTCGGCAAGGCCGGTGCGCCAAAATGCTGCTCCATGAAGCGACGAAAAAGCTCCGGCGTATAGCCAGGCGCAACCTGCTGCAGCACCCCCTCGATGGCACTCAAAAAAGCATGGGCATCGCTAAAACGATGCTCAGGTTCCCGCTGCAACGCGCTGCTCAGCACCTCAACCACCGACGATGGCAGCTCAGGCGCATAATCGCGTGGATTGGGAATGGCACAGTCCACCACTTTGCGATAGATGTCGTACTGGTTCGGCGCATCGAAGGGAAGCAGCCCCGTCAGCATCCGATACAGGCTCATCCCAACCGCAAAAAGATCGGCCCGGTGGTCGATGTCCAAGGCCTTGGCTTGCTCGGGCGCCATGTACAGCAGCTTGCCCTTGATCACCCCCCGCCGCGTCTCGCCCAGCTTGTTGGCCGCCCGCGCAATGCCAAAGTCAATGAGCTTGACCTCGCCCGTATAGCTCACCAAGACGTTGTGCGGAGAAATGTCGCGATGCACAATCCGCAGCGGCTCGCCAAATTCGTCCCGTTTGCGGTGCGCCACATCCAAACCCGCCAACATCTCGCTCACCACATAGAGCGCATGCTCCACCGGCACGCGACCGCCACCGCGCTCCACCGTCTCGATCACCTTGTGCAGATCGACACCATGCACGAAGTCCATCGCCAGATAATAGTCACCGCCAACTTTACCCAAGTCGTAAACCTGAGCGATGTTCCCGTGTGACAACGTGACGGTGATCTTGGCTTCGTTGATGAGACTGTTGATGAACTCGCGGTTCTCGTTCAGCTCCGGCAGAATTCGCTTGATGGCATAGAGACGCTCGAAACCGCCGATCTCCGCCCGCGCCTTCGCCAAATACACCTCAGCCATACCACCGCGCGCGATGAGCTTCGTCAGAGTGTATTTGCCAAACTGCGCTGGAAGCTGAAAGGTCATGCTGCATCCATGATGCGCAACCCCATGGGCCCACTGCCAAAGGCCACGCGCGCGCAAGATAACAGCCTTCGCCTATCCAGACCACCTGCACGCGTCTCTCCCTCCCGCCTCCCCCAGAAATTGTACCCACACCGGCCCTATGTCATCATGGCAAAGGTGCGCACATCGCCCTCCCTTTTACCCGGCGAAACCATGCGGATCCTCAAAAGAACGCTCACCTTCATCTTCGGACTCGGGGTCGGGGTCGCCCTCGCCGTATTCATCAGCCGCAATGGCCAACAGGTGATCGTCAACTACTACATCGACAGCACCCAAGAATGGCCCCTGTGGGCCATCGCCATGGCCGCCTTCGCCCTCGGACTCGTCACCCCCCTCATCCTCTATCTCCTCAGCGCCTTCGACCGACTCCTCGACCGCCATCGACTCCGTCAGCGCATTCGCGAGCTCGAGCTCGAGCTCGTCTCCCTGCGAAATCTACCCCTCCACGAGGCATCACTGGACCTCACCCAGCCCTTCGACCTCCTCCCCCTCGCCAACGAGGCCAAAGAAGGCCACGTGGAAGTCCTGCCTTCTGGTAGCGCCCTCAAAGAATCCGATCTCTACCCGGCGGTCTACGACAACAACAAGCGCTAAAGCGAGCACGCCGCGATGTGGACCTCCCTCCAAGCCCTTCTCCAACAGCACGCCCTCCTCCTCGTGCCCATCTTCGCGCTAGGGCTCCTCTGCGGCGTCGCACTTCAGCGACTCCTCCAACACCGCGCCAGACACCACCAGCGCATCGCCCTCGATGACCAACTCCTCGACGCCCTGGAACGCGCTCTCCGCGGCGATCCTCGCGAAGCCTTCAATCTCCTCCAGCGCGAAGCCAACCAAGGCGACGCATCGCCCTCCGTCTACTTCGCCTTGGGCGCTGCCCTGCGACGAATGAACATGACCGAAAAGGCCATCCTCGTCCATCGCGCCATCCTCGCTCGCAGACGACTCTCCAAAGCCCAACGCATGCGCGCCCACCTCGCCCTCGCCGCCGATTACTACCTCAGCGGAAACGCCGAGAAGGCACAGACCATCATCAAAGCCCTGCCCCGTTTCATTCGAAAAGATCCCATCCTCCTCAATGTCAGAAAAAACACCGCTCTCCAGAACCAAAACTGGAACGAAGTCCTCGCCTCCACCACCCTCCTCGCCCGTAAAAGCGCTAGAGGAAAAAGCGATATCGCCGACGTCCATGCCCGCATCGGGGAAGCCGCCCTGCGCAACCACCAAATCGGCCAAGCCGCCAAAGCTTTCCGCAGGGCCTTGTGGAAGGATCCCGATAACTTGCGCGCACGAATCGCCTGGGCCGAGCTCTTGCTAAAAGAAAATAAAACGGCCAAAGCCCGCAAACACTTCATCCGCGCACTGATGCAAAAGCCAACGCTTGCGCCTATCTTGCTCCCGCGCGTCAGAGAGACGCTCAGCACTGATAACCCCAAAGACCTCGACCGTTACATCAAAGTCCTCGCTGCCATCGAAGCTGAAGCCTCTGCGTCGCTATGGGTGGGCATCGAAAAAGCCGACCTCCTCGCCGCCGCGGGCAAGACCGACGACGCCCACGACCTCTTGGAAAACCTCAAGCTTTCCCACCCACACGCCTTCGATCTCCACCTCGCTACCCTCAATTTCTTCATCGAAAACAATCGAGATGAACTGGCGCTCAAACACCTGCAGAGCACCCTCGCACTGGCAGACACACAAATCCTGCGCTGCCGCTGCGAGAACTGTGCCTTCATGGCTGCACGGCCCCAACTCACTTGCCCTCGCTGTGGCGCCATCGGCACCTTCCTGCCCACCACGCCCCCAGCCATCAAAACGGGCACCCACGCCTCTCCTGCCAACCATGAAGCCCTGCCCGCGCTTGAACATCGCTGAAGCATTCTCCATTCACAACCACTTGGGCTCCCGAAAACTGGCACTATCCTTGCCCTTGTACCAGCCGCCTCAGGCGCGCTGATGACCCCAACAAGAAGCATCCGCCACCGGAGCATCCCATCTGCCCACTGAGGCAGACCCCCTCAGCACCCATCCATCTGCACCATGCAAAGCACCTCAGAACCCATCGCCGCCCACACAGCCCGGAAACAACGGCCCTTCCCGCGCCTCATCTCGCCCGCCGGAAAAGATCGCATCAACCGTCTCGCCCAACTCCTCACCATCGCCTCCATCGTTATGGCGCCTCTCCTCATGGGCGGCGTTCACTTCCACACCGCCTTGGCCCTCGGCGGCGCTGCCACCTTAGCCGGGTGGGCCGTCTTCATGACCCACCGTTTTCATCGCCCGCGCCTGCTCAACATCCACTTCGGACTCGCAGGGCTCGCCCTGCTGGTGGCCCTCTGCTTCACCACCCTCCAGCTCCTCCCGCTGCCCCTCCCTCTCCTCGAGACCCTCGCCCCGACCAACGCCGAAGTGATCCGCGCTGCTTACACCAGTCTCGGAGAAACACCGCGCTGGGCCCCCCTGAGCCTCGCCCCGGGGGCTACGGCAATGGCCCTGTGGGTGCTCCTCGGGGCGCTGGGCATCTATGGCACCGCATACTATGCCTGGGCCACCAAAGCCCGCTTCGAGTGGGCACTGCACACCATCGTCTTCGGCGGACTCATCTTTCTCGCAGCCACCATCGTCCAAAGCGCACTCTTCCACGACAGCATCTTGGGCATCTATACACCCACCTTCATGCCCAACACACCCCTCGTGAGCCCTCTCCTCAACACCAACCACGCCGCCGCATGGTTCGGAGCCGTCGCTTTTGTCGCCCTCGGCTTCGGCTTCGCCGGCCGCAACCTCTCGCGTCGCGCCACCTATCTCCTGTTCTATGCCGCCCTCTCCGTGGCCATGCTCCTCTGCCTGAGTCGCGGAGCGATCCTGGCCTGGGCCTTGGCACACCTCGTCTTTCTCTACGTCATCGCCGCACCCACCCTCAACCGCTCGCGGCTCACCTCCACCCTCCTCGTGATCCTGATGCTGGGAACGGTCACCGCCGCGTTCTACATCGCCAATGACAAGCTCGACGAAACCTTCACCCACCTCCGGGAAGCCATCGCCCGCTCTCCCGAACACCTTGAAGGCCCCAACTTCGCCAACACTGGCCTCGATGAAGAGGCCGACCTCATCGCCACGGCCACCGTCAACAGGAACACCCAGCCCAAATCCTTCGAAAAAGTCATTATCTATCACGACCTCAAAAGCATGTTCATGGCCTTCCCCGTCTTGGGTGTCGGCAGAGGTGCCTTCGCCGATCCTTACGCTGCCTACGCCACCCATGGACACCAAGGCACATTCCGGCACGCCGAAAACGAAGCCCTCGAGACCCTCATCGAGTTTGGTCTCCCTGCAACCCTCCTCATCGCCCTCCTCTTGCTCCTCTTTTTCCTGCGCGCCCTAGCCCTCACCCAATGGCGAGAGGCCGACCGACCGCTCGTGGCCAGCATCGCAACCGCCCTCGCCTTTCTCGCCCTACAAAACACCTTCGATTTCAACCTGCGCTACCCAGCAAGCGCCTTCCTCGCCGCGGCACTCCTCGGCCTGATGGCTGGCAGAACCTACCGCTACCGTCGCGCCGACCAGCCCTCTGCCACCCAAGGCACGGCGGCCTCCTGGCGCCAATGGATCCGCCGCGCCTTTCCCCTCACGGCCATCGCACTGACACTCATCGCCACGGCCGTCGCCAGCATCACCCTGCCCCAAGCATACCGGGCCACCACCGACGCGCCCCTCATCGCAGCGCGGGAAGAAGTCGAACTTTTTGACCAAGAACCACCAACCGATCTCGATGATTTCCTCGCCGCGTTGACCAACGCCCTGCTCGAACGACCCGCCAACGCCTACCTGCGTTTCCTTGTCGGCGTCGCCTACCTGCGCCTGGAGATTCCCAACATCGAAGCGGCCAACCGTTGGCTCAACGAAGCCAAACGCCTCAACCCCACCGACTACAGAACGCGCTTGCTCCTCGGGAGAATCCAGGCGGCCCAGAGCAATGCCACCGCCGCCGCGCGGAGCTTCTCCATCGCCGCCGGCCTCGATCGTGGACGCTCCCACACCGTCGCCAACTCGGCGGCGAAACTGCTCCCCTCCGTCGAGCTCCTGGAGTTGAGCCTCTCACAGGACCCCGAAGACTGGTCCGCCCTCGGACAAGCCCTCATCGCCCAGCGACGCTTCGCTGAGGCCATCGACATCGCCCACCGCCTTCAGCAACGCTTCCCCGAACAGCACCAAGGAATCGAGATGGAGATCGACGCGCTCGTCGCGCTCGGCATCCCTGAGGCCGCCCACGCCCCCCTCGAGAATCTCGTCGACACCTTTGGCGAGCGCCCGCAGGTTCATCAAAAGAAAGCACAGATCGCCATCGCCCAAGGCCAAATCGAAAAAGCCCGCAATGCCCTCCTCGTCGGCCTCGAGCTGCACCCAAAGGAACCACTCCTCCTCTTTGCCCACACCGAGCTGCTCATCTACCGCGGACAGCCCCTCTTCCCAGATAGCGCCATGTGGCAGAGCATCACCGCGGACGCACTGGAAACCCTGCGCCCCGTCGCCCTGGCCCACAAACCAAGCCGCTTCCGCTATCATTACCTCAAAGGTGAATTCCAACTGCGGCTTGACGCCCCCAAGGCCGCGCTGCGAGAGTTCGAGAGAAGCCATGCCCTCAACCCCAAAGCGCTGGGACCTCTGCGCAAAGCTTTTCAAACGGCACTCACCATTGAACGCTTCGACCGCGCTCAGATTCACCTCGACACCCTCGCGACCCTCGTCGGCACCGAAGAAATCGTCCGCCTGCGCAAGACCCTCGAGGAACGCCAAGCAGCAAGTGCAGCCAGGTCACCCATCGCCCCCTAAACAGGGTCCTTCCTCCCCTCCTTCTCACCACACTCACGGCAAACGATGACCCGCATCTACCTCTCTCCACCGCACATGGGGCCTGACGAAAGGCAACTCCTAATCGATGCCTTTGACTCCAACTGGATCGCTCCACTGGGACCCCACGTCGACGCCTTCGAAGCCGAGCTGGCCCAGCGCGTCGGCCGAACCCACGTCGCCGCCCTCTCCAGCGGGACCGCAGCCCTCCACTTGGCCCTCATTCTTCTCGGCGTGCAAGCCAACGACCGCGTCTATTGCTCTACCCTGACCTTTGCCGCAACGGCCAACGCCGTCACCTACTTGCACGCTACTCCGGTCTTCATCGACGCCGACCCCCTCACCTGGAACATGGATCCACAGCGCCTGCGAGAGGCCCTGGCCCACGACGCCGAACGAGGGCAACTCCCCAAAGCGGTCATCGTCGTCGACCTCTATGGCATCTGCGCCGACTACGACGCCATCGAGGAAGCCTGCGCCCCATTCGCCATCCCCATCATCGAGGACGCCGCCGAGGCCCTCGGCGCTACCTACAAAGACAAAGCCGCAGGCTCCTTTGGCCACTTCGCCGCCTTCTCCTTCAATGGCAACAAGATCATCACCACCTCCGGCGGCGGCGCCTTGGCCGCAAACTCCCCCGAACTGATCCAAAAAGCCCGCTTCCTCGCCACCCAGGCACGTGACCCTGCCCCGCACTACCAACACTCCCACATCGGCTATAACTATCGCCTCAGCAACCTCCTCGCCGCCATCGGACGCGGCCAACTCACGCAACTCAACGAACGGGTGGCCGCGAGAATCGCCATCTACCACCGCTACCGCGAAGCCCTCCAAGACCTCCCAGGACTCGACTTCTCACCCAACCCTGGCTACGGCCAAGCCAACCACTGGCTGACCGTGATCACCCTCGACCCCCAACGCGCCAAAACCAACCCCGAACGACTGCGACTCGCCCTCGAAGCGCAGAACATCGAGGCGCGACCCGTGTGGAAACCCATGCACCTCCAACCCGTCTTTCGTAACTGTGATTGCTTCGGCGGTGACTGCGCCCAGAACCTCTTTGAATGTGGACTGTGCCTACCCAGTGGATCCTCCCTCACCCCGCAACAACAAGAGCACGTCATCCACTGCATTCGGCACCACGCTGAAGGTGGAGCTGCCTGATGGTCAACCGAATCGTCAACCGCGCCGCCCAGAGCTTCATCGATCTCGCTGCCCTTAGCATCGCCTTCTGGTTGGCCTTTCTGGCGCGTTTCGAGTTTGAGCTCACCCTGCAGATCGCCAAACGAGCCTTTTTCGCCTGGCCCTACGTCGTCCTCTTTCAGTACGTCGTCCTCACCGCGAGCGGCGCCACCCGCTTCGCCTGGCGCTACGTCGGCCTCAGGGAAATCACCCGCTTCTTCTCGGCCATCGCCTGCGCAAACCTCTGCCTCGGCGGCGTCCGCCTCATCGGCGGACTCCTGGTCCCTCACCAACCCTACGCCCAATACGTCATCGTCCCCTACGGGGTCATCATCATCAATCTCACCCTCGCTTTCATGGCCATCGCTGGCGTCCGCATCCTCCGCCGCCTCGTCGCCGAACACCTCGAGACCAACCGCCGCCGGAAACACACCGCCGCCACCCCTGACATCCCCACCCTCCTCATCGGCGCAGGACAAGCGGGCCTCATGGTGGCCAAAGAAATTCTCAGCCGACCCGAGCTGCACCTCCGCGCCGTCGGCTTCATCGACGATGACCGCGCCAAAATCGGCTCGGTCCTCCACGGTATCGAGGTCCTCGGAACCTCCGCCGAGATCCCCACCATCGCCGAAGAAAAACAGGTGCACCAAGCCATCATCACCATCGCCAACGCCCCTGGACAGGCCATCCGCAGGCTCGCCGCCATCTGCGACGACGCCAACATCAAAGTCAAAATCATCCCGGGCATCTACGAACTCATCGACGGAAGCGTCAACCTCAACCGCATCCGCGATGTCTCCGTCGAGGACCTCCTGCGCCGCGAGGCCGTCGAACTCGACAAAGAACTCCTCCAGAGCTTCCTCACCCACAAGACCGTGCTCGTATCCGGCGCAGGTGGCTCCATCGGATCAGAAATTTGTCGCCAAATCGCGGCCTTCGAACCGCAGCACCTCCTCCTCCTCGAGCGCGCCGAGTTCTTCCTCTACGCCATCCACGCCGAGCTCACCCACAAACACCCCGACCTCTCCATCGTCCCCATACTCTGCGACATCAACGACACCCAACGCCTCCAACAAGTCTTCGCCAAGTACCAGCCGCACGTCGTCTTTCACGCCGCCGCCCACAAACACGTCCCCATGATGGAGCTCAACCCAGGGGAAGCCATCCACAACAACGTCCTCGGCACCAAAAACCTCGCCGACACCGCCCGCGACTTCAGCGTCAACACCTTCGTCTTGGTCTCCACCGACAAAGCCGTCAACCCCACCTCCATCATGGGCGCGACCAAAAGAGTCGCTGAACGCTACATCCAAGCCCTCGCCGAACACGCCACCACCAAGTTCTGCGCCGTCCGCTTCGGCAACGTCATGGGATCCACGGGCTCAGTCATCCCCAAGTTCCGAGAACAGATTCAAGCCGGCGGACCCGTCACCGTCACCCACCCCGAAATGCTCCGCTACTTCATGACCATCCCCGAAGCCTCACAGCTCGTCATGCAAGCCGCAGCCATGGGCAACGACGGCGACATCCTCGTCCTCGATATGGGAGAACCCGTCAAAATCCTCGACCTCGCCCATGACCTCATCCGCCTCAGCGGGCTCGAGCCGGACATCGACATCCCCATCGTCTTCAGTGGCCCACGGCCCGGCGAAAAGCTCTTCGAGGAGTTCGGCTTCGACGCCGAAAAAATGGACAAAACCAAACACCCCAAAATTTACGTCGGCAAATCCGCCCCACCACCTTACGACATCATCAACGCCCAAATCCAAACGCTGGCGAACTTCCAACATCACTGTCAACGCGAGGAAGTGCGCCAAGCCCTCAAGGTCATCGTCCCAGAAATGCAACCCGAAACCACCGCCGATGGCCCGGCGCCACGACCCAAGCGACGCTCCTTGACCGCCAGCGCCACGAAACGAACCACCGCGCGAGATGCGCCAGCGTCTAACCGCTCGAGCTGAGACCACTCGCTTGCTCGGGTTGACACCCACACCGTCAACGCCAGTTCACACGACTCAGGCGCCGCGCGGCACATCACCCACCACCACCGTGCCACCGTGATGGGCCGCTTCCCGCGCCGCCAAAGCAAAGCGCAACACCCGCAACGCTTCGCCGCCAGACAAGGTCGGGCGCGCCTGGCCGCGCATACACAACACGAAGTTCTTGACCGACGCGTAAACCGCCTCCCGCCAGTCCTCATCCAAATCGCCAAAACTAAAGAGCCGGCTATCGCGCATGAGCTCCAACGGCGCCGAATTCAACACCCGCGCGCAGCCCTGGTTCACCCACAACATCCCCCGCGTGCCCGTCACCTCGATAAACTCCACCACGGGATAAGTCGTCGAACGCACCAGTAACTGCGGCGCATAGGTCAACTCCAAAGAACCCACTCGATTCGACGCCACATGCTTCCAAAACACCAAGGTCGGCGCGTCGAGAAAGTAGCCGGGGTGGATCTCCGTCCGAGACACCCAGGCGCTCACCTGCTCCACCGGACCCATCAACAACAGCGCCGCCGCCAACTTGTGATACCCGTGGTCGAAAAGAAGCGCCCCGCCACCACAACGTGCCGGATCCATACGCCACAACCAAGACTCGGGTTTGGTTGGCCAACCACCACTCGGGCTCCCCAGGGTCACCTTCATCCGGATCGCCATGGGACTGCCTATCTCACCCGACTCGATGAAGCCCTGCGCCTCCAACAACGGCCGAAAGTGAAAACTGGGCTCGCTCACCTGCAGCAACACCCCGCGTTGCTCCACCAAATCCAGCACCCGCTCGGCCGTCTTCAGACCGATGGCCAACGGCTTGGCTACGTGAATCGCCTTGCCCGCCGCCGCCGCCGCCATCACTATCTCGTGGTGCAAGTGGTGGGGCGTCAGCACCTCCACGGCATCGACATTGGGATCCGCAATGAGATCCGCGTAATCCGTGTAAGAACGTGAGGCACCCCACTCCAACGCCTTGTTGATCGCCACCTCTTCGCGGCGGTCACAGACCGCATAGACCTCCGCGTCTTCGATCTCTTTGTAAGCCGCCGCGTGCAGCGAAGCCATCTGACCTGCACCCACTATCCCCACTCTGATTCGCGACATGACACTCCCGCTTCGTCTGCGTTCCTCAGCCAAACTATAGTGCGAGATCACCGCCAGCCGCCAGCCTCTTCCGTTTCGCCTTTGCCCAACGCGCCGCGCCTCTCCACTCACCCCTGACTTCTCAACGATTTCGCACTATCTTCCCCAATACGAGCGCCCCCTGCAGGCGTCCACCCATCCGGCCGCCGCTGCCCAGCCCGGCCCCCCACCCAGATGACCCTCATGCACCCAACCATCCTCGACACACGACACCACTGGCTCATCACTGGTGTCGCCGGCTTCATCGGATCCAATCTCCTCGAAAACCTCATCCAACACGACCAGACCGTCACCGGACTCGATAACTTCCTCACCGGCTCCCAAGCCAACATCGACGCCGCACTCCAAAACGCCACCCCAGAACAACGACAGCGCTTTCGCCTCATCCAAGGTGACATCGCTGACCCCCAGACCTGTATAGCAGCCACCACCAACGTCGATTTCGTCCTCCACCAAGCCGCCATCGGATCCGTACCATGGTCCATGGACGATCCCCTGCGCAGCCACACCACCAACGTCACTGGATTCCTCAATGTCCTCATGGCTGCACAGGCCCAGCAGGTCAAGCGCGTCGTCTACGCCTCCTCCAGCGCCGTCTATGGCGACAGCCCTGAGGTGCCCAACCGCGAGGATCGGCTCGGACAACCCCTCTCGCCCTACGCCGCCACCAAACACTGCAACGAAGTCTACGCCGCCGCATGGCATCAGGCTTTCCACCTGCCATCCATTGGGCTGCGCTACTTCAACGTCTTCGGACCGCGCCAAGATCCCAACGGACCCTATGCCGCAGTCATCCCCCGCTGGATCGACAACCTCTGCCACGACAAAGCCTGCCTCGTCTTTGGTGACGGCGAAACCACCCGCGACTTCTGCTATGTCGACAACGTCGTCCACGCCAACATCACAGCCGCCCTCTGCGATCTCTCCCTGGGCGTCTTCAACATCGCCGGCGGAGAGGCCACCTCGCTCAACACCCTCTTCCACACCTTGCGCGACGCCGTCGCGGAGACGCGCCCCGCTGCCCGCACCCTCGAGCCCGTCTACCAAGACTTCAGACCCGGAGACATCCGCCACTCCATGGCCGACATCCGACGTGCCCAGACTCAACTCGGCTACCACACCCAGGTCCCCGTCAAAGAAGGACTCCGCAAAACCGTCGCCTGGGCCCTGGCCCAGCGTTGAAGCGCCCACAACTAACGCGCGCCGCCTGCCCCCTCTCACTGCCACTACACCCCAGTCGTCGCTTTCGCCACGCTTTGTCTTGTGACCCTCTCACTTAGACATTAGGATTCCTGAATCCCGGAGGTGGCTTGTCCCCTCGAGCCCAGGCCTCTATGTTCAGGCGACGACAACCGACAAAGTGCGCCTGTGGCCGCCTCCATCCACTCCGGTGCCAATGTGCGCCTCCACCCCCAATAGGTAGAGACCCATGCGATTCGTCCAAATCTTCACCCTCTTGACCGCCCTCCTCTATCCACTCGCTGCGACCCCATGCACCAACTTCCTCGTCACCCCTGGTGCCAGCACCGACGCCTCGACCATGGTGACCTACGCTGCTGACGCCCATGTCCTCTATGGGGAGCTCTACTTCCTGCCCGCTGCCCATCACCCCGATGGCGCCATGCTCGACGTCTACGAGTGGGATAGCGGTCGCTTCCTCGGCACCATCCCCCAAGCCAGACAAACCTTTAGCGTCGTCGGCAACATCAACGAACACCAAGTCACCGTCGCCGAAACCACCTTCGGCGGCCGGGAAGAGCTCCGCTCCAACCTCGGCGTTCTCGACTATGGCAGCCTCATGTGGATCGCCCTCCAGCGCGCCACCACCGCCCGCGAAGCCATCACCGTCATCACCTCCCTCGTCGCCGAACACGGCTACGTCAGCAAAGGCGAGGTCTTCAGCATCGCTGACCCCAATGAAGCATGGCTCCTCGAGATGATCGGCAAGGGCCCCGAGCACAAAGGCGCTGTCTGGGTCGCCCGCCGCATCCCCGACGGCTTCGTCAGCGCCCACGCCAACTGTGCCCGTATCGGCACTTTTCCCCTCAACGACCCGAAGAACACCCTCTACTCACCAGACGTCATCTCCTTCGCCCGCGAAAAAGGCTACTTCGACGGACCCGACAGCGAATTCCACTTCGCCAACGCTTACGCACCCCTCACCTGGCGCGACGCCCGCGTCTGCGAAGCCCGCGTCTGGTCCTTCTTCCGCGCCGTAGCCCCCAAAGATACCCCGGACATCGACTTCATTCACGGCACCCGCGCTCAGGTCCAGAGCCTACCCCTCTGGATCAAACCCGAACGCAAGCTCAACCCCCAAGACCTCATGGACGCCATGCGCGACCACTTCGAAGGCACCCCGCTCGACCTCTCCACTGGCGTCGGCGCCGGTCCCTTCGCCCTCCCCTATCGCTGGCGACCCCTCGAGTGGGAACTCGATGGCGTCACCTACCTCAACGACCGCTCTACCGCCACCCAACAAACGGCTTTCTCCTTCGTCGCCCAAATGCGCGCCAGCCTCCCAGGCCCCATCGGGGGCGTGCTCTGGTTCAGCGTCGATGACGCCGCCTCCACCGTCTACGTCCCCATGTACGCCGGTATCCTCGAAATCCCTCACCCCTTCCGCGTCGGCGTCGGCGACTTCACCACCTTCACCTGGGACTCCGCCTTCTGGACCTTCAACACCGTCGCCAACTACGCCTATGGCCGCTACAGCGACATGATCAAGGACATCCGCAAAGTCCAACGCGAACTCGAAGGCTCCTTCTTGGCCGAACAAGCCAGCATCGACCAAGCCGCCCTCCTCCTCTACAAACAATCCCCACGCCTCGCCCGCGAATACCTCACCGACTACGCTACCACCCGCGCCAACCTCACCCTCGAACGCTGGAACAAGCTCTTCACCGAGCTCGTCGTCAAATACCTCGACGGCAACATCCGCAACGAAAAAGGCGAGGTCACCCATCCGCCCTACCCCGACACCTGGCTCCGCCGCATCGTCGACGAAGACCCCGAACGCTACCGCATCCGCGACTTCCCTGACCCCCTGCCATGAGCCCCTACCGTCCCTGAAGAGCCCGGACCCCTGCCGCTCCGTCTTTGTCCTAGCTCCCTTCTCGGCTTCC
>CAYVQF010000007.1:0-169060 GCA_964454015.1 uncultured Myxococcales bacterium
GCTACCTCATGCAGCTCGTTACAGCAGGGTAACTTTTAGAACTCGATTGCCCTGCGGGGTGTGTGGGCAGCGGGCGCGGGGTGGTGGTCGAAGGGGTGGGGGCTCTAGTTTCATTGGTAGGAGGTAGATTTGAAGTCCTCGTCCTTCCGCGAACGCAAGTACTTACCTGAATAGAGGGATGCTACGCAGCATTGTCTTGAGCCTGCGGCGTTTGCCGGGCAGCACAACGAGGCGCGTTTGGTCACATCGCGTTGGTCTCTCTCAGTTGAATCACCTCAACGGTTTTCGGGCGACCACTGCCTTGACTCCTTGCATAGTCAGGCCTGCGAAGGGGGAGCACGCCCAAGTCGTTGGCGTCGTTAAGCAGAACGCTAGAGAGAAGTCCCGAGAAGTTTGCGCAACTGCGCCACAGAGAGCGGAAGTCCCTGCTGTTGGAGGGTGCCTAGGAGGGCATCGGAGGAAAGCGGAGGGTTCCGCAGCGTCTCAGCCTGTGCGCGAATGGCTGTGCATACGGCAATGGGAGCGAGGTGTAGTGACTCCAGCACGAAGGCGTCTGGGTGCTTTGCTTCGATGCCGTATTGGCTCAGAGCCTGATCTGGAAAGTCCTTGAGGTTGAAGGTTACGATCGACTGGGCACCGGCGCGGATGGCGGCGGCAAGGACATGGCGGTCATTCTGATCAGGGAGGTGCAAGGAGGCGATGAGATCCTCGTAACCTGTGACGAGGCAATCAGGAATCGCCTTGTTCATGAGAAAGCGCGTCCGCGCCAGGCGCTCGGGAGTCAAGTCCGGTCGTTGCTCCAGGATAGTGCGGAAGCACTCGTCCAGAATCGTCTCTGTCCACCGCGCTCGGACCACACCAGTGCCGGCTATGCGAATCAGAAGGTCTCTGAGCGGCGCAGGGAAGAGAACGCAAGCGTCGTAGATGACAATGAACGGCATGAGGACCTGTCGTGGGATGACTCAGTATCCAAGGTCGAGCGCCTGGGCTTCGGCTGCCAACTCGTCCAGAACGCCTCGTCGTTGTTCCTCGTCTCTGCGCTTGTACTCCATGAGGTCAGAGACACGGACTCGCCGATGGGTGCCGACTTTGCGAAAGGGGATTGCGCCACTGACGAGCAAGCCCACCAGGAACGGCCGAGATACGTTGAGCATATCTGCTGCCTGTTGCGTGGTCAGCTCGGCGTGGACAGGAACCACAGTGACGGCATTACCCATCGCCATCTGCCCCAGGATGTCCAGCAGGAGCCTGACGGCCTCGGCAGGCAGAGTGAAGGAAACACTTTCTTCTCCGCGCTCAGGTAGGAGGGTCATCGTCGGTTGCAGCTTCTTCGGAAATCGCGCCAGAAGACGCAGTGCGCGTTGCGCTTCTTCCGTGGATTCGATGGTGGGGACGTGGACCTGCATGGGTACCTCCGCTGCTGTAGTCTCACGAATATAGCATACGCATCCGTTTCGCATACGCAACAAACGAAATGGTCAAAATAATCGAAACGGGTTGCTTGAGCGGTTGGGAATGTGCAGTCGTCTGGATGCAGGGTTCAGACTAACCTGAGACCTGTGCATCGCACATTGCCCCGTGGACGGAGGCAAAGGTGACTCAGTTGGGACCACGCAGTATCATCCTCTTTCCGAGCCACTGGTCAGTTCGGGGTTGGCTTTCATCGACGAGAAAGCCGCAGCCGCACCGAAATGAAGGTCCGTGGCATGGCCACCGGCGACGCCCAAGAGAGGACTGTTGCCCTCATCGAGCAAGCGCAGGCGATTTTCAGGAGCACAGCGGCAGGATGGCCGTGATTGCCGTTTCTGGCCGTGTTTCAGTTGCAAGGGCAAACGACGACGATCCAGTGTTGGGATGTGGGCTCTAGGTTCATTGGTAGGAGGTCGAGTTGAACCACCACTCGACACCGAGGCCGATGAAGTGCTCGACGCTGTTGGTGCGTCGGCGATCGTCGATGGGGAAGAGGCGCTGGGCTGCGTCGTTGAGGATGGAGACGGTGTAATTGAGGCGGATCTGGGGGCGCGCGAAGAGGCCGTCGCCGAAGGTGAAAGCGGGCAACAGGGAGAGCTTCCAGAGCGAGGCGGTTTCTTGCTGAAGTGAGACGGGGCTGAGGCCGTTGGGTCGCCGGAGCTGGTGGCTGACTTCGAGGCCGGGGGTGAAGTAGTGGGGCAAAAAGGCGATGGCGCGCAGGCTCCAGGCGAGGTCCCAGCCGTCGTCGAAATCTTCGTCGATGCGATCGGCGTCGACGAAGTAGCGGGCGAAGGCGCCGAGGATGAGGCCGAAGTAATCGTGTTCGTAGGCGCCGCTGAGGGCGAAGAGGAGGCTGTAGGCGTCGATGGCGCGCTTGTCTTGGTTGAGGCCAAAGGGGATGGCGTCTTCGCCGTAGGCGGCGAGTCCGCCGGCGTAGCGGATGAAGAGATTGGCAAAGGAGCGCGGCGCAAAATTCCAGACGCCGAACTGGGCGCCAAGGAGCCAGCCGTAGTCACTGGGGAGTGTTTCTTCCGTGCGGGGCTGATCGTGCCGGATCTCTCCGCTGGGGAGGGCGTGGAGCTCGGTGTGGGCCTTGATCTTGAAGCCGATGGCGTCGTTGCGGCCGCCGAATTGTTGTTCGGCCTTGAGGCTGGAGATGAAACGCTGGCGGTCGAGGAAGATGACGTCTTGGCTGCCGATGAAGCGCTCGTCGACGACGTCGACCACTTGAAACTGGTATTGGTCCTTGCGTTGGTTGACGCCAACATGCGCCTCGATGCGGGTGAAGTCGCCGCGCCAGCCGAAGCCAGCGCCGAAGGTGTTGAGGTTATCCAAGGGCCAGAAGTCGAGGAGGTAGACATCGTCGCCGCGGTACATGCGTGAGCCAACCCAGAGTACAGCGCCGTCGAAGACGAGGTTGCGGGCCTCGGCGTAGAGATTGCGGACGGCGATGTCGGCGTCGAAATCGCGGTTGAAGTGGAAGAATTGGTCGCCGAAGGCGAGGGTGGCGACGGTGTCGACTTGGAGGCCACCCTCGCCGCGAAAGGCTTGGTAGCCAAACTCGAGCTCGGCATAGCTCCCTTCGTCGACTCTTGGTGCCGGCCAGACGATGCGGCTCTGTGAGCCACGGGCGCCGTCGAGGTGGGTGGCGGGTTGGAGGCGACCGTAGGAGCCGAACCAGAAGCGTTGGGCGTCACTTTCTTGGGCGGTGACGGGCTCGGCGTCGGCGCTATTGGCGTCCTGGGCCCAGAGCGCGGTGGGGAAGAGGAGGCCGGCGGCGAGGAGTAGGCAACAAGAAAGGATGGGTGTTTTCATTTGGTTCTTACACGTGTCGTCAGGTTGCAGCGTCGGGGAACGGGTCCGTCGCAGTGGTCACAAGATAGCGCGCTTTGGTTGTGCTTCCAAAGGGGCACGAAGATCGAACTTGACAGTGCGCCTGTGGGTCTCAAAGATGGCCCAAGTCTGCTGCAGCGTGGCAGTGACGGAACTAGCTGAATAGTGACAAGGATTTGCTGTGAATTACCCTCGCCGACGACAGAGCCTGCGGGCGCGCTTGGGCCCGCGCAGCGCAGCCCTGCTGCAGAATCCACCCGTGCGATTTCGCAACGCCGATACGGCGTGGCGCTATAGGGCCGACAGCCAAGTGCTGTATTTGAGCGGCATGCACGAAGAGGAGGGTGCCCTCCTCATTTTGCCCGAAGGCAGTGTGGGGCTCGAGGGGGAGGCGGTCGATTTCGTGGTCTTCGTCGCGCCCAAAGATCCGGAGCGCGAGCGCTGGACGGGTCAGCGGATGGGGGTTGACGGTGCTTTGACACATTTTGAGGCTGGCGCGGCTTATCCCTTAGAGCAATTGGAGGAGGTGCTGGCTCATTTTGCTGTGGACCTGGAGGCGTTGTGGTTCCCCTTCAGCGGTGAGGTCGATCTTTTTCCCCTGGTGCGGCGGGTCCTTGGCAAGGTGCGGCAGCGGCGCCTCAAGCCCATTGGCGGCCCGGTGACCCTTGGGGATTTGGCTTTTCCCCTTGCGGCGCTGCGCTGTGTCAAAGACGATGAGGAGTTGGCGGCGCTGCGCCGCAGCGCGGCGGTGACCGCTGCGGGGATGCGCGCGGGTGCTGCGGTGATCAGGCCCGGCGTGCGGGAGCGGGAGGTGGAGGCAGCCATTGGCGCCGCTTTTCGCTGTGGTGGCGCCGAGGCGTTGGCCTTCGAGACCATCGTCGGAGCGGGGCCACATTCGGCGGTGCTGCACCACGCGTCGGGTGAGCGGGTCATTGCGGCGGGAGACGTGGTTCTGATCGATGCGGGGGCCGAGGTGGGAGGCTATGCGGGGGACATTACGCGCACCTACCCGGCCGATGGCGTGTTTACGGAGGCGCAGCGGACGATTTACGCGTTGGTGCTCGCGGCGCAGGAAGCGGCCATCGCCCAGGCCGTGGCGGGTGCCTCTTTTCGGGCCCCCCACGAGGCGGCGCGTCGCGTTTTGGCGCAAGGCTTGTTGGAGCTGGGCTTTTTGCGTGGTTCCTTGGAAGAGGTGCTGGAGCAGGAGCAAGAGCGGGCCTTCTTCATGCACGGGACCAGCCATTTTCTCGGTTTGGATGCTCACGATGTGGGGGAAGTGTTTCGCCGGGAGGGTGGTGCTCCCGTGACGCTGTCAGCAGGGATGGTGATCAGCGTGGAGCCAGGCTTGTACTTCGCTGCTGACGATACGCGGGTACCCGAGGCGTATCGCGGCTTCGGGGTGCGGATCGAGGACATGGTGGCGATCCATGCAGCGGGCAACGAGGTGTTGTCGGCGGCCCTGCCCAAAGGCCTGGAAGAGGTAGAGCGCCGATGAGCCGCAGCGCAGCGTTGCTCGAGGGGCTCAATGCACAGCAGCGTGCGGCGTGTGTGCACGACGGGTCGCATCTCTTGGTGGTGGCAGGTGCGGGCAGCGGGAAGACGCGGGTGTTGACCCAGCGCATGGCGTACTTGGTTGCCGAGGGGCGGTGTAGGCCCGATGAGATTCTGGCCATCACCTTTACCAACAAAGCGGCCGAGGAGATGCGGCAGCGGGTGGAGCAGGCGCTGGCGCGACTTGGGCTCATGCCGGGAGAGAGGCCGGAGCTAGCGACCTTCCATGCTTTCGGGGCGCGGCTGCTGCGACGCTATGGGGCGGCGGTGGGCTTGGCTGCGGGCTTTTCCATCTACGATGAGACCGAGCAGGCAGGCTTGGCCAGGGGCTGTGAGGAGGTCACGGCCATCGCCGAGACGGGGCGCCTCGTCCGTTCCCTGTTGCAGAAATTTTCCCGTTTCAAGGACGAGGGCTTGGGGCCAGCGGAGGTGCTGCAGGCAGCCACTACGGATCATGACGCCCAGGTGGCCAGGGCGTATGCGGCCTACGAAGTGGCGCTGCGGCGGGCCAATGCGGTGGATTTTGGGGACCTGATCTTGTTGCCTCTGCGTATTTTGCAAGAGCAGCAAGAGATCGCGGCGCGCTTGCATCGCCGTTTTCGTTACGTGCTGGTGGACGAGTATCAGGACACGAACCGCACCCAGATTGCTCTGTTGCGAGCAGTGCTGGGACGGGAGAGCTTGGCCAGCGTCGTGGGCGATGACGACCAGTCGATCTATACCTGGCGCGGGGCGCAGCCGGGTAATTTGTTGGGTTTTTTGGAGGCCTTTTCGGGGGCCGAGGTGATCAAGCTGGAGCAGAACTATCGCTCGACGACGGCCATTTTGGACGTGGCGGGTGACATCATCGCCGAGAACACGACGCGGATGGAGAAGCGGCTGTGGACGGCCCGGCAGGGCGGCGCGCCGGTAGGGGCGTTGTGGGCGGAGACCGAGACGAGCGAGGCCCGCTTCGTGGCCCAAGAGATTCGGCGCTCCATTGGCGCAGCGCATCGGCAGGCGGGTGATTTTGCCGTGCTCTTCAGGACCAACGCGCAGTCGCGGCCTTTTGAGGAGCAGCTCCGGCGGGCCGGGTTGCCCTATCGCGTCTTGGGCGGGATTGGCTTCTACGAACGCGCCGAGGTCAAGGATCTGCTCGCCTATCTGCGCCTCTTGGTCAATCCGGCGGACACCATGGCTTTTTCCAGGGTCGTCAACGTTCCGGCCCGTGGGATCGGCAGCAAGGCCTTGGCGACGATGGGGAGCCATCTGGCGTCGCGTCGGGTGCGCCCGCCAGGTACGCTGCGTTTCGACGACGATGGTGCAGAGACGGCAGGGTTGGAGGGTTGGCTCGCGGTGCTGGAGGATGTGGCGGCGGAGCGCATCAAGATAGGAAATCGGCGCAGCGTCGCAGGAGCGCGGGACTTGCTGGATCTGCTGTTGGCGGCTCGGAGCCTGGCGCAGACGGCCCATCCGGCGGTGGTGTTGGAGGAGATCCTGAGGCTGACGGGCTATGAGGCCTTCGCCGTGCAGCGGGCCAAGGACGAGGCGGTGCTGTTGCACATTCAGGACCTGATTGGCGCGGCGCGCTCTTATGTCGCGACGGGTGAAGATGCCACCTTGGTAGGCTTTCTCGAGAGCTTGGCGTTGCGCCACAGTGAGGCGCCGCCGGAAGAGGATTGCGTGACCTTGATGACGGTGCATGCGGCGAAAGGTCTGGAGTTTCCAGTGGTATTCTTGTGCGGCTTGGAAGAGGATCTGCTGCCGCTGCGCCGCTCCGAGTCGGAGCAAGACTTGGAGGAGGAGCGGCGCCTGGCCTATGTGGCCTGCACGCGAGCAGAGGAGCAGCTTTTCTTGACGGCTGCGCGGTCGCGTCGTCTGTACAACCAAGTGCAGCGGCCGCTGCCGAGTCGTTTTTTTCTGATGGCGGAGAAGCGACCCTTGCGGTGGGTGGACGAGAGCGGCGGTGTGTTGACGCGGCCGCCGCGCTTGAATGTCATTGACGACGAAGTGCGGGAGTGGCGTGGGAAGGCGCGCGGGGAGGGGGCGGGCGCCGCGAGCTCTGGCGGCGCGGCGGTGTCCTTGGTTTGGCAGAAGCGGAGAGCGGCGCGACAGGAAGCCGCAGCGGAGGCCTCTGGTGAGCCAGTGGTGATCTATGATGAAGAGGGGCCAGGCGCGGGGGGGCTTGGTCAGGCCAAGGGGGGGCGGGCCGTGGCCGCTGAGGGTGAGCCGTTTTCGTTGGGAACGAGCGTGACCCACCGGCGTTATGGCGTGGGGCGGGTGCTGGCGGTGCAGGATGGGTCCGAAGGTCAGGTGGTGACGGTGGATTTTCCCATGGCAGGCAAGAAGAAGATCTTAGCAGGTTTTTTGCGTCGCTTTTGAGCCTGAGGGGGTGTCAATGCAGGTTGACACTTGCAAGGTCGGCGCGCCGACGGTATGGCGCGGCGGTGGGCGCTTGGCTGACAGAGATGTCGTGCTTTGGTCTTGGTCTTGGCGGGTGGTGGGCAGGGCCTGAGCCGGCAGGGCGCGCACTTGTGGGGTGGAGTGGCGCTGTTGGTGCGCGCAGGGTCCGTCTTGCTTGGGGCGGCCCGCTTTTTGAAGGAGGGGGCGCTTGGGCATGACATGACGTTCCCCAGACGACATTTACAGCCCTTTTAGCCGCCACAAGGCGGAGACGCCGCGCCCGGGTGGCCTTGGAGGCTACCCGGGCGCGGCGTTTTGCTGGCGTGGGTGGATCCAAAAGTCGACGCGGTGGATTAGGTCGCAGGCTCGCTAGGGAGCTGGAGCTCTTCTTCGCAGCGTTTTTTGGCGAGCTTGACGGCTTCCGTTTGGGGGGCGCGCAGGACGTAGCGGTAGGCCTCTTCGTAGTGGCCGAGGTTGGTGGTGGAGACGGCGAGGAGCTCCCAGGCGCGGGCGATCTGGTCTGGGGTGCGGCCCTCGGCGCGCATCTGGTGGCCGAGGCGGGCGACCTCTTCCCAGTGGTGATCTTCTGCGGCGTTGACGGCGCGTTGATAGATGTCCTCGGCGCTTTTGCTGGGGGTGAGTGTTTGGCTCTGGCCGTGGCCGGCGCGGAGGCGGGCGATGTTGGCGTAGGTCAGCATGCCGGCGATGAGGATGATGAAGAAGGAGCGGGTCCAGATGCCGAGACCGACGAGGGCGACGCCGACGCCGATGCCGATGACATGGGTGATTTGGAAGGCGCGGGGGCGGGCGATTTTCTGTCTCAGGGCGACGGCGAGGAGCTGGCCACCGTCGAGGGGCCAGAGGGGGATGAGGTTGAGGATGCTCCACCCGACGTTGACCCAGACCATGTATTGGAGGAAGACCTCAGCGAGGGGGCGCTCGGTGAGCCAGGCGGCGTGGTAGCGGCCCATGTAAAACTGGAGGGCGAGAGAGGCGAGTCCGAGGATGAGCCCGGCGCCCGGTCCGGCAGCGGTGATGGCGGCCTCGTGGGCGTCGCGTTTGGCCGGTCGGTGGGCGCAGAGGCCGCCCCAGCCGTGCAAGACGATGGAGGGCTGGAGGTCGAGGCGGCGGGCCATGAGGCCATGGCCGAACTCGTGGACGAGGATGCCGAAGGTGGCGATGCCGACGAAGATCAGGCCATGGGCCATGACGCCTGCGGTCATGAAGAGGTAGGCCATGAGGATGAGGTACCATCCGGAGGCGAAGACGGGGATGCCTTTGAAGCTGAAGAGATAGAATCCGCGCATGGGTGTCCTTTGCAAAGCGAGGCGTCCGGGGACGGCGCACGTCACGACAAAGATGTGCACGTTGGGGTGGGTTGACCACCGGGCAGGGGGTGGTCCACAACCAAAGGCGAGAGGTCTCGTCGTGGGGCGTGCGCGCGGCCGCCGCCGCATAACCTATGTAGTTCCTTGGCCAGAACTTCAAGTTTTATGGGCGGAAATATGCAAGATGGCGTCGCGTCCCTATTCATCATCGATGGCAGCAGCTACATCTTTCGCGCCTTTCATGCTTCGCCGCCTCTGAGCACGCGCGAGGGGCAGCCCACCAATGGGCTCTTGGTCTTCACCAAGATGCTGTTGTCGCTGGTGCGTGAGCATGGGGCGGTGTCGCTGGCGGTGGTCTTCGATGCGCCAGGGCCCACGTTCAGGCATGAGCGTTTCGCTGGCTACAAGGCGACGCGGACGTCGCCGCCGGCAGAGTTGATCGCTCAGTTTCCCTTTTTCCGCGAGATCGTCGCCGCCCTTGGGGTGCCGAGCTATGAAGTCAAAGGTTACGAGGCCGACGATGTCATGGCCACCCTGACGCGCCAGGCCCAGGCGCGCGGGGTTCAGGTGACGTTGGTGACGGGCGACAAGGACCTGTTGCAGTTGGTGAAGGACGGTCAGGTGCGGATGATGGACACCATGAGCCGGCCGGCGCGCATCTTCACCGAGGCTGAGGTGCTGGCGCGTTTTGGCGTGGGTCCGGCCCAGGTGGTCGATGTGCTGGCCCTGGCTGGCGACACGTCGGACAACGTGCCGGGCGCCAAAGGGGTGGGGGAGAAGACGGCAGGTCGCTTGGTGGCCGACTTTGGCTCCATGGAGGGCGTCTTGGCCAACTTGGACCAGGTGAGCGGCAAAGTGCGGCGGCAAAATCTGGCGGAGTTCGCGCCCTTGGCGCCGCTGTCGAAGGAGCTGGTGACGTTGCTCTTTGACGCGCCGGTCACCCTGCGCTTGGAGGGCATGGCGCCCAAGTGGGCGCTCCTCGAGCAGCTTTTTGGCCGGCTCGAGTTCCACCGCCTCCTCCAGGAGGTCGAGGCGGTGGTCGGGCGGCGGCAGCCGGCGGTGGATCGGGTGGTGGCGCCCCCCGAGCCAAGCGCCGCCGCACCGGCGCCGGTCGTCGTCGCCAGCCCAGTCCAGGGCGGGCAAGTGGTCTACGACGCCGCGGCGCTGGCGCAGATCGTGGCGGCCATCGGCGCCGCTGGGGCCTTCTCCCTGTACGTCATCAGCGAGACCGCTTCGCCTGTGGCGGGCGAGCTGGTGGGCTTGGCGCTGGCGTGGGGGGAGGGGGTGACGGCCTACATCCCCTGCGCGCACCGTACCCTGTGCGCCCCGTCGCAGTTGCCGGCGGCGCAAGTGCTGGAGGCGCTGCGTCCGCTCTTGGAGGCGCCGCACATCGAGCGCCGCTGCCACGGTGCGAAGCTGTGCTGGCAGCACTTTTTGCGCTGGGGGCTGGAGCTGGGAGGCCTGGCCTTTGACACGGAGCTGGCCTCCTACCTCCTCGAGCCCGACCACAGCCGCCACGATCTGGCGCCGCTGTCCGAGGCCTATCTCCACCTGCGCACTTTGTCCCAGGAGCAAGTGCTGGGCAAAGGCAAGGCGCTCATGCGCTGGTCCATGCTCGAGATCGAGAGTGTGGCCGAGGCGGCGCAGCAATGGGCCGCCCGGGTGCAGGTCTTGACGCCGCTGCTGCGGGCGCGCTTGGCGGCGCAGGACTTGTTGCCCGTCCTCGAAGACCTGGAGCTGCCTCTGGCCCTGGTCCTGGCCCGCATGGAGGTGCGGGGCATCTACGTTGACAAGGCGGAGCTGGCGTCCATCTCGGATGTGCTCCTGCAGGAGATGCGCCGCTTGGAGGCGGAGGCTCAGGTGCTGGTGCCCCATCCCTTCAACATCAACAGCCCCAAGCAGCTCGCCGAGGTGCTCTACGAGAAGCTCGGGCTCAAGCCCGGGCGGAAGAAGCGCACCACCCATGGCTATTCAACGGATCAAGAGAGCCTGGAGGCCATGGTAGACCAGCACCCCTTACCGGAGCTGGTGGTGGCCTATCGTCACGTTGCCAAGCTGCGATCCACCTACGCCGAGGCGCTCGCGGCGCTCATCGATCCGCGCACCGAGCGGGTGCATACGCGCTTCAACCAGACCGTGGCCGCCACGGGCCGCTTGAGTTCATCTGATCCCAACCTCCAGAACATCCCCGTGCGCAGCGCCCAGGGGCGGACCATCCGACGGGCGTTCAAGGCGCGCCCCGGCCACCGCTTCGTCGCCGCCGACTACAGCCAGATTGAGCTGCGGGTGATGGCCCATTTCTCTGAAGACGAGCGTTTGATCGAGGCCTTCTCCCTAGGTCAGGACGTGCACCAGCGCACGGCGGCGGAGATTTTCGGGGTGCCCCTGGCCGAGGTGGACAAGGCCCAGCGCAACGTGGGCAAGACCATCAACTTTGGGGTGCTCTACGGGATGGGGGTGCAGCGTTTGGCGCGGGAGATCAAGGTGAGCGTCAGAGAGGCCAAGAGCTTCATCGAACGCTTTGAGACGCGTTTTGCCGGGGTGCGCGACTATTTTGCCGACCTGGTCGCCGAGGCGACGGCCCGGGGCTACGTGACGACCCTGCTTGGCCGCCGCCGTCCCATTCCTCAGCTCGCCTCTTCCCGTCAGGTGGAGGTGGCCCTGGGCAAGCGCCTGGCCATCAACACGCCCATTCAAGGGACGGCGGCGGATCTGATCAAGGTCGCCATGCTGCGCATCGAGCCCGTCTTGCGGGAGCAAGGCTTGGCGGCGCAGATGCTGCTGCAGGTTCACGACGAGGTGCTCTTCGAGGTGCCCGCCGAGGAGGTTGAGGCGGTGGCGCGTTTGCTACGCTACGAGATGGAGCATGTGCATGCCCTGCGGGTGCCCCTGGTGGTGGATCTGAGTTGCGGCGCCGTGTGGTCCGAGATGGCGCGGATGCCGGGTTAGGGCGGCTGTTGGGGTTGGTCAGGGGTTGCCTGCGGCAACAGTTGGAGCTTTGGCAGTGATCGCGCAGGTGACATAGACTTGGTCGAGCGAGCATGGCGATAGGGGGGCGTAGCCCCTTGAGATCCTGACGTTGGTGACCCACGTGGCGGAGTCGTTTCGTTGTCGTAATCCTCGATCTAGCGATGGCGTCGAATTGTAGCAGCCAGCGAGGGCATCGCAGAGCCAACCGCCCAAGCCAGACAAAGAGCTAACGTCCGAATCAGATTCGGTGAATGTTCGACACCTTTGGTTTCCACGCGCGCCTCCGTGGTCCGCTCCCGGTCTCACAGGCTCAAACGTCGGTAATAATCGCCAAGCGTGCTGGGGGGCCGGGAGGCACTGCGTGGTCATCGCGTCAAGATTGACCGCATCTCCAGGCAGATGCGCGGCGTCATGGAGATTTCGTCTACGGATAGCCAATTGTGAGCGATGGCATGGACATGCGCCCTCTCCCTGCTTCCCTGCGTTGCGGTGAGCACCCGAACCCGCGCATCGAGCTTGGTGGGCAAGCCCAAACGGCGCTTTAGGCAGAGCGTGGTGCCCAAGCCGCCTTACGACATGGTTTGGGCGCGCTCAATCAACACATGTCGCGCTCTATGCCGCCCTAGCTGGGTATCCGGGGCTGGCTGGTGTTGCCGGCGTTCAACTCGTTGCTTCTCTTTCTCCAGATTCTGTCGTACCTGTTTTTCACCTGAAAGGCCGCTTTTGGTGGGTACACCGTGTTCTTGCAAACCCAAGTGAAAATGGCAATTCAGGGGAGCTCCTCTCTTCAGGAAGAGGGAATTCGCTAGACGATGGGTACTCTAAGTGGCTGGTCATTTGCTCTCCACAAGGTTGGTATGTTCCGAGGGAAGAGTGAGGGTAGGGCAAGGGTCTTCGAAGCGATAAAGCGCCCAATGAGCCTGTCGTTTCAGGAGGACCAGCGTATCCAAAGTGTCCAGCGGCGTTGAGCCAAGCTGTACGATGACATCAACGCACCCGAACTCAAACCGTCTCTTGATATCCGCTGGGTTTCCCCACTCGAGAAAGGTAGTTCTCCTGTTGGTTTCCCTGATAATTCTGCCTGGATGCCAACCAAAAGAAAAAGTCACGGGGCCGCGGTTCAACGCGGTGTGATACTGACCCAAGTGGCGCCAAAGGTGAGGTCTAAATCCTCTATCAACGGCCATCCCGGAGCCTTCGACGATATACATACCTTGGCTTTCATCTGGTGCCGCGGATAATACCTCTATAAGGCCATCCGAGAAAGCAGACCATTTCTCTGACGCGTCGCGCCAGGTAGCTCTGGAGAAGAGAACAACGCTAAGCATCAGAACAACAGAAGCCAAGCGAATGATGTTCGCAAAAAAGAATGTGTACTTGCTTGAAATCATAGGGTTTGGGGTACACGTTGCGGCGTCAACTGGAGCAAGCATGACGACCCCAAGTAACCAGACGATTGGAATAAATCTAGTGTGTATGGACCAGTAGAGTCCAATATTAGGTGGAGCGAAGAATACGAGTGACAAACAAAAAAACCAAAAGGCAGATAATGCGATTAGAAATATGTTGTAATCCTTGGGGGTTTGAGTGTCCAAAAAGACAAAATGAACTCGAAAGAGAATGGCGTTCAACAGAATCGCCAGAAGACCTAGAACGACGACCTTTGCTCCCGGCCCGCCAGTGATGACGATGGGGCCATCGTAAAACAAAGAATAAAGGCGGTCTTCGATGGGTATTTGCAAGGTGCTCGTGCTCTCAAGCGCTTGAGGCGCGTGACCCCAAATGAGCCAAATGCAGCACAAGGCAAGAATTGGCACTCCAGAAAACAGCGCTGTTTTCAGTACAGTTGAGAGGTTCAACTTCGGTGAAATGGCAAGAAATGCCACGCCAAGACAGAGAATCGCGAGCGCCTGAAAGATCACAGCATGGATGTGAGCCAAAAAGACTACGGCAGAAATCGAGGATAGTAAAATTGCATCTAAACGACGTCTGGATTTCAGGTAGCGTATTGCAAAAGAGAGGGCAAATAAGAACACGCCGATGCCGAAATAGAAGTCAATGAGACCTTCAATGAGAGTCCATTGCAGAACGAAAGGCAGCGCAAAGAGAGCTGAGATGGGGTTTTTTCCTATCGTGAGCATCAAGAAGATAGGCCGTAGAGGACGACGGCAATAGACGCAACAAATAAAATGACTCCGACTGTGTGTATTTTAAATAGGCATGAGAGAGAGATGCCAAGTATATATGTGAGAGAATTGGGTGCTGGAAAGAAACCAAAGGTAAAGTGTTGATCTAGGATATCGCCCGAACCCATAGAAAGCAAAGCACGCACGAGCGCGAGATGAGCAGGTATATCGGTGGCTGGAGCAACGTCTGCAATGAAAAAAACTTGGCACGAGAAAATGAGTAGAAGAGAGAAAGATGTGAAGCGAAGGTAGGGCAGTCCAGCGATGCACTTTTCTGTATACATGTTAACTTTCTTGCTGTTGAGATATGGGAAAGCAGAGATCAGAGAACTGCATGTGTTGACGTCATCTTTGCAGAATTCAATGGGGTCGTTGGCATGGGCACATCCATGAAAAGGAGGCCTGAGGTTGGGCCATGGGGGTGTGTCCCTCTGTTGGGCACGGAAGCATTGACACTCGAAACATGTATAACAAAAAAGCTTCACGGTGAAGGGAAGTGAGATTGGGTCTGGTCTTCCTCCGTCGGCGAGATATAAACCAGCGGCCAGCCGTCCCGCGGTTCTCAAGGAGAACGCTCCGCAGGGCCTCCAGGGCGGCTGCATTATTATCTTAGGAACACAGGACATGCCGGCGGGATAAGCGCATGCCCTTGGCAACGCCAGCGGCCGCCATTTTGGCTGATTGGCAGCACTTGGCGCGGTGCGCATTAACGAAGTCCAATCGCCAATCCATGCTCGCCGCGCCAAAAACAAGTGGCGCGCAAGTGCCAGCTTGACGCCTTTTACGGTGTCCTTCTCGAGCTCAGCGATCGGCCTCATGCGCTGAGCATCCGGCTTTGTGCCAGCGACCAAATTTTGGCCGTGTGGCAGACGATGGCGTGTGCAGTTCGTGAGCGTCATCGGGTGGCCCTATGCTGGCGAGCCACCCCCGCATTTTCACTCCCAGTGCTTCAGGTGTCGAGCACCGCGTTGACCTTGAATGGCGGTCTGTGTGACTCCTTTTTGGGCATGCTCTCCCTCGTCTCGAGGCAGGGTGTGGCTTCCAAGGCGAGCGGCGCAGAATTCGTCAATAGGGTGTTACCCGATCTATGGTCTGGCCTCCAGACATCTTCCGGATCTTGACGCCAGCTCTTTTAATGTAGAGACGCAGTGCCAAAAACATGGGCGAGTAGGGGCGGGTGCCTGTCGCGTTCTTCTCTTGGATGCAGGCTTTGACGGTTTTCATACTCCGGTTCTCCTACCACGCGAGACCGCAATACGATTGGTGCCCCCTGGAGCGACCATGCATTGGCGACGCCAGCGGCAGAAATGACTGAATCGGCGCCCAAACCTGGTTATGGTTGTGGCTACTTGTGTTGCCGAACAGAGCATGGAATAGGTCGTTTTGCCACCTTTTGGGGCATTGGCTCGTGGCCTTCTAGGCCAGCGCCGGGATGCCCCTCAGTGCCGGGTCGCGACGCGGCGCGCGCCGTCGCGCACGAACCAGATCCGAATGTCGCCCTGACATGTGACGCCCTCGACATAGTCGCCGCGCGCTAGCCCCGAGGCGCGCCACGGGCTCGTCGGTGCGATGTCGTGCACGCGCCAGCTCCGCTCGTCGGCGATCAGGTTCAGTCCCTGCTCGCGGAGGCGATCTGGGCACGGGATGGTGAGGGGCTCCACCAGCCGCAGATCGTGGCGGGAGCCGGGGGCCGTCGCGGGATCGAGGCGCAGGCTCGCTTGCCCCTCAGCCCAGTGGCGCGCTCTGAGGTTCATCTCGGGGCCAGGGGCAAGGGAGATGCGATAGGCGCCGCTGGCGTCGGCCGTGGTGACGTCGAGGGGGTCGTCCTGCCAGATGGCGGCATGGGGCACGGGCGCGCCGAGGGCGTCGAGGACGTAGCCGGTGACGATGACGCGAGCCGTGGCGCGCAGGCTTCCCATGGCTTTGTTCTGGTTGGGGTTGAGGCTGAAGGTCGTCGTCAGGGGGAGGTGTTCGGGGAGGGTGAGCTCGAGGTCAAAGGTGCCTGCGGGAAGGTTGGCCACGGCGAGGTGGCCGTCGGTGAAATCCTTGTGCTGCCGCCACAGGGGGGCGTCCTCATGGGGCGCCTCTGGCGCCTCGTCTCTGAGTTGGAGGGTGTAGGTGCCGCGCCCGGGTTGGCCGCGGGCGTCGGTGATCTGGGCTGTGATCGAAGCACCCACTTCGAGGGAGAGGGTGTGAAAGTCGCCGGGGGCGGCATAGAACCACAGGGGGGCAAAGCCATCGGCGTGGGCTTCGAAGCGCTGGCGGCCGGGCGGGCAGGCTTCGAGGGTGAATTCGCCATTGCGCAGTGAGCGGGTGCGGCAATGGACGCCGTCGTCGCCGGTGGTGCGGCGGATAGTGGTGCGTTTGGGCGCTCCACCCGGGGCATCGACGCGCCCGTTGATGGCGCCCGCCAGAGGGGTCAAGGTGACGCTGAGCTCACCCTCTGGGGGGCGCTCCAAGGCCCGCTGCCAGGTCAGGTGCCCCGGGGCGCGCACCTCGGCCTCGAAGTGGTCGGGGACGGCGCGGTAGCGAAAGATCCCGCGTTTGTCCGTGGTGACCTCGTCGCGCCATCCCCAGCGCAGATCCTTGGGTAGGCGCCAGCGGACGGTGGCGCCTGCGATGGGGCCGCCGTTCTCGCTCTCGACGCGGCCGAGCAGCGGGGCGGCGCGGCGCATGCGGACGATGACGCCACTGAGCACGGCGTTGGGTTCTGCCTGCAGGGAGACGATGCCCGTGGGTACCCAACCCTCCAGGTGGGGGTCGAGGTCGATGGTGCCATCGGGGAGCCCGCGCAGCTCGAAGGTGCCATCGCCGAGAGCGCTGAAGCTGGTGGTGGTGAGGCCCACGGCTTGGCCGCCCAGTGCCTCTGGGCGGGCGAGGCGATGCAGGCGGGCGAGCTGATCGCGTTTGA
This sequence comes from uncultured Myxococcales bacterium, assembly GCA_964454015.1. Classification (GTDB taxonomy): domain Bacteria; phylum Myxococcota_A; class Bradymonadia; order UBA4248; family UBA4248; genus CAYVQF01. The sequence continues at coordinate 16,632 of CAYVQF010000007.1, forward strand.
GGCGCCAGCGGGCGCCGCTGGGAGTTTCGATGCGGGCGATGATGCGCGCCGCCAGGGGGGCGTCGTTTTCATCCAGGACGCGGCCGCGGATCTGAACGCCCGGATCCAATTCGACCCGTATGGCTTCCTCCGCGGGGAGCGCGAAGGGGCGGGCTGGGTAGGGGAGAAAGGCTGTGGCTCTTGCGGCGATCTGATAGGTGCCTGGTGGGAGGGCGGGGAAGCGGGCCTGGCCGCGGGCGTCTGAGGTGGTGTGCAGGGCTAGGACATGCAGGGGGGTGCGCGAGAGGGTGAGGAGGGCGTTGGCGACGCTCTCTTCAGGGGTGCGGGCGTTGTGGACCGCGGTGGTGGCGGCGTAGCCCGGGGCGAGTCGAAGGTGAAGGGTGAGGGGCTGCTCAGTGGTGGTCACCTCTCGCCAGGGGCTGGTGTGGGTGCGGCCGGTGACGACGACTTCGTAGTGGCCGGGACCGAGGTCGAAGTGGCAGCGGCCGTCGTGCACGGGCTGAATCAGGGCCGGATAGAGCCCAGCGCCCCCCAAATGACAGCGGAGGGAGGTGTCTTGGGGCGGCGCGTCATGGACGACGATTTCGAGGGGGTGGGCCGGGCCGAGGGTGATCTCCAGGGGGGGCTGGCCGGGTTCCACGGCGAGGACGCTGTGGGCAGCGAAGCCCGGGGCCGTCACCTGCAGGGTGTAGGGTTCGAGGGGAAGCTCCGGCAGAAGAAAAGCACCGTCGGCGTCGCTGCGGGTGCTGAGAATCGCCAGCGCGTCGAGGCTGATGGCCACCGTCGCCGCTGCGATGGGGTCGCCGGCAGGGTTGGTGTTGGTCCCGGCGAGGGCGGCGGGGGTCGCGTGGGCCGGGGGGGGCTCCGCGGGGGGGGGGGCGTCGGGCTCGTGGGGGCTGCCTGGGCTGGGTGGGGCCGGGGCCGAGGTGGCGCTCGGTGCTTGGGGCGGGCTGGGGGGCGGCGCCGTTGGGCCGCTGGCGGTGAAGAGGGCGACGAGGCTCGCTCCCCCCAGGATGAGGATGAGCAGGGCGATGACGGTGATGGCCCGGCGTCTGGGCGTAGGGGCCGGCGGGTGGGTGGCGGTCACGGCCTAGAAGGTCATGCGGGCAGAGAAGCCACCGCCCTCAGCAGAGAGGGTGGGGGAGAAGGCGATGGGCAAGGGGCTCTCGGCCGGCATGTCGATGAAGTGCCAGAGGATGAAGCCGCCGCCGATGAGGCTGGCTCCGACGCCGATGCCGAGGAAGACCTTGGAGAGGGTGGCGCGGGTCTGGATGGCGTCGATGCGCTCGGCGGCGTCGGCGCGGTTGATGGCGAGAAAGCGGTTGCTGCCGCTGGCGTGAACGAGCGCTTCGTAGTCGTCGAGTGAGCTCGAGGCGCTGGCGTAGAGGATGGGTGAGGTGACGAGGGCGACGAGACCAACGCCGGCAATGCCGAGGCCGGTGTAGAGGCGCCATGGTGAGCTTGGGACAGGCGGGAGATAGGTGGGTGGGGCGGGCTCGGCGGTCATGGCTAGGCGTAGCTCGAGGGGGATCTCTTCGCCAGCCGGCGCGTCGAGGTCGATGCTCTCGGCGGCGTTGAAGGCGCCCTCGATGAGGGCGTCGAGGTCGTCTGCGGGGACGGTCTTCATGTTGACGAAGCTCAGCGGCGCGAGGGACTCCGTTTTGGCGACAGCGACCCTGATTTCGATGTCGCCGCGATCGATGACGCGGAGCTCTACGGCAATGATGGTGTGGATTTGGTGTTGTTCGCGCAGATCGGCCCGGCAAGCAGGCTCGTCGAGACAGGCTACCATGGCGTGGTCGCTGTTGATCTGGGTGACGGTCATGAGCATGTCTTTGTCGAGGAGATCATAGGCGGCGAAGCGCGCCAAGGCGGTCAGGAAGAGATCCTGTAGGTCCCGTTGGGTGTCAGGATCGACCCGGGGGTTGTCGATGACGGCGACGATCGTCTTGGGGCGGCTCTCGCTTTGGGCGAAGGCGGTGACGCCGGGGAGGGTCAGCAAGAGGGTGGCCAGGAGGCAGGGAGCCCAGCGTCTTGCCCGCGTTCTGGGGGTGGCGGCGCGTTGGTTGGCGCAAGGTTCGGTAGAACTTTGGTTGGGGGTGGCAACTTGGTTCATTTCTTGATCCTGCGACGCGCTCGTGGCGTCATGAGCAGCGGCTTGTGGATGACGGAGTCAGGTATGAGGTGCACAGAGACGTTGGCGCAAAGTGGCTTATCGCGCTTCGAGCTTGGTTGGCGAGCGGCTTCTCGCTGGCGGCGGCAGGGTGTCCTCGAACACCCAAGGCATGCTAGTCTACACTGCGGAGGGGGGAGAGGTGAAGACTTTGGACCCCAGGCACTCGTTTTGAGGGGAAGAGCGTGAGCGCTTCGGCGAAGAATCAGAGAGCTTGTCACAAGTGCGGCAAAGATTTTGTCGCCAACAGCAGCTTCTGCACGTTTTGTGGTGCGAGTATCCTGGTGGCAGAAGGCCCGAAGGATGGGGATCCCTATATTGGTACGGTGATCGACGACACCTTCGAGGTGGAGGAGCAAGTTGGCGTTGGTAGCATGGGGGTGGTGTATAAGGCCAAGCACCGCAGCCTAGGGCGCCAGGTGGCGTTGAAGATCTTGAAGCAGACCTTCATCGCCAACGCCGTGGTGGAGGAGCGTTTTCGCCGTGAGGCCCAGGCCGCCAGCCGCCTGGACCATCCGAACACCATTCGGGTGTTGCACTTTGGCAAGACCCCGCGGGGGGCCCCCTATATCGCCATGGAGTACCTCGAGGGTGACGATCTGTCGGATCTCGTAGCCCGCGAGTTCCCCATGGCACCGCAGCGCATTGCCAATATCCTGATCCAGGTGTGCCGCGCCCTCGAAGAGGCCCATGGCGAAGGGATCATTCACCGGGATTTGAAGCCCGCCAACATCGCCGTGGTCAACCGACGCGGTGAGGAGGTGGTCAAGGTCCTTGATTTCGGCATCGCGAAGTTGCAGGACACCAAGAGCGAGGGGCTGACGCGCGACGGTTTGGTTTGTGGCACGCCGGCGTTCATGAGCCCTGAGCAGGTCGTAGGGGCCAATGTCGGTCCGGGATCGGACATTTTCAGCCTGGGGGCGGTGGCCTACTTCATGTTGACGGGGCGCCTGCCCTTCTCTGGCACCAATGCCGTCGATATGGCCAGCGCCATCATGATGGACATGCCATCGGCGCCGAGTCGGGTGCGGCTGGACGTCAACATTCCTGCCGTTTTCGATACGTTCTGCCTGCGCGCCATGGCCAAGAATGTGGAGGATCGCTATCACTCGGCCCAGGATGCACGGGCGGCGCTGGAAGAGATGCTGCCCAGCCTGAGCGCCGAGTCCCCTGCGCTCAGGGGTGGCAGAGGCCGGGTCGTGGGTGGTGCGGGGGTCTCCGCGGAGATCACCCAGAACCTCAACGCGCCGACGCAGATGGCCATGACGGCGATGCGCGCCCCGCGCCCCGCGCCTGGCGTCATGCCCGTGCCGCAACCTCACGCCGAATACGGGGCTAGCCGACGCTCCAAAATGCTGTGGGTCGTCATTGGCTTAGGCGGCGTGATACTCGCCATTTTGCTGGTGGTTCTGGTTTATTTGCTGCTTTCCACAGGCGAAGAGAGCAGCGCGCCGGCAGCAGCCGCAGCAGCGGTCAAGGCGAGTGCGCCAGAGCTTGCACCCGAAGTGGCGCCGCCGCGTTGGGGTCGAATCGCCCAGGAAGTCTCGTTTGATATGCTCGATGCGTCGGCCATGGCCTACGCTTACGGTGCGCTGCGGATACAGACCGAGGTCCTGGACTTTGGCGACAGCCCTGGCCAATCTGGCGCCGATGCGTCCGAGTCGGCGAATGGGGCGGACAAGACAGAGGGACGTCGTTCCAGCCGTGGTGATCGCCGCAAGGGGCAACGGGCTGAGGTCAAGGAGACGCCGGTCAAGGTTGAAGTGGAGGAGAAGCCCAAGGCCACGCGCAGCGCGGCGCAACTCTATGATGAGGCCAACGCGATCTGGCGCGCCAACCCGCAGGAGGCGATCAAACTGTTGACCCAGGCGACGCGGATGCAACCCAGCTCGTGGCGCAGTTGGGAGCTCCTGGGCGAGTGTTACACGCGGACTTCTGAGCTGTGGAAGGCGGCCGATGCTTTCGAGAAGGTGCTCAAGCTCAATCCGGACCATCCTCGCCGGGCGATCCTGGAGAAGAAGATCGAAGCGGGTCGGCGCTGACCGCGTGGCTGCAAGTGAGCGCGGCCTTGACAAGCTTTGGCCTCCGCCGCGATAGGAGGCGTGGTGCAATAGTGCCTCCTGTAGTCGCGATGGTTGGTGCGTGATGGTTGACAAGAAGGTTGAGCGCGCTTGGTGGCAATGGCCCATCGCTTGGTGGACCGCGTGGGTCGTTGTGCCGTGGCGGCGTGAAGAAGAACGTTTCCGCAGGAAGACCTGTGAGGAGAAGGCGCCGGCATGGCGGGCGGTGACGGTGCTGGTGACCGTGGCGGTGTGCTTGACCCTGATCGAGTACCTGGGCAAGAACCAGCATTTCTGGGACTACATTCACCCGCGACCGATGACCGACGCGGTGCTCGATATGGTCAAGCGGGGCTATATGCTCCAGCCGCAGAGCGCGCCGCGTGGGTGGTATCATTTCCAGGTCTTGCTCCAGCCGCTGCGCGACCTCAACACGGCGGACGCGCATTTGCTGCAGCTCTTGTACTGGGGTGTGTGGTGTGTGGTGACCTATCTCGTGCTGCCGTGTCTGGTGGTCAAAGTCATTTTCAAGCAGCGGTTGCGGGATTATGGCATGCGGATGGAGGGTTGGACGCGCCACCTGTGGGTCTATGTGCTCCTTTTTTTGGCCTTGGTTCCGGTGCTGGTGATTGTCAGTGACATGCCGTCTTTCCAAGCGACCTACCCATTCTTTCGGCATGCCGGGACGTCGCCGCGGGCGTTTTGGATCTGGCAGGTGGCCTACGCGGCCCAGTTTTTGAGCCTCGAGTTCTTTTTTCGCGGTTTCATGTTGCACGGGCTCAGGGATCGGCTGGGTCCGATGGCGATCTTCGTCATGATCCTGCCCTACTGCATGATTCACTTTGGCAAGCCCATGTCGGAGACTCTGGGGGCGATCATCGCCGGTTTCATTCTCGGCTTGCTGTCTTTGCGTACGGGATCGATTTTTCTTGGCTTTCTCATCCATGTCTCTGTCGCTCTCGCCATGGATCTGTTGAGCCTCTGGCGGCAGGGCCATCTGGAGGGGGTGCTCGGCATTTTTGGATAGCCATCAATCGCAACGAAGAGAGGGCGCTGGCCATGGGCGACTATCGCAACCCTATTCCTACGGTCGATGTGATCATAGAACTTGCTGGTGGGATCGTGCTGATCGAGCGGCGCAACCCACCGCACGGGTGGGCCTTGCCGGGAGGCTTCGTCGATGAAGGGGAGCGCCTGGAGGCCGCCGCCGTGCGGGAGGCTCTGGAAGAGACGGGGCTCACGGTGGTGCTGCAGCAACTCCTGCACGTTTATTCGGATCCCGCGCGCGATCCGCGCCAGCACACGGTGAGCACGGTGTACATTGCCCAGGCCACGGGTGTGCCGCGCGGCGGTGACGATGCGTTGCAGGCGGCGGTCTTCCCCGTGGACGCCCTTCCGGCCCCGCTCTGTTTCGATCATGGGGCGATCATTGCGGACTACGTGCGCTTCAAGCAGCACGGCGTCAGGCCAGCTCTGGGCTGAGGTGCGCGTTGGCCGTGGCCTGCCGTGAGGGCGATGCTGGGCGTGCTGCCGCTGTTTTGGGGGAGGTGGATCCCTAGAGAGACTTGAGGGTTGCGCGGAGGTATTCGCGATTGAGCGTGCCAATGGCGGCGGTTTTGATGGCCTTGGGGCAGACGGCCTCACACTCGCCTTCGTTGGAGCAGGTGCCAAAGCCGAGGCGTTGCATGGTTTCGACCATGCGTTTGACCCGGGTGGTGCGTTCGGGGTGGCCCTGGGGCATGAGGGCGAGCTGGGCCACCTTGGCGCCAACAAAGAGGTGGGGCGCGGCGTTGCGACAGGCTGCGGCGCAGGCACCGCAGCCAATACAGGCGGCATAGTCGAAGGCTAGCTCAGCGTCGTCATGGGGGATTGGGGTGGCGTTGGCCTCTGGTGCGGCGCCAACATTGGTGGAGACGTAGCCCCCAGCGGCCATGATTTGGTCAAAAGCGCTGCGGTCTACGACCAGATCTTTGATGATCGGGAAGGCACCCAGTCGCCACGGCTCAACGGTGAGGATGGAGCGCCCGGCGAGGTGACGCATGTGGACCTGACAGATGGTCATGCCTGGCTCGGGGCCATGGGGCACGCCTTCAACCATGAGGCCACAGGAGCCACAGATGCCCTCGCGGCAGTCGTAGTCGAAGGCGATGGGGTCTTCGTTGCGCGCGACGAGGGCTTCGTTGAGGATGTCGAGGGCCTCGAGGAAGGACATATCGTCATGCACCTCGACTTGGTACTCGCCCCACTTTCCTTCTTTGTGACCGCGCTGTTGGCGCCAAACCCGGAGCTTCAGCGTTCTCATCTCCATCTTGAACCTCTTATGGATGGCTCGAAAGTGCGGGCAGCCTATTTGTAGCTGCGTTGCTGTACTTGCACGTGGTCAAAGCGGAGCTCCTCTCGATGGGCGATGGGCGCAGCCCCCGAGGGGGAGAGTTCCCAGGCGGTGACGTGGGCGAAGTCTTGGTCGTTGCGCAGGGCCTCGCCGTCGTCACTCTGGTGTTCTTCGCGCAGATGGCAGCCGCAGGATTCGTCCCGGAGGAGGGCGTCGCGGGTCATGAGCTCGGCCAGCTCGAGGTAGTCGGCGACCCTGAGGGCGCGTTCGACTTCTTTGTTGAGGTCGTTGGGGCTGCCGACCACCTTGAGATCTTCGGCGAAGTGGCCCTTGATTTCCTCGATGCCGTTGAGTGCTTGTTGGAGTCCTTCGGCGTTGCGGGCCATGCCGACGTTATCCCACATGATCCGTCCGAGATCGCGGTGGATGGCCGTGGGGCTGCGGGTGCCTTTGCGTTGGCAGAGGCTGGTGATTCGCTTTTGAACCGCGTCGTTGGCTTCGGCGAAGGCGTCGTGTTCGGTGGTGACAGGGGCGAGTTGCTGACCAGCGAGGTAGTGGGCGAGGGTGTAGGGGATGATGAAGTAGCCGTCGGCGAGTCCCTGCATCAAGGCGCTGGCGCCGAGGCGGTTGGCGCCGTGGTCCGAGAAGTTGGCCTCACCCAGGACATGCAAGCCCTTGATGTTGCTCATGAGGTTGTAGTCGACCCACAAGCCGCCCATGGTATAGTGGACGGCGGGGTAGATGCGCATGGGGCCTTGGTAGGGATCGTCACCGGTGATGCGCTCGTACATCTCGAAGAGGTTGCCGTAGCGCGCCTCGATGGTGGCGCGGCCGAGTTCTTGGATGCGGTCGCGGAAGTCGAGGTAGACGGCGAGCTTGGAGGGGCCGACGCCCTTGTCGTCGTCGCAGACCATTTTGGCGTTGCGGGAGGCGACGTCGCGCGGGACGAGGTTGCCAAAGGAGGGGTAGCGTCTCTCGAGGTAGTAGTCGCGTTCGTCGTCGGGGATTTCGGCGGGCGCGCGCTGATCGCCTGGTGTTTTGGGGACCCACACGCGGCCATCGTTGCGCAGGCTCTCGCTCATGAGGGTGAGCTTGGCTTGGTGGTCGCCCGAGACGGGGATGCAGGTGGGGTGAATTTGGACGAAGCAGGGGTTGGCGAAGTAGGCGCCGCGTTTGGCGCAGCACCAGGCGGCCGAGGCGTTGCAGTTGGCGGCGTTGGTGGAGAGGTAGTAGACGTTGCCGTAGCCTCCGGTGCAGAGCAGCACGGCGTCCCCGCTGTGTCTTTCGAGTTGTCCCGTGACCAGGTTCCTGGTGATGATGCCGCGGGCTTGGTCATTGACGAGCACCAGGTCGAGCATTTCTTGGCGCGAGAGCAAGGTGACCGTTCCTTGGGCGACCTGGCGCATGAGCGAGGCGTAGGCACCGAGGAGGAGTTGCTGTCCGGTCTGGCCACGGGCGTAGAAGGTGCGCGAGACTTGGGCGCCGCCAAAGGAGCGGTTGTCGAGGAGGCCGCCGTAGTCGCGGGCAAAGGGCACGCCTTGGGCCACGCAGTGGTCGATGATGTCGACGCTGATTTGGGCCAATCGGTAGACGTTGGCCTCGCGGGCGCGGTAATCGCCGCCTTTGACGGTGTCGTAGAAGAGGCGCTGCACCGAGTCGCCGTCGTTGCGGTAATTCTTGGCTGCGTTGATCCCGCCCTGGGCCGCGATGGAGTGAGCGCGCCGTGGGCTGTCGAGGATGGTGAAGATTTTGACCCTGTAGCCGAGCTCGCCGAGGGCTGCGGCGGCCGAGGCCCCGGCCAGACCGGAGCCCACGATGAGGATGGTGAACTTGCGCCGGTTGGCTGGGTTGACGAGCTTGAGGGAGAAGCGATGCTGGTCCCATTGGTCGGCAATGGGGCCGGATGGGGTGTGGGCTTGGAGGGTCACAGCTTGTCTCCGAAGGTGAAAACGAGCACGGGGATGGCGAGGAAGGCACCGGCGAGGGCCACGGCCAAGGCTTGGAGGACGCGGCGAAGGGTGCGGCGGTGCGCCAGTCCAAAGGTTTCGTAGAGTGTGCCCAGGCCGTGATAGAGGTGATAGCCCAAGATCACCATGGCGGCTGCGTAGGCCACGACGATGAGTGGCTGGGAGAAAGCCCTGAGCACGTAAGCATGGAGGTCGCGGTCGATGACGCCGATGCCTTCGCCAAATTTCATGGTGGCGACGTGAAAGACGACGAAGACGCCCATGACGATGCCCGAATAGATCATGGTGCTCGAGGCGACGCTCTTGCGGCTGGTGTGACCGGCGCGACGCTTGAGTTGATATTGCTCAGGGCGGGCCTTCCAATTCATCAGGGTCAGGGAGATGCCGTTGAGGGCGTGGTAAAGGAAGGTGACCAAGAGGCCGGCCTCGGCTGGGTAAATGAGCCAAGTGCTCGTCAGCAATCGCGCGTAGGCGTTGAAGGGATCGGAGCCCTGAAAGATGAGGAAGTTGCCCAGGAGGTGGACCACGAGGAATAGGACCAGGCAGAGGCCGGTGAAGCCCATCATGAACTTGCGGCCAATGGGCGAGCGGAGAAAAACCAGCATGTTCTCCACGTTGTACTCCTGAGGTTCGGCCGATAGGGGCACGGTGGATTCGAGGCTACCTGCGGAGGGGTAGCGTCGAAGGGTGTGGATCAGGCCTATCGCTTCGGATGCCAACGGTCAAGGGTTTGGGACAGAGTTGCGGGCCACCTTATATGGGTCCCGGCGTGCGCGCGTGGTGAATAGGATCGTCAGTGAGGCGTTGGAAGCGCGGCTCGCTGGTTGCGAGTGAAGATCCCATTCAGGAGGGAAGCCATGAGAGTAGTGTTGACGGCTAGTTTGTTCTTTGTTGCCTTTGGTTTGAGCCATGCCTTTGGGCAGGAGCATGTGGTGTTGACCGAAGACGGGGGAGCGGCGTGCCCGAGCGGCGCCTGTGCGTGGGGTTGCGAAGGCGCCCGCTGCGACTTTTCTTGCCAAGGGGGCGCGTGCTCGGCGGCGTGTGAAGACGCGACTTGTCTGATGCGCTGTGACGGCGGGGCCTGTAGCATGGCTTGTAGTGGTGGTGAGGCTTGTGAGCTTGACTGCCCGGCCGGTGGCTGTGTCCTGACTTGTCAGGACACCACCTCGTGCGTGATGAAATCATGCCCCACCTGCGTGACCACTTGCAGCGGTGCCGTTGAGAAGTGCAGCGGTGGGAACGCTGCAGAGCCGGGCACTGGCATCAAGGTCAAGAAGGGAAGCGTCGAAGCTGGGGGCGTCAAGGTCAAGAAGGGGAGCGTCGATGCTGGGGGCGTCAAGGTCAAGAAGGACGGGGTTGAGGCCGGGGGCGTCAAGGTCCAAGGCGGCAAGGTCAAGGTCGGGGGGATCCAGGTCGGCGGGGATTGATGCCGTCCGGGCCCTCTTTCAACTGACCTTGAGGTCTTTCCTGCGCAAGAGGACACAGACGGCGAGGAGGAGGAGGGCGATGTAGGCGAGCTGGATGGCCACACTGGCCCACCAGCCCACTTGATGTTCGCCGAAGTATCGTTGGGCCAGGCTGCGCTCCTTCTGTTGGCGAGTCAGGGTGTCGGCGATGTGCACTTTGACGAAGGTGCTGGTCAGTTCTTGCCGCTCTTGGCTGACGTGGCGATGGCCGGCGAAGCGCGTCCTCGACGGCTGGTAGGGGATGTCCCAATAGGTCTTGGCGCTCTCCCTCTCGGCTGGGGTGATGTGGGGTGGCGGCGGCGGCGGCCGGTGGGCGTCCTCGGTGTGGAGGAGCGCTTCGAAGGCCCAGCGCGCCACCATGAGGCCAGAGACGGTGCGCACCGTGGCAGGGGCGATGCCGTCATCGAAGTCAGCCAGGGGCACGATGAGCCCTCCCAAGACGAGCTGGGGGATGAGGAGGAGAGGGACGAGGGCGACGGCGGCCTCGGTGGAGCGCACCATGGCCGAGAGGCTGAGGCCAATGCCGAGTCCGGCCCAGGCACAGAGGGTGAGGAGGAGTAGCATCAAGGGGAAGGGGCCGGAGAGGCCAATGAGAGGGTGGACGATGCCCAGGAGGACGGCACATTGGATGAGGCTCAGGGCGGCGAGCACGGCAAATTTGGCGAGAACATAGCTGGGTATTTTGAGGTTCACCATGCGCTCGCGGCGGTAGATGGCTAGCTCCGCGACGATCTCTCGGGCTGAGTTGCTGGTGCCAAACCAGACGGCGCTGGCGACGAGCATGAAGATGGCTGCGGCGTGCACGCCTTCTTGGGCGTGGTTGCCCATGAAATCGAAGAAGGGTGAGAGCGTGTCGTTGGGGCTTGGCACTTGGGTGTTGGCGAAGCCAAAGACCGCCGCGATGATGATTCCGATGATCGGTGCCTGCAGGAGGAGGATGAGGAGGTTGGTGCGGTCTTTTCGTTTGATGAGGGTGTTGCGGCAGGTCAGGGTCCACCACTGGCGCAGGCCAAAACGGCGCTCGAGTTTTTCTTTTTGGGAGGCCCGCAATTGTACGGTGCTCTGCCCATCGCGGCGCTCTTCGACGTAGGCGCGGTGGTACTTGCTGGCGCGGTAGTGCTCGCGGCGGTGGTCGAGCTTGGTGAGGGCCTCAGGGCCAACGTTGTCGGCGGCCAGAGGGGCCATGGCGCTGTCTGGGGTGCTCAGCGCTTGGCGTCCTTCGGGACTGTCGGGATCGAGCTGTGGGTTGAAGAAGGTGATGGCGTCGGGAAAGGCGGGACCATAGTAGACCAGCTTGCCGCGGGCGAGGTAGAGGACATTGTCCATGTCCTGGTAGACCTCGAGGCTTGGTTGGTGAATGGTGAGGATGACGCTGCGGCCAGCGTTGGCCAGGCGGCGGAGCAAGGCCATGACGCTGCGGGTGTCGCTCGAGGCGAGGCCACTGGTGGGTTCATCGAGGAAGAGCAGTGAGGGTTGGGTGAGCAGCTCTTGGGCGAGGTTGACCCGTTTGCGCTGTCCGCCGCTGATTCCCTTGACCAGGGGCGAGCCGATGATGACGTCGCGCGCATCGGCGATGCCAAGCTCGTCGAGGATGGCGTCGATGCGTTGGACGATCTCGTCCTTGCCCGTGTCAGGGGGGAGGCGGAGGCGGGCCGTGTAGTAGAGTGATTCGTAGACGGTCAGCTCTTTGTGGATGATGTCGTCTTGGGGGACGTAGCCGATGTTGCCGCGGAAGCTGTTGTAGTGACGATAGAGATCGAGGTTGTTGATGAGGCTCTGGCCACGGGTGGGGAGCAAGTAGCCGTTGAGTGCCATGAGGAGGGTGGTCTTGCCCGCTCCTGAAGGCCCCATGATGCCGATGACCTCCGTGGGATAGGCGGTGAAGGAGACGTCGTCCAGGATGGTCAGGGCATGCCCAGGGGCGCGGGTATCAGGCACGGTGACGCTGATGCCTTCGGCGCAGAGCATGATTTCCCCTTGGTACTCGCGGTGGACGCGGCCTGCTTCGGGGTCGATGCGGATGACATAAGAGCCCAAGGAGATGGGTTCATCGGTGTTGATGGGTCGCTCGGTGATGCGTTCACCGTTGACGAAAGTGCCGTTGGCGCTGTGGAGGTCGCGCAGGACCCAGCCCTGATGCTGGCGCACGAGCTCTGCGTGGTGCCGGCTGACCGTTGGGCTATCCAGGACGATGTCGTTCTCTGGGGCGCGGCCCAAGGTCAGCCGTTCTTTGTGGGCGCTGAGGACGATGCTCTTCTGTTCGTTGCGTTCAGCGCGATGCTCGATGACGCGGCTCAGGGGCAAGCGGTAGGAGCCCAGGAAGAGGATGTCGCTCAGGCCGAGTGGGTGCGGCGTGTGCGGCGTGAGTCGCTCTTCGCGCTGGTTGAGGAAGGTGCCGTTGGTGGAGCCGAGGTCACGGAGTCGCCACTGACCCTGTTCTTGCCAGACTTCGGCGTGATAGGCTGAGACTTGGGGGGCTGAGATGACCAGATCGTTGTCGGGGGCGCGGCCGATACGCAAGCGGAGCGGGGCGCCAAGGGCCTCGCTTCGGCTGGATTGGGTCAAGCGGGGACCGATGTCGATGGCGAGGGTGGCGCGGCTGACTTCAAAGCGCTGGGTGATGTTGCGGTCGAAGGTGAAGGCGTAGGAGCCAAAGGCGAGGAGGTCACCCGGGTGAATGTCTGTGGGCGTGGCGATCCGGTGTCCGTTGACAAAGGTACCGTTGCGGCTGTGGAGGTCGGTGATGACGAAGCGGTGTTGATCGAAGGTGATGGTGGCGTGTTTGCCCGAGACTTGTGGCGCATCGATGACGACGTCGTTGTCGGGGTGGGCGCCGAGGGAGAGGGTGTGGGAGCAGCGTTGGGACGATGGGTCATCGGCGGCGACAGCGGCCATGGCCTGGGTTCTGGCGACAGCCTCCGTGGTGAGGCCGAGGCGGCTGGCCAGCTCGGAGGAGAAGGGTAGCCGCTGATCGCCGAGGCCGAGTTCTTGGCCGATGGCGATGGGGCCTGCCTTTGTGGGGATGTCGTCGATGCGGAGCGGGAAGTCATCGTTGCAGGCTTGAGCGAAGTAGCCCTCGGGGCCCTGGGTGATCACCACGTGATAGGGAGCGATGCGGGGGTCGTCGGTGAGCACGATGTCGTTGTCGTGGGCCGTCCCTATGCGGAGAGTGTTCACGATGTTGGTCCTGCGTAGCGTGAGGGGCGGGGCGTCACTCAGGTGGCGGACGCCAAACGGGGTGTGGCACGCACTGGCCACAGGGGCGATTGCGCCGCAGCGGCGGTGTGTTGTCAATGGGAATGGGGCACAATGCCGGCATGGCTTGCCGCCTAGGGCTCCTCGGCGTCTTTGCTTTCGAGGCTGCGCAGGAGCTCAGCGACGGGCTCTGGGGCGAACTCGATGCTGTCGTTGGCGCCGTTGCGCGTCTCGAGACCACGGCGGGTGGCTCTCTCGAGGCTCCATCCGGTGAGGGCCCAGACTTCGTCGGGGCTGAGCCACTCGCCGTTGAGGAGCTTGGCGCGGCCCACGGCGGCCAACATGACCACGCCCAGGGTGCGTTGCCTGAGGAAGGACCAGTCGGGTTGGACCCGGCGCTTGAGCGCGCAGTCCGCGGCCGTGGAGAAGAGGAGCTGACCGATGTGGTCACAGGCCTCGCGGACGAAGTCGACGCCAGCTTCCTGCTCGCCCCGGGCGAAGTCGAAGATGACCTTGAGGTGAACGGCGAAGTAGTACGGGACGACGACGTTGCCAACCCGCTTGGGGATTTTGGGGACCGGTGGGTGGTGGGCGGCGATGATCCAGCCCAGGTTGTCGATGTGGTCACCCACGGTTTCGAAGAGCCAATCCAACTCGATGGCGAAGGTGTGATAGCTGAGGGTGCGAATGGACACGGGATGCCTCCTCTTGGAACGCCGCGTTGGATGAGGCATTGAAGCGTGTTTGGAGGGCAAAGGCAAGTCCAGCGGCCTGTGTACCATGGATGTGGCCAGGCCGCTGGTGATGAGCCGCGCGGGAGCGAGCGCCCTGCTGGCTCTCAGAAGGGGATGGCGGTGTCTTCTGAGGCTGGCGGTTGGGTTGATGCGTGGTCTGGTTTGGGCCCCAGGAAGGACACTTCCTGGGCGATGACCTCGGTGAAATAGCGCGGCGGTTGGTCTTCTTTTTCGGCACGGTAGTGGTGGAGGCGTCCTTCGATGTAACAGAGGCGCCCTTTGCTCAGGTGCTTGGCACAGAGGTCGGCCAAGGGACCGAAGGTCTTGACGCGGTGCCAGTCGGTGACGGTGCCTTCGCTGCTCCGATAGGAGGTGGCGATATCGAAGGAGACGGCGCTCTTGCCGCTGTTGAAGGTCTGTTGTTTGGGATCGGCGCCAAGGCGGCCAACGAGGATGACTTTGTTGATAGCGCTCATGATAACCTCGAATTGGAAGAGGGTCTGTGGTGTCTGTGCCAAAGGTTTGGCTGAGAGTGCAAGGAGAGCGTTGGTACGCGTCAAGCGGTAGCGCGCTTGGGGGCGCCACTGCGGCGCGAGATGGCTTGCTTTGGCGGCGACTGGGGCGTCGGGTCCTCTAAGAGAATGGCCGCTGGATCCACGACCTCGACATCGGTGCTCGGCGATGGCTGGCTGCTCGTGTGGTTGGCGGACCCGAGAAAGCGCACTTGCTGAGCGACGACGCTGGTGAAGCGATTGGCTTTGCCCGTGTCCTCGTCTTTCTGGGACCGATAAGAGAGTCGTCCTTCGACAAAACACATGCGCCCTTTGCGCAAGTAGGTCGCGCATTGCTCGGCGAGGGTGCCGAAAGCGGTGACTTGATGCCACTCCGTGTCTTGGGTTTTGCGGTTGTTGGTGGCGAGGGAAAAGCGGACGAGGGTCTTGCCGTTGGCGAGGGCCCGGCTCTCGGGGTCGGCGCCGAGGTGTCCGAGAAGGATGACGCGGTTGACATTGCTCATGAGGGGGCTCCTTTTGAATGAAAGGTTTTCGTGTGGATGGGCGGCGTGAGATTAGGCGGCGCTGGGACGGGCGCTTGGCCCGGGTCCGATGGGGTGGAGGTGGTCGGCGACGACCTCCGTGCGGTAGCGAATGGCATCGGCGCGCTGATAGCGCCGGTAGACCACCTTCCCTTCGAGGTAGCAGGTCTGGCCCTTTTTCAGGGCGGCAGCGGCGATGGCAGGTGCGCCAAAGGCCGTGATCCGGTGCCATTGGTGCTGTTGTTGGCCCCGCACCTGGGTCGCAAGTGGGAAGCGGAGGAAGGCGCGTCCCGAAGCGCTTTGGTTGAGAACGGGGTCGGTGCCCAGGCGGCCGAGAAGAATGATGCGGTTGATGTCACCCATGGTGCCTCCGAGTGTCAGGGATGATCCCTGGTTGTTGCGCTGTAGCTTTTGGCGTGCTGTGCAGCGCGTTCACGTGGGGGGTTATCCGGAGTGGGTCGGCAAAATTGCGCGAAAAGTTTTCTATGCCCGAAGGTGGTGGACTGCGTTCGGTCGGGAGCCTGCGAAATTTGGCGGCTTCGTTGCCCCGGTTAAGGTGAGCAGAAGGGCGGAGGTCGCCCGCAGCGGAGGTGGGGTACGAGGATGTTGGAGAGGCATGGGATCATCGGTGGCGTTGTTGCATTGCTGTGCTTGTCGCCGTTGGCTTGTCATGAGCCGACGGCTATGGCCCATGCCGGTGAGGGCTCGGTGTCGATCTCGACGGGGAGTGGGGTGGAGCGTGCTCCGCGAGGCGTCGTCGTCGAGGTCATTGCTGCACCTGGGGCGCTACCCAAGGCGCTGCAGGGTATGGCGACCGCAGAGATGGTGCCTGATGTGATCGACGCGCGTCGCGTGAGCGGCCAAGTCTACGTGCTGTTGTTGCGTCCAGGGGATCTCATCCTGAGAACGCGCGATGCCGGCAGGCATTGGGAGTGGTGGCGTTCCGAGATGCCTTTGGCGAGCATCGTGCCCGGTGATGGCCTGTGGTGGTCGTTGACCGATATCGACGAGCTGGGGCGTGCCAACAGGGTGGCGCGCTCGCGCGACGAGGGCAAGACTTGGGAGCTGCGGATGACAGGGCAACGTCTGGAGCCTTCGCCGAGGCTCATGCTGTCTTATGGCGACGGTTTGGCGTTGGCAACGGGTCCCTTCGTGCTCAGAGGGCAGCGGGTGTCCGAGCAGTGGCAGTGGTCCAATCCGCAGGTCGCAAGCGAGATCAGCGCCTTTTCGACTGAGGAGAGTGCCGATGGCGTGCGCTACTGGGTCGGGGCGCAGGGGCGGGTGGCGTGGAAGCACGGGGAGGAAGGGGCGTGGCAGGTCGAGGCGGTGGATACGGCGTTGTTGCCGCAGGTCTATGCCGTGGTTCCAAGGCCAGAGCGTGGGGACCACCTGGCGGCCACGTCGGGTGGCCTCTACTGGCGACGCTCGGGAGGCGACGGCAGTGTTGGCTGGCAGCACGTGGGTTCTTTAGGGCGCCACACTTATTTCGATGCGGCGTTCCAGGGGGAGCTGGGGGTCGCGGTCGGCGCCAGTGGTGAGGTTGCGGTGAGCGACGATGGCGGTTTGCACTGGCATCGGGTGACGGCTGAGGTCATGGAGGCCTTTGCGGTGAGCAGCGCGCGGGAGAAGCTCGACGCGAATTGGCGCTATGTCTTTGCCACGTCTGAGGGCTTTCTACTGTTGGGGGACGGGCTTCGGATCGGGCTGCTGCGGCTGTGAGGCAGGCCCGGACCATCAGCGGGTTTGGCTGGCTGCCTTGGGGGCGGGTTTACCGCGGCGCGTTTGGTGGCGGAAAAGGTTGCCTGTGCGCCACGGATCAGGTGGGGGTGAGGCGGTAGACGCCGCGATCGACGCGCTGCAGCTCTCCGTCGTTGACCCATTGGCTGAGTGAGCTATAGACGCGGGTTCGCAGTGAGCGCGTGCGGGGGTAGGCCCGTTGTTCGACGAGCTGCTCGAGGATCTCGGCGCCGCTCAGAGAAGAGCCGGGCTTGAGGCCAAGAATCTCATGGATGTCTTTCTTGAGCTCGTCGCTTTTGATGCGGCCGCGCTTCTTGGGCGAGGCTAGGGTTCTCAGTCCCAGGAGCACTTCGAGTTGGCTGACTTGTTCAGCGATGGCCGTGCGTTTGCGATCGATGAGCGCCAGCTCGAGGCGCTTGGCTTCGTACATTTTGCGGGTCAGTTCTTCCAGGGAGGGGAGTTCATCAGGGATATCAGTAATGTCTTGAACCATAAGGATCCTTTGGGTTTGAGGTGATTGCGTTCGACGCATTAAGTAGAGCCGAAGACCTGTTAGTGCTTGTCGAGTTTGAGCGTTGCAGTGGCTATCACGATGGCATATGACTCGTCCCGAGCTCCAACTCTATCAGAGGGTATGGCTAATGATAAAAGTCGTCAAGTGAGATTACATTTGCAGACAAAGAATGCATATACGTTGTGGCGACGCCGGTGGTGAATGGTAACTAAGCCTCCAAATAGAACGGTGGTAGACAAGTTGTAGGCATGAGGCAGCGCCGCCGGTGGCATTGGGAGCGAGTCGAGCCTGCTTTTGTTGGAGGAGATAGCCAAAACGAATGAACGGTTAGGGGCCCAGAATGGACATGTACTGTCTTCCTGGCTTTGGCCCTCGATGGTGCCGCCTCGAGGCCAGCGGTGCCGGCTTTTGGGGTAGGCCATGCGCAGCAGAGGGTGCGGGTGCGAAAGAGATTACGCAGTTGTCGCGTGGGTGGGTCATTGAACTATGTGTTTGTAAAGTCGTGGGAATGTCTCTTGACGCGTTGCGCCATTGCTTGGCATTGGCCTTGCAGATAAGGGGCCACTGCGCCATCGATGCGGTGTCGCAAAGCGAGGTGGGTGCAATGGGTCAAGCCAGGAAGAGCCTTTATATATTGCCGAGTTTGTTTACAGTCGCGTCGATTTTTTGTGGTTTCTTTGCCATCACGCTCACCATGGGTGCGACGACGGCCTTGGAGATGCAGCGGGCGGCCCTGCTGATATTTCTGGGTATGATCTTGGATACTTTCGATGGTCGCGTGGCCCGCATGACCCACACCCAGAGCGCCTTCGGG
Organism: uncultured Myxococcales bacterium; assembly: GCA_964454015.1. Classification (GTDB taxonomy): domain Bacteria; phylum Myxococcota_A; class Bradymonadia; order UBA4248; family UBA4248; genus CAYVQF01. Next base: position 34,657 of record CAYVQF010000007.1, read on the forward strand.
GTACAGCTCGACTCGTTGGCCGATGTCATTACTTTTGGTGTCGCTCCTGGGGTGGTGCTCTATCATTTTGCGCTCCGCGACTTGGGTTTTCTGGGCTTGTTTGCGGCGTTCTGTTTCGTGGCCTGTGGGGCGCTGCGCTTGGCGCGCTTCAATGTCCAGGCGGCGGAAGAGACGGGTCCTTCGACGCACTTCCTCGGGCTGCCGATCCCCGCTGCGGCAGGCGTGGCGATGAGCTTCGTGTGGGTGTTGGCGGCGATGAATTTCAGCCGTGCGCCCGAGGCGTTGGCCCTTCCGGCGGCGTTGATGATGATGAGCTTGGGTCTGCTGATGGTTTCTTCCGTGCGTTACAAGACCTTCAAAAAGGTTCGGGTTTATAGGCACGAGAAGGTGTTGTTGGCGTTCAGCCTGCTGATGTTTGCCACGATCACCGTGCAGTGGGGGGCGGCATTCGCCTTGGCTGCCTGCCTTAGCCTTTACCTGGCCATTGGTCTCGTCGGTGGGGCCATGGGCTTGGGCCGTCGCGGGATGCGATCCGTGCAGAGCTTGCGGGGCGTCAAGGGAGATGTCGCGGCGGAGACGCTCGAGGAAGAGGCGCTGGAGCTGGAGCTCAGCCTTGGTCAGCCAGAAGAGGAAGGGGAGTAAGCGCTCCTAATCTCAGGACGGGGCGCGCGTGGGATGTCTTCTTCTCAGGCCAGCGCGTCGAGGGGGAAGTCCACGTATTCGCAGAAGCCAGTGGCTTTGGTGCGGATGCGCGTGGGGGTGATCTCGATCAGGACGAAGTGCTCTGCGTCGGCATCGGGAAAATGTCGCCGAACCTTGGGGTTGAGTTCGAGGAGGAGCTCTTTCTGTTGGCGGTCATGGACGAAGGCCGCGTGGCCGCTGACGCGGAGCTGTGCCATGGCGTTGCCGACGAAGGCGACCTCGACGGCGGGCGTGTTTTCGATTTCTGTGACTTTACCGCTGATGTCATAGGTGGAGGTCCAGAGTTTCCCTGCTTGTAAGACAAAGGCGTGGGGGCGCAGACGCGGCGCTTGCCCGTCCCACGTGGCGAGAAACCCGTAAGGTGCGCTTTGAAAGACTTCGCGCGGTTGGTACTGCTTGGTCGGAGTGGTCATTGTGAATGATCTCGGTGTCGACTAGTTGACGATCCAGCAGGATCCCGAGGGTCTGTCGAGGACGCGGACCCCCTTTTCTTCGAGGGTGAGACGGATGCTATCGGCAGCGTTCCAGTCTTTATCCTTCCTGGCTCGAGCGCGTCGGGCGACGAGGTCGTCGATTTCGGCGGGATCCAAGCCGAGTCTTTTGACCGCCAGATCCTTGAGTTGTGCTAGGGCGATGGCAGTAGGGCGTTGGAGGATGCCAACGCCTAGCCCCATGGTGAGCAGCACCTGGCGAATGGCGTAGAGGCGCTGCACGCGTTCGGCGGTGATTTTGCCCTTTTGTTCCACCCATTCGTTTGCAATGCGTGCGGCCTCAGCGAGGGCGGCCAGTGCGCGGGGGGTGTTGAAGTCATCTTCCATGGCCTGGTTGAAGCTGGGCAACAAGTGGGCGATCTCGGCTATGCTTTCAGGGGTGGGGGTCGGCTCGGGGGCGGGGTGTGCCGCCAGGATCTCGCCGATGGTGGACAGGGTCCGATAGAAGCAGGTGATGCGCGTGGTCGCCTCTTGGATGGCGTCGCGGCAGAAGTTGATGTTGTGGCGGTAGTGGGCCGTGAGGAAGAAATAGCGCAGGGCTTCTGGATGCACTTGCTGGAGGATGTCGCGCACGGTCCAGAAATTGTTGAGGGAGTGACTCATTTTCTCCCCTTCGATTTCAACCATGCCGACGTGCATCCAGTAGCGGGCGAAGTCACATGCGTTGGCGGCGACCGATTGGGCGACTTCATTTTCGTGATGCGGGAAAATGAGGTCTCGCCCGCCACCGTGGATGTCGAAGGTGGGTCCAAGGTAACGCATGCTCATGGCCGAGCACTCGATGTGCCATCCCGGTCTTCCCGGGCCCCATGGGCTGTCCCAGGCGGGTTCGTCGGTCTCTTTGCTGGCCTTCCACAGGGCGAAATCGGCTGGGTGTTCTTTGCGGTTGTCCACTTCGACGCGGGCGCCGCTGAGAAGATCGTCCAGGTTGCGGTTCGAGAGCTTGCCATATTCAGGGAAGGCGCTGACGCGATAATAGACGTCACCCTCCACGACGTAGGCGACCCCTTTGGCGACCAAGGTCTCGATGAGTGCGATGATTTCGGGGATATGCTCGGTGACCCGTGGCGCGACATCGGCCGCGATGACATCGAGTTGCTGCATATCCTGATCGAGCCCAGCAATCATTTGCTGGGCGAGGGCCGCTGGGGTGAGCCCAGTGGCCTGGGCGCGGCGGATGATCTTGTCATCGATGTCGGTGTGGTTGCGCACGAGGGTGACTTGTAATCCCCTGGATCGAAGGAAGCGCGTAATGAAGTCGAATACGATAAAGGTGCGGGCGTGCCCGATGTGGGGCAGGTCATAGACCGTGAGACCGCAGACGTAAATGGAGACTTGTCCAGGGACGAGGGGGGTGAAGCTTCTTTTCCCGCGGATGGCGGTATCGTAAATGTTAAGGTTCATCTGTACTCCGGCGTCATCTGGAGGTGACAGCGGACGCTTGGTGGCGGCGACTGTCAGGCAGCGGTAAACTAGGGGTGAGGCCTAAGGGTGTCAAGTTGCTCCCTCTTTGCTAGGGGACGGGGAGGGCGCAAGCGTCGTGCTCAGGAGACTTGCGATATGCGAGGCAAATGTAGACGATAGGTGGCGAACGGGTGTGGCCTGAAGTAGCGACCCCTGTCAGGACGTCCCAGTCATCGAACAAGGTCTCGAGGATGCTAAAGCTTTTAATTGAGGATGACGAAGGCAAACAGACCGTCGTACCGATGATTCGGGACGAGATCACCATCGGTCGCAAAGAAGGCAACACGATTCGCTTGACCGAGCGGAACGTGTCGCGGCGGCATGCGCGCTTGATCAAGGCCAACGGCAGCATCTTCGTGGAGGAGGTGGCTGCGCGCTATGGCATCAAGCTCAACGGTACGCGTATTCAAGGCCGCGCCAAGTTCAGCCCGGGTGATGAGGTCAAGGTCGGCGACTACAAGCTGTATTTGCAGGATGAGAGCCGGCCAGAGGTGACGCATCAGCGGCGGATGCAGGAGATGGACGAGGCGGCAGGCCCGTTGCCCATTCCTGCGGGGGAGCAAGCCCGGTTGGTGGTCATCTCCTCCAACTTTGCCGGGCAAGAGTTTCCGCTGACGCGCACCGAGGTGATGATCGGGCGTGGGCCCGAGTGTGACATCATTATAGATCACCGTTCGATCAGTGGCACCCACGCCAAGATCACCCGAGGCGCACAGCGGGTGTTCAAGATCACGGACATGAAGAGCGCCAATGGGGTCAAGGTCAACGGCCATCCCTATTCAACGCGCGAGCTGAACTCGGGTGATATCATCGAGCTTGGCCATGTACGGGCGCGCTTCTGTGCACCCGGCGAGTTGTGGTCTTTCCAGTTCGCCGCCGGTTTGGTCGAAGACTTGTCGCCGCGCAGCTCGCGGGCGTCGATGATCCTCCTCGTGGCGGTCATGGCGCTGCTAGTGGTTCTGGCAGCGGTGCTCTTCGTGCTCATGCGTGGCGAGGAGAAGCCTGAGGTCAAGGTGGAGACCAAGCCGGGCCAGCAGGAGATAGGCGAGCGGATCCATCTGACCGATCGGGCTGACGTGGATGAAGCCATCCTTCGGTGTGATGACTTTGCGACCAAGGGAATGTTCGAAGACGCGTTGGATTACTGCCGCACGGCGACGGAGCTGGATCCGAACAACCGTTTGGCCGTTGCCAAGTACGACTCGGTCACGGCGGAGTTGGCGTTGAAGCACCACTACGATAACGCCAAGAGTTATCTCCTCGAGAAGGAGTGTGAGCTGGCGTTGATCGAGATCGACAGCGTGGAGAATGAGAACTCATGGGCGGCGCGCCAGATTCTGCGTGAAGGTCTGCGGGATAAGGCGATGAAGTGCATCGAAGATCGTTTCGTGGCGGCGGCCGAGACTGCCATCCGCAACCGCGAGTACGACGAGGCGCAACGGCAGATTGACATGCTGGAGCGCAACATCCCCAAGAGCGCGCAGATCGCCCGTTTGACCGAGACCTTGGACAAGCGCAAGAAAACGCCAGATCAACCGGTTCGCGATCCCAAAGAGGGTTCGGGTTCTCGCCGGGGCACGGACACCGAGAAGCCGCCGCGAGAGACGCCGCCCAAGGAGACGCCGCCCAAGGAGACGGGCAAAAAGACGGATCCAGAAGAGGCCAAACGCTTGGCTGATGAAGCCAAGGGCTATGTCTTGCAGAACCCCAAGCGGGCGGCGGAGTTGTTGAAGCGGGCGTGCGATCTGGATCCTGGCAACGCGAGCATCCGCGCCCAGTACGCGTTGGCTCTGGAGCGCGATGGGCAGACATGTCCGGCTTACAAACAATACAAGCGAGCGGTGGGTGGCTTGTCGGGGGCGCAGAAGAAGCGCGCTGAGGACTTCATGGCCAAGAACCCCCAGTGTGAGTAGTGCCCTTAGGGGCGCTCTGCTGGGCGAGGGTGCCCTGTGCGCCGGGTGTGGTCTGGCGTCTTTGCCTTTTGGGCTTCGCGGCGCCGGGCCCTGGGTCGATGCGGCCGCACAGGCGAGAAAAGCACTTGCGCCTCTATGCTAAGTTGTGTATTTTGCCGCGGCTCCTTGCTTCCCATTCCCCATGTCGGGTCTGGCGGGAAAGGCCGCATTAGGGAAGCCGTTACAGCCCATAGGGAGAAACCATGGCACGATTGGTAGAGCATCCGAAGACGACGCGTGAGTACGAGACTGTTGTGATCCTGCGCCCTGACGTTCTCGATGAAGAGCGCTCCAAGGTCCTTGACCGAGTGAACGCGACCATCGCGCGCCTCAGTGGCCACGTTTTGCGTTACGAAGACTGGGGCAAGCGTCGTTTGGCCTATCGAATTCGCAAGAATTCTCACGGCCTTTATCACTATTACCAGTACCTCGGCTTCAGCGATCTGGTGGGTGAGCTCGAGCGCAACCTGCGGATTTTGGAGCCCGTCATCAAGTTCATGACGGTGAAGCTCGACGAGGATGTGGACCCAGAGCAACGCAAGCTCGAGGCGGTCAACGAGAAGAGCCGGGCCCCCAAAGACACGCCCGATTATTCTCTGGGCGTCGACATTGACGACGAAGATCTGGACGAATTGGTTGACGACGACTGAGTGGCCGCGCATAGCGGAAGTTCGCGGCAATGGCCGGTAAACTAATGGGGCTCTCTGCAGAGGGCCCGAGTGGAGATAGAAAGATGCGCGTCATTCTTACAGAAGACGTCCCCAATGTCGGTGACATGGGGGAGATCGTGCGGGTTGCCGATGGTTTCGGCCGCAATTTTTTGATTCCCCAAGGGCTGGCGCTGCCGGCTACTGAGCGTAGTGCCAAGGCTTTCATCCACCAGCAAGTGCAGATCGAGCGCCGCAAGCAGAAGCTGCGCGCGAAGGCCCTCGAGCTTCTGGGCGGCCTGAGCTCGGTGAGTGTGACCATCCCGCGCCAAGTAGGCGAGGGGGACCGGCTCTATGGCTCGGTGAGCAACCGCGATGTGCAGTTGGCCTTGGCGGAAGCTGGCTTCGATGTCGATCGCCGCAAGATCATGCTCGACCAGCCGCTGCGCGAGCTGGGCGTCTACAAGGTCGAAATCAAGCTGATGAGCGATGTCCGGGCGACGGTGAAGGTTTGGGTCACCGCCCTCTAAGATCCCGGCAGTGGCGTGCTATGATGTCGTGATCGCGCCAAGCAGCCAATCGCGGCTCTCGCGAAAGACGTCGCAGAGGTTTGGGCTGTCGAGGTCGACCGTTCGGACCCAAGGTGGTGCGTCGCAGCGCGCTTGGTCTTCGGACTGCAGCCAAAGATAGAAGAGGGTGATGCCTTGGTGGCTGAGCTTTTGCCGTTGCTGTGCTGAAGGGGGCGGGGCAGGACTACAGTGCACCTGGATCTGCAACGTTCCTGTGTGCTCGGGCGAGAGGCGAAAGGCGGTCTCCGTGTGGATGTGGAGGCGCTGGCGGTCGATCCATGGGGCGAAGCGGGCGCTCAGCCAGCGTGCCCGCGCGGGAGCGTTGACGCCAGCGGTGATGACCTCTGCGTCGAGGAGATCGTCGCTGTGTTGCGCGAACCACGCAGAGAGGATGGAGGTGACGAGCGCGTCGATGAGATGGATGGGCCGGAAGGCTTGACCAGGGTGGAGAATGTGCAAACCATAGGGGGCATCGGCGCAGAGGCCGAGGTGGCGCTGTCGTCGCCACAGGTGGTTCTCGTCGCGGGAAAAATAGAGGACCTCGTTGGCCAAGGTGCGCAAGGTAAAGAGACAAGGCAGCTCTGGGTGGACTTCTTCGCCAAAAAAGGCGAGCTCTGACGGCACCAAACTCTCGGTGCTTCCGCGGTGGCTCAGGGCTTCTCTTCCTCCCTGGGGAAAGGAGCCGGCGGCGAGCATCTGGCTCAAAGCCGCGGGCATTTCGGCGCGTCGCACTGGGGCGAGGGGCGGCGGCGGCCCCAGTGTTCTTTCGATGTTGGCGATCTCTTGGGCTTGGAGGCGCTCTGCCGCGCTGGGGAAGCGGTGAAAATGCTGGAGGACGAAGATCCGGCGTTGATGGAAGTCTTGGAAATCGAGGCGGTCTTGGCAGGCCTTGGCCACGGCGTGGGCGTGGGGTGCGAAGAAGTCCGAGGGTGCTTCCGAGAAACACGCTTGGAAGTCCTCCTTGCTGCTTGGGTGGAACGGTTCCAGGTGCCGGACTTGGTGGGCAGCGCAGTAGATGCGTGGCGCGGCGATGGGCTCGAGCTTCAAGACGAGGTCGTGGAGTAGCCACGCCAGCGGATGGTGCGAGTCGTGGCGGCTGAGCGCGTCGGTGACGCTTTCGAAGCCGGGGCAGGTAAAGGCGCGATTACAGAGGGCCTGGGCATAGCGCTGACGGGTGGCGATGTGTTTGGGCGCCGCATGGTCCTGTAAGTGGGCGAAGCGCAGCGCCGTGCCTTCGCGGTAGAGGGTGGTGAGGTCGAGGATGGCAAAGAATGGGACCGTGTCGTGGCCTTGGCCGAGAAGGTCGGCGAAGAGGATCTGCGCTTCGGCGACTCGCGTGAGGGATGATTGGGTGACGGCGTAGGCGGCGGCACCGGCGAGGTAGGCGATCAGGCGTTTGGGATCATGCAGATCCAAGATTTGCTCACTGCGGCGCATGGGGGGGCTCGTCTGGCCAATGATCGGCAAGGATGAAGTCTCTCAGCAGGCGCTCCTCTTCGGCGCGGCCGCGCATGAGGGCGAGGAGGTGGGCGGTCGGCGCCTGGACCATGGTCTGGGTGCAGTGCAGGGTGAGGGCGTGGGCGATGGTGTCGGCGGCGCTGCGTTGGCTTTCGTGCTCGATGATGGCGCCGAGCCAGCGGATGAATTTGGGCAGCATCTTTCGGCGGATTTCTGGGGAGATGGTGGCGATGCGTAAGGCTTCGCGGAAGAGGTCCGTGCGGTCTCTGGCATCGAAGACGCGGATGCTGTGAATCTCGGACATGGTGCGCTGCATGCGTAGTCGGCCGGCGTCGACGTGGCCAAGGGCGATGAGCGTCAAGGCGCAGCGGAGGCGGAGGAGGTTGATGAAGTAGGGGTTTTTCGCGCCGGTCCAGCGGCTGAAGGCTTCGTCGACTTGATCGGTGAAGGCCTCAATGGCTCGGCCCCAGTCAGGGGCGGCGTGGGGGGTGAGCAGCTCGTCGAAGATATCACTGAGGACGCCGAAGAAGACGGGGGCGGGGCTCTGCGCGTTGGATTGCAGCAGCGTGCCAAGGGCGTTGATGACCCCGGTGACCAGGTCGGGTCGATGCACGCGCAGGGCAGCGCGGGCGCAGGCTCCGAAGAGGGTGGCGAGGTCTTGTGCAGGCAGCGCACCGGGTCCAGGTTTGGCTCTGGCGTAGCTGAGGATGGGGGGGATGGTCGATTCGACGAGTCGGGTGCCCATGGGGGTGGCCGACAGGGCGCTGGTCGTGTCGAGGAGGCGAATGAGGGTGCTGAGGCTTTGCCTCTGTGGCGGCAGGAGGGCTCGCAGGCTGTCCTTGAAACGCGCCGTGGCGCCGTGGAGATCGCCGCGCAGGGCCAGGCTGCGCACCAGCAGCGGCGAGAGGGGATCCGTGGGGGCGACCTGCGACCCGTGGATGAGCGCGTGCATGCTGTCTGGGGCGTGGGTGAGCAAGAGATCGAGGGCGTTCAGCGCTGTCGCGTCGAGTTTGGCGCGGCCGAGGATACGTCGGGCGAGGTTGTGCACCATGGCGGCGTCCAAGGTGCGATTGGCGCCGAGCAGGTTGAGCCCACGGAGGAGGTTCTCGATGCAGTAGCTGTCTTCGAGGATGCTGGGATCGTTGAGGAGCGCGCGGCAGCGCTCGATGGCAGGTAGGGCCGCGGCGACCTCGAGCAGCACCGGAGCGGCATCACAGAGCTGAAAAGCTTGGCGCTGGACTTCGTGCTGATCGACGATTTGCAGAACCTGCAAGACGAGCTGGCGATCCGTCCCTGGCAGGGTGGCGCGGCGGATCTGATGGAGAATGTCGAGCAGGGTTTGGTCCTTCTCCAGGCCTTGGGGCATCTTGCGCAGGCCCTCGATGGCTTGGTTGAAGAGGGGCACGGCGTTGGCGCGTCCCATGCGCGCGGCGATGGCCGCCCACATGGACAAAGCGCGGGCCGAGAGGTGCTCCGGGGGGGCGTTCCAGTCGATGGCCAGGGCGGCACGGATCCCTTCGACCTCCTCCTCGCGACCGAACACGAGGTAGACATCGGCAATGGCGGCGCCCGCTTCGGCGCGTTGCTCAGGCCGACTCAGGCGCTGGGTCCAGCGCCACAACTCGGCGAGCAGCGGGACGAGGGGCTCTTCCTCGGCGTGTTCGACGATCTCGTCGCGAAGGTGACGCCTGAGAAAGGGAAAGGAGTCGCGCTCATCGATGCCGTATAGGGAGAGCTCGCGCAGGGTCTCCTCTTGGAGGCGCGCGCGCTCGATGGGGTCAGGGAGGAGGGTCAAGAGAGGTTGCCAGATCAGCACGCGGGCGCGTTTGGAGAGGCTGAGTTCGCGCTCGCGCAGCAGCGCCAGGTGTTGCGCCCAGAACGCTTTGGCGCGCGTCGGGGGCGTAGCGGCATAGCGGCTGGCAAAGTTGGCGGCGTCGATGCGGAGCGCGATGGGGCCCGGGGCGGCTGGCGGTGCATCGGCCAGGAGGGCGCGGCGGTAGCGCATGAGCCGCGGATGCTCTTGGGCTGGTGCGACGACGATGGCGTGCTCGACACAGTCGATGGCTTCCGAGTAGTGACGCGCTGCGGCTTTCATCTGAGCGAGCTTCAACCAACGCCGAGGATCGTCGAGATGGTTGACGGCATCGCGTTCAGCCCGGATCAGAGCCGACGACACTGGGGTGTTAGGGGCCGGCTGGATCTCTGGTGTGGGAACCACGGCCGCGGGGGCGGGCGGCTGAGCCTCGAAGAGCTTCTTTTCTGTGGCTGGAGGGGGGAGGGGCGGCTCAGGCTCAGCCACGTCCAAGGGGACTGGGTCGGATCGGCGCACGGCTGCGGGGCCCGCGCAGGAGGTGGGCAGGGCCTGGGCAGGGGAGTCAAGGTCGAGGCGAAAGGTCTGGAGGCGACGGGTGAAACGCTCTGCGGCCAGATCCACGAGGTAGTCGATGAGGCTGGTCATCGGTTGGAAGGCAGCCTCGGAGATCCTGAGACAGATGAATGGCTGAAGGCCTCTCTCGGGTCCGGGTAAGAGCATCACCATCTGCCCCGCTTCGACTTGCAAATGCTTGGCGAGGATGGTCTCGGGCAGTGTCGGGGTGAGGGCCGAGCCTCGAGGGAGAAAGACCTGGCGGCTGTTGCCGTGGGCGCACAGCGCCTGGCCGAGGCCCAGGGGGATGCTGTGATGTCCCGGGAGGAGCTCGCGAATGATCACGAGGTGCTCACCGCACTGTCGGTCCTCGATGGCGGCCATCTGCAGGTTGTCGATGTCTTTGGCAGAGGCTTGGAGGAGGTGGGCTTCGAGGGCGGGCAGCTCGGCCGTGGTCAAGAGGGCGACTTCGGGCAGCTCATGGCCGCTGGCCTCTCTCCAGCGCAGACGCAGCGGCACCCGCGGTGGCGTCTGCGCCGTGGCGGCGTGTGTGGGGAAGGGGTTGTCCACGAAAATTTGCTGTAGCAGTGGGCGAAAGTCAGGCAGGGACATCTGCCACCAGTCGTGGGGCGCGATGAAGGTGTGTCGCTCGGAAGAGAGGTGTCGCTGCGGCAGGGCGGCGGCCCAAGGATGGACAAAGGGGAAGGCGATCCACCATCGCTCGGTGAGGGCGTAGAAGATGGGAAAGGCGAGGTCGCGCCAATGCTCCAAGAGGAAGAGGCTGGGCCGGTTCAGGCGCAGCAGGTGGGGCGGGGCCTCTGGGTGGTCGATGGTGGCGACGGCGGTGTGGTGGAGGTTGAGCTGTAGCGCGCGGCGCGCGGCGGTGGCGAGGGCGTCGATGCTCGGGGTGAAGAGGATGACGTCATCATAGCTTGGCTTTGGGGCTTCGATGAGGGGGATGGCCTCGGCCAAGGTGGCGCAGTGGCGTTCTTGGACGATGGGGTAGCGCGCGCCATCGAAAAGGACGGCCTCGGCGGTGTACTGAACGCTGTGCCAGGGCAGGGCGAGGTCGTCCCTGGGTTCTTGCCGGAGGGGGATGAAGAAGTGGGTGAGGGTGGGGAGGTCAGCACGACAATAGCGCCAGGCTTCGCGGCTGAAGGCGTGGTTGGGCCCGATCAAGACGAGTTGCTGCAGCGCGCCGAGATCCGTGGCGACGAGTGCGCGATGGGTGTTGGCCCGAAGGCATTTGGGTGGATGCAGGGTCAAGGCGAGGTGGGTGTTCTAGGTGTTGGCGATGTCGAGGAGGAGGTCCACTTTGTGTCGCAGGGCTTCGAGATCCTGCTGGCGGTTGGCAATGTGGCGGAGGACTTGGAGGTCCTCTTTGGTGACCACGCCGCCGTGGTGGAGGAAGGCGCGAAAGCGGAGGAGTCTGTAGATCTTGATGATTTTACGATCGCTGAGGTCGAGATTCTCTTCGGTGACCAGGGTGCGGAGGATGCGTTTGAAGAGCAGGAAGACCTCATCGGGGAAAGTGCGACGCCTCTCGGCCCGTGGATCCGCAGCAATGCCTTGGAGCATGGTGAGGTCGAGGTGCTTTTTGAGGCGTTCGAAGTCATCGAGGCTGGCGATGGCTTGCCAAGGGCGCTGTTGGGCGCTGCGCATGAGGTCGTTGTGGACGCCTCGGTCGATGAGGTCGTCGAAGTGACGGTCGCCGACGGCTTCGGTTTGGATTTTCAAGGTGAAGCGGTCTTTGAGGGCGTCGAGCTCGGAGTAGTCTGGGATTTCGTTGGTGGCGGCGAAGAGCATGCGCACTTCCACCGGTACGGGGCGGCCATCTTGGTAGAACTTGCGCTCGTTGATGATGGTGAGCAGGGTGTTGAGGATGGCGCTGTTGGACTTGAAGATTTCGTCGAGGAAGGCGACCTGGGCCAGGGGCAGCTTGCCCTCGCTGCGCCGGAGGTAGCGGCCCTGCTTGAGGGCTTCGATGTCGACGGGGCCGAGGATTTCGCTGGGCTCGGTGAACTTGGTGAGCATGTACTCGAAGTAGCGATCCTGGGGGATGTTCAGCGCTTGGGTGAACTTGACGATGAGGTCGCTCTTGGCGGTCCCGGGTTTGCCCACGAGGAGCAGCGGTTCTTGGGCCAGGGTGCAGAGCACCATGAGCTCGATGATTTCGTCCTTGGCGACGAAGTAGCGGCGTAAGTGTTGTTGGACCCCGAGGACGCGTTGGCGAGTGGCTTCGATCTCGTTGGGGCTGAGGGTTGTTTCAGACATGGAGCTCAGGCCTTGCGGATGGGTGAGGCGGTTGGGGCGGCCTCTGGATTCTCGGCGCTCGGGGGCGGGACGGCTCTGACTTGGATGCGTCCAAGCTCGTGCGGTTCGAGGCCGAGGGCTTCGACGACCCGAGCGACGATGGCGCGATGGCGTTTTTCGTGCTCATGGGGCAGGGCGTCGGGGTCGGACTGGTATTCGATGGCGAGGGCCGTTTGGCTGTTCTCTTTGTCGACGCGGAGACGGAGGGTGATGTTGGCCATGGCGAGACTCAGGGCTAAGAGGAGGGAGAGGCTGGCGTGGTGGCGGCTGCCTTCTCCACGGTGTGCAGGTGACAGGCGAGCTCCTCGGCGCTGAGGCTCTTTTGTTCGAGGAGTTGTTGACTCATGGCTTCGAGACTATCTCGGTGTTGGCCGAGGATATCCTGGGCGCGCTGGTATTGTTCGCTGAGGATTTGGGAGGCGGCGGCGTGGGTCCTCTCGAGGGCCGAGTGAGGTCGCTGTGCGCGTGGGGGGTAGACCTGGAGGTCGGGCTGGGGTCCCATGGCGAGGTCGGCACACATGGCGCGGGCGATTTCGGCGGCTTGTTGCAGATCCGTTGCTGCACCGACGCTGAGGTCGGGCAAGAGGAGGGCCTCAGCGGCTCGTCCGCCCAAGAGGACGCAGATTTCGTCGAGGAGCTCTGCTTCCGTGGTGACGCGGCGGCTGCTGACTTTGCGCAAGACGAAGCCGAGGGCCTGAGGGGCCCAGGAGGCGGTGTCGCCCGCAATGGAGACGCGCTCGACCTTTGGGGCGTGGGGGCAGAGCATGGCGAGCAAGGCATGGCCGCACTCATGACAGGCCACGGTGAAGGATTCGTGCTCGCTGAGGGGCGGGGGCGTGTAGGGCGCGCGTTGCGGTTGGAGGTCCAGGGCGCGTTCGCAGTCGTCTTGGGTGAGGGGGATGGCCTCCGGGGCGGGGCCCGCAGGGTTGTCGGCGAAGCGCCTGATGGCGATGCGCTTGAGAGCCCGGCAGATAGCGTAGAGGTGGTCGCCAGAGTAGCGGGTCCCTTTGTCGGGATCGACATAGGCGGCGCTGCGATGGACGAGGAAGCGACAGAGCTCCGGCGGTAGGTTGAGGTCGAAGCGACGCCGATAGAGATCGATGATGGCCCTGCGGTCCTCTTCATTGGGATAGGGAATCTCGATGACCAGCTCGAAACGTCCCGGTCGCAGCAGGGCCGGATCGAGGGCGTCAGGGAAGTTGGTCGTGCCCACGATGAAGAGCAACTCGTCTTTGCGGAAGCCGTCCATTTCCGTGAGGAGTTGGTTGACCATGGAGTGTTCGACGCCGCTGCCGGCGTAGGTCCCTCGCGCGGTGGCGAAAGAGTCGAGCTCGTCGAAGACGATGATGGCCGGCGCGCTCTTTCTGGCTTGCGCAAAGACTCGGCGTAGATTTTCCTCGGACTCGCCCACCCACTTGCTCTTCAATTCGGGGCCCGAGACGATGGTGATGCTGGCGTCGAGGGCGGTGGCGATGGCCTTGGCGAAGAAGGTCTTGCCCGTGCCGGGTGGGCCAACGAAGAGCATGCCTTTGGGGATGATCTCCTCGATGCGTTGAATTTCGCGGGCTTCGGTGCGGCTGCTCTTGTAGCGGAGGAGGTCGAGGATCTCTTCGCGGATACGGGTCTTGACGTGGGCGTAGCCGGCAATGTCCCTGTCGAGGTCGACGTTGACCATGGCCATGTCGGCCGCCATGGTCATGGTGCGGATGTCTTGAAAGATGGCCGCGAGGTAATCCGGTCGGAGGGGGTCGTAGTCGAGGCGGTGGGTGATCTGCGCCATGATCTGGCGGAAGCGGACGGCGTTGACGCCCGAGACGTAGGGGTAGAGGGCAAAGGGCGAGAAGGCGTCGACGCCAAACTTGCGCGCCTCTTTCTGGGTGATGAGGGCGGGCAGGATGTGTCGCGGAATGCCGAGGAGAGTGCGCCGGGCTTGGAAGGCAGCGACGATGGCCGGTGGGAGCTCGAAGGAAGGGTCCTTGAAAGCGAGCAGGCGCAGATCGGGGTTCTCATAAATCATCGCGACGACTTCACGGGCGCGATCGGTGAGGTTGGCGTGGTTGCTCGCCGCGACCACGTCGAGATGAGGAATGACCAGGCAGCTCTCGCACTCGCCGGAGAAGATGGCTTGGCGCATCTGTTGGACGATGCTCTCGATGAGGGAGCGCTCGTCAGGTTGGGGGGCGCCAATGAGTTGGAGGCGCATGGCAGAGGCGTCGCCTCTGAGGCGCTCACGCAGGGCGACATAGAGGTAGAGGACGATCTGCTTGTCGCACTCGATGAGGACATTGGTGTGGCGGCGCAGGTTGTCGGCGATCCAGTCGAGGTCGTCCCGGTAGGCGATCTCGACGGCGTCTTGCAGAGAGAGGGTGGCCGCGAGGCTGTCGATGGCGACGGTGGTGGTCATAGTCTCTCGCGTGCGGTTCACACGTCGTCGATGCGAATGGTGAGCGTGTAGGCGTCCGGGCTATCGTTCTCTTCGATACTGCTAACGGTGCCGAGCTGAGCGGCCTTGATTTTGAGCGCCTCGGCGTAGGTTTGCTGCAGGACTTTTTGGATTTCGGCGGTGCGTGCGCTGTCTCCCGCCAGGAGGCGCGCCTTGATTTCGGCCTGGGTCTCGGCCATGGCGGCGTCGGCCTCTTCTTCCAGTTGCGCGCTTCGCTGCTTGATCATGTGCTGGGCCATGGCCTGAGCACCGGCCCGCGAACGGGCGGTGACTTTGGTGGCGATTTCCTCAATCAGTTCTTGGTCGACGGCGATGCGCACGGCGAGGACGCCGGCTTCGACGTCCCACAGGGCATCGCCCTGGTCGTCTTGCCGCGCCAAGCGCCCCTGCGCGTCCTCTTGCCACCCTGCAGCAGCGAGCTGTTGCCGCAGCAGAAGCCGCATCTCTTCGGGGGGGAGCAGAGGGCTCAGCTCGATGCGATGCTGGATTTCGTCTTCGACGTGGATGGTCCTGACGATCTCATTCTGTAAAACCAAAGTGTAGGTGGCGCTCATGGGCGTTTTTGTGCTCCAGTGTTGGCCGCGGCGCCAGTGGGAGGCAACGCAAGGTCAGCGATGCCCAGCATAACTCAGCCAGTGGTGCGCTCCAAGTGCCGGCGCAGCGCAGTAGCGCGCGCCAGATGCGCCGAGATCCCTTCGTGCTCCCACCACGCCAGGAAGAAGCGCGTCTCAACACTGCGCTCGATGGGGTGTTGCTGCAAGAGTCGTTGGCGCCAACGGTCCACGTCCTCGAAAATGCGGAAGGAGCAGGCCCAGCGGTCGCGCTGTCGCTGGCGTTCGGCCAAGGTCTCGTCTTGTAAGCGCCAGTCGAGGGGCTCGGCGGCGGCGGCTGGCTCACCCAGGGGGGTGCTGCGACAGAAGAAGCGCAACAGAGGTAGGAGCCAATCGGGACGGGCTGCGTCCTGGGCGCAGAGGAGGAAGGCCTTCAGCCAAGCCTGCAGCTCCGCCAAATGCGCATCCCAGTTGGCAACGGGCAGGCGTAGCTTGCGGTCATCGACGGTGAGCCAGCTCTGGCACCAGGCCTCGTCCAGCCAAGGGAAGGCCCACGACCAGCGCTCACAAGCCGCGTGGATCTGCGCGGGATCGGTGCCCTGTGCGCCGAGGAGCGGTCCATAGCACAGTGTGCAGAGGGGGGTGCTGCGCAGCCACGGCGTCAGCCAGTTGGGGGCCTGTACTTCTTGGATCCACGGCCGCAAGAGCAGCGTGACGAGCAGGTCTTCAGCGGACGTTTGTGGCGGGAACGCACCCAGATGGGCCGTCAAAGCCTCACTGTCGGGGCAGCGCTGGCTCTGTACGGCGGAGAAGAGCAGCGGCGCCAAGGCGAGGGTGCTCGGACCAAAGTGAAGTGAGAGGTGTTCCCAGCGCGCCGATTCCCAGATGCGTTTGCAGCCGAAAGGCGGGCCGTCGTCACAGAAGCGCAAGCGCCAGCCACCGTCGTAGACGAGCGCGCGGAGCGTGCCCACGGCGTAGAGCTGGCCGAGGGCTTGGTAGCTGGCGTCAGCGTCCTGCGGCGGGGGCGGGGTGGGGACGCGCAGGGCCGTCCCTTCCAGGGCCAAGCGGACGAAGGTGAGGAGGGCCGTTTCATAGTGGGCGAAGGTCCGGTGCAAGCGTGGGCTGGGTGAGGCACCAGCGGCGAATGTGAAAGGGTTTTTCATGGCGTCGACGCCCGGTCTTTCCAGGCACGGACGAGGGCCGGGCTGCCGTTACAGAGCAGGTGTTGGCCGTCGAAGCGGAGCTCGAGCCCGGCGTCGCCCGCAGGCCAGGTGTCTTTCATGGGAAGGTAACGCGGGGAGAGAAAGTGGCAGACTTGGTTGTCTGAGCCAATGAAGCGTCGCTGGTTGCTGGCGCGGCGGGGCAGAAAAGGTCCGTCGATGAGGAGATCGATGTGGCGAAGAAAGTGTCCCGCACCAGCCAGCACCGCGTCGTCTATGGCGGCATAGGGGTAGCCGGTGTAGACGATGACGCCGCGTCCGGCGGCCTGGACTTCACGGGCGAAGGTGCCGAGGGCCTGTGCCTGGGAGAAAGGTTCTCCGCCGAGAATCGTGATCCCTTCGACGGGTGGGGGAGCGAGGGCGGCGGCGAGCAAGTCTGAGATGCTCCACCACTGGACGAGGCGAAAGGGGAGGAGGTCGGGGTTGCAGCACTGGTCGCAGCGCAAGGGGCAGCCCTGTACCCAGAGGGCGAAGCGTTCGCCCGGACCCTCGACCCGGGTCCCGTGGAGGACGCGGGCCACGTTGACGGCATCAGCCCGGGCCGGCAGCTTCGGGTCGGCAGAGGTCATCATGGTCACAGGCACACGCCGACGTGAGCGAGCTCGTCGACGAAGCCCAGGGCGGCGCCATCTTGACAGGTGGTGGTCACGGGGCAGCTTGGTTCGCCTTCATCGCAGTAGGTGGCACAGAAAGCGGGCCCGCCCGTGGAGATGCAGGCCAAGCCCTTGGCGCAGCGGCCTTCTTCGCAGGCTTGGTTCTGCGTGCTGCCGCCGACGGGCTGACACATCATGATGAGTCCGAGGTTTTCCTCGATGCCTCCGACGCAGGTCTGATCCTCGCCGCAGTCTTGGGTGAGGACATGGCAGCTCTGAGCGGCGGTGCAAAAGGCGAAGGCTGAAGGGACGGGCGGATCGATGAGGCAGCGCATGGTCTCTGGGCATCCCTGCCGGCTCTCTTGGAGGCAGAAGGGGTGGCAGTGCGCAGAGGTGCCGTCGAGGCTGATGCATTGGTAGCCAGGCGGGCAATTGTCAATGCCGCTCTGGTTACAGAGGCCGTGAGGTGGCGCTTCTTGTGAAGGGGCGACGGCGGTGACACAGTGTCCGTTGCCAGTGTTGAAAGAGAGCAGACAGCGCATGCTCTCGGGGCAGCCGCTCTGGGCGATGGGATCGCAAGGGAGCTCGACCTCTTCGGGGATGTCGACGAGATCATCCATGGGCGTCGGTGATGGATCACAGCCGCCCAGCCACGCCGAGAGCGTTGCGACGGCCAAGAGGATCGAGAGACGGTGCAGCATGGGTGGCACTCCATTTCCAGTCGAGGGAGTTCAGCTTCGCCCTGGTGAGAGATGATAGTGGAAAGCGTCTTCTGTCAAAAGCTGGTCGCAGCGCTCAGAGGTCCTGGCGGGTGTGCTCTCTCTCCACTTTGGCAATGAGGCGTTGCATTTGGGGGAAATGCTCTGTTTGCAGAAGGCGCAGGGGTTGTGTGGTGGCCTCGGCGAGGGCTTTGTTGCGTTGGGCGCGGCGGATTTTTTCGTCGATGTCGATGTCGTCGAGGAGAAGCATCAGGGGGCGGTGAAAATCGGTGCCTTCGACGGAGGCGTCGATGAGATCGAGGGCGTGAGCGCGGGTGCGTTGGGCGCGGGAGCGGAGGGCAAAATAGGCGGTCTTGATCTGCTGGAGATCGCCTTTGAGGCTAAGGGTGAGGAAAATGCGGTAGAGGATGTCGTCGTGACTGTCGGCGAGGAGATTGGCGGCGCGGCGGGCCCAACGTTCGTTGCGGGTGGCGAGTTGCTGCCGCAGGGTGAGTGTGGCGAAGGCGACTCTGATTTCGCGCCAGAGCAGGCCATCGAGAACGCCCGCCTCGAAGTCTGGGGCTTGCTCTTTGCGCGTCAGGCTGGTCAGCAATTCGAGGGCGCTGCGCCGGATGATGGGTGAGTCGTCGAGGAGGCCCTCGGTGGGCAGGGTGGCGGGGCTGGCTTGGTTCGGCGTCTCGGCGTCTTCATTTTGGTCGAAAGGTGCCCAGCGGGGCGTCGACTCGAGGATGCGTCGCCACTGGCTCGAGGGCTGGTTGCCAAAGAGGGTGTGTTCTTCAGGACAGGGTGTGCGTTTGGATTGTTTCTGGCGCAGGGAGGCGTAGAGCTGGGCTGCATAGGCGGGGCTGATGCGGCTGATGAGGAAGAGCCAGGCGGTGAGAACGACGAGACCGATGATGACCAGAGTCTTGGTGGGGACCACGCCTTCGGCTTCCAGGAGGGTGAGGACGACGCCTGCGGCGATGGCGCCGAGGGGGTTCATGGCGCCCTTGATGAAGATTTTGGCGCGGTTGCGTTCAATGTAGGAGATGGGCGCGAGGACGACCTCGTTGGCTGAGTTCTGAAAGGTGAAGCGGAGAAGTCCGTCGACGAGTTTGAGCAGGACGACCATGACGAATCCGGGGATGAAGGTGAGGAAGAGGGTCCCGGCGTAGAGGGTGAGGGGGAGAATGCGGAAGACTTTGACGACGCCAATGCGCTCGATGACCCTGGAGACGACGAAGAGCTGCAGGAGGAGGTTGCCGACGTTGGCGAACGCGTTGAAGTATCCGTAAAAGGTTCCGATTTCGTCTTTGTTGAAGCGGATCTGGAGGGCCTCTTTGAAGGCGTAGTCGATGAGGTTGGTGACCAGGGCGGCACAGAAGACCACCCAGGCGAGGGCGCGCAGGAGGCGGGAGTGGCTGACGGTGGTGACGCCTTCGCGGAGGGTGCGCCAGAACTTGGTGGAGCCTTCGATGATGAAGCTGCGGGTCGGGGCGTCGGTGCGGCTCTGGTCGAGGGCGAGGGCGAAGGGCATGGGGATGGCGGCGGCGATCAATAGGGCGAGGGCGTAGAGGAGGTTGTCCAGGCCCCAGAGGTTGATAAAAGGACCGATGGCGAGGCCTGCGAAAATCGCCCCGAGGGTGGATCCAGCAAAGACGACTGGGAAGAGGCGGCGACCTTGGCGGGAGTCAAAGTGGTCGGCGATGGCGTTCCAGCAGATGATGTTGACGAGCGGGGCCATGATGGCCAACCACACGCAGAGGGTGAAGACGGCGTTTTGGTGGTCGCCGAAGAGGAGCCAGCGACCGCCCAGCATGGAGGCGGCGAAGGCGCACAAGATGAGGACATGGAGGCGCAGGGCGCGGACCATGCGGACCAGGGTGGAGTAGGTCATGGAGGCGGCGACGAAGGCCAGGCTCGAGACGATGTAGAAATCGGGGACGTCTTCGATGGGGTGGGTGGTCAGGAAGAGGGCGTCACTGACGGCGCGGCTGACCACGGCGATGGCGACGGACAAGAGGGAGAAGGTCACCGCCGCGAGGAGGGGTTTGCCTTCTCCACTGCGGAGGTCGAGGGAGCGGCCAAGGCGTTGCAGAATGGACATGGAGGGTGAGTTGGGGTTGAGTGGTTAGGCCCCTGGGCCGTGACGGCGCGCGCGGTGGTGTTGCGCGGGTTCGTGCCAGCAGACACGTGGCCCATCATGCGTCAGGATGGCTGAAAGGGCACGCTTTCGACACGGCGCGAGTCGTGGGTAGTGGTGTGGGACGATGAGCGCAACTTCTCAATCAGCTCGAGCACTTCGGGAGGCCGTTGAGCGCTTGTGGGCGGCGCTGCGTGAGCCTTTCGAGCCGGCGCGACGGGTGCAGCAGCAGATGGCCCAGGCGCGGTGGTCCGAGGCTGCGCGGGCGTTGCAGGCGCGCCAACGTCGTCTTTTGGAAGGGGCTGAGCCGGATGTGGCGGCGCTGCGAGAGGTCAACACGGATTTGCTGGTGGTGACGCTGCGGGAGGGCAACCCCTTTGCGGTGGAGCGCCTGTGTCGGGTCATGGCGTCACTGGCGGCAGTGCTGTGGCCGCGGTCGGTGGTGGAGGCGGGTGAGGCTCTGGCTTTGGCTCAGACCCTGGGGATTTCTTCGCCATCGGCGTTGCTGTTGGCCCGCGCTTTGGGTCGCTTCAGCCCCGATGCGGCCATGCACTATGTGCGGGCGGTGCTCTTTCAGGCCGCAGGGAATGCGTCGTGGCAGCAGGGGGCCAGGGCCGACGCGCTCAAGCATTGGTCAGCGGCGACGGCCGCTTGTGAGGAGGTCGTGACGGGGGGCGGCCCCTTGCAGGGCCGGGCCCTGCTGCGCGCGAGCTGGTTGCGCCTCTGCCGGGCTGAGGAGACCTGTGGCGGCGAGGCCGTCGCCGTGGGTCGCCAGGCTCTGGCGGTGCTCAAGCCGTTCACCTTGTCGCCTTGGGGTCAGTGGCTCTATGCCTTTCATTTCATCGACGCTCCTCGGCACCTGCAGCGGGTGCGGGCGCTCGATGTGTTGGCCACGTTGGCTGAGGCGCGGGAGCGCGAGGCTGATGTGTTGCATTTACTCGCTTGTCGGGGTCCACGTGCGGCGGGGATGTCGCCGATGGAGGCGGATCGCTTGGCGGCGATAGCCGCGCGCCTGGCGCGCGGGCAACGGGCGCCGAGTCCGTCGCGGCTTGCGTATGAGGCGGCGGTCGCTGCCTTTGCCGCCGGGAGAGCGCTGCCGCCGCCGCCTGAGGTGGTGGAGGATGCCTTTGGTGCCGCGCATGGCGTCTTGCACTGGTGGCAGTGCGGTGGTGGCTGGGGCGCCGCCGCTGGACTGGTCCGCTTCTATGTTGCGCAAGGCGAGGGCTTGGCGGCGCCGGCCTTGCGGCCGGTGTGGCTGCTCTTGCGGGGCTTGTGCTGTGGTGACGAGGCGCGGGAGGAGGCCGACGTGGCCCTGGTCCGCCCCTTGTTGGCGTTGGCTTGCCGTCGGGCGTCACTGCCCGCCGCTGGGGTTGATTTCGTCTTCCACAGCTTCAGTGCCGCGCTTTTTCCCGATTTGGCGTGGCTGGCATTGCGGGTGGTGGAGGGGGAAGAGCCACGTGGCTGGAGCGATGCGGCCCTGGCCGAGGTGGTGCTCTTGGGTGCGGCGACCTTGCGGAGAGAGAGCCCCCTGCAAGCGAGGCGGCTGTTGTTGCGGTGGCGGCAGGTGAGCCAGAAGGTCTAGGCGCAAGGGCACAAGGTTTGGAGGTGTCGACCCAGCTTACGGTGGTGCTTGCCAGTCCACGCGATGGCTGTCACGATACGTGGGGGTGGACCCAGCACAGGGTGAGGAGCGCGACGTGGGTGAGAGAGTTCCCAGTCTGGCACATTTCGAGCTGCATCTGCAGCGGCTGTGGCTATTGTTGGGTGAGGACGCGGCGCTCTCTGAGGAGACGGCGGCCAAAGCGGCTGACCTGGAGCGCGCCCTGAGCCGTTTGGAGGCGGACAGCGGGGCGCCGTCGCCGTTACCCCTGTTGCGGCTGGCCGAGCGTTTTGGCCTCGATGAGCTGAGCTGTGAGGTGTTGATATTGGCTGCGGCGCCGGCCTTGTCGGCGCCGTGGCGGGATCTGGTCGAGGCGCGGACGCGCTACGGGAAGTTGGACGTGGCCTTCGCCGTGGCTTTTCTGGCGCGCCGTGGGGTGGAAGCCCTGGCCGCGCTGGCTTACTTCGCGGCAGATGGTCCGTTGCGTCGCCATGGACTGCTGGAAGTCACAGCCATGGGGCGCGGCGATCACGGGCATTTGTTGAGCTATCGCTTGCAGGCGCCGCTGCGGGTGCTGCACTTTTTGCTGGAGCAGCGGGTTTTGGAGGAACCTCTGAGCCAGGTGGCGCAGTGGGTCGAGCCCCGCGCACCCTTATCGGAGCTGGTCTTTGGCGATGACAGCGCGCAGATGATGGCGCGCCGCTTGCGAGCCTGGTGCGCTGCGCGGGGGTCTCGGGTGGCGCCGGGGGCGGCTTTCAGTTGCCACGTGCGCGGCCCTTCTGGGGTGGGGAAGAGTCAATTGGTGCGGTCCTTGGGCTATGAGCTTGGCATGCCTCTGATCGAGGTGGACTGTGCGCTGGTGCAGGGTTTGGATGGGGTGACGGCGGCTCAGGTGGTGACCGAGGCCTTTGCCACGGGTCGGCTCTTCGATGGCATCGTGGTTTTTGATCGCATCGATTTGTTGTTGCCTGGGGGCAGCGCGTTGGCTGCGCTGCGGTTGGCCATGGATGGGGTTCAAGTGCCGCTGTTTTTGCTGGGCAGCGCTGAGATGGCTGAGAGCAGCGGCCTGACGTGGCGAAGTCTGACGGCGCTACAGCTCAAGATGCCAGAGTCGGAAGAGCGGGAGAAGATCTGGTGCAAGGTTCTGCAGGCGTTGCCTTTGGCGGAGGACGTCGAGGTGGGCCTCTTGGCCAACCAGTATCCGCTGACGGGGGCGCAGATCGTCAACGCCGTACAGGACGCGATGTTGCGCCGTGAGGGTGACGCGGGGCTATCGTTGCAGGCGCTGGGGAACGCTTCGTCGGAGCAGTTGCGGGCCGATCTATCGGCCTTTGCGCGCCCGCGGGCGACGCGGTTGACCCTGGAGGACCTGGTGTTGCCGCGGGCAGAGATCGAGGCGATCAAGGAGATCATCACGGCCTGTAGACAGCGCGCGGCGGTGATGCACCGCTGGGGCTTCAGGCGGCGTTTGAACTATGGTACGGGCATCGTGGTGCTCTTTGCCGGTGAGCCTGGGACGGGCAAGACGCTGTGCGCCCAGATCATTGCCGAGTGTGTGGGGATGAGCCTTTACCAGATCGCCATTCCGAGCATCGTCTCGAAGTGGATCGGTGAGACTGAGCGCAATATTTCCCAGATATTCCATCGGGCAACGGCGAGTCAGGCCATCCTCCTCTTCGACGAGGCGGACTCCCTGTTGGCGACGCGGACCGAGGTGAGAGACGCGACGGATCGCTACGCCAACATGAGCACCAACCAGTTGCTCCAGGAGATCGAGGCCTTCGATGGGATCGTGATCATGACGACCAACAGAGAGCAGAATCTCGATCCGGCAGCAGAGCGGCGCATTTTGTTCAGGGTGAATTTTCCCTACCCCGGCGTCGATCAGCGCCGCGAGTTGTGGCGGCGTTTGGTGCCAAAGGAGGCCCTCGCCGGGAGGGATGGTGAGGCGCTGGATTTCGACCTGCTGGCGGAGGCCTATGAGCTGAGCGGGGGTCACATCAAGAATGCGATCATGCGCGGCGCCTACGCGGCGATGGATGAAGGTGGGCGGATTTCGACGGAGATCTTGAGCGAGGCGGCCGAGCGGGAGTGCCGCGCGATAGGCAAACTGGTTCGGCAGGGTTGGTGAGCGATGGGGTTGGATGGGAGTCGTTTTTTACGTGCGTGTCGACGCGAGGAAGTGGACCGGCCGCCGGTGTGGTTCATGCGGCAGGCCGGGCGCTATTTGCCTGAGTACCTGGCGCTGCGGCGTGGCCGGACCTTCATGGAGAGCGCGCGCGATCCGGCGCACTGCGCGGCGATCACCCTGCAGCCGGTGACGCGCTTCGGCGTTGATGCGGCGATATTGTTTGCCGACATCATGAGTCCGCTGGATGGGGTGGCTTTGCCCTTCGAGATCAGCGCTGGTGTGGGGCCAGTGATCGCGAGCCCGGTCTGTACCCTGGCTGCGGTACGAGCTTTGTCGCGATTTGCTGCGTCTGAGATGGCCTATTTGGGTGACGCCATTGGAAGGATCAAGGCAGCCCTGGGCGCGGAGACGCCGCTGATTGGCTTCGCTGGGGCCCCTTTTACGATGGCCTGTTACTTGATTGAGGGACGGGGCAGCAGGGATTTTTTGTCGGCCAGACGGCTGCTGCATGATGCACCTGAGTTTTGGCACGCGCTGATGCAGTGGCTCAGTGAGATGACCATCGACTACCTGCGTTTTCAAGTCGAGTCTGGGGTCGATGCGCTGCAGCTTTTCGACTCGTGGGTGGGTTTGGTGTCGCCCGGGGACTACCGGCGTGCGGTGTTCCCCTATATGCGTTCCATTGGTAGCGCCGTTGCCTCTTGGGGGGTGCCGCTGATCCACTTTGGTGCGGGCTGTAGTGGTCTGCTCGAGCTGATGGCCGAGGCGGCGGGGGACGTGGTGGGGGTGGATTGGCGGGTGGAGCTGGGTGAGGCGTGGCAGCGCATTGGCTGGGAGCGTGGTATCCAGGGCAATCTGGACCCGAGCGTGCTTTTGGCCTCGCCTGAGGTGATTCGCGGGAAGGTGGCCGAGGTGTTGCGTGCGGCCGATGGGCGGCGCGGCCACATTTTCAACGTTGGGCATGGGCTGTCGCCACAGACACCGCCTGAGCACGTGGCTTGTGCGGTGGCAGCGGTGCGCGCTTGGCAGGCTTAACTGAAGCGCAAGAAGGGTGTGCGGCGGTGATGGAAGATCGCGAGGCACAAGAAGAGCAGGCGACCTTGGTCGAGCTGGACGAGGCGGTGGAAGCGGCGCTGGTTGCGCTTGCTGGCCCCGCCGACGGGGTGGCGACGGGGGCGATGGGCCAAGTGCCGTCGCGACTAGGGGCGCTGTGGATGCTGCGGTGGGCGCGTGCCGACGCGTCGCGGTACCGGTGGGATTCGGCTGTGCATGGGGAGGCGTTGCCCGAGACGTTGCGGCGTGAAGGTGAGCGCCTGTGGGAGTCCCTCGGGGGAATCGAGGCGGCGCTGCGGGCTGCTCTGGCGGCGGATCTGCGCTACTTGGTGAGCATGCGGACCGAGATCGAGCAGGTGATCGGGAGCTATAGACGCAGCCTCCAACCGTTTCGCGATCTGGACGCGGGGGCCAGGCGCTCCTGGCTCGGTCGCTTGGGTGAGATCGCGACGGCCGTGCGGGATGAATTGGCGGGGCGGTTGCGGGCGATGGAGCGTCGCAGCGTCGCGGATCCGACGCTGGAGGCGCTGGCGCGCTTCATGACATCGTTGCGGTCTCTGATTGACGAGGCGCCGTCGCCGCCAGAGGGAGAGAGCGGGGGGGGCGATGCCCGGTGGCGGATTTGGGCCGATATGGCGTGGCGCAACGAGCGCGCTTATCGGGTGCTGAGTCTGGCGCCAGATCTGGTGCAGTGGCGTCGCAACTGGGTCAAGGCGCACGGCGAAGTGGGTGGAAGCTTCGTGGCGCAGGTGAGTCGCTTGCGCGCATTGCTGCTTGATGGTCTTCAGGGTGTGGAGGGGGCGGCGCAGCGTGAGGAGGCGCTGGCGGCACTCGATCAGTCAATGCGCGAACAGGGTCAACGCATCGAGGGGATGCTCGGGGAGCTGATCGGGCGTTACGGTGAGACCTTGTCGACCCTGCGCCGGATCATGGACCAGGTGGCAGCCAGCCCGCTCCGGGCGTTCGAGTGTCGCGGCGTGAAGGGTGCTGGGCATCTCATGCGTAGGGTGGCCGGCTCGCGTCTGCGCGATGCCTGGTGGCGCTTGTGGTGGTGGATGGGGAAGCACGGGGCGCTGTGGCGCCGGCTGCGTCTACGTCTGCATCCGGATCTCCAGCAGCATCTCTTGGCCTATGAAGAACAGAGCGCGCAGCACCTTGAAGAGCTGCGTCGGGGCATCCGGCGTGACGCGGAACAGCACGCGGAGATCTTTGCGCCGCTGGAGCGAACCATCGAAGTGGCGCGCCAGCGCATCGGCGATGCCTATGCGCGCCATGCGTCATCGGCGCCGATGAGTCAGCGTTTGGCGGTGAAGGAGGGGGTACAGCGGGCGCTGAAGCAGGTCTACACGACCCTGGATCGGGTGGTGGCGGTGCGTTTGGAGAGGTATTACGGGGCGGATCCGCTGACGGGCGTGTTGCAGGGGACCTTGCAATCGGGACACGCGCTTTCTGGATGCTTTCCTCGCGGGGTGGAGGTGTGGTGGGGGTCGCCACCGCTGGGTTGGCGGCGGCGCGTGGCGCGGTTCAACCCGCTGGAGCGGCGTCGGGTGTGGGTCCGCTTCCGGGGGGTGATGCGTCAGTGGCAGATGGCCCGCGAGCCTCGCGACTTGGCTTTGCTCCCGCAGAAGCTAGTGGAGCACCGGCAGCGGACGCTGCGCAAGCTGCGGGAGGTGTGGAACATCGTTCGCTACAATTTGGAGGGTGCGCTCGCGGAGGTGGAGGAGTCTCTCCGGGTTGGCGAGGAGGTGGGGGCGGCGTGGGAGAAGTCGCGCGAGAGCGCAGACGGGGGGCTACAGCGAGCGCTCTTTCGTATTGGCGAGTTGATGGAGTCATTGCAGGATCTGCATCGGCAACTCGATGAGACCTGTGGGCGCTGGTTGGGCTACTCGCGCTCTCTGGCCGAGTCGGTGGCGGCGACGGCGACCCTGCGCGGGAGTGCACGCTTTGGCTGGCGGGTGAGCGCCCTGTGGTTGTTGCGCCGTTGGTTGCACCTGCGCACTTTAGGCAAACGGGGTCAGCGTGCCCTGACCCGGTGGTTGCAGCAGGGGCTGCAAGAGGGATGGACTCGGAGTCGTCGGCTGCGATCGGCCGTAGGCATTCTCGAGGCCCCCCAGCTCTTACAGACGGTCGAGCGCGCTGATTTCAGTTGCGATGATACCAAGGCCCTTGGTCTGCCGCCGGTTTATTTGCGTCTCTTCTCGCTCGAGCCGCTGGTCCTCGATGAGTTCTTGGTGGGCCGTGAGGAGGCCATGGCAGCCTTTAGGGAGGCCTTTGTGGCTTGGCGCGAAGGCAAGCGCTCAGCCCTTCTGGTCTACGGTGAGTCGGGTTCGGGCAAACGCTCCCTGCTGAATTGTGCGCTCGACGCGAACGGTGAAGGGGCGGAGATCGCGCGGACCCAGGTGACGCAGACGCGGAGCACTGAAGAGGAGCTGGTCCTGTTGTTGGCCCAGACCCTTGGGCATGAGGGCGCATTTGCTGACCTCGAGGCGTTGATCACTTGGTTGCAAGGGCGTAGTCGACAGCTCATCGTGGTCGAGAACGTCCACCGTCTCTACTTGCGTCGCATCGGTGGTTTTGGGGCCATCCAAGCTTTGATGCACGTGGTCTCGCGCACGCCGCAACACTTGTGGGTGGTGAGCCTGGAGGCGCATCCGCACGCCTTTCTCCAGCGGCTCTTCCGCCTCAATGATGCGTTCACCCACATCGTAGCCACGCAATCTCTAAGTGATATGGAGCTACAACGCGCGGTTTTGGTGCGCCACGACCTTTCGGGCTTCAAGCTGCACTTCGAGCCGGACCCCAGCGCGTCGGTGAAGGTGAGCAAGGCGCTGCAGCGGGCGCGGGGCGAGCACGCCAAGCAGCGCGTGATCTCGGCTTACTTCTTCCGTCAGTTGCGGAGTCATTCGGGGGGGAACTTGCTCAGCGCTTTGTCCCTGTGGTTGGAGTCGACCCATGTGGATGCGTCGGGCAAAGCGGTGGTGGTCAGGCCGCTGGCCGCCCCGGAGACGGAGGTGCTCCGGCGGCTGACGCAACAGCACTGTTTTGCCTTGGCGGCTTTGCTACAGCACGGTGATTTGAATGCCATAGAGCTGGCGCAGGTGTTGACCATGGCATTGGGTCCCGCCCGTTTGACCTTACAGTTGTTGCACCAGCGCCAGGTGCTCGAGCTGCGTTCCGCACAGAGCAGCCGTGATCCAGACGTGCAGCGCTACAAGATTGCTTCGCGTCACCTCGGTGGCGTGATCAAGCATTTGCAGGGAAAACACATCGTGTATTGGTCTGCGCCTTGATCGGTGCGGGCAGAGCCGAGAGGAAAGTGATGGGTGTCGAGCTAGGAGGAGACCATGCCTGAAGTACCAAGCGGGGGCTTGTTCGATGCTTTCCTGTCGCCTGGGGCCATATTGGCCATTGTGACCATCCTTGGCAGCGCGTGGTTGGTGATCCGTTTGTTGACCTATGTGGTGGAGAGCTTGGCGAGTCGTTTTGGGGAACGGCGACTGCTTCTCTTGCGTTTTGTGCCGCTGATTTCGATTTTCGTGTGGGGAATTGCGACGGTGTTGCTGGTGGTGGGGGTGATGAACCCAGGCTCGCAGACGATGGCGGCCTTGGTTGGGGCTTCGGTCTTTGCCATTGGCTTCGCCGGCCAGGACTTCGTCAAGAATATTCTGGGCGGGCTGATCATTCTCTTCGATGGTCCGTTCCAGGTGGGTGATAAAGTTGAGATCCAGCCATACTACGGTGAGATCGTCCGCATCGGTTTGCGTTCGACCAAGTTGGTGACCAACGACGACTCCCTCGTGACGGTTCCCAATGCCAAGATGCTGGAACAGGCGGTGTCGAATGGCAACGCTGGGGCCTTGGACTTTCAGGTGGTCACCGATGTCTATCTTCCGGCCCACACCGATCTGCGTCAGGCGGAGCATTTGGCGTGGCAGGCGGCGGCGACCAGCCCTTATGTGTTTTTGGACAAGCCCGTGGTCGTCGGGATTGCCGATGTCATGAAAGAGCGCCTCTACACGCGGGTGCGCATTCGCGCCTATGTGCTGGATATTCGCCTGGAGACGGCTTTCCAGAGCGATGTGTCGAAGCGGGCGAAGTGGGCCTTCATGGAGGCCGGGCTGTTGCCGCCGCACTTTGGCGAACACGTGATGGTCGGAAGCGACACGGAGGCGGCATGAAGGCGCCGGCGACAGGGGCTCAGGGCAGGCGTCGCGGTGGTTGGCCGTGGGTGGTGCTGTGGTGCTGGGTGGGGATGTGCCTGGCCTGTGGGAGCGAAGCAACCGTGGAGGCGCCCCGTCCAGAGGTGGTGGAGGAGCAAGCGTTGGAGCCGGAGTTGACGGATGTCGTCGACCCCCAGGCCGAGGTCGTCCAGGAGCGCGCCTTGCGGACGCGTTTTCGCCCGCTCTCGCCGCGCCTCGATAGAACGGGCACCCCCTTGCCTCCAGGGGCGTCGCAGCGCTTGGGTTCGCTGGCGCTGCGGCACCCCGTGCCGGTGGTCGCCGTCGCGAGCGCGGCAGCGGGGCGTCGCGAAGGGGACTGGTTCGTCAGTGCCGACGCCGAAGGCAGTGTTCGGGTCTGGGACGCGGAGAGCGGCCAGTTGCGGCAGATTCTGACCAGCCCGGTCCCGGTGCTGGCGCTGGCGGCGGCGCCGGAAGCGGCCCTGGTGGCCGTGGGGGGGGGCGATGGCTTGGTTCGGCTGTGGGACGTACGGGATGGCAGCCAGGGGGCAATTATCCCTACCCAATGTGGCGAGATTGGGGCTTTGGCGTTGAGTGGAGACGGGGGCTGGGTGGCTGTCGGGGGGGAGCGCGATCTGGTGCAGCTCTTCCGGACTGAGAGCGGCGCGCATCATGCGGATTATTTGGGCCATGGCGTGGCGGTCCAGGATGTGGCGTTTTCGCCCGATGTGCAGTCTTTGGCGACGTTGGGGCGCGATGGCTCGCTGCGGGTGTGGTCGCTGCTTGACGGGAGCCGACTCTTGCAAGTCTTCGATCCGGCGCATGGTGGCCTGCATCGTTTGGCGTGGTCAGCAGACAGCGCCTGGTTGGCCGTGTCGGGGCGTACGGTACGTGTTTTCGATGTGCAGGCTGGTCGGCAACGCTTGGCTTTGGATACGCAAGAGCAGGTGCAGCACACGGATGTGGTGTTTTCTTCGGACCAGCAGAGTATTTATACCTGTCAGGGCAATAGCTTGCGCCTCTGGGACAGCCGCAGTGGTGCGCCGAGAGACGTGATTCGTTTCGAAGGGATGAGCCTGCGCGCCATGACCTTGGTGCGCCCCGATAGGCTGGCGCTCATCAGCGGGCGGCGGATCGTGGTGGTCGACCCCGGGAGCGGCCGCGAGGTGTGGCCCGCCTCGGGGCACGCCGATGGCGTTACGGCGGTGGCGTTTTCTCCCCGCGGACATCGGGTGGCGACGGCCGGCTTGGATGCTTGGGTTTACCTCTGGGACGTGGCCACGGGGGAAGTCCAGGCGCGGTGGCGTGCCCCTCGGGTGGTGACGGCGCTGGCGTTTTCGCCAGATGGAACCCAGGTGGTGACGGCGTCGCCCCTCGACACCCTGCGGGTGTGGGATCTCCATGGCAAGGCCGTGCAGGTCCCGCTGCCAGGCGTGGGGGTAAGCGCGATGGCAGCCAACGTCGATGACCAGGTGGTGGCGTTCTTTGGGGACCGACAGGTGCGCTGGTTCGTGTGGGGCGAGACGTCTCTGGAGGAGGTGCGGATCCAGGCGGCGGTGGCCGAGCATGTGCGGGTCGCGGCGCTGGATCCGAGGGGGGAAGTGTTCGCAGCGGCGGCGTTGGAAGGAGGGGTCTTGCTCTGTCGCAAGGACGAAGAGGCCTGCACAGATGTCCTCTTTGGGGGGGATGGCCCGGTGTGGGACTTGGCTTTTCACCCGACAGAGCGACTGCTCGTGACGGCGGTTCGCGAGCGGGAGGGAGGCGCAGGGCTGGTGCGTCTCTTTTCCTGGGAGGATGGTGCCGTCGCGGGGGTCGTGCGGGGGGTCCGCCCGCGAGCGGTGACGTTCTCACCCGATGGCGCTCTGCTGAGCTTTGCCGAGGGGGACCACATCCAATTGGTCGAGCGCGATGGCATGCGCTTGCGCTTTGCCATCCCTGGCCATGAGGGTGCCGTCACTAGCCTCTCCTTTAGCCCCGATGGCCGGGCCTTGGCGAGCGCGAGCGCGGACAGCGCTGTTTTGCTATGGGACATGAAGCCACTGCGGGTTTTCGTGGCGCCCGTCGAGGTGCAGGCCGAGGAGGAGGCTGGACATGAGTGAGCAAAGCCCTCGTCCGCATCGCTCGCGCTTGGGGGCCCTCTTCGTGTTGCCCCTGATCCTGGTGAGCGCATGGATTGGTTATCGCAGTTGTGCGACTGAGCGGGTTCTCGGCAGGGTACAGGTTGTGCGGCATGGTACCCTGATGGCCTTTGGGCTAGAGCGAAAAGCGCGCATTCAGGCGCAGGAAGAGGCGCGTTTGGCCGTCGAGGAGCGGCAAACGGCGGTGCAACGGGAGCGCACCACGCGGGAGGAACGCGGGCGGATGCTGCAATCGTTGTTGGCCGAGAAAGGGCGGCATGCTTCGACCTTGGCGCGGATGCCCGGCTTTGAGCACGATGCGCTGTTGACGGCCATCACTGCCGTGGGTTGGGGTCTGGAGAGCGGTTCGCCGCCGCAGGCGGCGGTCGATGGATTGCTGGCAGCGATCTCGGCGGCACGCGCTAGCCGCCCGCTGCTGCGTGGCCAGGAGCCGCTGACCTTCGTGGCGTTTTCTCCCGACGGCGACCTCTTGATTGGCGATGCCGAAGGGGGCGGGGCTGCGCTGTTTTCTGCCCGCAATGGGGATCTGGTAGCGCTGTTGCGCGGTGGCCAAGGGGATGTGCGCCACGCGGCCTTCTCCCCCGGCGGCGATCAAGTCGTGACGGTGGGTGCGGCGCCCTTCGCAGTGATCTGGGACACGCGCACGGGCCAGCCCATTCACCGGCTCGAGGGGCACAGGGCACACATCTGGCAGGCCACCTATTCTCCAGATGGTGAGCGTTTGGTGACCACTTCGGGTGATCACAGCGCGCGGGTGTGGAATGCGCGCACGGGGACCTTGCTCTTCAGCTTGGAAGGGCACCGCTTTGATGTTGGCTGCGCCGCATTCTCTCCCGACGGCATGCTGCTGGTGACGGGAGGATGGGGTGACGCGGCGCTGTTGTGGGATATGCGGACGGGTTTGCTGCGCGCCCGGCTGGAGGGGCACAGCGAGGCCGTGCGTGGGGTGGCCTTTTCGCCTTCTGGCTTACAGGTGGCCAGCGTCGCCGATGATGGCATGCTGATCCTGTGGGACAGCCAACAGGGTAAGGCTTTGCATCGCATGGTCGACAGTGGTGAGGCCCTCTTGGATTTGGCCTTTTCACCTGATGGGACTTTGGTGGCGACGGCCGGTGGCGATGGTACGGTGCGGTTGTGGTCCGTGACGGATGGACGGGCAGAGATGACCTTGATGGGGCACACCGATGCGGTGAGCTCCGTGTCGTTTTCCTTGGACGGTGCGCGGCTCATCAGCGCTTCTCTCGATGGCACGATTCGGGTGTGGGAGGTGGCCAGCGGTCGCCAGTTGCACGTGTTGCGCGGGCATCAGGCAGGCGTAAGCCAAGCGGTCTTTGCGAGAGACGGTCAGCGCATTGCGTCGGCCTCCAACGACGGCACCCTGCGCCTGTGGTCTTTGGAGCGAGATTCCGCGACGGCGACCATGCGCGGCCACATGCGGGCCCTGACCCATCTGCTCTTCATTCCTGGGAGCACGGCGCTGGCCACGGCCTCGCTGGACGGCACGGTGCGCATCTGGGATGGCCAGAGTGGCATGCCCCTGTCGACGCTCAAGGGGCACCGAGGTCCGGTTCGCTCCCTGTATCCAACGCCGCGCGCCAACGAGATCGTCAGCATCAGTGATGACGGCAGCGCGCGGCGGTGGGACGTACAGACGGCGTCGACCCTGCGGGTCTACGCCGGACATCGTGGCCCGCTGACCCATGCCGACGTTGCGCCTGGGGGCGAGACGCTGCTGACCTCAGCAGAGGATGGCGCGGTCCGCTTGTGGGATCTCAACTCGGGAGAGAGCCGGCTGGTGATCAGCGGCCACGCTGGGGCGGTCCGTCACGTGCGCTTCTCTCATGACGGCGCCAAAGTCGTGAGCGCGGGTGCCGATGGTGTCGTGCGGGTGTGGAGCGCCGAGAATGGAGATTTGGACTTGTTGCTCTATGCCCATACCGGGGCGGTGCGCTTCGCCGCCTTTGCGGACGACGACCAGAAGGTGGTGAGCGCAGGTGCCGACGGGTTGCTCAAGGTCTGGCGCGTCAGCGATGGCCATCTCCTGTTTTTCGCTCCATTCCACGTGGCCTCTCTGCGACCGGTGTCGACCGGCGCTGGGGACTTGCTGGTCTTCAAGAGCGTTGCCAACCTGTTGTTGGTCCTGGATCCAGCGGCGCTCCAGGTGAAGGCGGCGTTGCCGACTTCGAGTCACGCCACCCGCGCCGCCGCCTTCTCCCACGACGGTCGGGTCTTGGTGGCCGGCAACGTTCTCGGTGAGTTGCGCCTTTGGGAAGTGGCGACGGCGCAACCCATCGCCATCATCAAGGCCCACGCTGGGGCGGTGGAGGCCGTTGCCTTTACCCCCGATGGCGCTCGACTGGCTTCAGCAGGCGCGGATCGGCTGGCCCGGACTTATCCTGCTGACGCCCGCGGCATGCTGGCGGTGGCGTGCGAAATCGCGGCAGGCACCATGGGCTCGGAGCAGGGCTTGCCCTATTGTCAAAGCCTGGCGGCGCCATGAACGGGCGTTGGGCGCGCTGGCGCTTGGGGGTGTTGCCTTCTGCGCCCGCATTTTCCACAGAGTATCGTGTTTCGCTTGTGTACTGAGGAGTGAACCCATGACCTACTTACTCGCCATTGACCAAGGAACGACGGGTACCACCGTCCTCGTACTGGACGATCAGCTCACCGTGTTGGCGAGCGTCAACCGGGAGTTTGCCCAGGTCTATCCCCGACCGGGCTGGGTCGAGCACGACCCAGAGGCGATTTGGCAGTCCGTGCTCGATGCCGTGGGTGAGGCCATTGCGCGGGCGCGCATCGATATGGCCAAGATCGCGGCCATTGGGATCACCAACCAGCGCGAGACCACCTTTCTGTGGGAGCGCGCCACGACCAAGGCGCTGCACAACGGTATCGTCTGGCAGTGTCGGCGCACGGAGGCACGCTGCGCCGCCTTGCGAGAGGCCGGTCACGCCGGCTTGGTCAAGGAGCGCACCGGCTTGGTCTTGGACCCCTACTTCTCGGCGACCAAGATCGCATGGTTGCTCGATCAAACCGATAGCCATGCGCGGGCGCAGCGGGGCGAGCTGTGCTTTGGGACGGTAGACACCTATTTGTTGTGGCGCCTCAGCGGCGGCGAGAGCCATGTCACGGATGTCTCCAACGCCTCGCGAACCATGCTCCTGGATCTCGAGAGCCTGACGTGGGATGCGGAGCTCTGCGAGCTTTTCGGGGTCCCCATGGCCCTGCTGCCGGCTTTGGGGGGCAACGCCGAGATCTTGGGCCGAACCAAGGGCGTGCCCGGTTTGCCCGATGGGATCCCCATCGCTGGCATGGCGGGAGATCAGCAAGCGGCGCTCTTTGGCCAGACCTGTTTCGCTACGGGCGAGGCGAAATGCACTTTTGGGACGGGTGCCTTTCTCCTCATGAATACTGGCGCGACGCCGGTGCGCTCCGACAACGGCCTGCTGACGACGGTGGCCTGGCGCGTGGGAGAGCAGCGTGTCTACGCGCTAGAGGGCAGCACCTTCATCGCCGGGGCCATCGTGCAGTGGCTTCGCGATGGCTTGGGCCTCATCGAAAAGGCTGCCGACATCGAAGGCCTCGCCATGGGGGTGGCGGACAACGGCGGGGTGGTCTTCGTGCCTTCCCTGACCGGTTTGGGGGCACCGCACTGGCGCGCCGAGGCCCGTGGCTTGGTCTGTGGCCTGACCCGCGGTACCACCCGCGGTCACTTGGCGCGAGCTGCTCTCGAGGGGATCGCGCACCAGAACACGGATGTCCTCGAGGCCATGGCCGCCGACTTGGGGCGGGAGTTGACGACGCTCAAGGTCGATGGCGGTGCGTCGGCCAACGATCTCTTGATGCAGATCCAGGCGGACCTCCTGGGCGCGCGTCTGGTGCGCCCCGAAATCATTCAGACCACAGCCCTTGGAGCGGCGCTGTTGGCCGGGTTGGGAGTGGGCGTGTTCAGTGATCTCGACGCGGTGCGCGCCGTGTGGCGCGAGGCGCGTGTCTTCGCGCCGCTTGCAGACCCTGCGCAGAGGCAGGAGATGCGCGCCATGTGGGGGCAGGCGCTGCGCCGCGTGTCTCTCTAGTCGCCTTGGCCTGCTCCGTCTGCGCTCGAGGGGGGCACCTCCAAGAGCCCCTCCATGGGCGGCGGTGAGTCGCGGAGGAAGTCGATGGCCGATTGCAGCGCCTCTCGCACCAGGGGGCGCTCCTCCAAGGGAATCCTCTCGGCGAAGGCCTCCATGAGAAAACTGGGCTCGGCGGTGTAGATGAGGGTCTCGAAGGCCGCCGCCACGACCTCCTGGTTGGGATGACTGAGCAAGGCGAGCATGGGCGCCACCAGGCGTGGTTCGCGAACGCGATCGAGGTTGCGCAGGATGCTGACCAAAGTCTCGGGGCTTTGCTCGGGATCGCTCAACAAGGTGACGGTGGTGGTCACGCTGTTGGCGTAGGTTGCCTGGGCCTGCGCCAGGCTCTCCGGGCTCCCTTGTGCGGCACGGGCGAGGGTCAAGGTCGCCGCTAAGTCCACGCGCTCTGGGGCGTGAGTCAAAGCGATGGTGAGTTGTTGGAGGAAGGCTTCGCGATCACCGAGAGCACGGTAGGCTTCGGCGCGGCTAAGGGTGAGGTCGACATGAGGGGACAGCAGGGGCCCATAGCGATCCAGCACTTCGATGGCGCGGGTCGGTTGTTCCTCGTAGAGGGCGAGGTGCGCGAGAAGCAACAGGGCGTGCAGTTTTTCTTCCGAGGCAGGTTCACTCTGCACGATGGCCAAGAGGTGCACCACGGCGAGGTCGTGCTCCCCTTGCATGAGGAAATCATTCGCCAACTGGAGCTGCTCTCGCTGAAAGTCGAGGCCGCTGTTGGCGGGCGCAGCGCCGGGGCCGGGGCGGGCTTCAAGCGCTGGGGGGGCGTCATGGGTCTGGCTGGGGGGCGTCTCCACGGTGGCAGGCGCGGCGGCGGCGCAGGCGGCGCAGAGCTGGGCGAAGCCCAAGAAGACGAGGAGGAGAGAGCGTCCTTGACGACGTGGCATCACGGCCTCACTTGGTGGTGACGTGGGGACAGGGTCAATCGCCGGGATCGAAGGGGAGCGCGATTCTAAAGACGGTGCCAGCATCCTCTTGCGTTTCGTAAGTGATGCGTCCGCGGTGTTCATCGACGATCTTCTTGACGATGGCAAGTCCCAAGCCGGTGCCGTTGCTCTTGCCCTTGGTGACGAAGCTCTCAAAGATCCGCTGTTGAACCTCGGCGGGAATGCCGCGCCCCGTGTCGGCAAAGGTGAAGCACAGCTCGTGGTCCACCTTCTCGACGCGAATGTGCAGGGTGCCGCCCTGCGGCATGGCCTCGGCCGCGTTGCGGGCCAAGTTGGCAAAGACGCGCTTGAGTTTGACCTCATCGAAGCGCGCGGCTCCGCGGTAGTGGCTCTCAAAGACCAATGCCACGTTGCGTCCCATGAGATCGTTCTGCAGCAGCTCTTTGACCTCTTCCACGAATTTGTTGAGCAGGACCTTGCGCAAGAGGATGGTGGACTCTCCTTTGGCAAAAGAGAGCACCTCTTTGGTCATCTTGTTGAGGGTGTCGAACTGCTTGAGGATGGCCTCGGCGTGCTGTTCTCTGATGGCGGCCTTTTCTTGCCGCGCCATGAGCTGGACGTAGCCGCTGATGATCGAGATGGGGGTCTTGAGATCGTGGAGGACAGAAGAGAGCATCTGGCCAATGGCTGAGAGGCGCTGTGCCTTCTCCGCCCGCTCGCGATTCATTTGCGCTGAGACGGCAGAAGAGGTGTGCGAGGCGATCAGGGTGAGCAGCTTCAACTCGCTCCGGCTGTAGGTTTGGGCCCGACCAGCCTCATCACGGCCGCGACGATTGACGACCTCGAGGACACCGATGACGAGATCGTCTGCCAAGAGCGGGACCGCCATCAGAGTGCGGAGCACCACGCCCGAGGAGGCCAAGACCGGGTCCACCAGGTCGTCATCAACGGTGTCCACCCGCAGCGTCTCGCCACTGCGCAGCACTCTGGCGGCGGCGCCTTCCTCATGGTCGAGGGCTTGCACGGTGAAGGCCGCGCGCTGATCCCGTTGCCGTTTGGTGAGGTAGACATGACAGCGTGTCTCGTTGCGCAGGGTGATGGCACAGGCTTCAGAGTCGAGCAGCTTGGTGCACTTGGTGCCGATGGAATGGAGGAAAGCCTCGAGAGAGTCGGCGTGGACCGCCTCTCGCTCGATCTCATAGAGGATGTCAATCTCACGAATCTTTTGCTGCAGCTTCTCGTGGGCCTCGGTGAGCTCCATGTTCTTGGCCACCACCGACATGTAGAGCTTCTGATTTTCGAGCGTGATGGCCGCCTGGGCCGCGATGCTGCTCAACAGCGCCTCGTCTTCAACGGAGAAGTAGCCGTCGACTTTGTTGAGCACCTGGATGACCCCAATGATGTTCCTGTGGTTATCGCGAATGGGCTGGCAGAGACAGGAGCGGGTCTGATAGCCCGTCTGGGAGTCGATGATGTTGTTGAAACGCTCGTCGCGATAGGCATCTTTGATGTTGAGGCTTTTTCCTGTTTTGGCCACCCACCCAGCAATGCCCTCGCCGACAGGCAGGCGAATCATAGAGATTCGGGAGCCCTGGGCGATGCGTGACCACAGCTCGTTGTTGGCTTCGTCCAAGACGTAGAGGGTCGAGCGATCGGCACGCATCAACAGCGTGGTCTTCTCCATGATGAGCTGCAGCACCGTGTCCAAAGTGGGCTGAGAGCCAATGGCCACGGCGATTTGCTGAAAGGCCTGGAGGCGCTCCTCACTCTCGGTCACGCGGCGTCTGAGGCTCTCGTTCTCTTGCTCTTGCATCTGGAGGCGCCGCTCGAGGCTGAGCACTTTGCTCTCCAGCGGGGGGATGCTTGCCGCCAACCCCTCTTTGGCCATGAGGTCAGACATCGCAAAGTGACTCGTCAGAGTGAGCGCGCCGCACACGAAACGGCGTGAGGGCTGTGGCGGTGACAACGAGACCTCGCCGCGACTCAGACTAACACATGCGCACCGTCAGTGGACAGGGAGCGCTTGGCGACGAATAAAACAATCAAAGTCCATCGGGAGTCTATGATGTGGCTTGCTCTGCCGGCACCGTGGCGCCATGGCGACCTACGATTAACGCGGATAGGCCATGAACGCCTCTGCATCTCTGGCGAAAGCCTGCCAATGCAGATGCAGGGGCGGGAGATTGAGGTGGTAGCTGCGATGCCGGGGGAGAGGAGCGAGGTTGACCATGGCCAAGTCATGGCCCAAGAGCAGGGCGTCGGCAGGGTGGGGACTGGGCAGCATTGGCAGATCCGAGGCTCTGAGCAAAACCGGTCCAGGGGGCCATTGCCCTTCGAGGAGGTCACGCCGCGGCAAAAAGCGCTTTGGGGCGCCCATGGTGGCGCATTCGAGGCTGCAGAGCAGCTCGGGGCCGAAAGAGATGACCTGGCCTGGCTGGATCTTGGACTCAGCCAGAATGAAGGCCAGGCGGGTTGGGCCTTCAAAGGCGGCCGGGCGATAGCCACTGAAGTAGGCGATGCGACGCGGCGCGTCCCACTGGCTGACGCCGTGGCTCGCCAGTCCTTGGGCGGCCATGAGGCCAGCCGTTGCGACGATGGCAGTGGCGAACGCCAACCGCGCGCCGATGGTGCGGGGTTGGCGCAGGGCCAGGATGATGTCGCCCAGCAAGTGAGCGCTGCCAATGCAAGCGGCGACGGCGAGGTAATAGGTGTTGGAGAGAGCCCAAGGTTCGCGAATGACGATGAGATCGAAGAAGTGGACGATGACCAAGATGACGGCGAGACTCTCGGCATAGCGCAGGGTACGCTGGCGGAGGAAGCGGACGACCACCCAGAAGAGCCAGACCAAAGCCATCAAGAGCAAGGGGAGCGGGATCAAATCGATGATGGAGTGACCGGCGTAGATCAGGTGGTCGAAGCCGAGAAAAAAGCGAGCGTCCAGGGTCTGGAGCCACCTCTCGGCGTTGGGCTTCAAGGCACGCCACCCCACGAGGAGGGTAGGCGCCAGAGCAAAGATCGGCGCCGTTTCGCGGGCCCACCGGGCGGGGTTGGTGCCAGGGCGCGGCCAGTTGAAGCGCCAGCCGTGGTAAAGGAGCAAGAGGGCGATGGCGATGCAGGCGCCATGATCCGATGACACGGCCATGGTTGCCGCGACCAGGGCGGCGAGGGCTGGCCAGAGCCAGCGTTGGCTGTGGCGAAGGTGATGGCAGAGGATGGCGGTCAAGAGGAGCCAGAAGAGGCCCGCTTGCTGATGGCCAACGGCCGTGGCCGCGCCGAAAATGGCGGGCGTGGAAAGCAGCAACAAGAGCAGGAGGTAGGTGTGAAGCGCGTGGCTGCGTCTGCGCACCAGGTAGGCGAGGGCCAGGATGGCGAGAATACTATAGGCGAAGGCGACGAATGGGGGGGCTTGCTCGCCGAGGAGGGGGGCGAGGGCTTGGTGTTGCACGCGGAAAGTGCGTTGGAGTTGGCGCGGGACGATGTGGGGAGTTTCCGCGGCGTGGCCGAAGATGTAGTAGCCCTGACCGACGTGGCTCAGGCGTGGCGCGTCGGGAGGTGGCGGCAGATCGCCGAAGCGCAGGCCGAGGAAGGCAAAGAGGAGCAGGGCTGCGCCCAAGAAGGGGAAGTAGAGGCAGGGCGATGGGGCCTTCATTGGCAAGCCTCGCTCATCCACTGCAAGTGGGAGAGGCCAACGGGATCGTCCACCCACGTCGTTGGTGGCTGGCGTGGATTGACGAAGAACCACCACCACCAGGTGGTGGGTAATGCTTGCAGGCGCAGGGCGCGCTGCTGAGGCTTGGCTTCGCGCACGTCGGCGGCCAAATAGTGACCCTCGAAGAGGGTCAGGGAGTAGCCCCCGTTCAAGAGCGGACGGAGGTGGGAGCAGGGCGTCCAGCGCGTGTCGGCGACGTAAAAGGCGATGGGGTAGTTGCGGATGCGTTGGTTGGCGAAGGGTTGGCTGGTGTGCTCGAAGAGGCGGTCGATGTACCAGATGATTTCGGCTCTGAAACCAAAGGACTCGTGAAAGAGGATGCCTTCATCGAAGTAGGTGCGCTCTGCGAGCCAGGCGGCGACGCGGGTTCTGTCGTAGTCCGTGTATCCCGGGAAGGCGTCTGGGGCGCAGCCTTGGGAGCGACCCCAGTTCAGGCGTTCCCAGCCGTTGACCGTCAAGGGGGTCAACAAGGCGATGAGCACGGCGACATAGGCGCCGAGGGCGCTCCAGCGCCAGCGCTCGGGGAGGAGGTGAGCTAGGCCGACGCGGGCGTTCTGGGCCAGCCACGCGATGGTGACACCAGCGCCGATGGCGATGAAGGGTGTGCTGTAGTAGTGCCAATAGATATGCATGTAAGAGGCATGCTTGAAGGCACCATGGTGGATGATCTGGGCGATGAGGAAAGCGATGGGGACGAGGTCGCGGTGTTGATGCTGGGAACGCCCCAAGCGCCAGAGCCAGCCGAGGAGCCACGCCGAGGCCAGGGCCAGTGAGAGCGGTGCGATCATCAGCGGGAGGCGTTCCAGGATCTGTGACCACACATTGTCAGGGGTGGTCGTGCGGAGAGCAAAGGCGATGAGCATCTGTTCGATGGAGCCCTTGGCGTGGATGATCCACAGGAAGTAGCCGATGAAGTTGGTGAGGACGACGGCGGAGAAGGCGGCGACGAAGGTGTACTCCCGGCGCCAGCGGAAGCCGGCGCGATCGGCAGCGATACCTGTCAAGGCGGCGTGGCAGGCGATGATGAAGGCCAGGTAGTAAGGGGGCCAGTCAAATTGACAGGCCATGGTGGTCGCCAAGAACAGGGCGAAGAGAGAGCGCAGGCGCCGCTGGGTGAGCCAGTTGAGGTAGAAGTAGAGCATGGCCAACGACCAGAAGATGCCTCCCTGTTCGTGGTCGATCATGTTGGCAAAGATCACTTGCACCGGGATGGTGGCATAAACAGCGAGGCTGATCAGGGCGATGCGCGGGCCCCAGTAGCGCTTCACCAGGAGAAGGAGCATCCCGGCGCTCAAGATGGAATAAAGTGCTGGCACCAGCCGCGCGGCCCACTCGAGCTCGCCAAAGATGAGGAACATGAGGGCGACGTGGAGGTGTAAGAGGAGGGGATGGTGGGTGTAGAGGATCTCTGCCGGGGGCGCGTCGGGCCCGGTCCAATACTGGGCTTGCCCGAGCTCACTGAAGCGCAGGGTGTTACGCGCCGCTTGGCTGAACGCCGAACCATTGAAACCGTTGTGCCCCCACAGGAAGAAGTTGGCGATTTCGTGGAGGGCGACGGCGGCGCAGGCCATCATGAGGAGCACGGCCACGAAGCGCTCGATGCGAGAGAAGTCGCGAAGGTCGCTCATAAAGAGGACGGATCCTGCGGTATTTGTGCGGTGAAACAGAGGAATCGGTCGAAGAAATCCGCGGCATAGACGCGAAACTGAACGTCGACGGATTCGCCCTGCCACGGAGTGGTGTCGATGGTGTAGCGATGAAAGAGGGGATCTCTGGGCGCGAGGACGCGCGCGTAGGCCAGCTCGCCGTTGATGCGCACTTCGAAGCTCACTTCAGAGCCACGCTCGGAGCGAACGGCCCAGTTGTCATGGCCAACCCTGCCGCGAATTTCACTGTGCATTTGCACGTCGCGGAAGGTGAGCTGGTGCCAGTAGTGGTCGGGCATGGCTGGAAAGTAGATGCAGGTGCGGGGATCGGCGTCCATGTCGCGCATCTGAATCCCGACGTTGAGCCAGCGATCGTAGCGGTCACAGTGCCAGGACTGGTGGGTCCAGTTGGTGCAACGATGCAGCGGCTGGTCGTCGCGGAAGCGGCTGGCCTCGGATTCTTGGATGTGGGCCAAGAAGTCGTAGTGAGGTCGGGCACTGGCGGGGAGGCGGAAGCGCAGGGTGTCGGCGCCGCCGAAGTTGCGTTCCTCTTCCAGGATATAGCTCTGGGGGAGGCTTGCCTTGGCTTCGGCCACCCGTCCCAGACCGACGAGGAGCCAGATCCTCTCGTAGGTGTCGAGGACCTCCGGATCGGGCTCGCGGTTCATGTCGATCTCGAGGCCGTGGAGAAAGACGCGCGGTTCGTCTGCCCAGATCGGCACGATACGGATGATGTCACCGGGCTGATAGGCCGCGCGGATATGCTCGGCAGCGGCTTCCCAATCGCCGGGATCCACGACCTGGGCGTGGCTGTGGTTCTGCAACAAGACCGCCGTGATGGCGACGCCAAAGAGGAGCAGCGCCGCAATCGCTGCGAGCTGAGCGCTGCGGTGGTTACCGCGACGCGGATCGTCACTGGATGTGGCGGCCTTGGGAGATGGGGGCAGTGTCATGGGCGCGGGCGTGGTGTAAACGTGAGGTTGGCCAGAGTGAAGCAGGTGAACCTAAGGCGTGTGGCCTTTGCCTCCTTGGACGGCCGCGCTGAGTTCGCCACGGGCCATGAGGTAGTTGCGGTCATAGTAGGCTTGGTCGCGCGCGTCAAAGGGCTTGACGTGTACGCCTGTGTCCATGCGGATGGCGTCGCAAGGACATGCTTCGACGCAGAAGCCGCAGTGAATACAGCGCAGCTCGTCGATGACGAATGAGGCCGGATACTTTTCGATGCTCGGGTCGTCATGTTCGGCGGCGACGATGTGGATGCAGTTGGCCGGGCAGGCGGTTGAGCAGCACATGCAGGCGACGCAGCGCACCTGACCGTCTTGGCGCAGCATCAGGCGGTGCTCAGCGCGATAGCGCTCCGGGTAAACCCTCTTCACCTCGGGGTAGGCCAGGGTCACGTTGCCCTGGTGCAAGAACCAGGCGTGTTCTTTGTCGCGGTAGTTCT
This sequence comes from uncultured Myxococcales bacterium, assembly GCA_964454015.1. GTDB lineage: Bacteria > Myxococcota_A > Bradymonadia > UBA4248 > UBA4248 > CAYVQF01. Next base: position 77,182 of record CAYVQF010000007.1, read on the forward strand.
TGCCCGTGGCGGCCCTGAAAAAATGGGCGATGGTCCGGCCCAGGCCCCGGACGATTTCCGGCAGGTAAGAGCGTTCCCAGAGGGACATGCGCGGGCTGTGCACGCTTTTGGCCATGGTCGTTTCCGTTAACGGTAAAAGGGTATCAGGACGAGGGCGGTGACGATCAAGTTGAGGACCGCTACGGGGATGAGGATTTTCCAACCCAGCCGCATGATTTGATCATAGCGAAAACGCGGTAAGGTCCAACGCAGCATGAGCTGAAACCAGACCAGGACGGCCGTCTTGAACAAAATGGCGCCGATGCGCAAAACCACGACGAGGCCATAGGGGAGCGCCAAAAAACCGCTCTTCTGGGTCATGGCTGCCACCACGAAGAGCACGCCGTGTAGAAAGGCCAAGGCGGACAAGGCCGCAGGCAGCCGACCGCGGCTTTGGCGATACGCCCTGAAGAAAAACGCGGCGGCGCCAAGGCTCAGCAGGACGATCACGCCATAGAGCCAAGGGGTGGGCATGTGGAAGCCGTCGCCATAGAGATAGGGGACTTGCCAGCCGCCCAAGAACAACACCGAGACCACTGCGGCCACGAAGACCACGGCGATGAACTCGCTCATGGCCATGATGCCAAACTTCAGCCCCGTGTACTCCGTGAGGTAACCCGTGGAGATCTCAGACTCTCCTTCGGGGACGTCGAAGGGGGCGCGTTTGGTCTCGGCGAGCATCGCCGTGAAGAAGACCAAAAATGCGACGGGTTGCAAAAAGATGCCCCAGGCAGGGATGACGCCAAAGAGGAGGTCGCCCTGGGCGCGGGTGATTTCGTTGAGGTTGAGGCTGCGGTAGATCAGGACGATGCCCAGGACACTGAGGGACATGGGCACCTCGTAGCTGAGCATCTGGGCGCTGGAGCGCAGTCCCCCAAGGATGGCGTACTTGGAGTTCGACGCCCAACCGGCGATGGCGACGCCGTAGACGCCGAGGGAGGCGATGGCAAAGATGAAGAGCAAGCCGACGTCGAGATCGGCGACGCTAAAGGCGTTGGTGCTCTCGCTGAGGCAGACGTCGCGGTAATCGATGACGATCAAGTCGCCGCCGGCGCACCAGTAGTCCATCCACGGGATGACGGCGAAGAGCACCAGGATGGGAAACATCACCAGCATGGGGGCCAGGGTGTGGAGGAAGCGATTGCCGCGCGCTGGGATGATGTCTTCCTTGAAGATCATTTTGATGCCGTCGGCGGCGAGGTGCACGAGCCCGCCGAGGCGAAAAGAAGAGAGGAGCTCAGGTCCCATGATGTGGCCGCGCAAGTTGGCGCGGTTAGGGCCAATGCGGTTCTGGATCCACGCCGATTGTTTGCGCTCGACCACGGTCATGACGGCGCCAGCCGTCATGGCGCCGCCGAAGAGGACAATGATGATCTTCAAGAGGATGATGAGGGTCTCGATCAACATCGTTGGGCTCGTGGGAAACGGGAGGGGGAAGAGAGAAGAGGGGCATGGACCGGCCGCAGGCTAGCCCCCTGACGCGGGCGTCGGGGGCGCTTGTTGCAGTTGGCGCGCGATCTCTGCCGCCAGGGCCGCATCATCGGGGTGGTCGAGGCGGACGCGCAGACGTTGCGCGATGGCTGCGATCCAGGCGCGGTGGGGTAGGACGGGCTTGGGTGCGGGGAAGGCCTGGGCGAAGCCCTGGCATAGGCCATCACCATTGACGAAAGAGCCTGCCATTTCCACGTGGCTTGGCGTCGGGAGAGCGATGTTGGCCACGGCGCTCAGCCAGCTCTGGTAGGGTGCCTGATAAATGACCAGGTGGTTCTTGACGGCTTTTACGAGGGCCTGTTGCAGCTCGGGCGCGGCCGGCAGGGCTTCGGTGAAGCACCACAGGGCACGCACGTCTCCCGCCGCGAAGTCGTTGGGGAGGTCGCTGAGAGGGCGTAGGGCAATCCCGGCGGCGGCGGCGAGGGTCTCGGCGCCGCGGCGGTTGGGGTTCTTGTCGGCCTGGATCAAGATGCCGTCGCTGTGTCGCTCGGGATGACGGCGCAGGGTGAAGGCGTCATCGGGGTGGGCCGCCAAGTAGCAGCGCTGGACCCCTAGGCGCTGAGCCAGGTCGAAGACGCTGAGCAGATCTTCGTTACGAGACTCTGCCGAGACGATGAAGGCGAGTTGTTCGCCCTTGTTGTTCTTCAAAAAGGCGCGCAGCCGGCGCACGGTCTCAGTGATGGCGATGACGCTGGTGCAGGCCCCATGGGCGCCCGCGCTGGGTGCCGAGAGGCGGTCGCGGTGGAGGCGCAAACGGGTGCGCCGGCCGTGGTCGCAGAGCCAGAAGGCGTTGACCGCAGGGTTGGTGCGGGGGCGATAGCGCTGCACCTCGCCTTGGAAGTGATCGACGTAGATGTTGCAGCCCTTGGCGCAGCCCGTACAAATGCTGGGCGTGGATCCCATGAACCACACCCGACATTTGAAGCGGAAGTTGCGGTCGGTGAGAGCGCCTACGGGGCACATGTCGACGGTGCACAGGGAGTAGTCGTTGTCGAGCTCCTGGCCAGGAAAGGTGCGAATTTCGCAGAGATCGTTGCGCTCGATGACCGTCAGATCGCGGGTCTGGGTGACCTCTTCGCAGAAGCGGACGCAGCGGGTACAGAGGATGCAGCGTTCGCCGTCGTAGACGACCTCCGGGCCCAGGGGGAAGGCCTTGACTTTGTGAACCTTTTCCAGCTCACCCAGGCGCGAGCTCTGGGCAGAGTGGGCGAAGTAGTAGTCTTGGAGCTTGCACTCGCCGGCTTGATCGCAGATGGGGCAATCGATGGGGTGGTTGAGGAGGATGAACTCGAGGACCGACTTGCGGGCGCGATGGGTGAGGTCGCTCTCGGTTTCGACGACCATCCCTTCGGTGCAGAAGTTGTAGCAGGCGGGCAGGGGCTTGTTGGCCTTTTTGACCTCGACCAGGCACATGCGGCAGTTAGCCGGGCGTGACAAGGCGGGATGGTAACAGAAATGGGGGATCTGCACCCCGATGCTGTTGGCCGCATGAAGGATGGTCGTGCCTTCGTCGACGGTGACTTGGGTGCCATTGATGGTCAGGGTCGGCATCGCGGATTCCTCGCCTTGCCCGTAATTGGTTCAGCGGTCGATTTCACCGCCGATCAGGTTGATGGTGTCGAAAGTAGGGATGATGTCGGCGAGCATGGCCCCTTCGACCATTTTGTGGAGGGCCCCCATGAGGTAGAAGCAGGGGGGGCGCACTTTGATTTTCCACGGTCGCCCGGAGCCGAGGGAGACGATGTAGAAGCCGAGCTCGCCGTTTCCACCCTCGACGTAGCCGTAGGCTTCGCCCGGGGGCACCTGGGTGCCTTCGAAGATGATTTTGAAGTGGCGGATCATGCCTTCGATGCTGTTGTAGGTCTGGTCTTTGGGGGGGATGATGACCCGTGGATCGTCGCAGGTGACCGGTCCGGGCGCCATTTGGGCGAGGCACTGATCGACGATGCGGATGGACTGCCGCATCTCTTCCATGCGGACGCGGTAGCGATCGTAGTTGTCGCCACGGCTGCCAAGGACGACGTCAAACTCGACTTCGCCGTATTTGTGGTAGGGGAAGGTCTTGCGGACGTCGTAGTCCACGCCGGTAGCGCGCAAGCAGGGGCCGGTGAAGCCGTGGGCGAGGGCGTCTTGGGCGCTGATGGCGCCGGTGCCTTGCATGCGGTCGATGAAGATGCGGTTGCGCGTGAGGAGGGCGTCGATGGTGTCGAGGAGGTAGAAGAGGTGGGGTCGCAGGGCCTTCCATTTGGCATCGAAGTCGGGCGGCAGGTCGTTGGCGAGCCCACCGATTCTGGCGTAGGTGGCCATCATGCGCTGGCCGGCGACCTCTTCGATGAGATCCCAGAGGAACTCGCGGCCTTCGATGGCATAGAGGAAGGCGGTAAAGGCGCCGAGCTCCAAGGCGCCAGCGCCGACGCAGGTGAGGTAGTCGCAGATGCGGCTGATTTCAGCCATCAGGGTGCGAATGTACTCGCAGCGGTCAGTGACCTTGATGCCCAGAAGCTTTTCGACGGTGAGGGCGTAACCGAAGTTATTGATGAGAGGCGAGACGTAGTTGAGGCGGTCGGTGTAGGGGAAGACCTGCTGCCAGGTGGCGTGTTCGCAGGACTTTTCGAAGCCGCGGTGGAGGTAGCCGATCTCAGTGTCGAACTTGATGATGGTTTCCCCATCGAGGGTGAGGATGAAGCGCACCGTACCGTGGGTCGCGGGGTGCGAGGGCCCCATGTTGAGGATCATGGCCTCGGTGTTGAGGGGCACCTCGAGCTCCAGGGTGCCGAGGACGTCGCGGTTCATCAGACGTTCTCCTTGGCTGGGCCGTAGTCGCCGAAGTTGGGTGGGTAGACCGGGGTGTCAGGGCGTTCAGGCTCGAGGAGCGGGATCCGCGGCTGGGAGCCCATGAGCGGGTAGTCTTTGCGCAGGGGGTGTCCTTGGAATTCTTCGTACATGAGGATGCGCCGTAGGTCTGGGTGCGCTTTGAAGACCACGCCGTACATGTCGAAGGCTTCGCGTTCGGCCCAATTGGCCGAGGGATAGATGTCGGCCACGCTGTCGACAGCGCAGGCTTCCTCGGTGAGGGGGACCTTGACCCGCAGGCGGTGGCGGTGCTTGAGGCTGAGGAAATGGTAGACCACTTCAAAGCGGGGAGTCTTATGGCCGAGGTAATCGACGACGGTGATATCGGCGAGGATTTCGCAGGCGAAGTCGGGCTCGTCGCGCAGGGCGGTGGTGAGGTTGCGCAAGGCCTCTGGGGTGATGATGACGGTCTCGTCGCCGTGTTGGTTGTGGCTGTCGATGAGATGGGCCTTGAACTTTTTCGTCACCATTTTGAGCATTTTTTTGCTCATGGCAGCTCCCAGGATGCGGCGCTTCGCGGCCGTAGGTTCAGTTCTCTTGAGCCAGGTCGGATGGGGAGGCGTCAGCGCTGCGCTTTTGCGCCATTTTCGCCTCGAAGTCGTACTTCTCCCAGGGCTCCTTGCTGATCTTTTCTTGGAGGAGCATCAAGGCGTCGAGGACCTGCTCCGGTCGCGGTGGGCAGCCGGGGATGAAGACGTCGACGGGGATGATTTTGTCGATGCCTTGGACGGCGGCGTAGTTGTCATAGAAGCCGCCCGTGGAGGCACACACGCCGAAGGACATGACCCACTTGGGTTCGGCCATCTGGTCGTAGATGCGGCGCAGGTAGGGAGCGAGTTTGTGATTGACCGTCCCGACCACCCAGAGCAAGTCGGCTTGGCGGGGGGAGAAGCGAGGGATCTCGGCGCCAAAGCGGGCGATGTCATAACGCGAGCAGGAGGTGGCCATGTACTCCATGCCGCAGCAGGCGGTGACGAAAGGATACTGGAAAAGGGAGTACTTGCGCGCCCAGTTCAAGACCGGTCCGAGCTTGGTGGTGACCACGTTGGGGAGTCGATGTTCTAGTCCCATTCAAGCGCCCCTCGTTTCCATTCGTAGAGTAAGCCCAGTACGAGAATGGCCATGAAGATGAAGCCGCCAGCGGTGAGCAATATGCCGAGGCCAGCCTGCCAGAAATCGGCGTAGATCAGGGCCCAGGGGTAAAGAAAGACGATCTCGATGTCGAAGATGATGAAGAGGATGGCGACGACGTAGAACTTGATGCTGGAACGCTGTCGGGTGTCGCCGACGGGATCGGAGCCACTCTCGAAGGGGAGGGCCTTGACGGGGTTGTCTTTCTTGGGGCCAAGAAAGGTGGCCAAGGCGGTCATCAGGGCCACCAGTGTGCCTGTGAGCAGAAAAACCAACAGGATAGGATAGTACTGTGCGAACATCCTCAGCCTCCGTCCTCATCGACGGCCTAAGATAGTGGGCAAGGGGGGCGGTGTCTAGCGCGAGCGGTGCGAGAGGCGCTCGCGTGGGCGTGGGGCGGCTTCGGGGGGAGGGGGCGCCACGCCCGCTGGTGGTGGCGACCCAAGCATCCCAGGCGCGCGGTGCTCAGACGATCCGGAAGTATTCTTTGAGGGTGCAGCGTCGCTCGCGGGTGAAGTGCACCGCCGTGGTCAGGCCTTCTCCGGTGGGGCTGGCGATGGTGAAGGAGGTGTAGCCTTCGCCGCCGAAACCGAGCCCGGCTGAGGAGGGTGCGTTTTTGACGAAGATGGAGCAGTCCATGACCCGCGCCATTTTGTGGAGGCTGGCGATGTTGTGGGAGTGCATGCAGGCGGTGTGGCGGAAGCCGTGCTCGACGCGCTTGGCCATGGCGATGGCGTCGTCGACGTTGGTGACGCGCAGCATGGGGATGACGGGCATGAGCAGCTCGTGCTGGACGAAGGGGTGCTGCTCGTCGGCGACTTCGCAGAAGGCGATGACCGTGTCTTCGTCGCAGGAGATGCCGATTTCGCGCAAGATGTGCGCAGGGCGTTTGCCGATGAAGTGGCGGTTGACCCCGCCATCGCTGGTGAGGATGAGCTGCTCGAGCTTGCGGATGTCGCGTCCTGTGACCTCGATGGCGCCGAGACGTTTCATCTCGCGTTTGAGGAGATCGGCGATATCGGCGACGGCGATGATTTCCTTTTCGGCGATGCAGACGATGTTGCAGTCGAGTCCGGCGCCGTTGATGATGCTCTCAGCGGCGCGTTTGAGATCGGCCGTCTCGTCGACGACGACGGGCGGGTTGCCTGGCCCGGCGCCGATGGCGCGTTTGCCCGAGTTCATGGCGGCTTGCACCACCGCCGGTCCGCCTGTGACCACGACGAGGCGGGTGTCGGGGTGCTTCATGACCGTGTTGGCCGAGGCGATGGTGGGTTCGGCGCACGCGGTGATGCAGTTCTCTGGGGCGCCGGCGGCGCGCATGGCTTCGTTGAGCAAGCCGATGTAGAAGGCGGAGACGCGTTTGGCCGAGGGGTGGACGTTGAAGACCACCGTGTTGCCGCCAGCGATCATGCCGATGGCATTGCAGAGTATGGTTTCCGTGGCGTTGGTGCAGGGGGTGATGGCGGCGATGACGCCATAGGGTGCGCGCTCGGTGAGCATCAGCCCGTTGTCACCGGAGTAGGCCTGGGGTCGGAGGATCTCCGTGCCCGGGGTTTTTTCGATGACGAGCTTGTTTTTGACGAGTTTGTGATCGACTCGGCCGAGGCCCGTCTCTTCGACGGCCATGGTGGCGAGGTCTTGAATGTACTCGCGGCTGATCTGGCGCATGGCCTCGATCATGGCGTCGCGGGTCTTGAGGGAGCACTCGCGCAGGTCACTCTGGGCCTTTTTGGCGGCGGCGATGGCCTCCTCGACGGTGGCGAAGATGCCAGCGTCGCTGCTCTGGACGCGCATGCGGTAGCTCTGGGGGCGGCTGGTGTTGGTCGGGGGTGCGCTCGTGGGTGAGGTTCGCGAGGCGTTGGGGCTGACCAGTCGCTCGACGACTTTTTCGACGAGGAGGGTAATCTTGTCTTCGTCAAGATGCATGTTGGTCTACTCCTTGACGTAGCGGGTGCTTCCGCCGACAGCGATCTCGTCGACGATGGCCATGATGACCGTGTCGACGGGGCGGTTGCGGGTGACCTCTGTCTGGCGCGCGGCGCTGCCACTGCAGGTCAGGACCACTTCGCCGATGCCAGCGCCGACGGCGTCGACGGCGACGACGGGTGCGCCAGAGACTTGCTGAGGGTGTTCAGGGTCGAAGTTCTGCACGACGAGGAGCTTGAGGCCCTCGAGCTCTTCTTCTTTTCGCGAAGCGACGACCGTACCGACGACTTTGCCGAGTTGCATAGCCAATAGCCTCCCCCCGGAAGGTGACCGGGCTGTGGAGAGAGCCCGTCGCAGCGCTGTCCGGAACGCAGAGATAAGGGAAAGGGCGTGTCACCGCCGGGTGACACGCCTGAAGCGAAGCGAGGTAGGCCGTGCCTATTCGCCGACGGCTTTGCCTGCCTGATCGCGGCGGCCGAGGGGCAGCACGAGATCGATGTTGACGTGGGGACGGGGGATGACGTGGACCGCGACGAGCTCGCCGACGCGCTCAGCGCCACGGGCACCGGCCTCAGTGGCGGCTTTGACGGCGGCGACGTCGCCGCGGACGATGGCCGTGACGTAACCGCCGCCGACCTTCTCGTAACCAACCAGCTCGACCTTGGCGGCCTTCACCATCGCGTCTGCTGCTTCCACCATGCCGATGAAACCTTTCGTTTCGATCATTCCGAGCGCTTCAGCCATTGCCATGCTCCTTTTACCACGCAGTCAAAACTACGCCTGTTCAATTGCGCCGACGCCCGCAGGCGCCTGCTGGTGCACCATTGCAGCCCAAGATTGGGCGAGTACGGTTGTGATGTTGACTAAGCACGCGCCTCTTTGCCATGTACCGAAGCCAAGGCGGCCTCGACGGCTTCGGCTGCGGCATCGATCTCCGCTTCCGTGCCACCCAGATAGAGACGACCAAAGGCCCCGGTCGTGCGGACGTCGATGAGGAAAACGTTGGCAGCCTTCTCGGCCTCGTTGGCCGCAAAGGCGACGTAAGCTGCCGGCTCGGTCTCCAAGATGAAGAGCGACTGTCCCGGCAGGAGCATCATCCCAGAGGAGTTGCGGTTGATGATCTGGGCCTGATAGGGCTCGACGGCGCGGATGATCTGGTGCGTCGCGACCCGAGGCTTGAGGCGCTCTTCTTCCTTGAGTCCCAAGGACTCGAGGATGGCGTCTCCCGCCGTGAGGACTTCACCTTTGTCGGAAGCGTGCACCTCGAGGAGGCCAAAAGCGCGTTCGACGACCTGTACGGCTGGGACCACTTTGGTGGCTTTGAGGGCGACGTCGGTGACGCGGTTGATGGCGATACCAGGGGCAATCTCGACCCACAGCGAGGCCATCTCGGGGATGGGCAAGAAGCCGCGCGCCGTTTTGCCGATGTAGCTGGTCAATTGAGGCTGCAAGCTGTCCAAAAAGATGTAGGTACGAAGCGTGATCATAACCTTTGACCTGACCCCCTGACTGGCGACGGGCACAGCCCGATCGTCGCGTTGTGGATGGCGTGGGGTTCACACCCATTGACGCCGAGCACCGCCCTTGGCGAGGCTCACGTGCGGACGGCTGGGACCATAGCATGTCGCCCGAGAATGACACAAGCGTGTCTGGGCTTGTGATGTTCTGCGTGGGCGAAAACGAACACAGGCGAGGACCGTTGCCGGTCCTCGCCTGTGCTGTCCGCTTGCTGCCTACCTCGACCTTCCTAGTGCTGCGAATCATCCTGAAGTGACGCGAACCGCCGTCAACAAGCGGGGGACCTTCGGCACCCATGTGCCAGAAGAAGGTGCCCCCGTCCTTGGGAGCGAGGCAACCACCCATGGCGCCTCGGCCGGACGAAGCGCCCTCATCAGACGCGACGCCTACCAATTCAAAGAACTACAAGCCCAGGTTGGCGAGAGCTTCGGCAAATGCGTCGTCGAAGGTCATGGCGTCACCATGATTCAACAGCGCATTGTCATAAGCCTTTTGCCACTTGTCCATGGACCACAACTCAATGGAATCCAGTTGTCCGACCCACGCCAAGTCACGGTCAAACTCGGCATAAGCACGGAGGGCGGGGGGTATCAAAATCCGCCCTTGAGCATCTAGTTCACATTCTTGCGCACCAGCCACAAAAATTCGCTTCGCCCGGATCACGTTCACATCGAACTGTGAACGACTCAAGACGCGCTCCTCGAAATGCCGCCAGCGATCCATCGAGTAGACTACCAGACACCGATTCAAGCCGCGCGTCAAGACCACCTGCGTGTCCGTCGCCGACAACAAGCCATCGCGGAAGCGTTTGGGCACGCTGACGCGGCCCTTGCTGTCCAGGGTGTGCTCGTAGACGCCACGAAACATGCGTGACCTTCTGCAGAGGAAGCGAATGCCAAGAAAAAAACACTCCCCATGCCTTCCATCGAACCCTTTGGTCCGATCCGGGCACCTCCTTCTCAAAATCACGCGAGGCGTGAAAGAGAGAATTGGGAATGCGTCCCACCTGACCCCACAAACCTATGCTGAAGTGTGTGGGCCTGTCAACTGCGTAAAAATGGAAAAAGGGCCTTGGCTTTTTTTCTCTCCCAAGGCAAAAAAAATAAAAATTCTTCCCCACAAAAATGAGCAAAATCCATCGGCCAGGCCCCTGGCACGCACCCAGATTCGTGGGTATAAGACCGCTAGGGTACAGAAAACTAAGCGAAATTGCAAAAGCTGGGGACGAGGGGCGCGGTGGGGAAAAGTGGGGACAGCACCCCACGGCAGCAGCGCACCGACGCCGCGCGGACAAAGTCTGCCACGGCGCTGGAGATGGGGACCGACCAGCCTCAGTCGACCTGGTTGAAAACGAAAACCCGCAAGCGTGCGCTGCGAGCCCGCGGATTGCGCTGGCACTCGCCCTCAGAGGCCACGACGGCTTTGCGGGGCTGGATGATGCCAAGGGGTTGCAGCCCGCAGGCGCACAGGGGGAGACGAGGCGGGCAGGTGCAAGGCGAGGCCCAGGCCCTGAATGTGTGCTTCACGCGCCGATCTTCACCAGAATGAAAGGAAATGATCCCCAGTCTTCCACCGGGCCGCAGCCACTGAGGGGCCACCGACAAGAGCTGCTCCAAAGCCCCGAGCTCGTCGTTGACGGCGATGCGCAACGCCTGAAAGACAGTGGTCGCGGGATGAATCTTGCCCGGGCGGGGACGGCCAAAGAGGCGCTCGCACAGGGAGCGCAGCTCAATGGTGCGGGTCATCTGCCCTTGAGCGGCTTGCTCCTTCAACGCCGCCGCCACTCGCCCCGGACGGGAGACATCGCCGCCCTCGGACAAGGCCCGCGCCAGGTCACGGGGGCTGACGCGCTGCACATAGTCGGCGGCGCTCTCCCCGCGCTGGCTCATCCGCATGTCCAGCGGCCCGTCCTGACTGAGGGAGAAGCCGCGTGAACCCTGGTCGAGCTGATGAGAGCTGAGCCCGAGATCGGCCAAAATGACGTCCACCCCGCCCCCCTGCTCTGTGGTGGGGCGCATTCCCATGGCCCGGAGGTGGGTGTCGATCTCGGCGAAAGAGCCAAGGGCAAAAGCGCAGGGCACGGGCGCGTCGCTCAAGCGGGACTGGGCAGCGACCATGGCGTCGGGGTCGCGATCGATACAGAGGAGGCGGCCGCCTGGGGCCGCGCGCTGCGCCAGTGGGTAGGCGTGCCCTGCGCCGCCGACCGTGGCGTCGACGACGATGTCGCCAGGGCGCACGGCGAGGTGATGCAAGACCTCGTCGAGTAGGACGGGCAGGTGATGGAAGGGCGCGACGACAGCGGTGGGCATGAGCGCAGTTCTCGGTACGGGTAGGCTTCAATGCGACAGGGCGAGCCAGGCGATGACCGTTGCCAGGAGCAAGGTGAGGCCACCGACGACGAGCGCCACAGGATCGGGCGCAAGCTGTCGCTGGAGGGTGGCCATCCGCTGTGCCAAAGCGGGCTCAGGCGCGTCGCCGGACGCAATGGCCCCTCGCGCCTGGGCTAGGAGGCGGCGGGCGGCGCGGAAATCACCAACATTATAATGATGCTCCGCGTCCTGACAGAGGCGCTCGCTTTCTTGACATAGCACCGCCGGAGCGTGGCCGCCATCGGGTGCGGGTGCTGCCGGCGGCGCGTCTGCCGTGCTGGGTTCAGTCGCGCTGGCCTCGACTGGCGGGCCAACCGTCCCCGCGGGATCCGCCGCATCCGCAGGCGCGGCGGCAGGAGACGATGCCTGTGGCTCCAAGGAAACCGCCGCATCCTGTGCGTTATGGGCTGGCAGGCGCATGCCTCAATCCACGGGGTGGGCTCGGTTGCGGGGCAGAGCGGGTGCTAGTCGGCCACCTTGTCGTGGTCGCTGTAGCGCAAGTACTTGGAGAGAATCCACACCTTCTTGCCCGGGGCATATTCGACTTCCATGGTCTGGCTCTTGGGCACCATTTTCTTGCAAACGTAGCACATGATCCGCGGCTCGTCGGCTTGTTTCTCCGTGCTTTCTACTTGATCGACCATGGAATTCGCTCCCTCTCGGAAATGACATGCAGGTGTTGAACTTGGCTGCTTTGTCTACAGAAGCCTGGCCTGCTCGGCAGCAGATGACGCCAGAGCGAGGCTTCCGCGCAAAAGCACCGGCGCACCTAGCTAGCACATCAGGGGGAGTGGGGCAAGCTTCTTCCACGTGCGCGGAGGCGTGCGGCACCGCGCCGCGGCGAAAGTCCTCTCCGGGAATGAAAGCCCTGGGCGCCGCCCTTGTGTTGGATGGCTCCAGCGGACGAAGACTTTCAGGCCGGTGCCAGGTGTGCTAGAAGCTTCAGGCCACGCGCTAGGTTCGCGCAGACCCTTCTCTGCCCCTGTGACGCCACGTGCGGGCCGAGGTCGCTTGGAGACAGGAGACAGATGAAAACGGAACATGCCAAGTTCATTATGATCGCCGTCATCTTGCTGGCGGGCGTGCTCACGGACCAGATCTCTAAGCTGTGGGCCGAGGCGAACCTCGCTTCGCCGCGCTACGAGGACTCGGCCTTGGTGCTCGAGGTTGACGCCGCCGCCGACGCCATGGCCTTGGAAGAATTTCTGGTGCTCAAGCTCGAGGGGACGCGCGCCGAGGACGTGGAGGTGATCGCGCGCCGCTTCAGCCAGCGCGATGGGATGATGCTGGGGCCCAAGAGCACCTTGCGCGCCGGGGACGAGGTGACCATTGGCTTGCGTCCCATCACGGTGATTGATGGCTACTGGGACTATATGTACGCCCGTAACCCTGGCGCTGCCTGGAGCTTCCTCGCGACGGCCGATGAAGGCTTCAGGCGGTGGTTCTTTTTTCTCACGAGCTTCATCGCCATCTGCCTCATCGGCTATTTTTTGGTACACGCCGAGTGGCAGCAGAAGCGCTTGATCATCGCGCTGTCTTTGGTCTTGAGTGGCGCCATCGGCAACCTGATCGACCGCATCAACTATGGCTATGTGATCGATTTCATCGCCTGGCACGTCGGTGAGACCTACTGGCCGACCTTCAACTTGGCCGACGCTTACATCAGTATTGGGGTGGGGCTGATGGCCATCGAGTTGTTGTTGGGGCACCGCGCGGCCAAGGCGAGCGCCGCAGGTGCAAAGGACGAGGTGGCTGAAGCAGGCGACGCGGCGGAGAATCGCGAGCATTAAGCGTGGGGGCGGGTGATGTACCCAGTCTTGTTGGGGGAGGGGGAGTGGGCCCTGCCGTCCTACTTCACCATGTTGATGGTGGGGTTTTTCGTCGGGGTGGCCTTGTTGCGGCGCCAGGCGATGCAGGCCGGTTGGGATCTCCGCAAGGTCGTGGATCTGGCGTTGATCCTCTTGGTGGCTGGGGTGGCGGGGGCGCGTCTCTTTCACGTGCTCTTTGATGGCTACCTGATGGACTACGTGCATTTGTGCACGGATCCTTTGGCGCTGGCCCAGCCCCTGCCCGACGGTACGTCATGTACGAGCGATGCGATGTGCCTGGCGGCTCAAGGGCAGGGTCACGATATTGGCGCCATTTGCCACGACGCCGGCCCCCAGGGGCGCTGCGTGCCCGAGCGGGACTGTTTGCGGGCGTTGAAGTTCTGGAGCGGCGGGCTCACCTACTACGGGGGCTTCCTCTTGGCGCTCCTGGCAGCCTGGTGGACGACGCGGCGGTGGCGGTGGTCTCTGCTACATTTCGCCGATCTGGCGGCGCCATCGGTCGCGCTGGGCTTGGTCTTTGGGCGCCTCGGTTGCTTTCTGGCGGGGTGTTGTTTCGGTGCGCCCTGTGCGGGGCGCTGTGGGGTCACTTTTCCCGTGGGCTCTGACGCCTGGCGCTTGCACCGGGAGAGTGAGCGGGAGGCGCTGGTGGCCCAATACCAGGCCACGGGCGAGTGGTCGTCGCTGCCGGTGCACCCGACGCAGCTCTATGAGGCGGGCGCCATGTTGCTGGTCTTTGTGGGCTTGTGGTTCTGGTTGCGTCCGAGGCGGCGTTTCCATGGGGAGTCTTTGGGCTGGCTGTTGTTGTCCTACGGGGTGATCCGTTTCGTCGTCGAGTGGTGGCGAGCTGACATGCGGGGGGCGCTGTGGCTGTTTTCCACTTCACAATGGTTGAGCCTCCCCCTGGTTGTGTTGGGGTTGTGGTTGTTGTTGCGCCAAGGTCGGGTGGCGGTAGCGCCGCTGGCGTCGCCTCCGTCCGGTAGGCAGGAAACCTAGCATGTATCCAGACTTGTTGGAGATATTTGGTATCGACTTGGTGGGCCTCACCTTCGAGCGCTGGTTGTGGCTGGCTGCCTTGGGGCTGTCGCTGTGGGGGCTCGTGGGGACGTGGCAGCTCTGGCGCGCGGGCGGGCGCGTCGAGGCGGCGGTCCGTGGCGCGTTGTCCTTGGGGCTGCTGGGCTGGGCTGGGCTTCGGGCTTGGGCCGCCTGGCAGCGGCCAGAGGCCTACCAGCTCTTTTTCAAGGAAGAGCTGGTGATCCACACCTATGCTTTCTGCATCGTCCTGGGCTTCGTCGTGGGGGTATGGCTGGCGTGGCGCGAGAGCCTGCGCCTGGGGCTGGGGCGCGGGACCTTGATCGATGCGGCGTTTTGGGCGCTCATTGCGGGTTTTTTGGGGGCGCGGCTGCTCTTCGTGATCGTGGGTTTGGGTGACTACATCGACGCTTGCGTCGCGCCAGAGAAGGTCGGGCTGAGCGAAGCCGACTGCTTCTTGGTGTTGAAGTTCTGGCAGGGTGGGGTGGTTTTCTACGGCGCGTTCATCGGTGGTGCGGTGGCGGTTTGGCTCTTTGGGCGTCGCCGCAAGGTCTCCGTGCCCTTGCTGTTGGATGCCGCGGCGCCATCCCTGGCGCTGGCGCATGCCTTTGGCCGGCTGGGTTGTTTGGGGGCGGGGTGCTGCTGGGGCGAGGTCAACACGGCGGGATGGGGCGTGGTTTTTCGCCTCGGTCAGATGCCCTATGGCGACATGTTCGACCGCTACGCGGCGGGGGATCCTGTGGTCGATCCGGCGCCATTGATGACGGGTTGTACGGCGCCGCTGCATCCGACGCAGCTCTATGAGGTCTTTGGAGAGCTGAGTATTTTCTTCATGCTTCTGGCGTGGCGTGGTTACAAACGGGTGCACGGTGAGCTCATCGCGGCCTGGGTGGCGCTCTATGGTTTCTTTCGCATCTGGAGCGAGACCATGCGCGGCGATCGCGTGCGCGGCTATCTCTTCGAGTGGCAGGTGGATGGGATCAACGACTTTTTGGGGTTGCCACTGTCGCACCCGACCTTTCTGAGCACCTCACAGGTGGTTGGCTTGGCGCTGGGGCTGGCGGGGCTGGGGCTGGTGGCGTGGTTGCGGCGGCAGCGGGCGCAGGTGCGTCCATGATGGGGCGCTAGTCGGCTTCTAGGGCGACGTCTTGGTCGAAGTGCTTGGCCATGACCTGCCGGGCTCTTTCCATGCCCTTGGGGCCGAGGTCGCCGATCAAGACGACGCGCTGTCCCCCCTGGAAGAAGAGCTGCTCCGCCACTTGGCGCACCTCGTCGGGGTTGACCTCGAGGAGGCGTTGGCAGCGCGCCCTGGGATCGGCGATTTGTCCGCGGTGGGCCAGGGCGACGAGCCACTGGGCCAGCGCGCTGGGGCGATCCAGCAGGCTCTGATGCTCCCAGACGATGCGGCGCTTGGCGCGCTCCATTTCATCGGCGGGGGCTCGCTCCGTGGCGAGCACCCTGAGCACACCGAGGACCTCATCGAGGATCCGGGCGACGCGGCGATGGCGGCAGGCGATGCGGGTGGCGAAGAGGGAGCTGTCGCGGAAGGCTGCGACGAAAGCTTCGACGTCATAGATCAGGCCGAGCTCATCGATGAGTCGGCGCGGTAGTCGGCTGCTGAGGCCGTCGTCGAGGAGGCGAACGGCCAGCTCGAGGGCGGGATAGCTGGCGCTGTCGTGGGCCGGCGCGCGCATACCCAAGGCCATCTCCGTTTGGCCGGCACCATCGTAGCGCCGGCAGCGCAGCTTGGGCTGGGCCACCAGGGCTGCCGGCGGCGCGTCCAGTGGGCCACATGGCCCGCCCGGGATTTGGCCGAAGCAGTGGCGCACGGTCTCCATGCTCTGGTTCACGTCGTCGATGCGGCCGACGATGGCGATGACTGTCAGGGGTCCGCGATAGAAGGACGCATAGTGGTCGAGCACGGCCTTCTTGGTGAGGTGCTGGAGGGTTTGGGGGGTGCCAGCGATGCTGCGCCCCAGGCCGCCGGCGAAGAGGGCTTCGATGAGGAGGTCGTCGGCGCTGATGAGACGCAGCTCTTCATCGTAGTCCGCCAGGATTTCTTCGAGGATGATCTCGCGCTCGGCGGCGATGCCCGTCAGCTTCGGGGACAGGATGCACTGGGCCAGGAGATGGAGGCCCTGGTCGAGGCTCTCGGGTGGCAGTTGGGTTTCGTAGCTGGTGTTCTCGCGCGAGGTGTAGCCGTTGAAGTTTCCCCCGATGTCTTCGAAGGCGGCGTTGAGGGCGCGCAGCGAGGGGTGGGTGGCGCTTCCGCGGAACATCAAGTGCTCGAGGAGATGGGCCACGCCGTGCGAGGCGGGGGCTTCGTCGCGGCTGCCGACGCCAAAGGAGACCGAGAGAGAGACGCGGTGCAGATGGGGGAGGTTACAGAAGACGACGTGGGCGCCGTTGTCGAGGATCTGGGTGGCCATGGGCAGCGGCTCGGGCAGACGCAAAGCCAGGGCGGGAGAGAGGCGGGTGCTTTGGGAGCGGTGCGAAGGTCGTCGCGGCATGGCTTCCTTGGGGTAAAAAAGGCAAGGCAGCCAAGCGCCTCGGCATTTTGCCTGGGGCACTTAGCTGGGGTAGCGTGGTTTTGTTGTCGACGGACAACGACTCCTTGCCGGCCGGCAAAGCATGTGACTTTGACAGAGGCGCGCTTGGGAAGACTTGACGTGGTGCGGCAAATAGGCCATAGCGCGTCAGCATGTTCCCGGAGCAACGAAGATGGCGTTTGCGACCCATGGAGCAAGGATGAAAATGAATGCCAAAAGATGGATGCTGCTTTCAATCACCCTGATGTCACTGCTGGCTGCCGGCTGCTCGAGCCACACCGTGGTGGCTGGCAACCTCTTTTCCATGCTCGTCGCCATTGGTCTCTTTTACTCCACCATCAACCTGCGCAAGGCTGGCTGAGGCTCAGGGCAAGGTCAGAGTGTACTCGTAGGTGAACGCCTCACCGCCGCGACCATTCCAGTCCAAAACGGCGAATGAGAAGGTCTCGATGAGGCCATCGCAGCCCGAGTCACAGGCGCGGAAGTCACTTCCCTGCAGATTGATGGTGCCAGCGCCGAGGGTGTCGCTGACGATCTTGTGCCAGAGCCAGTCGCCGCCGAGGGTCTTCATGCCCACCGCGGCGATGTCGAAGTCGTTGCCAGCGCCGGTGCGCCGCAAGTTGACCTGGGGTTTGGCCGTGGCTTGAGCTTGGAAAACCACATAGTTGGTATCGCCGCGCTGGCTCAGGGTCCCTGTGCGGACGATGGGGTTGCTTCCAGCGACGAGCCCCAAATCCTGGGGTGGCTCGGCGAGCTCACGCACGCGCAGGATATAGCCGTAATCGGGTCCGCCGACGAAGTTGTCGCAGTTGGCGTAGTGGGTCTGAGGGTTGAAGCGTTCGTAGTTGGTGGCGTCTTCGATGATGATGTAGACAGGCACCTCGTTCTTGAAGGGCGCGCGCAGGGTGGTGCGGGCGTGGCCGATGTTGCCGTCGAGGCCATTGCTGTAGGTCATGGCCTTGCCCATGTCGTGGGTGGTGATGACCGGGATCATGCGCGAGCCCGTGGCGGGTTCGACGGTAATCTCCCAGAGGGTCCCCACAGGGGCCGAGATGGCGACGATGTCGATGTCGGGTCCAGCGCCGTTGGCGTAGGTGTGACAGTTGCCATCGATGACCCCGCGCATGCCTTTGAAATCTTTGTAGCGAAAGATGGGGGGCGTCGCGTCGTGGCCACAGGTGGAGAAGCAATCGGCCAACTCCGTCTCTGGCGTACCGCCCTCGAAGACCAGGCCCGTTTCATCGACATCCGGGCCAATATCGACGAGATCGATGATCTCCTCGGCGACCTCGTGGGTGTCGGCCACCTCGACGAGATCCACCACGTCGTGGGTGTCTTTCTCTTCTACGGGGTCGTCGTCGCAGGCCGCCAAGGTGCCCGCGGCCAGCAAGCAGAGGAGAAGTCCCAAATATCGCATCGTGGCTCCCTTTTCGGTAGGGTCTGAGAGGTGGTCGGGTCACGGAGCGGGCACGAAGACGCTCAGCGCGCTGGCCGGGGGCAAGTGTCCGCACGGGGAAGATGCTAGCACGCAGGGAGAGGTGGCTCAAGGACGCATTGGCCAGGGGCAGCATGGCGTTGTACCGTGCGGGCTGGCGCCGGGCGGTCGCGCCATGGCATGGTAGATTGGCGACGAGGTTCTCTGGCGCCGTTGGGGCTGAATCGCGGCGCGTGCGGAAGAGTGGAAGGTTGCATGGGAGTCAGGGGATTGGGAAAGCAGCGCCTTGGGTTGCTCTTGCTGTGGTTGCTGCTGGCCGGATGCGGTCCGAGCTACCGCCAGATCTACGGCAAAGCTCCGGCGCCCGAGGCCTATGAGGCCTACCTGCGGGCGCGTTTGCTGCGCGAGGAGGGGGCTTACTTGAGCGCTCTCGGTGCCATCAGGCAGGCGCGCGCCGTCGACCCACGGGCACCGCGTCTGGCCCTGGAGGAGGTTGATTTGCTGCGATTGAGTGGCGCCCGGGCCGAGGCGCAGGTCCTCCTCGGGTCGTTGTCGCTGCCGCCAGCGCTGCAGGCGGAGCGCCACTACTTGCGCGCCCTGATTCACCTGGACGAAGATCGAGCCCCAGAGGCCTGGCAGGCGCTGCTACAGGCGTTGCGTTTGGACCCGGCTTACCAAGCGGCGGCCTTGCGTCTGACCGATGAGGGGCTTCGCCAGGGACGCTTGCCAGAGCTCATCCCCCATTTGCAGCGTCTGGTCGAGCTCCATCCCCAGGACGCCAAGGCTTGGGCGACCCTGGGCCATGTCGCCTTTGGGGTCGGAGACTTCGCCTTGGCCGAGCAAGCGCTGAGCCACCACTTGCGCCTGGACCAGCGCTCAGAGAAGAGTTTCTTGCGCTTGGCAGAAGCGCGGGTCGCTTTGGGCGATTGGGAAGGACAAGAGGAAGCTTTGGCCGAGTGCTTGGATTATCGCCCTTTGAGTCAACCTTGTCGTCAGGCCTACCTGGCCTGGCTCTTGGCCAACCCAGGTGCCGTGCCCCACGAGGACTCCATCAAGGCCCTCCAAGTGGCCATCGCACACGACATGGCGGCCTATGGCGATGGTGCCCTCATCGACCTCGCCCAGCGCCTGTTGGCGCGGCATCGTTTGGAGGTTGCTGTGCCTTTCGTCGAGATCATCATCGACGGCAAGGCCCATTTGGCGGATCTGGCCTACTACCTCGCCGCGGCTCAGGCCAAGGCCGGTCAATGTCAAAGCGCGGGGCAGAGCCTGCGGCGCTTGGCCGAGGGGTCGGAGCTGCAGTTGCGAGGCGCCGTCGTCTTGGTGGCGTGTTGGTTGGCCGTGGACGAAGAGGCGCTGGCGCTGGCCGAGGCGGAGCGGCTCCTGGAGCGCTTCCCCGGGCAGGCGGATGCCTACGTGAGCGCAGCGCGGACCCTGATGGCCAGCGGGCGGCTGAGCCAGGCAGAAGTGATCCTGGCCCAGGCGCTGGAAGAAGGTTTGGCCACCTTGTCCCTGGCGCTCTTGCAGGCCGAGCTCGAGGTCGCAGCGGGGCGCATCGAGCAGGCCATTGCAGCCTATCTGGGGATCTCCGCCGGGCAGTGGCCCGGGATTTTGCCAGGGCATGAGCCGCTCGGGGGGGTGAAGCGGCGCACCTTGGTGGCGGCATCGCAGCTCGCGGTGCGGCACGAGGTGCAACAGCGCGCCGTGGCCGCCGCGCTGGATGCCTACCTGGGCACGACGGATGACGGGGATCTTTTGCTGATATTGTTGCGGGCGCATGTGGCGGTGCAGCTCGGTGACCTTACCGCGAGCGCACTGTTGCTGGAGCAAGTGGCGGCCGTGGCCCCAGCGCACTTGGAGGTGGCGTGGGACTTGCTGGTGGCGCTGCAGGCCCATGGCGCGCCCGGACCAGCCAGGGCGCTGGCTGCGCTGATGTGGATCGAGAGAGAGGCGCTGTCAGAGGCGCAGCAGGTGCAGTTGGTGCAGTGGTGTGCGGCGGAATCGGGTGGCGCGGATGGGTGCCCGGGAGGAGGAGCAGCGCGTGAATGAAGCTCAGTGGTTTGGTAGGCTTGGCATGGTGTCGCGGCTGATGATGGGATTGCTGTTGCTGGGGCTGGGCGCGTGTGGTGGCTCTGTGGCGCGCCCAGACGATGGTTGGTGGGAGGCCGCCGAGGTGGTGGCGCAAGTCGAGGAGAGGCTCGAACAGGTGGCGGACTTGCGCATCGTGGCCAAGGTGGATTACCGCGACCTGGAGCGGCGGGAGCGGGTGGTAGGTCGAGATGTGGTGATTTCAGCCAAGGCGCCGAGCCTGCTGCGGGTGACGCTGTCGAGTTTCGACAAGGCCCTGGCGACCTTGGTGACCGACGGCAACCTCTTTCAGCTTCTGGACGTGCAGCAGAACACGTATTTTCATGGCCCAGCGACGCCGCGCAACCTGGGGCGTTTGCTGCCGCTGAATTTGTCGGCCGGGGATTTTTATCGGGTCTTGGCGGGGGCTTTTCCGGTGGCGCTGCTCAGCGCCGAGTGGCCGCGGGAGGCGGTGTTGGGGTGGAACGGCAAGACGGGCTGCTATGTCTTGGACTTACCACGGGAGGCGGGCGGTCGCTTGCTGGTGGAGCTGGAGCACCCCTCGTTGAACATCGTCGAGATGCGGATCGTGGAGGCGGGGAAGGTGGTTTACGTCTACAAGGCGCGTGATTTCGTGGCCCGCGGGGGGGCGCAGTTGCCGCAGCGGGTCCGTTTCGAGATTGGCGATGATGAGATCGACGTCACCCTGCGGGTCGAGCGAGTGGATGTGAATGTGGATCCCAAGGCGCAAGTGTTTTCTTTGCCGCCGCCGCCAGGCATCGAGCAGATCCATGTGGTCGAGGACTAGGGGAAAACGACGAGAGCCTCTCGTCGCTGGGGCGAGAGGCTCTCCGTGTCAGTTCAGAGGGGGACGCGATCAGCGCAGGCCGGGCACGCTGCGGGAGACCCCGGCGAGCTGCTCGTAGTAGCGCCATCTTTCGTCGATGTCCTTCTGGGCCAGGTCGAAGAGGACTTCAGCCTCTTGCGGTCGCGTGCGCATCAGGCTCGAGAAGCGGGTCTGCTGCAGGGCGAAGTCGCGGAAGGAGACCGTGGGTTTCTTGCAATCCAGCTTGAAGGGCACTTCGCCTTCTTGGGCCTGCGGGGTGAAGCGATAGGTCGGCCAGAAGCCCGACTTGACCGCTTGGTTCATGAATTCCTGCGACAGGGTCATGTTGATGCCATGGGCGATGCAGGTGCTGTAGGCGATGATGAGCGAGGTGCCGTGATAGGACTCGGCTTCGACCATGGCTTGGATGGTCTGGCGCTGGTTGGCGCCCATGGCGATCTGCGCCACGTAGACGTTGCCGTAGGCCATGGCGAACTGGCCGAGGTCTTTTTTGCCACCGGGTTTGCCGCGGGCGGCGAACTTGGCGACGGCGCCACGTGGCGTGGCCTTGGAGGCCTGGCCGCCGGTGTTGGAGTAGACCTCGGTGTCGAGGACGAGGATGTTGACGTTGCGGCCGAGGGCGAAGATGTGGTCGAGTCCGCCGTAGCCGATGTCATAGGCCCAACCGTCACCACCGATGATCCACACGCTGCGCTCGAGGAGAGCGTCGGTGACGCCCAGGAGCTGGGTGGCTTTGGGGGTGTTGAGGCTGTGAGCTTTGGCCTTGAGCGCGGCGATGTCCTGGCGGACGCGCTCCAAGTCGGCTTCGCTCTTCTGCGGGTTTTCAATGATGGAACCCACGAGCTGCTCGCCGAACTCGCCGACCATCTCGCGCATGATCTGGTGGGCCAGGGATTTTTGTTGGTCGAGGGCCAGGCGCATGCCGAGGCCGAACTCGGCGTTGTCTTCGAAGAGCGAGTTGTTCCAGGTGGGTCCGTAGCCATCCTTGTTCACGGCCCAGGGGGTGCTGGGGAGGTTGCCGCCGTAGATGGAGGAGCAACCCGTGGCATTGGCCACCAACATGCGGTCGCCAAAGAGCTGGGTGAGGAGGCGCAGGTAAGGCGTCTCGCCGCAGCCAGCGCAAGCACCCGAGAACTCGAAGAGGGGCTGTAGCAGTTGCGAACCCTTGATGGTGGTCTTGTCGACTTCCGAGCGCCCGCGGTAGGGGAGCTGGGTGAAGTAGTCGTAAGCCACGCGCTCGTTTTCGAGGTGGTTGAGCTTGTACTCCATGTTGATGGCTTTGCGGCCGGCCTGGGCTTTGTTCTTGGCCGGGCACTCTTGGACGCAGACCCCACAACCGGTGCAATCGTCTGGGGCGACTTGGACCGAGAAGAGGGTCCCTTCCGGCAGATCCTTGCCGCGCCAGGTGTGGTGCTTGAAGGCGGCTGGGGCATCCTTGATCTGGTCCGGGGTGAAGGTCTTGATGCGGATGGCGGCGTGGGGGCAAGCCATGGCGCAGAAGGCGCAGTTGATGCAGACTTCTGGATCCCAGACGGGGATGTCACGGGCAATGCTGCGTTTTTCCCACTGCGTGGTGGCCGTGGGGAAGGTGCCGTCCACGGGGAAGGCGCTGACGGGCAGGGTGTCGCCCTGGCCGACCATCAGCTTGGACATGACCTTGCAGACGTAGTCTGGCGCATCGTCGAAGCAGCCCAGGCTGCGCACCATGGTGCCGAGTTGGGTGGGCACCTCGAGGCGGTGCAGATTGGAGATGCTGGCGTCGACGGCGGCGTAGTTTTTGTTGACCACGGCTTCGCCGCGGTTGCCGTAGGTCTTCTTGATGGCTTCTTTGATCTTCTCGATGGCTTCTTGCTCGGGCAAGACCCCAGAGAGCTTGAAGAAGCAAGCCTGCATCACCGTGTTGATGCGGGTGCCCATGCCGGTTTCTTCAGCGACCTTGCCAGCGTCGATGATGTAGACCTTGAGCTTCTTGTCGATGATTTGCTGTTGGGTCTCGCGGGGGATGTGCTGCCACACTTCGTCGGCGCCGTAGGGGCTGTTGAGGAGGAAGGTGGCTCCTTCTTCGGCGAGGGACAGCATGTCCATTCTTTCGAGGAAGTTGAACTGATGGCAGGCGACGAAGTTGGCCCGCTGGATGAGGTAGGTGCCGCGGATGGGGTTGGCGCCGAAGCGCAGGTGGGAGACGGTGACGGCGCCAGCTTTCTTGGAGTCGTAGACGAAGTAGCCCTGGGCATGCAGGGGGGTGTTCTCACCGATGATCTTGACGGAGTTCTTGTTGGCGCCGACCGTGCCGTCACTGCCCAAGCCGTAGAAGATGGCGCGGGTGCTCTTGGGATCTTCCGTGATGAAGTCCGTATCCCAGCTCAGGCTGAGGTGGGTGACGTCGTCTTCGATGCCTACGGTGAAGTGATTGCGGGGCTTGGCGGCCTCGAGCTCGTCGAGGACCGTCTTGACCATGGCCGGGGTGAACTCTTTGGAGGAGAGGCCGTAGCGGCCACCGATGACGCGGGGCTCTGCCGAGCCGCGCAGATCGGTCCACTTCTCCCTGACGGCGGTGCAAATATCCAAGTACAGAGGCTCGCCCAAGGCGCCGGGCTCTTTGGTGCGATCCAGGACGCCGATGCTGCGCACCGTGCTGGGCAGCGCGTTGAGGATGGCGACCTCGTCGAAGGGGCGATAGAGGCGAACGTTGAGCATGCCGACCTTCTCACCCTTGGCGGTGAGGGCGCTCACGGCCTCGATGGCGGTGCCAACGGCCGAGCCCATGAGGATCACGACGCGCTCGGCGTCGGGCGCGCCGAAGTACTCGACGATCTTGTACTGGCGACCCGTGTGCTTGGCGAAGCGATCCATGGCCGCTTGCGTCAGGCCAGGGACGGCCTGGTAGTATTTGTTGCAAGCTTCACGGGCCTGGAAGAAGACGTCCGGGTTCTGCGCCGTGCCGCGCAAGACCGGCTTGGTTGGGTTCATGGCGCGGGCCCGGTGGGCCTGGACATGGTCCTCGTCGATGAGGGCGCGGGCGTCCTCGACGGTCAGCATCTCCACCCCATTGACCTCGTGAGAGGTACGGAAGCCGTCGAAGAAGTGCAAAAAGGGCACGCGCGCTGCCAAGGTCGTCATCTGGGCGATCATCGCCATGTCTTGCGACTCTTGCGCGCTGCCGCTGGAGAGCATGGCGAAACCCGTCGCGCGGCAATGCATGACGTCGCTGTGGTCGCCGAAAATCGAGAGGGCATGCGAGGCCACGGTTCGCGCCGCGATATGAAAGACCGCCGGCGTCAGCTCGCCAGCAATCTTAAACATGTTGGGCACTTTCAAGAGCAGCCCTTGGGAGGCCGTGAAAGTCGTCGTCAGCGCACCCGCTTGCAGGGAGCCATGCACTGCGCCCGCGGCACCTGCCTCGGACTGCATCTCCACGACCTGAGGGATGGCGCCCCACAGGTTCTTCTGGTCCGCCGCCGCCCAAGCGTCAGCAAACTCGCCCATGTTGGAAGAGGGCGTAATCGGGTAGATGCAAATGACTTCGTTCGTCAGGAACGCGGAGTGAGCGGCAGCTTCGTTCCCGTCAATGGTCATTCTCTTCGCGGACATCACATTCTCCTTACTTTCGGTGGCAAGACCGGCTCCCACAGGGGTGACACAGCGGGACGCAAAGACGCGCGTCACGTGTCGACGCGCCGGCAGAAGTCCCGTGGAGCCTCGACGCTGGCGGCTCTCTACCATGGTTGGGGGTGCTTGACAATGATCGTTGGTGCGAGGTGGCACGATTTCAAGCCCCCCCGCCAAGAGCGCTGTCGGCCAAGCATCTGCCGATTTTCGCCAGGTGTGGCGCAGGTGCTATGCTGTTGGCTCTGGCCAGGGGCTTTTTTGGCTGGGATCCACCCAAGCGATGTGGGGGGGGGCTCCTCTGGGGCGGCGCACGTCGCGAAATTGGCCAAGGTGCATGACCGTGAGAGATACGCTGCGAATCCTTGCTTACATGCTCGCCTGCTGCGTTGCGCTGCTGTGGAACGCACTCCCTGCCGAGGCCTACGCCAGCGACAGCGACGGCGATACCATCATCGACAGCGAAGACAACTGCCCTTTGGTCTACAACCCCGACCAGGCAGATCTCGATGGCGATGGGGTGGGCGATGCTTGCGACCCCGACCGGGATGGCGATGGCGTGGTCAATGTGGTGGACAACTGCCCAGGCGTGTATAACCCCAGCCAGGTCGATAGCCGGCAGAATGGGCGGGGCGATGCGTGCGATCCCTTGGACACCCAGACCTTGGCCAAGGCAGATGAGCAGCGCTTGCGCTGACGGGCGGGTCCCCTGCGATGTCCCTCTGGGTGGCCGCGATGCGCACCTTGGCGCCGTGAGCGTCGGGCCGGAACGCGAAGATGCGTCAGTGGCCATGGGACCTTGGCCCAGGCTTTTTCTTTGCGGGTGACAGTGAAGAGACTTGATTTTCCCGGGCGGCTCGGGTATCAGATGCGCCGGGCTGTCCAGCAATGGACGGTCACCCAAGGAAAAACGACGGGGTGTAGCGCAGTCTGGTAGCGCGCCGGTTTTGGGTACCGGAGGTCGTAGGTTCGAATCCTATCGCCCCGATAGCAGCGCACCGATTTCGGTGGGCTCTCAGCGCTCGTAGCTCAGTTGGATAGAGCAACGGCCTTCTAAGCCGTGGGTCGCAGGTTCGAGTCCTGCCGGGCGTGTTCGCCGCGCCGCGACGTTGAGGCGGCCCTTGCTACCGAGCTTTGAAAATGGGGAGCTTCAAATTCTTTTGTTGACAAGCCCAGGGCAGCGTGCTAGAGACACCGCCACTTCGGCAGCGAGCGAAGTCCGGTGGCAAATCGGGTGCTGGCTGTGGAGGTGACGTTTCGCTTGTGGTGGGTGTAGCTCAGGCGGTTAGAGCGCTGGGTTGTGGTCCCAGAGGTCGAGGGTTCAAGTCCCTTCATCCACCCTGTGCACTCGTAGCTCAGCTGGATAGAGCGACGGACTTCGAATCCGTAGGTCGCAGGTTCGAGCCCTGCCGGGTGTACTGCTTCGGCAGTGTGTGCAGAGATTTTGAAAGGGTGCATAGCTCAACTGGCAGAGCAACGGACTCTTAATCCGTAGGTTGAAGGTTCGATTCCTTCTGCACCCATACAGCAAACACTTGGCTTCGAGCGAGAGTGGCGGAACTGGCAGACGCGCAGGATTTAGGTTCCTGTACCGCAAGGTGTGTGGGTTCGAGTCCCACCTCTCGCATCTCCACAGCGACCCTCTCGGCCTCAGGGATTGAATTTTTGCGCGGCTTCACCTTGGTCGCAGCGAATGGCGATGTGCTTCGCTTCGACGTGACCGTGGCCCAGGACCTCCGGCTGCGCTTTGGGCTGTACTTGGGACCACATCCGACTGTTGTTTCGACGCGGTACGGCGTAGATATAGCCGAAGTCATCGGGAGCGAGGCGGAGGGTTTCGCCGGCTGGCAAGGTGGGGGCGCTGTAGAAATAGAGGTCGTTGAGGACGACCTGAAGATCTGTCCACGCCGCGCGGCTGCGGTTGGAGACCAAGACCAGGCTCTTGCCTCCCATGGCACCCGGCACGACGTGGATCTCGGCGCCGAGGTCATTGAACTCTTCCCGCGGCCAGCCCATGATCACCCAGGCGAGGATGGCGATGGAGCCGGCGAGATAGGCGGCGAGGATGACGATTTTGAACTTGAAGTAGGCTTTGTTCACGGCAGGCCACGGCGATGACGCGGACAGGTGAGTCTGTACGCTCCAGGTTGAGCTCGACGCTATTCCAATTCGGGGGTGGGGGCAATATTTGCGTCATCCCCTTTCGTTTCGACCCCAAGGGGCGCGTGCAACCGTGCCGATGGGGGCGTTGCGGCTTTGGGCCACAGGTGCTATGGGCACGGCGGAGCCTTGCTCTGGCGCAGGAGATGGGCCTGTAGTCGGAAGGAACACTATAGCTTGTCATCCGTTGAATGAGAGTGTTAGCATCGACCCTTGCGGCGGCGTTGCGCTTGGCCGCATCGGCTGATGCCGAGAACTCGGAGAGGGAATGAGAATCGTCTGTGAGGACTGCGGGGCGAAGTATGTTGTCCCGGACGACAAGATCCACAAGAAGGTGGTGCGCCTCGACTGTCAAAAATGCGGTGCGACCATCACAGCGCGTCGTGATGAGGAGCCCGCCCCTCCCGCCACTGGAGATCTGCGCGCTCGCTTGGGGTTGAGCGAAGAACGCAGTGTGCCGCCACCGCGTCCCTTGGAGCCTACCGATTGGTACTACTCCTGTGACGGGCAGAGTTTTGGTCCCTTTGCCCACGCCATGTTGCTTGCGCGTTTTTCCAGCGGCGAGCTTGGCAGCGAGTGCTATGTGTGGCACCGCTCCTTGGGAGCTTGGCAACCAGCGCACTCGACGCCGCCTTTCGAGGAGGTGATCGCCGCGCGCGAGGAGGGTGGCGCGCAGGAGACCTTGATGCCAGGGGTGCTCTCGGCCGCGGTGGCTGCGGCCGACGCCAGCGGCGCGCAGCCGAAGGCGGCTCGGGCCCCTGCGGCGCACTTGCATGGATTGCGGGCGCGACTCGACGCCCTCGATGAAGATGGCGCGCAGCGAGACAGCACGACGGATGCCGCCGATAGCGCCGATGATGCCGATGATGCCGATGATGCCGAGAGCGCCGACCTGGACACCCTGATCGATCCACGCGAGCTGGCGGGCCCCCAGGTCGGGTCGTCTGCGGGCCCCACGCCGGTTGCGGTTGCGCCCGAGCGCGGCGAAGATGCCTCCGTTGCGGCTGACGGCGACGACGAGGGCATCGACCTCGATGTGGACGGGGCGAGTCGCGTCATCGATTACGCCTCTTTGGTGGCGGCGCACCAGCAGCGCGAGCGCAAGAAAGAAGCGCTCTCCTTCGCGGCCGCTGACCCAGAGAACGCCTGGATGAGCGAGGAGCAGCATCGCTCTCATGCAGAGCTCATGGCTGCCGTGGACGAGGCGCGCGACTCCTTACCCGAGAACGCGCCCGTGGAACGCTCCATGCTGATCCACATCGACCACTTGCGGCAACAGAACCGGCGCGTGAAAATCTACGCGGCCCTCGCCGTCTTGGCGCTGCTCTGCCTCGGCGCTAGCATCGGACTGATCATGTACTTCTACGAGGCCGATATTGGGTCGCCCTCGGTGGGCGTCCGTTCGACATCACTGGCGGTGCTCAGCGGAACGGCAGTGGATGGGAGCGAGCTGGAGCGTTTGGCGCCCCTCGACGATTTTACCATCGCCGATGTCGAGCCAGAGGAAGACGTGGCGACGCCAACGCCGGGGCAGCAGCGGCCTAGCACCCGCAGCAACAGACGGGCGGGGAACGATCCCATGTCGGCTATCAAAGGGATCGACGCGAGTGCCCAATTGACGGGTTTGAACATGGACACGCCGCGCCGTGCGGGTGGCGCCGCGGAGCAGGGTACGGCGCCGGAGATCAAGACTGGCGATGGCGGTGCCCTGAGCGCTACGAGCCTCGGCTCGGGGATCAATACGCGCCGCAGCACCGTCGCCCTGGAGACGAGCGACCTCGGCCCAGGGCTGCCGTCGCGTGCTTCGAAGTATGCCCAGGGTGAAGGGCGCAAGGTGAGCGCCAGTGAGCGCAACACCTTCGCGACGGGACTGCAGCGGGTTTCGCGTACCGTGCAGGAGTGCCACAAGCGGCAGTTGAACGCCGGGGTGGCGATGGCGGCCAAAATCTACCTCAACTTGACGGTGGAACCCGAAGGCAGGGTGTCTCGCTT
The DNA here is from genome assembly GCA_964454015.1 of uncultured Myxococcales bacterium. Taxonomy (GTDB): domain Bacteria; phylum Myxococcota_A; class Bradymonadia; order UBA4248; family UBA4248; genus CAYVQF01. The sequence goes on from CAYVQF010000007.1 coordinate 106,023, forward strand.
CGCCATCGATCAATCGGTGCGCGGGACGGACTTCGAGACTTGCCTGCAATCCAAGCGGGATCGGTGGATCTTCGATCCCTTTGACGGCGCTGCAGTCGAATTGCGCCAGGGCTTCGTCCTCGAGTGATCCGTGATGAATGAAGTGCGTGTGTCGACGTCATTGAGCTTGGCTCGGCCTACCCTTGGTTGGGTCGGGGCCCCACCACGAGAGGAGGAGAAGAACCATGTATGGGCGACAGGGCATTCGAGGCTTGGCGATATTGGCGGTGTTGCTCTTGGCTGCGCCGGCCATGGCGAGCATGGATGAAAAAATCACCATTGAATTCGTTGGCTTTGGCGCCAACCCCGACTTCTATGCCATCGCCCAGAGCGACGCCTTGGCTGGAAAGGTCCTCATTGTCTACCAGGTCGGCGTACCGACGCCGATCGCGTCCATGCCTCTCCAAGGGACGACGCTGAAAAAGGCCCTCGCCTCGCCCACCATCGCGCCCTATGCCATCGGCGATAAGGGAGTCAGTGGCGCGACGTCGCCAGCGGGCTTTACCCTCGTGGGGCAGGGTACGGGGGCGGTCTTTCATGTCGCCATCACCAACGGGACGGACTCGGTGACCCTGGGCTACATCCCGGTGTTTACGGACCCCACGGGCTTGCTCTTCGCTGCGGTGTCGATCAAGGCCGTCTTCTGGACCGCCGACAGCAGCAGGGTGGTGCTGATTTTGAACCAGAAGCTCGGCGGCGAGTGGCCGATGGATACGGACGTGGCGGCAGCCTACGCGTTGAAGGCCGGCTGAGTCTGTCTCGGCCGCCATGGCGTCTGTAGCGGCGCTGCCACGCGCTGCCTCTCCCCTTTCACCCGTCGGCGTTGCGCCGCGACAAGGCGCGGCGAATCTTGAACTCGAGCTCGTCGAGGTTGAAAGGCTTGTCGATGAAATCATCGGCACCGTAGACGGGCGCGGTGAGGTTGTTCAAGGTCGCGCCGATGCCCGTGAGGATGATGATTTTCACGTGGCGGTACTCGGCCTTGCTCTTGATGTACTTGGCGATCTCCCAGCCGTTGAGTTCAGGCATCATGACGTCAAGCAGCACGAGGTCTGGGTTCTCCACGACGATCGCTTCGAGGGCTTCCTCCCCATCTTTGGCTTCGACCAATTGGCAGTCCATGGTCTCGAGGTGTAGCCGCAACATCCGGCGCATCTCGGGGTCGTCGTCAGCGATGAGTATTTTGGGGATGAATTTTTCGGCTTCGGCCATGGCGGTAAACACTTCGTGAGGGCGAACCTTGAACCCCTGGGAGCCAGAAGAGCCCCTTTGGGTGGGCCGTGGACCTACGTGGTCCCTAGCAACTAGGCTAAGGTAAAAGGTGTGCGAAGTCTACCGCGCGCATCTGCAGGGTCGGCGCGTCGGCTCAGGGCGAAAGCGTATGGATGCTCAGGCGCGAGTCGGACCAGTTGGTCGTGGTCAACAAAAAAAGGCGACGGCCGTCGGCGGTGATGGCGCGGGTCTGGCCGCTGAGATCTTCGTCGCGATTGGCCCAAAGCACGCGCTTGGCGGCCGTGTCCACGGCATACCAGCGCTCGGCGTAGGTCATGTCGTTGCGGGTGTGAAGGAGCAGCAAGCCACCGCTCTGTAGGGTAGCGTCGATGTAGTCCATGGTGGGCAGGACGGTGGTCCACTCCTGCTGTTGCTCACCCTGAACGGTGACGAAGTGGAGGCGCAAGACTTTGCGCAGAAGGATACCGTCGACGCTGGGTTCTTGCAGCACGACGACGTTGCCGGGCATGAAGAGTCGTGGCGCGTAATAGGCCGAGGAGTAGTAGTCGTTGTTCTGTAGGGAGAAGGTGCGCTCGATGATGGGCGCTTTGGCGGCAGCGGACCACACCTCGACCTTGGATTGGGTGTAATCCGTCGAGACCCGGCCGAGGAGGTCGCTTGGACCATAGGTGGGTGAGCCATTGACGTTGAAGTGGATGGGCGCGACGACGCCCATTTGGGCGTCATAGGTATAGGCGAGGCGAAAGAGTTCCTCGGCTGTGGCGCTCTGGTTCTCCAAGTCGAGGTGGAAAGCCGCGACTTCACCCATGCCGCCGCTGCCGGGATCCCCCAGGAAGGTCAAGGCCTTGGCGTTGGTAGAGAGCCACGCCTCTGACACCATCGAGACCTGGGCGCTCAGGTTCCAGCGCTGGCGTTCTTGCCCAGTGGCCAAATCATAGGATTTGAGCAAGGCTGGATGCTCGATCAGAAAGAGGCTCTGCTCGGTGGCGCCGACGAATCGCGCCGACGCCATCTGGGTGTCGATGGTCCAGCGCACGGCACCGTCCTTGGGGGAGAGGCCCATGAAGACATAGTCGGCGCGATAGATGACGAGGTTGGGGGCGGCGATGATGTCGTTGGCGTAGATCGCAGCGCCGCCCGAGGGGAGCTGAAACTCACTCTGCCAGCGCACGCTGCCGCTCTTGGGGTCCAGGGCGAGGAGGGTGCGTTTGGAGGTCGACATCAGGGCCGTGTCAACGGACTGGCCGAGGAGGAAGAGGGTGCCGTCGAGCACGCACATGGAGACCCAGGTTTCACCCTCTGGAAGTGGCACTTCCAATTTGTTGCCACCTCCGCTCAGAGCGAGCGCTTCGCGGCGTTGGGTGTGGGGTCCACAGGCGAGACAGGCCCAGGCCAGAACCAAGCCGAGCAAGGTGCAGGTGAGATTGCGGAGCGCTACTCCGCTGTTCTTCGTCGAGGGCGCGGTCATCATCGGTCATCCTCCAAGTGCAACCCGCTGACAAGCTAGCCTAGGGGGGCATGACCTCGCAACGTTGCCCCGCTGGGTGGCGGCGTTTTCGCCGCCCTCAGCGCCGCAAGGGCGCGAGCTCGAGCTGAGCCGCCAGGTGCTGCGGGTGTTCGGCCAACACGGCTTCCAGGGCAGAGCGGGCGTCGTCGTCACGGCCCAAGGCTCGCAGGACGCGCGCTCGAAGCACCAGGTCGTCCGGTTCTGCCGGTGTGGCTGGTGGGTGGGCGTCGAGGATGGCGAGGGCAGCGGCGGCTTCGCCGCGATCCCACCAGAGGTGCGCCGCTTCGGTGGGGGTGATTTCGTTACGGAGGAGCATCCCTTCGACGAGAGGTTGGCGCTGCCGGAAGGCAATGACCGCCAGGTCCGAGCCGAGAACGTCGCTGCGAATCTGCAGCATCCTGGCGCCCACTTCGTGCATGGTTGCCTCGACCCCTTGATGGGTGTGGTAAACAAGAGGGTCATTGGGTGCGAAGGCGTGCGTGAGGGAGTGGCGGCCTCTGCGGTGGGGCAGGATGAGGATCAGCGCCCCCCGGGTGCGCTCCCAAAGGGCGGCGATACTGCGGCGCAGGTTGGCTTCGTAGTTGGGGATGCGCAGTGAGAAAGTGCCGCAGGCCACGACCAAGTCCGCCTCGGGGAGGTTGAGGTCGCCGCTGTGGATCTCGGGTAGGCCGACGGTGAGGTGGGTGAAGGCCTCATCAGGATGACGCTGGCGGGCGCGGGCGATCATGGTGGGGAGGGCGTCGACGCCGAGATAGCGGCCGGCAAAACCGCGGGCGCGGAAGAAGGCGACGAGGTCGCCCAGGCCGCAGCCCACATCGAGAACGCTGCTCACGCTGTCAAGGGCCAAGACTTCGGCACAGAGGGCGAAGCGCACCTTTTGATCCAAGGGGCCGCGCCACCCAACTTGTCGGGCCGGGCACGGCGAGGCTGCGGCTTCGGCGTAGTAAGCGTGGAGGGGGTTCAAACGGGGTTGTCAGCGTCAAAAAAGCGCGTCGTCAGATGGAAACGCTCTTGGATGTGGGTGGCCAGGGCTTTGATGCCAAAGCGTTCGGTGGCGTGGTGGCCGGCGGCAAAGAAGTGCAGCTTGGCTTCTCGAGCGATGGCGAGGGCCGTCTCGGAGGCTTCACCGGTGATGAAGGCGTCCAGTCCCAGGTGGGCCGCTTCGGCGACGAGCTGGCCGGCGCCACCGCTACACAGGCCGATGCGTTTGATCCGTTGGGGCCCTTCGAGGAAGGCGATGAGTTGGGGTTGGCACAGTTGGGCGAGGTCATCGCGCAATTTTTGTGGATCGAGGGGACTCGGTGCCGCGGCGATGATCCCGAAGCTGAGGCGGGCTTCTCTGGGGAGCGTCTCTTGGACCTGGAGGCCTAAGGCATGGGCGAGGACGGCATTGTTGCCAACCTCTGGGTGGGCGTCCAGCGGCAGATGGTAGGCGCCGAGGTTGAGATCGGCCTCGAGGAGACGCTTGATGCGCGTGCGGTGGAAGCCGCGCAGGGAACGGGGCTCTTTGCTCCAGAAGAAGCCGTGGTGGACGATGAGGGCGTCGGCTTGCCAGGCAATGGCCTCCTCGATGGAGCGCAGGTTGGCGCTGACGGCGACGGCGACGCGTTTGATCTGCTCGCGCCCTTCTACTTGGAGGCCATTCTCGGTGTAGTCGTTGAAGGTGGCGCTGGCGAGGTAGGTGTCGAGGTAGGCAAAGAGGTCATCGCGGTGCATGGTGACACGCTCAGTAGATAGAGGAGAGGCGCCCAGAGAGTTCGCGGACGCGTTTGGCGGCCCCTTCGAGGAAGACCCAGAGGAGCTTGTTGGCGAGCACCGGATCTTGTTGATTGAGGCGGAGGAAGTCTTCTTTGTTGATGCGCAGGAGGGTGACCTCATCGTGGGCGAAGGCCGATGCGGAGCGGGGGCTGTCGTCGATGAGGGAGAGCTCGCCGATGTGTCCTCCTGGCCCGACGACGGTGAGGGGCACGCCCTTGAGAGAGATGATGACCTCTCCTTCTGCTACGACGTAGAGGCAATTGCCTGGGCTGCCTTCATGGAGGATGCACTGGCCGGCTTTGTATTGCTCTTCGAAGACGATGCGCAGCACTCGAGCCAGCTCCTGGTCGTTGAGGAGGCGGAAGAGCTCGATATCGGCGAAGAGCGCCAGTCGCGCCGTGAAATCGATGGAGCGGGTTTCTGAGTCGAGGCTCTCGTCGATGGAGATGACCACGGCTGAGGCGTTGTCGGGTGCGCCGCGCTCGAGGGCGCTCTCGACCAGCTTATCGACGAGCTTCTCCGGGCCGTCGTAATGGGCAAAGCTCAGCATCTCGAGCGGTTTGACCAGGTCACTGACCCCGTCGGAGCACAAGATGTAGATGTCGTTGGGCAGCAAGTCGACGAAGAGGGTGTCCGTCTGCACCGTGGGCTCGGCGCCGACGGAGCGACTGATGATGTGTTTGTAAGGGAACTTGTCGTAATCATCGGGCTTGAGCTTGCCCGCATTGACCAGGCGCTGAAAGAACGAGTGGTCCTCGGTGAGCTGATAAATCTTGTCGCGCCGCACCAAGTAGATCCGCGAGTCGCCGACGTGGCCGATGAAGCCGCTGGCGTCGAGGATGGTGAGCATGACCGCCGTCGTCGCCATACCCGACATGCTGGGTTCTTGTTGGGCCTCGTGGTAGATGGCGGCACAGCTCTGATCGAAGATGCGGGAGATTTGCTGCAGGATCTGGGCGCGCAGCTCCCGGTCTTGGGTTGAGCGATAGTCCGAGAACGTGTCCACCAGGCGTCGACCCTCTTCGGCGATGAAGGTCGCTGCGATGCTGCTGGCGCGTTGTCCGCCGGCTTTACCGCCGCAACCGTCACAGACGGCGAAGACACCGCGATCCGGAACCATCACGACGCTGTCCTCGTTGCGCTTGCGGACGCAACCGACGTCGCTTCTCTGCCAACTACGATAGCGCATGGTCGATTGCCTCCCTCTGAGTCAACCACCTCGAGCCGATGGCACCCGCCGCGCCGCAGGCGGGTGGGCTCGGAAGGTGGCCGTACAGTTCACGAAAACGCTAGTTTTTCAACCAGCTTCTCGAAGGTTGGGTAGAGGGCGTCGCGCTCTTCTGCGCGAAAATAGCCGATGACAAAAAAAGCGGCACCACCTTGAACGAAGGAAAAAACGCTGACTCGCAGGTTGATGCCATCGGCACTGAAAGCGTACTCCGTCAGGGTGCCGTTGTAGGCGCCGAGTTGACTCTCTTTGGGCCCTGCAAAGAGTACGAAATCCGAGTTGCTCAGTTGTTGGTGGAAGGTGTCGAAGAGGACCGAGGCGACCTCGGGGCTTTCCAAGGCGGTGCCAAGCACTTCGATCTGGCTCTCGGTGTCAGTGTGGACATAGGCGACGAGAGATTTCTCGTTGCCTGCCATGCGCGACTCGTTCCAGCCGGCGGGCGGGTGTATGGTCACACCAAGGCTCTCAACGACCACCGGCGCGGCGTTCTGAGCGGTGGCTGCACCGGGGAGCAGAAACAGAGACGCAAGCAAAAGGAAAACAAGGGCACAGCGCTGCATGGATCATCCTCCTTCTGGGGCAGTGACTCCCCAGCACATCAAGGGAATACCATCGAAATGTCCGTGTCGCAAGACACCCCAGTGTCGGTGGCGTCCCTTCTCAGGGTCGGGGCGATGGTTCGGGTGCCGGGTGGTGTGGGCGCGCCGGTAAGGGCTGGAGAAAGGCCTGCAGGCGCGTCGCCGTCGCTTGGCACACCTGCTGCGCCGCGCGTGCCCGAATGAAACGCTGTGTTTTGTTGCGCTTGCTCTCGCTTTTGCTGTCGAGGCCGCCCATCTCGATGAGGCGCCGTAGGGCGTTCTCAAAGGTGGGCTTGGCCAGGCTCTCCTGGTACAGAATGGTGCCCTCATGATAGCGCAGGCTGCACTTCATCATGATCTCTTCGATGAAGCTCGCCTCGCTTTGCCACGCCTCGGGGGCGTGGGCAGAGGCAGAGGCGACCAGGGCATAAGCTTCGAGGAAGGTCAGCGTGAGACCACGCAAGTAGGCGATGGGGGGAGATGGCCAGGGAAGTGCCACGATGTGGTCGTTGTGGTGGCTGAGCCAACCCCGTTCGGCAAAGGAGCTCAGGATCGTCTCGACCATGTGGTCTGGGGTGTTCTCATCGCCAAAGACGAACTCGTATTTGAAGAGCTGAGCCAGCCAGCGCAAATTTTCTCTGAGCTCTTCCACTTCTGCCCTTAGCTCGCCGTTTTCGCACATGGCCGTGGCGACGAGGGCTTCGGTGAGCAGGGTGTGAAGAACCATGTTCTTGTAGTAGGCGAGTTGGCCTCGGGCTTTCTCCGGGACCGCATAGAAGGTCGTCTCGTGTTCACCCGTGGCGATGCGGGTGAACTCCACCAGGTTGGCGTCGGCGAAGAGGTGCAAGGCTTCATCGACCAGGTCGAGCATGGCGTGACCGAGCTCGCGGTAAATGTCCGTGTCGTCGGGGCCGTTCGCGTCGTAGACAGGATCCACGAGGAAGAAGAGGTCGCGGCACCCCGGCTCTTGGCAGGCTTCTTCCCGCAACCTGACGCGACGGCTGGCCAGGATGGTCTGGATGGGCGGCGAGAGCCGAGCACCTTTGGCCAGCAGGAGGCTGAGGACGAAGCCGATGGCGTGGAGCATACGCTCACGGCTGATCCGGCGCTGGGGATGGTTGAGCAAAACCATGCTCAACACCGCCGAGGTGGTCACCGTGCCCGCGCGGTTGATTTCGTGGAGGATACGGTAGCCAAGGCTCTCGACCTGGCCTTGGTCGACGAGGGCCGGCTGCGGCTGTTGCGGTGCGACGGGTGGGAAGAAGTCTGCCAGGTCCAAGGGCTCACCAAAAGTGACGTAGAGACGCCCATAGCGGCTGGTCAGGATCTTGGTCGAGCGCAACAGATTGCCCAAGTTTTCTCGCTTTTTTTCGCCACCGACGATCTCGGCATGGTGCGCCTTGTCTTCGATGACCTTCTCGTAGGTCACGGCACACGGCACGAGTTTGATGCGGTCCACGGCCTGGTTGCAGTAGGCTTCGACGACCATTTTGAGGATGCCAAAACGCGGCGCGAGGAGTTTTCCCGTGCGGCTTCTGCCGCCTTCGATGAAGAATTCTAGGCTATGACCTGCTTGGAGGATATGGGCGATGTAGGCAGAGAGACACAGGGCGTAGACCTGATCGCCTTTGAAAGAGCGACGGATGAAGAAAGCACCGCCGCGGCGCAAGATGCCGCCGACTGGGGGGAAGTTCAGGTTCTCGCCGGCGGTGATGTGGGGCGGTGTCAGGCCGTGGAGAAAGAAGAGATAGGAGATGATGAGGTAGTCGATGTGGCTCTTATGACTGGGGACGATGACCAAGCGCGCGTCCCGCGCTGCGGCGCGTACCTTGTCGAGGCCTTCGAGGTCGACCTCCAGGCCATCATAGATGAGGTGCCAGACCGGGGTGAGGAGGGTCGAGACAATTTTGATGGCGAGCATGGAGTGCTGCGAGGCCATGCGGTTGAGGTTGCGCCGTGCTTCCTTCTGTAAGTGTCGCAGATCGCCCTGGTTCTCCGCGGCGATACGGGCGAGTTCTTCTTGAAAAGCAGGTGCTTCCAGGATGTCGCGTTTGAGGTGGGCTGCTGAACGGTGCTTGGGTCCGACGACGGTCTCTCGTTCTTTCTCGAGGATCTCGACCAGGTGGCGCTGTAGGCTGAGGGCTGCGTCGTCCGCTGCAGGCTGGGTCGCGTGCCAGGTCCGCAGATCGATGGCTTCTCGCACCAAGACCAAAGGTGCGCCCATGGAGAAGAAGGGGCGCCACAGATTCTTCAGGACGTGCAGGAGGCGGCGCAGGAGCCCCGGCGCCTGGGGGCTGCCAAAAATGGTGGGCAGCCGGCTGGGCTCAAAGGACGCGCTGCGTCGCTCCCAGACGACGAGCATGGGGACGAGGTGGATGGGAGTCGCCGTGTCCGCGGCGAGGTCTTCCAGGGCGGTGGCCAGAAATGGTTGGCTGCTGGCGGCGCTTTGCTTCTCCGAGAAGCCGGGGCGCTCGAGAAAGAGGAGGCCGGCGCGGTGGTGATGCAGGGCGGCGAGCATTTGCTCCTTCTGGGGGCGGCGGTCGCGCCGCCGAAAGAGGAAGCGGAGCTGATCCATGAGTGGCGCGAGGTGGAGGGTGCCGGGGCCGTTGGACCAGCGCGCCAGGGGGAGGCCGTGTTTGTGGAACGCGAAGTTGAAGTAGAGGTAGTCGAAGAGACTGCGCGTTTGCAGCACGTAGAGGATGCGACTCTCGGCGGCGATGGCCCGGATCGTTGCGATCTGGCGCGGCTCGAAGGTGACCTTGTCGAAGAGCCACCACAGGAGAAGCCTGACCAGGAACATGATCCTGGTGAGCATGGTCGATGGATGGGGCCGAAGTCGTTGGGTCATGGGGGTAACGAATCTGCACGGCGCGAGAAAAGCGAGCGCCGTAGACTCGGGCCTATATGGTGTGCGCGCAAGCTGGCGTCAAGGCGACTTGCGCTGGCGGGTGTCGTGTGGGTCCAGTCGCGCCACAGCGGCGAGGGCTCGTTGCGCGTCCTGAGGCTGAGGGAAGAGCAGGGCAAAGCGTTCGTCTTCGTTGGTGAAGCGTTGCCACGTGGCCAGCATCTCTCCGAAGGTGTCAAAGGGATCCGCCGCACCGTTGCTGGCCACCTGGGCGACCAAAGCGCCGGCAATCATCCAGGCCACGGCGGCGAAAGGGGAAGGAAAGCGGAGCGCTTCGCGTAGCCACAGGTGGCGGCGTATCAGCTCCAAGACGTAGCGTTCGCTGCGGGGATCGAAGGCGATGAGGCCAGTGGGTGGCTTGGCGACATAGGCGCTGAAGTGTGCATGCCACTTGCGAAAGGTGTCGGCGAGGGCGCCGTGGCTTTCCAGGATGAAGGAGAGGAAGGATGGGCTCAGGTCTTGCGCCGCCAGCCGTTGGAGGGCGGTGTGGAAGTGGGCCAGTGCCTGGGGGGTGAACCGGCTCGGCTGAGCGGTAGCGTTGGGTTCATCGCCAAGCATGAGGGCGGCCAAGCCGCTCAGACTCGCCTCTCGAGTGGCGAGGTAGTCCAAGACGCGTGCCTCCGTGCTGAGGAAACGGGCTCGGCGTTGGCGGGTCGGGGCATCGGGGCGTTGGAAGGGCAAGGTGTCGAAGGGGGCGTGGTAGACGGTGAAGGTCGGAAGGGAGCGGAGTGACTCGGGGAGGGTAGCCCGCAGGGGAGGACCGTAGGTGGGCTGCCATTGACGGTGATGGCGAAAACAGTGGTTGGCGAGGCCGAGTCGCAGGCCCTCCTCGGTGTAGACTCTGACGTAGGGAAAGGTTTGACAGATCGATGGCTTGGCCTCCATGCCCGCGGTGCGATGGATGGCGCACAGGCCGTCATGGTCGAGGAAAATGCAGCGTCCCTCGCAGAGGTTGAGGTGGAGGCCGGGCTGGTCAGGGACGGTGACGATGGGCTGCTGGTCCTGGAGGCGTGGGCGGGTCTGGGCCAGGGTGTCGTAGAGGTCAAAGATCCGTTGCGCTTCACCTGTGGCCAGGGGGCCAATGAGCTGTCCTTGGCAGGAGCGTCCGCAGGCCTCACAGTCGTGTTGGGTGCCGGGCAGTATTTGATGTTCGAGGGCGTGGGCTGGACGCAGGCGCGCAAAACCCAGTTGAAAGAGCTGGGTGACGAGGTGGTCCAAGAAGCCTGCTGGTGCCTCGATGCCGAGGCGCTGCGCGCGGAGGTCGACGTTTTGCACCGAGGCACGCCCATCCATGAGCATGACCATGAGGACCCCAACGGGAGCGAGGCGCATGGTGCGGGGCTGGTGGGGGCGCTCGAGGGTGTAGAGCAGTCCTTGTGGCTCGATGTGCTCCCAGCGGAGCCTGAGATCGGGTTCGAGACACGGGCATTGATGAAGCATGGTCTACCTGACAAGCGGGGCAAAGAGACCACGGGTAGCGCTGGCCTCGTTGAGCAAGGGTGCTGCCAGCATAGAGCAGGCCCCGTCGGGAGTGAAGCCGAGCGAGATGTGCTTAGGTCCTGAAAGGCTGACTGGGCGCCACCAAGAGAGCCTCGAGTGCGAGGGCGTGGCTGGGCATGGTGTCGATGACCTTGGCGAAGACGCTCTGGTGCCAGTCGCGGAGCCCATCCTCGTCCATGGGGCGCTGTTGTTCTTGTTGGTGGCCCATGGCGATGGCCACGCGCCAGTCTACGGCTGGAATGGAGCGGAAGACCTCGACCGCTTGGGGGTCGAACTGGACGCCAGCCATGCGCTGGACCTCTTCACTGGCGACCTCGAAGCTCAAGGCCTTGCGATAGGGGCGATCACTGGTCATGGCGTCAACGGCATCGGCGATGGCGAAGAGGCGCGCGCCAAGGTGAATGGCTTCGCCTTCCAGGCCATGGGGGTAGCCCTTGCCATCAAAGCGCTCGTGGTGTTCGCAGACGATGTGGTTGGCACCGGCGAGGAAGTCGATGCTGCCGATGAGGCGATGGCCGATGCTGGGGTGGTTGCGCATGATTTCCCACTCAGCGTCGTTGAGGGGACCAGGCTTGAGCATGATGGCGTCGGGGATCCCAATTTTTCCGATGTCGTGCAGCAGGGCGCCGCGCTGAATGTCGTCGAGGGCATCGCCAGCGATGCCCATACGAACGGCCATGGCGCGGGTGTAGAGGGCGACCCGGCGGCAGTGGAACTGGGTCTCCGTATCGCGCAGCTCGAGGGCTGAGAGCAAGCCGTTGAGCAGGGCCAGGGTGCGGGCCTGCACTTGGTCCTGGAGATCTTGGTTGAGTCGTTGCAGCGTGCGGTTGTGGTTCAGGACCTGGGCTTCGAGCTCCCGGTTGCGGTGGCTGAGGCGAATGTGCTGGGCCAGGTTGTCCATGAGGGCGTTGAGGTGGGTGGCGTTGATGGGCTTGTGCAGCAGGTGGGCGACCTGGGCTTCATTGACGGCGCGGACCATGGCTTGGGTGTCAGCGTAGGCGGTGATGAGCACCCGCAGGCACTGTGGCGCCAATTCTTTGAGGGACGCGAGGAAGGTGATGCCATCACAGGCCGCGTGGAGCTGGTAATCGGCGAGGACGATGTCAAAGTGCTGAGTCTGCACCAGGTCCTGGGCCGCCTCGACCTGGTCGGTGATGGTCACGGCGAAGCGGGTGGCGTCGAGCATGCGCTGCAGGGCCCGGAGCAAGCGGGGGTCGTCATCGAGGATCAGTACCTGCAGGGGCCTGGTGATTGGTGGTGTCATCATGCGGGTACTTGCGTGGCGGCCTGGTTGCAGAAGCGAGGGGGCGTCCGGCTGGCATCTTCGAGGCGAGAGCGTCTGCAGATGGCCATTCGTCCCTCCGCTGTGAGCATCATGCGTGAGTGTAACCGATGGCGCACGCATCTATTCGCGCTTTCGAGGTGCCGGCGTGGGTGGAAAAAAGCCGTCGCTCCCCTTGCCACTGCGATCGGTCGATGGGAGTCTAGGCGCGGGTCGTGCTTTGGACGGGCTCGTGGAGGGAAGCTGTGGACCGCTCTTTCGTACATTTGCATCTTCATACGCAGTACAGCCTGCTGGACAGCGCCATTCGTATCGAGGCGCTGGTTCCCCATGTGGTTCAGCAGGGTTTCTCTGCGGTTGCGATGACCGATCATGCCAACCTCTTTGGAGCCATTGAGTTTTATACACGCTGTAAGAAGGCGGGTATCAAGCCAATCATCGGCATCGAGCTGAACATTATCGACGGAGAGCTAGGAGAGCGTCGCAGCCAGCGAGCATATCACCTCACGGTGTTGGCTCGCAACCACGAAGGTTACCGAAATCTCATGGCTTTGATTTCCCGGGGCTATTTGGATGGATATGAAGCGGCGACCAACACGGCCTATGTGAATGGGGCGCTGCTGGACGCCTACCGGGGTGGATTGATTGCCTTATCGGGGGATTTGGGGGGGCAGATCCCGCAGGCGATCCTGCGCAATGAGGAGGACGAGGCCCATCGTTTGGCCGGGGAGTTAGGTGAAATCTATGGCCAAGACGGCTTCTATCTCGAGGTGATGGCGAATCAGCTCACCGAGCAGAAGCGGGTCAACGCGGCGCTCAAACGCATGAGCCAAGTGACGGGGATTCCCCTGGTGGCGACCAATGATTGTCACTATTTGACGCAGAAGGAGGCCCAAGCGCATGGCATCCTGATGTGTATCCAGCTTCAGAAGAGCGTGGCGGCGGACAGCGTCATGGCGCATGGGATCGAGGACTTCTACGTCAAGTCCGCCGAGGAGATGTGGAGCTTCTTCGCCGATGTGCCCGAGGCGTGCGCCAACACCGTCAAGATCGCCGATTCGGTGGAAGTGGAGATTCCCCTTGGGCACAACTACCTGCCGCAGTTCAAGGTCCCAGAGGCCTACATCGCGGCGCATGATCTGCGCTCTGCCGATGCGCAGATGGACCACTATTTCGCTGAGCTGGCGCGGCAGGGGCTGCGGGAGCGTCTCGCCCATTTCGCGCGTCTGGGGCGGGAGGTGGATGAGGGGCCCTATTGGGAGCGCCTCGAGGTAGAGATCGGGGTCATCCAGCAGATGACCTTTTCGGGTTATTTTTTAATTGTTTGGGACTTCATCAATTGGGCCAAGGAGCATGGGATCCCCGTGGGCCCTGGCCGCGGCAGTGGCGCGGGCTCTTTGGTGGCCTATAGCTTGCGGATCACCGACGTCGATCCCTTGCAGTACGCCCTGCTCTTCGAGCGCTTCCTCAACCCCGAGCGGGTCAGCATGCCTGACTTCGACATCGACTTCTGCATGAACCGGCGCGGGGAGGTGATCTCCTATGTGACGCAGAAATATGGGGTAAACAACGTCGGCCAGATCGCGACCTTTGGTTCTCTCAAGGCGCGGGCTTGCCTGAAGGATGTGGGCCGGGCGCTGAATTTCACCTACGCCGAGACGGATCGTTTGGCCAAGGCGGTGCCAGAGCAGCTCAACATCACGTTGGCTCAGGCGCTGGCGCAGGAGCCCAAGCTGCGCGCCGCCGTGGAGAGCGATCCTCGCATTCGCCAACTCTACGACATCGCCCTCCAGCTCGAGGGGCTCTACCGGCAGGCAGGCATGCACGCCGCAGGGATCGTCATTTCAGAGGAGGTGCTCTGGCATTACGTGCCCGTGTTCCGGGGGGCCAACGGTGAAATCGTCACCCAGTACGCCAAGAACGAGGTCGAGGAAGCGGGCCTGGTCAAGTTCGATTTCTTGGGACTCAAGACCCTCACGGTGATCGCCGAAGCGGTGCGGATGATCAACGCGCAACGCCAGGCCAGTGGCCAAGAGGCCTTCGAGCTCGACGCCATTCCCATGGACGACCGGGAGGTCTTTCGGTTGATCAGCGAGGGTCGCACCACGGGCGTCTTTCAGTTGGAGTCGAGTGGATTCAGGGAATTGCTGACCAAGCTGCGTCCCGATTGTTTCGAGGACATTGTCGCCGCCGTGGCCCTCTATCGACCGGGTCCCCTGGGCTCGGGCATGGTCGATCAGTTCATCGCTTGCAAGCATGGCCAGCGCGAGGTGGTCTATCCCCACCCCTGGCTGGAAGAGATCCTGCGTGAGACCTACGGCGTGATTGTGTACCAGGAGCAGGTCATGCAGGCGGCGCAGAAGATCGGCGGCTACACCTTGGGCGGTGCCGATATCATGCGGCGCGCCATGGGGAAGAAGAAGGCCGAAGAGATGGCCAAGCAGCGCCAGGTCTTTGTCGACGGTGCGCGCCGCTTGCAGGTCGATCCCCAACTGGCGGGCGAGATCTTTGACAACATCGAGAAGTTTGCCGGCTACGGCTTCAATAAGAGCCACAGCGCGGCTTATGCGCTGATTTCCTACCAGACGGCCTACCTCAAAGCCCATTTCCCCGTGGAATTCACGGCGGCGACCCTCACCTGTGACCGGGAAAACACGGACAAGGTGGTGCGCACCATCTACGACGCGCGCGCCAATGGCATCGCCGTGCTGCCCCCCGATGTGAATGCTTCGCAGCGCGATTTTTCGGTGCACCACGGCAAGGTGCGTTTTGGGCTTGGGGCGGTCAAGGGGATCGGTGAGGGGGCGATCGAGAGCATCCTCGAGGCGCGCGTCAGTGAGCCTTTCGAGGGCCTCTTCGACTTCTGTCGTCGGGTGGACTTGCGGCGCGTCAACAGGCGGGTGCTGGAGGCGCTGGTCAAATGTGGGGCCTTCGACACGACTTGGCCCGAAGCCCTCCAAGGGGTGCGCGCCATCGGTGAGGCCAGGGCGCGGATGTTCGCGGCCATCTCTTCAGCCATCGAACGTGGCCAGAAAGCCCAGAGTGAGCGCGACGGCGGCCAGACCTCCCTCTTCGACATCTTCGCCGCTGCGGACGATGACGACGCGCTCGGCGGAGAGTCCTACCCCCAGGCCGATGCCTGGGACGATCGCATGGTGTTGAGTCTGGAGAAGGACGCCTTGGGCTTCTTTGTCTCTGGCCACCCCCTCGACCGCTACGCCACAGAGATTTCCATCTACACCCAGGTCAACTCGACCCATGTGGGCGGCCTCTCCCACGGGACGGAGCTGAGCCTGGTTGGCGTCGTGGCTGCCTTGCGCGAAAAGGCGGTCAAGCGGGGTGATGGGCGGATGGCATTTCTCACCCTCGACGACAAAGTCGGCCAAGTGGAGGTGATTTGTTTCCCCAGAGTTTTTGCCGAATGTGAAGACGCCATTCGCAGCGATCTGCCCCTGCTGGTGAGCGGCAGGGTGTCCGTCGAGGGCGATGAGGGCGCGCCTGTGACCCGCATCCGGGCGGAGTCGGTGAAGGTCCTGGCGGATGCGCGCCAGCAACGGGTGGGCCACGTCCTCTTTCAGATCGCCGCCGATACGGCTGGGCCCGACGTGGTGGCCCACTTGGCGACGCTGATCGATGGCCACCCGGGTCCGTGCAGCACTTTCTTGCGCATCACCTGGGCTGGACTGGGTTCGGCGACGCTGCCCCTGGGCGCCCAGGCCCAGGTGGCCGTGAGCGATGAGCTCATTCAGTTGGCCAACCAGGTTCTGGGTGAAGGCAGCGTCAAGTTGGCCGTGCGCGCCTAGCCCCGTGGCTTGCGCGCGCTGCGTCTGGGGCGCCCGGGTCGAGCATCCCGCGGGCAATGGGTGGTCATGATCTTGTGCCAGTGGTGAAGCGGTGCTATTGTCCCGCCAGTGTAGTTGTTGGTCACCGGCTCTGAGGGCCGATGGCTGGGCGCCTTCGCCGCGATGAGGGGCGAAGTGATTGGCAGCGGGTGCGCTTTCGGTCCTGATGTGTTCGGCCGAGTGAGCAAGCGGAGACTGCGCGGCTTGATGCTTCGAAAGATTGTCAACATCCTTATGGGCTCAGCCGACGGTCGAACCATGGAGCGCACGCTCTTTGAGGGGCTTTTGGAGCGCCTGCTTCCCCTGGTCGAAGGGCGCTTTACGCCAGATCTCACCGACCCGCTGGAGCTGGTGGCCCAGACCTTGATGCAAGAGGTTGCTGAAGGCGAGGCCGTGGATCCCCAGGCTGCGCGGGCCTTTTTTTCGGTCTTGGTGGAAAACGACCGCCTGCCCTTGGGCCAACAACTCGACCTCCAAGAGTTGGAGCTGCTCAAGGCGCTGCTCATGGACTACTTCGCCGGGCGTGACAGCGTGCGCCAGCGTGCCAACGAGGTGCTGAGCCTCATCGAGCGGAAATTTAGCCAAGGCGCCTTCACCCAAGCCAAGATTTTACTCCAGATCTTTGAAACCGACGGCGAGACGCGCCTCAACAACGAGCGCAACCTCTTCTACGAAGACATGATCATGCGGCTGGGATTGCGGCGACGGCATGAAATCCCCAAGGCCGAGCGCGAGGCCATCCGCCAAGTCTTCGCCGGCCTCGATGGCGAGCAAGACAGCAACGTCAAAGATGCCTTGGCGTGGATGGGCAGCGAGTACTACGCCCACATGTGCTTTGCCATCAAGAGCCCCGACGACTACCAGCAATGGGCCAAGGTCACGGCGAGCCTGGCCCCCGAGGCGCGTGACCGCCTGCTCGGCTATGTCCCTCCGGTGCGCTGGCGTACGCCGGCTTCGGTCACGGGGCTCTCCCTGATCGAGATGAGCGCCCATCATCTCTGCGAGACCGCCATTCGCCTGCACGTCCAGCGCCTCTTCCGCATGTGCTATTTTCTCCTATTGGCCAGCGGGGACACGGGCTTCGAGGCCTACATCTTCAACTTCATGCGCTGGTCGAAGGATTTCTTGGGCGTCGACACCAAGCGGGTTTTGCCGGTCATCCATCGCCGCTCCGTGGTCGATGAGGTCAGCCTGCAAGAGTCGTTGGATGAAGCCTACCAACACTTCTTCAGCGAAAGGGTGAGCGAAAAGATCGTCGTCCGCCCCGAGAAGATCAAACGGGCCTGGTCGGATCTGTGCCGGCGTTTTGCTGCCCTCGATATCACCCAAGTGCCAGCGGGACACTACGACCTCGGCGGCTTCCTCTTGGATCACCTCCTGGGCTTTGAACATATCGATCCGGCCTTCGCCTTCCGTCTCTACCGACTGAGCTGAGCCCCTTTTTACAACGGGCGCTATTCCTGCAGCCAGGCCGCGACGGTGACGGCGTAGTAAGTGATGATGAGATCCGCGCCGGCGCGACGCATGGCGAGCAGGCTCTCCATGACACAGCGGCGCTCGTCGAGCCAGCCCCGCTCTACTGCCGCCTTGAGCATGGCGTACTCGCCGGACACATGATAGACGGCGAAGGGTTGCGGGTGCAGGGGGCGCGCCCGGGCCAGGACGTCGAGATAGGGCAGGGCCGGCTTGACCATGAGGATGTCTGCGCCCTCGATGTCATCGAGGGCGATCTCCCAGAGGGCCTCCCGGCCGTTGGCGGGGTCCATCTGGTAGGCCCGGCGGTCGCCAAAGGCTGGCGCCGACTGGGCGGCATCGCGAAAGGGCCCGTAAAAGGCCGAAGCGAACTTGGCGGCGTAGGCCATGATGGCCACGTCGCTGTAGCCCGCCGCATCCAGGGCGGTGCGGATGCGCCCGATGCGCCCGTCCATCATGTCGCTGGGGGCGATGATGTCGGCGCCGGCTTGGGCCTGAGCGAGGGCGCCTTTGACCAAAAGATCCAAGGTCTCGTCGTTGCGCACCTCGCCGTGAGCGACGTGGCCGCAGTGGCCGTGGGAGGTGTACTCGCACAGACAGAGGTCGGTGATGACCACGAGCTCAGGGTAGTGGCGCTTCAAGGCGCGGGTCGCTCGCTGGATGATGCCGTCTTCGGCGTAGGCCTGAGAGCCCGCCTCGTCTTTGTGGTCCGGGATACCAAAGAGGAGCACGGCGCCGATGCCGTTGTGGATGGCGTGGGCCACGGCCTCGATGAGCTGGTCGACGGAGAGCTGGGCTTGATCGGGCATGGAGGCGATGGGGACGACGCGCCTGTCGCCCTCGATGACGAAGTAGGGCTGGATGAGGTGTTCGACCCGGAGATGGTGCTCCCGCACCATGCGGCGCAGGCCTTCCGTTCGGCGCAGGCGACGGAGGCGATGGGTAGGGAAAGGCATGGCGTTATCCTTTGCTGGGTGTGGGTGAGCCCTGCATGGCGTCGAGGAGGGCCTCGATGTTGGGTTCGGCCGCCACGGCCGCCACCGGCAGTGAGAGGGCGCGCGCGCGGTCGGCAGTGGTCGATCCGATACAGGCGATGGACCAGGTGCGCAAAAGCGCGCGCGCTGGCGGATGGGTCCAGATGGCGTCGAGGGCCGAGGGCGATGCCAGCACCACAAAGCCTGGGCGCTGGCTCCTGGCCGCGAAGTGGGTCAGAGCGGCGACGCCTTCCGGGCGCGGGGTGGTGGCATAGAGGTAGATTTCGTCGACCTTGACGTCGAGGGCGCGCAAGGCCTTCTGGGCATCGCCTCTGCTGGCACGGGCGCCCGCATAGAGGCAGCGCTGGCCCGGCTGTAGACCCTGGGCGAGCAGCGCTTGGGCCAGTCCGGCGCCGTTCTGTTGGCTGGCCACGACCGCAACGGGGTAGCCCAAGTCGCGGACGGCGCCAGCGCTGACCGCGCCCACCGCGGCGATGCGGGTGGCACCGAGGGCCGGTCGATCTCTCAAGGCCAGGCGGGCGCCGTGGCGGCTGGTGAGGAGGAGCCAATCGTAGGTGTCCTGAGCCAGGTGCTGTGCCAGGTCGATGTCAGGCAGCTCCTCGATGGCGATGACGGGAAAGTTCACGGGAAGCAAGCCGCGGGCAGAGACGGCAGCCTCCCAGGTGTCATCGCCCGTCGCAGCGCGGGTGATGATGACCGGGATGGGGTCTAGCGTGTGAGGTCGCCGGGCGGTGTCGGTCGCTGCCTCTGGTCGATGGGGAGCGGCGTGGGTGGGCAGATCCAGCTCGGCCAAGATCGCTGCGCCGCCAGCGGCGAGGAGGTCCTCTGCCAAGGTACGACCGATGCGCTCCGCTTGGGTGGCGTCGCCTTGGCCACTGGCGGCGAGGCGGGTGCGACCGTCGGGCGTCAGGATCTGGGCCCGTGCCATGAGCAGTGGGTGCCCTGGGCGGTCATCTGCCAGCGTGACGTAGGCCCCCAGGGGCAGATGACAGGAGCCGCCCAAGGTCGCGAGGAAGGCGCGCTCCGCTTCGAGGGCGTAGCGGGTGGGGAGGTGGTCGATGGCGGCCAAGCGGCTGAGGATGGGCTGGTCGTCGCGTCGCACTTGGATGGCTACGGTTCCCTGACCGGCCGCGGGCATGAAGGTGTCGATGGGCAGCACCTCACTGATCTCGGCCTGCCAACCCATGCGGACGAGGCCAGCCCGGGCGAGCACCGCGGCGGTGATGGCGTCAAAACCCGTGCGCACTTTGTGCAGGCGGGTGTCGAGGTTGCCGCGCAAGGAGACGACCTGGAGATCGGGCCGGCTGGCCAAGAGCATGGCCCGGCGGCGCAGGGAGCTGGTGCCGACGACGGCCCCCTGGGGCAGTTGGTCCAAGCGGAATCCCCCGCGTGCGACCAGGGCGTCCTCCGGGAAGGCCCGGGGCAAGACGGCGCCCAAGACCAAGTCTGGCGGCATCTGCCCGGGGAGATCTTTGGCGCTGTGGGCGGCGATGTCGATGGCGCCGTCACTGAGGGCGGTCTCGATTTCCTTGACGAAGAGGCCTTTGCCGCCGATGGCGGCCAGGGGGCGGTCGACGATTCTGTCCCCTTGGGTGACGATCTCGACGATTTCTACCTGGAGGTCCGGCTCACGCTGCAACAGCGCCGCCTTGACGGCTTCGGCCTGCCAGAGTGCCAGCTTGCTGGCGCGGCTCCCTATGCGAACGCGCATCTCTGCTCCTATGACCGACTAGCCGATGGATCGCTTCTTGGCCTTGGTGGCCGCCTCTTCTTCCTGCGTGGCCTCGCCTCCCAAGGGGAAGAGGGTGGTGAGGCTCTGCAAGTGGTTACAGAGGCTCTCTTCGCCAGCGGCTTTCTTGAGGTTGACCTGCGGATGATGGAGCAGCTTGTTGACCAGGGCGCGCAACGCCCCTTGAACGCGCAGCAACTCCTCCGGCGCGGCCTGGGGGTGCTGGGCGCGATAGCGTTGCAGCTCCAGCTCGGCGATGTGGTTGAAGTGCTGGCGCAGGGCAATGATGGTCGGGTAGGTGCGGAGCTGGGCACGCTTCTCCATGAAACGCCCCACTTCTTCCGCGACGATGCTGAGACCTCGCTGGCCCGCTTGGTGCCGCAGGTGGTGATTCTCTTGGGCGATGCTCTCCAGGTCGTCGACGTTGTAGAGGCTCAAGTGGGAGATGTTTTTGATCTCCGGGTCGATGGCGCGGGGCACGGAGAGGTCGATGAGGAGGAGCGGCGCGTGCTGGCGCTCGGCCATCACCGCGAGCAGGTGCTGGCGGGTCAAGGTGTGGGCCCCAGCCGCCACGGAGGCGATGGCGCAGCGGCAGTGTACCAGCCCGTGGTGCAGGCGCTCCCAGGCGAGGGGTGTGGCTTCCGTGGCCGTGGCCAAGGCATCGGCGCGCTGCTGGGTGCGGTTGGCGATGGTCAACGCGGCGCCGCGATCGCGCAGGTGGCGAGCGGCGAGCCCCGCCATTTTACCAGCCCCAATCAAGAGCACGGCTTGCTGTGACAAGGGGCCAGCGCACTGTTCGGCCAGGTCGAGGGCGACCGCGGCCAGACTCAGATGGGTGGTCCCGATTTCCGTCTCATGGCGGACCCGCTTGGCCACCCTGAAGGCGTGTTGCAAGCAGGCATCCAGGACGACATCGACCGTGTCGACGTCCTTGGCGGCCTTGTAGGCGCGCTTGACCTGCCCCAGGATCTGCGGCTCGCCGATGACCATGGAGTCGAGGCTGGCCGTGACCTTGAAGAGGTGGCGCAAGGCGTGCTCCCGTTCGAGCACATAGGCGTGCAGGGCGAGGGAGGCTTCGCTGACCTGGCAGTGACGGGCCCAGAGTTGCAGCAGCGGGCGTGGCGCCCGGGCAAAGGCGCTCTCTGCCGCCAAAACGAACTCCACCCGGTTACAGGTCGCGATGAAGAGGGCACCGCCGATGCCGGGCAAGGACGTGGCCGCTCGCATCAGCGCAGCTTGCGCGTCGCCCGCCGGGGCGAGCCGTTCCCGTAACTCGACGGGGGTGTTCTTGTAGCTGACGCCTATGACGAGGGGATGCATGATGTGACGCGGGCTGTCGCCGCAAACAGGGCTACGGCATGAAGGGGTCGCTCCAGCAGTGTGCCGAAGCGCGCATTTATGATCGGGGTTGCGCGAGGGAAGGTCAAGGGGCGTGGTGCGTCGGGGGGGTGATTTCTCCTGGGGCTTGATTTTGATTTCAAGGTGTATAGATGATGCGGGTGCTTTGAGGGCGTGCCCAACGATTCGGGTGCACTTGATGCGCGTTTTTCCAAACGGGCGCCGTGGGCGTGGGACCTCAGTGGAGTGCTTCGTCCGGTGCGAGAAGATGGAGTGAAGGCGATGGCAGGACAAGTGGTTGAGGTCAGCGAGGCGACATTCGAGGCCGAGGTGGTGCAAGCGGGTGTGCCAGTGGTGGTGGACTTTTGGGCGCCCTGGTGCGGGCCTTGCCGCATGATCGCGCCGGTCTTGGACGAGCTGGGCAAACGTTACGATGGCAAGGTGCGCATCGCCAAGGTCAACGTGGATCAGAACCAAGGATTGGCGCAGAAATTTCGCGTGACGGGCATCCCGCTCATCATCGCCTTCAAGGGGGGCAAGGAGGTCAACCGCGTGGTGGGGGCCAACGCCAAAGCCATCGAAGAGATGATCACCGGCCTGGTGCGCTGACACGGTGGACGTGGATCCAGAAGACGCCTTGGAGCGGCTGGGATCCACGGGCCGAGGGCGTGCGGTAGTGGGCGGCGTGGGCGGCGATCTCAGCCGCGATAGCTGTGTCGGCGCAGAGAAATGCTCATGAGGATGCCGACACAGATCAACAGGGTGACGACGCTGGATCCGCCGTAGGAGACAAAGGGCAAGGTGATGCCGACCACGGGGGCCCAGCGCACCACCATGCCCGTGTTGACGATGACCTGCCAGAAGACAATGGTGGCGATACCCACGGCGACGAGCATGCCAAAGCGGTCGCGTGCCTGGCGGGCGATACGCAAGGTCCACAGGATCAGGGCCAGGTAGAGGGCCAGCAAGCCTGCGGCGCCAGCGAAGCCGTGCTCTTCGGCCCAGTTGGCCATGGCAAAGTCGTTCTCGGGTTCAGGCACGAAGCCTTTCTGGACCTGGGTTCCTTTGCCAAAGCCGCGCCCCCACAGGCCGCCGGCGCCCACGGCGATGACCGAGTTTTTCACCTGCCAATCACGGCCATAGGGATCCTCTTCGAGTTGGAGGAAGGCGCGGATGCGGTCCTGTTGGTAGCTCTTCATGCTCATCCAGGCGATGGGGGTGATGGCGATGCCCGCCAAGACCAAGAGGACGATGGTCGAGCGCTTGAGCCCTTCGAAGAAGACCATGGAGAAGGTGATCAGGGCGAGGAGGCTGGCCGTGCCCAGATCGGGTTCTTTGAGGATCAGCACCACCGGGAGGGCCAAGAGCGCCATGAGGGGCGCGAGATCGAGGATGGTGTAGCCCTGCGCTTTCTCGCGCTCTGCCAAGAACTTGGCCACCACGATGACCAGGGCCACTTTCATGACCTCGCTGGGCTGAAAATGGAAGAAGCCCAGGTCGAGCCACCTCTTGGAGCCGTTGAGCTCGCGCCCGACCAAGAGCACCAGCAAGAGGGCGAAGTTCACGAGGCCATAGAAGAGATAGGCCCAGCGCTCGAAGGCGCGATAGTCGATGATGGCGCAGGGGACGGCGAAGAAAATGATGCCGAAGCCAAACCAGATGAGCTGCACCACGTGCAGCGGCTGGGTCAAGACGCCCGCGGCGCTGGTCAGGTTGAGGATGCCAATGGTGGCGATGCCCGTCACCAGCAACAGGAGCATCCAGTCGAAGGTGCTGGCGAGGGACTTGAGGCGTTTGGGGGTGGTGGCTTCGGCGATCATGTGACGGGCAGGGTGCTCGCAGAGGGAGTTTAGCGTTGGCGTTGGGCGGCCGGGGCCGCCAGGAGCGCCGGTTGGCGGTGTTCGTGTCCCGAGTGCAGGGCGACGGGGGCGCGCTGCTTGTTCTTCATCATGACGGGGTCATAGCCGCGGATCTCGCGGAAGTAGCGGTCGAGGACTTCCATGCCCACTGGGGCGGCGTCAGAGCTGCCGCCGCCACCGTGTTCGAGGAAGACCACGACCACGATCTCAGGGGCTTCGATGGGGGCAAAGGCGGCGAACCAGGCGTGGTCGCGGTACTTGAACTCGAGGAGGGATGAAGAGATGCGCTGGGAGATGACCTGGGCCGTGCCGGTCTTGCCGGCGACCCGGACATAGTCCAAGCGCTGGGCATAGGCGGTGCCGCTCTCGTGGTTGACGGCGAGGTCGAGGCCATGGACGATTTCGCGGATGGTCTCGGCGCTAAAGGGCAAAGGCCGGCGCACCCGCACGGGGTATTGAAAGAGCGGTTGGCCTGCTGCCGTCTCGATGCGATCGACGATGAGGGGGTAATAGAGGGTGCCCCCGTTGGCGATGGCGCCATAGGCCAAGGCCATCTGCAGGGGTGAGGTCTTGGTGTCGCCTTGGCCGATGGACGTGGACAGGGTGAAGCCGCCCTGGAAGCCTTCAGAAGATTTCTTGGCGTGCCACTCGCGGGTAGGTACCAGTCCCGGGCTCTCGATGTTGATCCCCAGGCCTGCGGGTTCGCCAAAGCCAAAGTAGCGCGCGTATTCGCTGAGGGTTTCCATGCCGAGCTTCTCACCGACCTTATAGAAATAGACATCACAAGAGGAGGCGATGGCCTCGGTGAGGGGGACGTTGTCGTGGCCACTGCGCTTCCAGCAGTGGAAACGCCGCCGTTGTTTGCCGTATTCGTAGTAGCCCGGACAGTGGAGCGTTTCTTGGGGGGTGATGAGTCCCGTGTCGAGGGCGGCGGCGGCCGTGATGATTTTGTAGACCGAGCCTGGAAAGTATGCCAACAGGCTCTTGTCGAGCATGGGCTTGTAGGGGTTGTTGTCTGAGGCGATGTGCTCATCGCGGCTGAGGCGGCCCGACCAAGAGTTGGGGTTATAGGCGGGCTTGGAGGCGATCCCGAGAATGCGCCCCGTGGCGGGCTCGAGGGCGACGATGGCGCCGGTCTCGTAATTGCGGAGGGCGTGCTTGAGGATGCGCTGCAGCTCCATGTCGACGGTCAAGACGATGTTCTTGCCTGGCACGGGCTCGACGTCGCGCCAGTTGGCGATGAGCGCCAAGGAATCGGGGTCGTTCTGGGGCATGCCTCGGGCGTCGACGACACCGGCGCGCAAGCCGGCGGCGCCGCGCAAGATGGCCTCGAAAGAGCGCTCGATCCCCGTGCGGCCGATGATGTCACCCAGGCGGTAGCCGACCATGCTGAGCCGGCTCAGCTCATCCTGATTGATCTCATTGACATAGCCGATGAGGTGGGCGGCCAAGTCGTTGAAGGGGTAGAAGCGCTGGCTGTTGGTGCGGATCTCGACCCCAGGGAGCGCCAGCGTGTCGGCGGCGATCATGGCGACCTGATCCCGCGTGATGGTGCGCTTGACCAGGATGGCTTCGAAGCGCCACATCCCCTTGGCCTCATGGATGCGCTGGAGGAGGTCCTGATGGTCTGGCGGCGCGAGCGCCAAAATGTGGGTCAAGCGCTCCAAGCGCTGCGCCACCACCTCGGGCGTTTCGTCTTTGGCGACGAAAAAAGCCGGGGTCAGCAGCACGTCATAAGAGGGGCGGTTGCCGGCGACCAGGGCGCCCTTGGCGTCGAAGATGAGGCCGCGCTCTGCTGACACCGGGGTGCGCTTGATGAAGTTGTTGAAGGCGAGGCGCTGAAAAGACTCGTTCTGCCAGATCTGCAGATACCACAAGCGGGCGGTGAGCAGGATGAAGGGAATGGCGAAGATCAGCGCGATCCGGCGAAAGGAGCGGCCATAGTCCCTGGGCTCGGAGCGCGTCTCCAATCCGGTGGTGCGCCGAGCGCTTTGCTTGACCAATGCCACGCTGTTTTCCTGTTGGGCCTGGGCTAACGCCGGTTGGACGCCGTGGGCCACATGCCCCGATGGGCGGCACAGCGCAGGACGATGGCGCGGATGGCCGCTCTGGCGCGAATGTGAGCGCTGCCGTGCCCACGACTCACCCAGGCACCTTTGTACGGAGCCTGCCTGCCACTGTCAATATTCAGCGCGCGCATGGCCGCGGCCTACCGTCGCCAACGGTAGGCTTGGCGATCCCCAGGACAGAGAATAAAGTACCGCCTCGAACGGTCTGGCTGCATGGTCCGCCATGCGCCAATTCCGGGGCAGGTCGACACCGACAGCAAACACACAGGTCTGAGCAAGGGAGTTGAAAGATGAGGTCTCACCGCACATCCACCCAGCGTATTCGTGCCTTTGTCCTTGGTGCCTCGGCGGCGCTGTTGCTGTTTTTTGGCGCCCTGGGGACGGCCATGGCGAGTCATTACGATCTCCAGGACGTGGAGCTTCTGCCCGAAGCCTTGCGCGACAGTCTCATCGCCGAGGGGGTTGAGAACACGGAGCAGCTCTTGATGATCCTCCTCGAACGCCAAGGCCGGATCGAGTTCGTGGCCAAGAGTGGCCTCGACGCGGCGGCGGTAGAGAAGCTGGCCCAGACCCTGGAGCTGATGCAGATCAATGGCGTTGGACCCAAGGCGGCGACCCTCTTGGTGTTGTCCGGAGTGAACTCCGTGGCGGAATTGGCCCAGGCAGATGTCGATTCTTTGCTGAGCGCCGTCATTGCGATCAATATGGAGCACGCGATCACCGGTGCCGATCCGGATCGCGAAAACATTGAAGATTGGGTGACGAGAGCGGCGCAGGTGAAATACCAGTTGCGCTGAGCTGGCCTGCCAGGAAGGCGGGTGGAGAGGATAGTGGACATGGCTCAAGGAAGAGCGCTGAATTCGGGGCTGAGCTGGCCTCTGGAGTTGGCTGACCGCGCACTCTCGCGAGGCGAACACGTCGGCGCTGCGACCATTCTTCTGCAGTCGTTGCGCGGCCAAGGCACGGCGTGCCTCGATGACCTGGACGCTTACCTCGGGCGCTTGGTGGTGGCCCTGGGGGCTGCTGCCCTCGACGAAGAGGTCATCCGCACGGATCGCCATTTGGGGCCGGGCTTGGCCTTTCTCCCCGCCCTGTGCGGGGCTCTCATCGATGCCGGACGCGAGCCCCTCGCGCAACGCCTCCAACGCCACGCGGCGATGGCTCCTCTGGCGGAGGTGCTCCCTGACCCCGCAGCCTCAGTGCGCCCGGCTGGAGCGGGCGCTGCCCACGGTCAGCGCCCGCTCCGGCGTTTCGATCGGGTCAGCCTGCAGGCGGAGATGAGCTCCGGGACCCAGCGCGCCATCGAGGCGGCGGAGTGTGTCTATGTCTCAGGTGAGTTCGACTGCCAGCCGCCGGAGCGCCCTTGGGCGCCGCCCTTGCGCGCGGCCTGTACCCGCGAAGGTTGGGTGAGTCTGGTCGCCGCCGAGGTCGATCCCGGGCCAGCGCCTGGGGCATCGTCGCCGCGGCGGCAGGCGCGGACGCGGCCGCCGAGCCGGATCTTTCGTGGTTTGCTCTGGGCGAGCGTGGCCGCGGGGGCCTGGCTGGCCTTTTCCAGCCTCCTCGCCGAGCCCTGGTCTGCGTATCGCCTAACGGCGACCCTGCAGCGCGCGCAAGCTGAGCTCTCTCGCCCCAGCGCGGCGGAACTGCGGCGGGCGGCGGCGACGGCAGCCGCGGGCTTGGAGGCCCAGCCCACGAGCACGGCGGCCTTTGGCTATGCCTTTTTTCTGGAGCAATGGCGGGCCCTGCGCTTTGACGAGGCTGCCGATCTGCGCTTCCTCGCCCCCTCTTTTGCCTTGGTGTCAGCGGCGCCAGGGGCGCAAGCCGGGCTCATCGCCGCCCTGCTGCACCAAGGGAGGGTGGAGGATGCGGCGGCGCACCTCTCGTCCTACCCGGAGGCCTTCTGGCATGAGGGCCCGGCGTACCATGCGTGGGCACGGGGCGCCGTCGGGGCGGCGCGGGGCGAACACCAAGTGGCGGTGCAAGCGTGGCGCGAAGCGGCGGCCTTGGACGAGGGGCTGCGGCTGGTGGCCTTGGTCGATCTGGCCGCGCTTGCCCTCGAGACGGAGCAGGTCGATGTTCTGCCCGATCTGCGTTTGGCCTTGCGCCATTATCCTCAGGCACCGCTTCTGGGGCTGTCCCTCGCGTTGCTGGAGACGCGCCCCATGATGGGCGAGGGAGCGTGGCAGGTGGCTTGGGAAGCGCAGGCGCTGCTGGCGCCGCGCGAGGCCGTGTGGGCCGCGCTGGCCGATGGCATGGCGGCGGCGGCGAGCGGCCGATGGACGCATGCCATCGCCGTGCTCCAAGGGGCGCTGCAGGAGGCGCCCAACAACCCGCGGGTGCGGGCGACCTTGGCCCTGTCCCTCATCAAGACCCATCGGGTGGACGAAGCCGTGGCCCTCTTCCAAGACGAAGCGCCGCTCGAGACGTCATCCTTGCGCGTGCGGCGTCTGCGGCGCCACTTGGCCCAGGCCTGTGCCGACGCGGGTCGGCCCGACGCCGTCTTGGCCATGCTGGGCGAGGCTATTCTGCCCGGGCCCGATGGGGCCTTGCAAGTTCGCGCATGGGTGGCCCTGGGGCGTCAGCCCGAGGCGGGTATGGACGCCACGCTCGTGGCCCAGCTCGGGCCACTGGCGGCGCTCAGCGATGGCGCCTGGGGCGCTTATAGCCCGGAGGAGTCCTTGGCCAGCGCGCAGATCCAGGACGTTCTGACAGGTGATCTGGCGCGGGTGATGGCCCTGGCCCAGGGCGGCGAGCTGAATGCGGCGTGTGAGTCGGCCGCCAAAGTCGCGGCGGCCAACCCCGGGGCCAGCGAGGCCCAGGTGTTGCGGGCCCAACTCTTGGAGCTCTGCGGCCAGCGGGAGCAGGCGCTGGAAGTGCTCGGGTGGGGCAGCGAGCAGCAAACCCCGGCGCAGCAGATCCTGGCGGCGCTCTACCTGGCGCGCGGCCCGGGCCTGGCGCAGGATGAGATGGAGCGGGTCTTGGCGTGGCAGGTGACGGATCTGGCCCTGGTGGCGGCGCAAGCAGAGGTGGCCTGGCGCATGGGGCGGGTGCCGCAGGCCCAGGCGCTGGCTCAGCAGGTCGTGGCCGTGGCGCCCAAGCACCGGGCGACGAACGCCCTCCTCGCCATGATGGACCAGGGCATGGACGGTGAGCGCAGATTGGCGGCGCTGCGCGTCGGATGGCAGGGGGCCCTGTCGCCGCCGGGTCTGCTCCTGGCAACGGGCCGGCACTTGGAAGCCCAGGGAGACCGGGCCGGCGCCGAGCGGGCCTATAAGACGGCGCTGCAGCAGCCCATCTCGGTGGCTGAGGCGAGCCAGGCTTTGGCCACGGTCTACCTGAGCAGCGGCCGGCGTCATGAAGGGCGCAAGCGCCTCATGGCCCTCAAAGCGTCCTTACCCGTGCACAGTGAGACGCGGGCGCTGCAGGGGCACCTCGCCTATTGGCTCGGGGTCCTGTCGAATCCCGAGAGCGGTGCCAGTGAAGCCGAGCGCTTCCTGCGTGAGGCCCGCGACCTCCTGGGCGACGAGCCGCTCATCCTCTACCAGCTCGCCCGCGTCCACAGCGCCCGCAAGCGCGGCGAGAGCGCCCAAGAACTCCTGCGCCAGATCGCCTTGCTCGATCCCGACTTCGATCCTCGGGTCGCCCGACTGTCGCCGCGGAGCTGAGGGCCCGGCGGCGGGATCGGCTGCCTCAGGGGATGAGGGCGTCGAGGGCTTGGCGCAGACGCGGATGGTTGGCGCAGGTTCCCACGGAGAGCTCGAGATGTCCGCGCATGCAGGGCGCGACGGCCTGTTGCCAGAGCTCGGCGTCAGGTGGCGCATCCTGCGCTTTGAGCTGGGTCAAAATGGGGGCGCAGGTTGTGACGAGGTCTTCCACCTCGGCCGCCAAAGCATCGCAGTCATCGCCGCGAGTGGCCATGGCTTCCAGGCGCAGACAGGCCTCGGCCAAGACCTCGCGGTCGTCGCGGCAGCCACTGAGGCTGAGCAGGAGCAGGGTCAGCAGGGCGGCGACGGCGCAGGTTCTGCTGGCGTGACGCGAAGGCGTAGCGAGTAGAGATGCAGTGCGCATGGGCGGCTGACGTGGGTGTGGGGAGAAGGTGCGCGCTCCCGGGGCATAGCGCCGGCCCACTCTGCCCGGCCTTGGGGGCTGGGTCAAGCGGGTGCCGCCGCGACCCTGGGTGGCCCGGGGGGAAGGGCAGCGCGTGGGGGCGACGCGGCGAGGCGGTCTCGTTGGTCTGTTTGTGGGCGCGGGCTGTTCTGCTGGGATCCACCTCCCTTGGGCTGGCGCCAGGCGAAGCCGCCTGGGGTGGGCGAGCTTGCCTGCAGAGGCTGGCTGCAATAGAAGCGGTGGCCAGAACGAGGATGCTTGACCGCAGGCCGATGCGGCTGCGATGCCGATGAGGAGTGGTGATGGAAGAGAGCAAGGGGTCTCGCGTGCGCAACGATGGTCGGGCAGCTCACCTGCTGCGGCCGGTGACCTTTGAGTTGGACTACGTGGCCTATCCGGCGGGTTCGGTGTTGGTTTCATTTGGGTCGACCAGGGTCTTGTGCAACGCCAGCGTCGAGGAGCGGGTGCCGGGGTGGCTGGAAGGGCGTGGCCTGGGCTGGGTGACGGCAGAGTACAGCATGCTGCCGGCGGCGACCCACAGCCGGGGGCGGCGCGAGAGCGGCCACCCGAGCGCGCGCAGCCAGGAGATTCAGCGCTTGATCGGGAGAGCGCTGCGGGCCAGCCTGGATCGGACGCGCTTGGGGCCGCGCACCATCGTGCTGGATTGCGATGTTCTCCAGGCCGATGGGGGCACGCGGACGGCGTCCATCACCGGCGCCTACGTCGCCTTGGCCTTGGCTTGTTTTCGCTTGCAGGCGCAGGGCTTGGTGTCCGAGTTCCCGCTGGTGCGCCAGGTCGCGGCGGTGTCCGTGGGTTTATTGGCCGACCAGGTGCTCTTGGATCTGGATTACAGCGAGGACTCGGTGGCGGAGGTTGACGCGAACCTGGTGGCCACTGCGGCGGGAGACTTGGTCGAGTTGCAGGCAACGGGTGAGCAAGGGCTGCTGCCGCGCCGCTGCCTGGAGACGATGATCGATCTGGGATTGGCTGGGGTGGGTGCGCTCTGTGTGCGGCAGCGGGAGGCCCTGGCGGGCGCGGGCTACACCCTGTCATTGACGTCTTGAGGCGGCAGAGGGGGCGGTGATGAACTTGGAAGCGTTGCTTCTGGCGACGGGTAATGAGAACAAGGTGCGTGAGCTGCGGCCGCTCTTTGCGCCCCTTGGCTTAGCGCTGTGTGCCATCGACGACGGGCCACAGCCCGAGGAGACGGGCGAGACCTTTGCTGCCAATGCGCTGATCAAGGCGTTGGCCTATGGGCGCCGGGCGGCGATGGCGACGCTGGCCGATGACTCTGGCTTGGAGGTGGAGGCCCTGGGTGGCGCGCCAGGGGTGCACTCGGCGCGCTTTGGCGCACCATTCGCGGCCGGGGTCTCCCGTGATGTGGCCAACAATGAGAAGCTGTTGCAGGCGTTGGCGGGGTGCGAGGAGAGGCGGGCGCGTTTTTGCTGTGCTTTGGCGCTGGTGGTGCCGCGTTCTTTGGGTGAGGTGTGGGTGGCTTCGGGGAAGGCCGAGGCCGGACGGGTGGCGGCGGCAGCGCTCCCGGACTCGGACTGGATGGCGTGGCTCTTCCATGGCTATAGTCGTGGTACGATCTTGACGTCTGGGCGTGGGGAGAACGGCTTTGGCTATGACCCGCTGTTTTTGTCGGCCGACCTCGGTCGGACTTTTGCGGAGGCGACGCGCGAGGAGAAAGAGGGCGTGAGTCACCGCGGCAGAGCCGTGGCGCAAGTGCTGTCATTTCTCGACGCCGTGCGCAGTGTTTAGGAGGTCAGCGTGCGCCTGGACGTGGGTGGATCCCGTAGTGGGGTCAGCCGAAGGCCAGCCACAGCAGGAGTGTGGCGAAGATGAGGGCGCTGATGGCGATCAGGGCGATGCGGGCTGCCGTGGAGTGTTCGTAGATGCCGATGGCGAGCCGGAAGGGGGGCAGGGTGCGGAGGCGGTGACCGCGTCCGCTGGGTGCGGTGTTGGCGAGTCGGGGTGGGGTGTGGGCGCTGTGGTCGATGGTGGGGTTGGGCCGGGTGGTGACGGCCGCGGCGATGCGGGGCACTGGCTTGAGTGCGGGCGCGGTGGTGGGGGCGACGATGGGGTCGGCGGCCGCGGCTTTGAGGGATTCGATGGTTTTGGAGAGGCTGGGGGTGGAGATGGCGACGAGGTTGCCTTCGGGGATGGCGGCCAGGGCGTCGAGGGCGGCGGCGGCGGAGGGGAAGCGTGCCGTTGGGGGTTTTTCGAGGCAGCGCATGACGAAGGCTCGGAAGCCGAAGCTGAGGCTGGCGAGGTGGGGGAGGGGTTGGAGGGGTGGCGGTGGGGTGTTGACGTGCTTCATGAGGAGGTTCATCGCCCGGGTGCCGGTGAAGGGTGGGTTGCCGGTGATGAGCTCGTATAGGATGCAGCCCAAGCTGTAGATGTCGGAGGCCGAGGTGAGGGTTTCGCCGCTGGCTTGTTCGGGGCTCATGTAGTGGGGGGTGCCGAAGGTCTCGCCGGCGGCGGTGATGGCGGCGCCTCCGGCCATGAGGTAGGCCAGGCCGAAATCGAAGACTTTGACGAAGACGGGGTCGGAGCCGACCTTGGTGAGCATGACGTTTTCGGGTTTGAAGTCCCGGTGGATGATGCCCTGTTCGTGGGCGGCGCCGAGGGCGTTGAGCATCTGGGCGGTGATGTGGACGAGGAACTCTTGGGAGAGGGAGGCGTGATCGACGTCGGAGAGGAGCTGGCCGCGGATGTGCTCCATGGCGATGTAGGCAGTGCCGTCGGCGTCGACGCCAAAATCGTAGAGCTTGACGATGTTGGGGTGGTTGAGCTTGGCGATGGACTGGGCCTCGCGCTCGAAGCGGGCGAGGAAGCGTTTGCGTTTTTGGAGGCCGTGGGCGAGGACTTTGATGGCGACGGTTCTTTTGACGGGGAACTGCAGGGCTTCGTACACCTGGCCCATGCCGCCGAGGCCGAGGATACGCATGACGGCGAAGCGATCGCCGAGGTACTTGCCGAGGAAGGGGTCTTCAGGGGCTGCTGCAAAGGCCTCTTCGTCGATGAAGAAGTGGCCGTCGCTCTCGCAGAGGGTCGCAACGTTGGGTGAGCGAGCTTTACAGTGCGGGCAGATGGGCATGATGGGTGGTGTGCCTTATGGGGGTATCGCGTCCGGACAAAGTGGGGAACTTGGCGGCGTGGTCTGGCTGGAGTAGGGTGGTGGCGGACTTTTGGGCAGGTGGTAAGCCATGCAGAGCGCAATGGGATGGACAGTCTGGGGGATGGCTTTGGCGGCGGTGGTGTTGTGGCCAGGTGCGGAGGCTGCGGCTCAGATCTACAAGTACCAAAGCGACGACGGTGAGATTGTGTTGACGACGCAGGCGCGTTCGGATCTGAAGCTGTTGGAGGTGATTGGCCAGACGCGGCCGAGCACGCAGCGTGACCGGCCGGCTGGCGGTGGAGCGAGTCAGAGCACGTCACGGCGAGATCAGAGTGCCTTCGATCCCATCATCCGTGAGGCGTCTGAAGCCTACGCCATTCCCTTCGCTTTCATCAAGGCAGTAATCAAAATCGAGAGCAATTTCGACCCCAATGCGGTCAGCCGGGTGGGGGCGATGGGGCTGATGCAGCTCATGCCTGGGACGGCTGGCGACATGGGCGTGGTGGATGCTTTCGATCCGCGTGAGAATATTTTTGGGGGGACGAAGTACCTGCGGATGCTTTCGGATCGCTACAACGGTGACATCAACCTGGTCCTCTCGGGTTATCACGCGGGCCCGGGCAACGTGGACAAGTACAGTGGGATTCCCTTTGCCGCGACGCGCGACTACGTGCAGAACGTCTACACGTGGTACAAGCGTTATCAGGCCGCGGAAGGGGAGAGCGCAGCGGGTGAGGTGCCGTGACGCCAAGTTCGGTCAAACGCGACTTATTGAACGTGCCAAATTTACTGACCTTGGCGCGTATCGCCGTGATCCCGGCGGTGGTGGTGCTCCTCGAGCGGCAGAGTCCCGTGGCGACCTTCTGGGCGTCGGTGCTTTTCGGGCTGGCCTCGGCGACGGACTACTTCGACGGTTATTTGGCGCGTAAGCTGAAGCTGGTGAGTTTGACGGGGAAGTTCCTCGATCCCTTGGCGGACAAGCTGATGGTGATGGCTTGTCTGGTGCAACTGGCCGCCATGGGGTGGCTGGAGGCGTGGATTCCCATCGTGCTTTTGGCGCGCGAGCTCAGCGTGCAGGGTCTGCGGCAGATTGCCAGTGGGGAGGGTCTGATCATCGCGGCCGGGCAGCAGGGCAAGTGGAAGACGGCCTTTCAACTCATCGGCCTCATTGGCCTCTTGGCCCACTATACCTACCCGGTGAATTTTGGCGTTTTTACGGCAGAGATCAATTTTCACCGCGTCGGGTGGTGGATGCTGGCGCTGAGCATTGCCTTCAGTCTGGTGAGCGCTGGGCAGTATTTTCTCGGCTTCCTCAAGGCCATCGGTGAGAAAGCGGCGCGTCCCGAATCTCAGTGAGCTGGGTGCTTGCGCGCTGGGGTGGGCGCCAAGGTCTCCAGGTCAAGGATGAGATTGGAGCCAGGGCTGCAAATCGACGCGGGCGGGGGAGGGGGCGCGGCTGGCTGCTCTGGCGAGAGATCGCAGACCATGAGGACGATGTGTCTGTCGATGCTCGGTTCATGGAAACAGTGGGTGGGTCTGAAGCCAGCTTTGCGAAAGGCCGCCTGGGCGCGCTTGTTGTCGGCAAAGGTCTCGAGGTGGATGCGCCGGAGGCCTTCACGGCTCAGGAGCTGGAGAAAGAGGGTCAAGGCCTCGCTGCCATAGCCTTTGCCCCAGCAGGTGGGGTCGACGATGACCACCGAGAGTGTGCCTTCGCCGCGCTGGCGATCGACGCCGCAGGCGCTGATGGTGCCGATGGGGCGACGGGGTGCTGGCCCAGGTCCTTCGAGGTCGATGATCCGCTCGACGTAGTTGTCCAGGCTCTGGCGTTCCATCCGCCGGTAGACGTAGGCAGCGATGGTGGGGACCTCGTCGACTTCATCCGCCCAATGCATGACTTGCTGCTCGAAACGCTGGGCGTAGAGGGCAACGTAGTCTTCCCAATCGGGGATGCGCAGGGAGACCAGTGCGTGGGTCATGAGACGGCGTCACCTGGTTGACGTTGGGCGAAGCTGGGCAGCTCAATCTCCTGCTCACCGGGTCCGCCAGCCAAGAGCATGCCCTGTGAGGTGAGGCCAAAGATCTTGCGGGGCGCCAAGTTGGTCAGGACCAGGACGCGGCGGCCGACGAGGTCTGCGGCTTGGTAGGCTTTGCCGATGCCAGCCACGATCTGCACGGGGCCTTCTGGGGCGCCGATCTCCACTTGGCAGCAAAGGAGCTTGGCCGACTTGGGTACCGCCTCGGCGGCGAGGACGCGACCGACGCGGAGGTCGAGTTTGGCGAAGTCGGCGTAGTCGACCAGGTCTTTCAGAGGGCGTCGCTCCACAGGCAGATCGCTCGCCGTGGGGGCGTCAGGCACGGGGTCATGGGCTGCGGGGGGCTCAGTGGCGACGGGAGCGCTGGGCGCAGGGGGCGCCGGCGGGCTGGCGATGAGGGCATCGAAGGGCTCCCGCTCTGGGCGGAGGTAGATTTTTTCGACTTGGCTGACACGGCTGTGGTCACCTACGGGGTGGTCCAGATCGGCAAATAGCAACGGTTGGATGCCCAACTGCGCTTCAATTTTGGCGGCGAAGTCCGGCACGATGGGTTTGATACAGATGGCGACGAGGCGCACGACCTCGGCGCAGGCACTGACGATGCGGCGCGCTTTTTCGGGATCGGCCGGGCGTCCACTTTTGGGGTCGTCTTTGAGGTGCGACCACGGTGCCTGGTGCTGGTAGGAGAGGTTGGCGCGATCGCCCATTTCGGTGATAGCGCGCACGGCCGCTGCGGTGTCGACGCGGTCATAGGCTTCGATGGCCTTGCGCGCGAGGGCTTTGACTTCATCGACGAGCTGCATGGCGTCGGGATCGGTGTCGAAGCTGCAGAGCTGGCCGCCGAGCTTGGTCTCGGCGAAGGCGAAGGAGCGGTTGTGGAGGTTGGCCAGATTGTCGACCAAGTCGGCGCGGACGCGGTAGTAGAAGTCCTCGAGGTTGAGGTCGATGTCCTCGATGCCGCCGGAGAGTTTGGCGGCGTAGTAGAAGCGGAGGTAGGCTGCCGGGAGATGCTGGCGGTAAGTGGAGGCGAGGACGAAGGTGCCTCGGGTCTTGCTCATCTTCTTGCCGTTGACCGTGAGGAAGCCGTGCACCTGGACCCGGTGGGGGAGGGTCATGTTGGCGGCGCGGAGCATGGCTGGCCAGAAGAGGGTGTGGAAGTAAATGATGTCCTTGCCGATGAAGTGCCAGATTTCGGCGTCGTTCCGGTGCCAGTAGCTGTCGAAGTCGCGGCCACTCTCGGCGCAGTAGCTGTGGGTTGCGGCGACGTAACCGATAGGGGCGTCGAGCCACACGTAGAAGTACTTGCCTGGATAGCCCGGGATCTCGAAGCCGAAATAGGGGGCATCGCGGGAGATGCCCCAGTCTTGCAGGCCCTCGTCGAGCCAGGAGGTGACGAAGTTGCGCACGTCACTCTGGAGCACCTCGGTGCGGGTGAAATCCCGCAACCACTCGGCCAAATCCTTGAAGGAGACGAAGAGGTGGGTGCTCTCGCGGATGACGGGCTTGGAGCCGTCGATGACACAGGTGGGATCTTTGAGCTCCGTGGCGTCATAGCGGGTGTTGCAGGCTTCACAGACGTCGCCGTACTGATCGGGGGCGTGGCACTTGGGGCAGCCGCCTTTGACATAGCGGTCGGGGAGGAAGCGGCCGAGGGGCTCGGAGTAGAGCTGCTTGACCGTTTTCTCAACGATGTGGCCGCCGCTCTGGAGGCGGCCAAAGATCTCGTTGGCGAGGGCGCGGTTGGTCTCGCTGTGGGTGGTGGTGTAGTGGTCGAAGGCAATGTCGAAGGCGCGAAAATCTTCGCAGTGGGCCTCGAAAATCTCGGCGATGAGGGTCTCTGGGGTGATGCCTCGCTCCCGGGCGCTCAACTCGATGGGGGTCCCGTGGGTGTCATCGGCACAGAGGTAGATGGCGTCATGACCGGCCATACGCATGGCGCGCGCGAAGATGTCCGTCTGGATGGTCTCGACCAGGTGGCCCAGGTGGATGTGACCGTTGGCATAGGGGAGAGCGCTGGTGATGAGGATGCGACGCTGGGTCATGATGCGTGCCTTGCGTAGAGAGGGGACGAGGCTGGCGTGCTTGCGGCCAAGCGGGCAAGGGTTAGCACGGGATCTTTCTGTGGTCCAGTCTGGAAATGCGCAAAGTGGTGCTTTTGTGCAGGTCCCAAATTTTGCGCGGGCGCTGGCCCCCTCTAGAGTGATGTAGGTGCAGAGATGACACCCGGCGGGTGGTCCTTTGGCGAGGAGACGCGGTGATGGCGAGGTGGCGGTGCTTGGGGTGCTTCGTAGGGGCAGCGACGTTGGGGTGCTTGGTGACGCTGAGCAGCGCGGCTGGGCAGCCAGTGATGGAGGAGGTGGCGGCGCGTTGCGGTGAAGGCGCACAGCACAGTCATCTGGTGGGTGCCGTCGCGGCACGTGAGGCGGTGCAAGTGCGGACCATCGTCATCGATCCTGGGCATGGCGGCACCAACACCGGCGCCATCGGTGTGGGGGGGATCTATGAGAAGCACTTGACCTTGCCCTTGGCGCTGCATTTGGCAGATCGTCTGCGCAAGCGTTATCCAGAGACCCGGGTGTTGTTGACCCGTCATCGCGACATGGACTTGAGCCTGCAGGAGCGCATCGCTTTGGCGAACGCTGTCGAAGCGGACCTCTTCATCAGTCTCCATTTCAACGCGGCGCCCAACCTCCAGGCGCATGGTTTCGAGACCTTCTGGGCGGCCGATCTGCGCCCGCGTTGGCGTCAAGGCAAGCATCCGCTGCTCGCAGCCTTTGCCGCCCTTCCGGCGCTGCCACAGCAGGCATCTCAGCGCCAGCGAGCGGCGCTTCAGGCGCAAGCTTTTGCGGCGACGCTCCATGCGACCCTGGGGCAGCGCTTGTCCGTCCCCGACCGCGGGATCAAGCAGGGTGATTTCACCGTGCTCAACGAAGCCATGGTGCCGGCGGTGGTCGTGGAGCTGGGCTTCATGAGTCACGCTGTAGAGGGGATGGCCGTGCTGTCGCCGCGCTACCAGAACCGCATGATCGATGCCCTGGTGGACGCCGTCAGTGGGCACGATCGGTATCTGGCACGCCAAGTCGAGTCCCTGCGGGAGCAGCGCTTGGCCGAAGCCACCTGGTCACCGTGACCCTGGGTGGACTGGCGTCGTGCGAGCGTCGCCGTTCGCGCCCTGCGAGTGAGATGGCTGGTTGACTCTGGCGAAAATTGGGGAATAATCGCCGGCACGCGGACCAGCAGAATCGCTCGGTTGCAGCGGGGTGGGTGGGAGCGTTCAACCCGACGACTTTGTCCGGGCCGCGCTGCGACTTGGCCTTGACGTATGCAACCGGAGACTGCAGCTATGACCATCGTGATAAGCGGAAAAGGTCTGACCATCGAGAAGATCGTCGCCGTGGCGCGCCACAATGAGCCTGTGGCCCTTGATGCGGCAGCGTTGGAGCGCATGACGGCGTGTCGCACCTTTATCGAGGAGCGCATCGGGGCGCGTGAGATCATGTACGGGGTCAACACGGGCATCGGTGATTTCTCCGAGATGGTGTTGACCGACGAGCAGGTCGCCCATTTTCAGCGCTTTTTGATTTACAATCACGCGGCTGGCATTGGTGAACCGGCGCCCATCGAGCACATCCGTGCGGCCATGTTGTTGCGGGCCAATGTGCACGCCAACGGCTGCTCCGGCTGCCGGCCCGAGATCACCCAGACCTATGTCGAGATGCTCAACCGCGGCGTCACCCCGGTGGTTTGCGAGAAGGGCTCCGTCGGGGCCTGTGGCGATCTCTCGCCCATGAGTCAGATCGCGCTTTTGCTCATGGGCGAAGGCGAGGCCTTTTTCCGTGGCGAGCGCCTCCCGGGTGGGGTGGCCATGGAGCGCGCTGGGATTCCCATCCCGGGTTTGCAGGCGCGGGATGGCCTGGCGGCCATCAATGGGGCCAACTTGAGCAATGCCATTGGCTGCCTCATCGCCTACGACGTGCGTCGATGGCTGAAACAGGCCGAGATCGCCTGCGCCATGAGCCTGGAAGCGCTCAAGGCGAACATGAAGCCCTACGACCGCCGCCTGCACGAGCTGCGTGGCTTCCCCGGGGCGGTGGTTTCGGCTTCGAACATCGCCCGGATCATCGCCGGCTCTGATTTGATTTCGGGCAAGTCTAAGACCCGGGTCCAAGACGCCTATTCCATGCGTTCATCGCCCCAGGTCATTGGTGCGGCGCGGGATCAGTTGACCTGGACCTGGCGTCAACTCGAGATAGAGGCCAATGGCGTTGGCGACAATCCGATCTTCTTGCCCGATGAGGAATTGGTGCTCACTGGGGCCAACTTCCAGGGGACGCCCATCGGCCTGCCTCTGGACTGCTTGGGCGCAGCGGTGACCATGATCTGCGTGCTCTCTGAACGGCGCCTCAATCGACTGTTGAACCCTGCCCTGAGCGCTGGATTGCCGGCATTCCTGACGACGCATGGTGGGCTCTACTCGGGGCTGATGTTGAGTCAGTACACGGCAGACATGCAGATCGTCGAGCAGCGGATTTTGTCGGCGCCGGCCTTCATTCAATCGATTCCGGCCGCCGCGGATCAGGAAGACTTCGTGTCCATGAGCATGAACAGCGCGTTGAAGACGCGCCAGATCTGCCATCTGGCCAATGGGGTTTTGGGGATCGAGCTGATGAGTGCGGCCCAGGCGTTGGATCTGCGCGACTTCACTCCCGGCGTCGGGACCCAGACGGCGCTGGGCGCCGTGCGGGAGTCGGTGGCGTTCATGGATGTAGACCGCCCCCTCTTCGCCGATCACAACGCCATGCAGGCGACGGTCGAGGCCTGCACCGTGCTGGATGCGGTGGAGGAGAAGATCGGCCCCCTGGCGTCGAGCGAGGCCGATCTCTGAGAGATGGCCGCCGGAGCCTCAGCGATTGCTGAGGCCGTGACCCGCCGCGCCCGTGACGTGGCAGGGGCGGGCTGCACACGGAGCCTCGTGGTGTGGCGCCGCCGCCCCTTCCCTCAAGCGCGGGTATACTTGTCGATGAGATCGGCGAGACCAGGCAGAGCCTGTTTGACATGGTCTTCGGCTTTGGGGCGCAGTTTGAGGTAGGTCTTGCGCACCATGGCGTGTTTGGAGCTTTGGGCGCGTTGGTCCGTGACGCTGAGCAGAGCCTGGGTCGCGCGATCCTCTTCGGCGCAAAGCCGTTCGGCGAAGCGTTCAGTGGGCGCCGCGCGGAAGCTCTCGTGGATGGGCTCGATGGAGGCGACGAAATCGTCGAGGAGCGCCTCGAGGACTTCGTGTACGAAGCGGCCTTTGTTGAGGCGCTTGACCAAGGCGTAGCCGGACTTGAGGAGGGTGCCAGAGATGCCGCGCTTGCTGGCGACCTCGCTGTCGATGAGGAGGGCCGCGTCGTTGATGACGTCGGGACGAATGGCAGCGTCTTTGAGGACTTCAGTCAGGGAAACGATCTGAGGCATGATGCACCTCTGGGGTTGTGGGCCATGAGAAATGCGCCGCTGTCGAGAGGAGGCGGCGCCAGGCGCACCTTAGCGTGCGCCTGGCGACTTGGCCAGGCGCTGGGGAGCTAGCTGCAGCCGCTGGTAGCGCCGCAGCTCTCGCACTTCAAGCAGGTGCCGTTGCGCACCATGGTGAAGTTGCCGCATTCCCCACAGGGGTCGCCCTCGTAGCCTTTGAGACGCGCGATGCGCAGTTGTTTGTCGACGGCACCCACCGGCGGGGGCGTCGTCAGGGTGGCTTCGAGCGCCTTGGGTTGATCGTGGCCGTTGCGGGACGCGGCGCGTCGACCATCGGCGCCGGGGAGGTAGGGGACGGTGAACTCGTCCTGGACGGGTGCGGCCTGATCTTGGTCCTTGCGCGGGGCGGTGCTGGCGTAGAGGTCCTCGGGGTTGACGTGGACCAAGTCGGTGCGGCCGAGGTAGGTGAGGCCCAGCTCGCGGAAGATGTAATCGATGACGCTGGTGGCCAGCTTGATGGTCTCGTGACCGCCGACGGGGCCGCTGGGCTCGAAGCGGGTGAAGACGAAGGCGTCGACATACTCTTCGAGGGGGACACCGTGCTGGAGCCCGAGAGAGATGGCGATGGCAAAGCAGTTCATCAGGCTGCGGAAGGCGGCGCCTTCGCGGTGCATGTCGATGAAGATCTCCCCCAAGGAGCCATCGGGATACTCGCCGGTGCGCAGGTAGACCTTGTGGTTGCCTACGCGGACCTTCTGGGTGTAGCCGCTGCGCCGGTTGGGCAAGCGGTTGCGGGAGGAAATGTAACGGTGCGCCGCTTCTTCGGCGGCGGCGAGGACGGGATCCTTGGGTTCGCTCTGCTCTTCCCGCAGCACGGCGTCGAAATCGTTGACCGTGTTGAGGGGCTGGGAGAGCTTGGAGCCGTCCCGATAGAGGGCCACGGCTTTGATGCCCGTTCGCCAGGCTTCCCAATAGGCGTTTTTCACGTCCTGCACCGTGGCCGAGCGGGGGAGGTTGATGGTTTTGGAGATGGCTCCGGTGATGAAAGGTTGGACGGCAGCCATCATTTTCAGGTGGCCACCGACGGCGATGTAGCGCTTACCGTAGGCGCCGCAGCGGTTGGCACAGTCGAAGACCGGGAGGTGCGCCGCGTCGAGGTAGGGGGCGCCTTCGATGGTCATGGTGCCCGAACAGTAATCGTTGGCCTCGCGAATGGCCTCTCGGTTGAAGCCCAAGGCGCTGAGCATGTCGAAATCTGGGGCGTCGATCTGCTCGGCCTTGAGGCCAAGCTTGCGCAGGCAGAAATCGCGGCCCAGGGTCCACTGGTTGAAGGCGAAGGTGATGTCGAAGGCGGCCGGCAGGGCGGCTTCGATTTTGGCGAGGGCCGCGTCATCGAAGCCGCGCGCGCGCAGGGCTTCGTGGTTAATGGACGGTGCATGCTCTAGGCTCTGCGCGCCGCAGACGTAGCGGATGATACTCTCCACCTGCCGATCGTTGTAGCCAAGGGCTCGCAACGCGCGGGGGACGGAGTGGTTGATGATGCGGAAATAGCCACCGCCCGCGAGTTTCTTGAACTTGACCAGGGCGAAGTCGGGCTCGATGCCTGTGGTGTCGCAGTCCATGATGAGGCCAATGGTGCCCGTAGGGGCGATGACCGTCACTTGGGCGTTGCGGAAACCATG
Organism: uncultured Myxococcales bacterium; assembly: GCA_964454015.1. Taxonomy (GTDB): domain Bacteria; phylum Myxococcota_A; class Bradymonadia; order UBA4248; family UBA4248; genus CAYVQF01. The sequence continues at coordinate 147,758 of CAYVQF010000007.1, forward strand.
GCGCTGTCCCAAGTCGAGGGCCCGGTCCCAGGCCGCTTGGGCAGCCGCGACCAGGGCGGCGGCGCTGCGCTCTAGGGCCAGGCGCGCTGGGCTAATGGCGAGTCCCTCGTAGGTGTCGCTGGCGCTGGCGTAGGCGGCGCGACGGTGGTTGCGGATCACCCGCAGCATCTCGTCACGGTTCTGTTCGAAGCCAGCAAAGGCGCCGAGCTGCTGGGCGAGGGTCGCGCTGGTGGCGTAGGCTTCGCCTGTCATCAGGGCAGAGATGAGCGCCGCCCAGGCGCGGCCATCCTCGGAATCATAGGGGAGGCCTTTGACCATGAGGAAGGCGCCCAGGTTGGCGTAGCCCAGGCCCAGGGTGCGGTAGTCAAAGCTGTTTTGGGCAATGGTGCGGCTGGGATATTGGGCCATGAGGACGCTGATTTCCAGCGCAACCGTCCACAGGCGAACGGCGTGGACGAAGGCGTCGATGGCGAAGCTGTCGTCCGCCGCCAAGAACTTGACCAAGTTCATGCTGGCGAGGTTGCAAGCCGTGTCGTCGAGGAAGAGGTACTCCGAGCAGGGGTTGCTGGCGTTGATGCGTCCGCTGCGCGGACAGGTGTGCCAGGCGTTGATGGTGCTGTCGAACTGAACGCCTGGGTCGGCACAGGCCCAGGTGTTGAAGCCAATGGCATCCCAGAGGTGAGTGGCCTCGACCTCGCGGACCACATGGTTGTCGACGCGTCGCGTCAGGGGCCACTTGCGGTTGGCGGCGACGGCTTCCATGAAGGCGTCGGTGATGCGCACGGAGTTGTTGGAGTTTTGGCCGCTGACCGTGCGATAGGCTTCACCGTCCCAATGCACGTCGAGGGCTTCGAGTTCGGGGATGGCCTCACCGAGGCGCCCGAGCTGCAGGACCCGCGCGACCATCTGCAAGGGGATATCGGCAGCGACGGCCTGGCGCATGGCGGCAGCGAGGGCCGGGTTGTGGCTCGGTTGCCAGCGGCTCTCTTCGGGCAGGTTGGCGTTGCGCCCGGCGTCGACCAGGGCACCCAAGATGCGCTGCATCTGGCGCGAGCCGGCGACGAGCGCCGCGACCTTCTCTTCTTCGACGCGCTTCCACTTGATGAAGGCTTCGATGTCGGGGTGGTCGATGTCGAGGCAGACCATTTTCGCGGCGCGGCGGGTGGTTCCACCGCTCTTGATTGCGCCCGCGGCGCGGTCGCCGATGCGGAGGAAGCTCATCAATCCCGAGCTGCGTCCACCGCCACTGAGTGGCTCGCCTTCAGAGCGCAGGTTACTGAAGTTGGCACCTGTGCCGGAGCCAAACTTGAAGAGCCTGGCTTCGCGGGTCCACAGGTCCATGATGCCGCCGGGATTCACCAGATCGTCACTGACCGATTGGATGAAGCAGGCGTGGGGTTGCGGGTAGGTGTAGCCGTCCTGCGTGGCCACGACTTCTTTGCTTTTGGGATCCACGCGCCAGTGGCCTTGCGCGGGCCCGGAGATGCCGTAGGCCCAACTCAGACCTGTGTTGAACCACTGCGGGCTGTTGGGCGCCGCCAGTTGATGCACCAGCATATAGAGGTGCTCGTCGTAGAAGGCACGGGCGTCTTCTTGGTCATCGAAATAGTCGTGGGTCCAGCCCCAGTAGGTCCAGCACCCGGCCATGCGGTGGAAGACCTGACGGACATCGGATTCACCGCCCCAGCGGCGATCTTGCGGCAGGGTAGCGAGGGTCTCGTCATCGGGTACGGAGGCTTGCAACCACTCGGGTACCCCCGCTTCGGCGACGCGCTTGGTGGCTGCAGGGATGCCGGCTTTGCGGAAGTACTTCTGGGCCAGGACGTCCGTGGCGACCTGCGACCATGTGGAAGGGACCCAGATCTCATCAATCTTGAAGACCACCGAGCCATCGGGGTTGCGGATTTCGCATTGCCGCTTGTCGAAGCGCAAGCCGTGGTAAGGATCGCGATGGGTAGCGGTGAAGAAACGTTCGACTTTCATGGATGCCGTTGGTCAGAGGCCGCGAGGCCATCGTTGGGTGAAGGGAGGGGACAAGTTCTTGTAAAACGCCAGGATAGAATGGCCGTTCGCCGCAGGCGCATTCCCGCATGGCGCCTAGGTCTGAGCGTCCTCTCCGCCATCAGCAAGTGCGGGGCGCAGCCTAGTTCGAATCGCCAAAGATGGCCACCTGGTCGACGAAAAAAGTGTCCACCAGGGGGAGCTAGGCTTGCCCCGCGCCTGGCAGGGGCGTTGAACGCGCGCTCAGCGGGCGCTGTCGACGGCGCGGGTCTCGCGGATGACGCAGACCTTGATGTTACCGGGGTAGGTGAGCTCTCTCTCGATGCGACGCGCGATGTCGTGGCTGACCACTACGGCCTGGTCGTCATCGACCATCCCGGGATCGACGAGGACGCGGATTTCACGTCCTGCTTGAATGGCATAGCATTTTTCCACGCCGTCGAAAGACATGCTGATGCGCTCGATGTCCTCCAGGCGCTTGACGTAGGTCTCGAGGATCTCGCGTCGGGCGCCAGGGCGAGCGCCCGAGAGGGCGTCGGCGGCCATGACGAGGTGTCCGTAGAGATTCTCCAGGGGCTCTTCGCCGTGGTGGGCCGCGACGGCGTTGATGACCACGGGGTCTTCGCCGTGTTTGCGGAGGAAGTCGCCGCCGATGATGGCGTGGGAGCCTTCCATTTCATGGTCCATGGCTTTGCCGATGTCATGGAGGAGACCGGCGCGGCGCGCCGTTTTGACGTTGAGACCGAGCTCAGCGGCCATCATGCCCGCCAACCAACTGACCTCGATGGCGTGGGCCCAGATGTTCTGTCCGTAACTGGTGCGGTACTTGAGGCGGCCCACGAGACGCAAGACCTCTGGGTGCATCTCCTGGAGGCCGAGCTCGAAGACCGCTTGGTCGCCAGCCTCTTTGATGGTCTGCTCGACTTCGCGGGTGACTTTGGCGACGGTCTCTTCGATGCGGCCGGGATGAATACGTCCGTCCGCGATGAGGCGTTTGAGGGTGAGGGCGGCGATTTCGCGCCGGACGGGATCAAAGGCCGAGACCACGACGGCCTCAGGGGTGTCGTCGATGATGAGGTCGACGCCAGTGGCGGCTTCGATGGCGCGGATGTTGCGGCCCTCCCGGCCAATGATGCGTCCTTTGACTTCATCCGAGGGCAGCTCGACGGTGCGCACGCAGCGCTCCGTGACATATTCGCCGGCAAAGCGCTGAACAGCAACGGATATGATTTTCTTGGCTTTTTTGTCTGCTTGTTCTTCGGCTTCTTCCTCGATGCGCTTGATGAGCTTGCCCGCTTCGAGGCGCGCCGCGCCCGTCATGGCGTCGATGAGGCTCTGCTTGGCCTGATCCGCATTCATGCCAGCGACCTCCTCCAGCTTGGCCTGGGCCTGCTCGAGGAGCTCCTCTGAGGTCTTGATGCGTTTCTTGGCCTGTTTGACCGATTTGCGGGTGGCCTGTTCGAGGGCCTTGAGCTCCGTGTCGCGGAGATCGAGGGCTTCGGTGCGTTTGTCCAGGGTCTCTTCTTTTTTATGGAGTCGTTTCTCTAACTCCGCGTGTTCCTCCCGGAATTTCTTGTTGTCTTCATCGAGCGCCGCTTGCTGCTCGAGTAGCTTTTTCTGGGCGTCGAGTTCAGCATCTTTGAGTCTGGCCTCAGCTTTTTGGCGGGCATCTTCGAGGATCCGCTCGGCTTCCGATTTGGCGGTGCCGACCTCCGCTTGGATGGCCAAGCGATGTTGTTCACGTCCTTTACCGATGCCGGTGATGTAGCCCACCACCAAGCCGAAGACCAATCCCACTATCAAGAGGAGAATGGTCACGTCATAACCTCCAATTCCAAGTCGTTGTTGGGTGTCGTTGTTGGTTGGATGCGTACGGTGTGCAAACCGGCCGCGTCTAGGATGTATGCGAGGGGGATATCGTGCGCTTGCACGGGTAAGCGCGCGCAGCGCTGGATCTGGAAGACCAGAGCGATGCACTTGGGAATAATGCAGGGGTTCTGCTGGAGCAAACGATCATAGTAGCCGCCACCAAAGCCCAGACGATATCCGTGCAGGTCGATGGCCACGGCCGGGACGATGAAGGTGTTCACCGTATCGAGGGGAACGGGCGCGCTGGTGGGTTCGAGGATGCCGAAGGCCCCTGGCTTCCATGCACCGTGCACATCGGGGCAGAAGAGAAGATCTTGGCCAGCGCATCGCGGAAAAAGGATGTCGCCGCCAGCGGCACGCACGGCGGTGGCGATGGGCTCAGGATCGAGCTCACCATCGATGGGCTTGTAGAGGGCGACGCGCCCACTGAGCACCTCGGTGTGCCGTAAATGATCGACGACCGCCGCCTCTTCATGGGCGCGCGTCCCCGGGTCCAGGCTGCGGCGGTGGGAACGAAAGTGCTGGCGCAGGGCGCGCTTCTGCGCCTGCGCATTTTGACACTCAGGAAGGGGTTCGCACATGAAAAAACAGCACGTCGGGCGCAAAAGAACGGACGGATGAGGCGGTCGCGTGGCTGTTAGATGTCTGAGTCTGTGTCGTCGCTATCCAAGAGACGCAGCAAGCGTTCGGCGCGCAGTTGTACTTCAGTTTTGACGCCGTCAACATCACTGCGAGCACGGTGAAGCTCGTCAGCCAAGTGCAGCGCGGCCAGCGCCAAGAGCTGAGGCGTTGTGACGCTTCGTGAACGGCTACTGAGCTGTTGCAGGAGTGACTCGACATCGTCTGCCAACAACTGCAGATAAGGCTCGTCCTTATCGGTGCGGACCGTGATGCGTTGGCCACCGATGACCAACGATACGGTGCGGGCCGCCAACGGCGGCGATGCCTCCACCGAGGTTCCGGTAGAGACGTTGCGGACTGAGCGCTGATTTTGCACGTCCCGTTTGCTTTCTCTTCTCACTCACCCCTCCTTGTGGGGTGCTGAAGATGGACAGCGCACAGACTGTGACATGTCACAGCCAGGCTCGGCCACGTTAGACTGGCGATCGCTTGGTGTCAAGCGCTTGTCCGCACGCAGGGGGTCGGGTTGCGCTTGGCCAAGGGGGCTCATTTCGCGGCAGTTTTCGTCCTTCTGGAGAAGACAAAGGCGATGCCGACGGAGAGCGCATAGAGGATCATGAGCGGCCCGGCGAGCATGAGCTGCGTGGCGACGTCGGGTGGGGTGAGGATGGCGGCGATGACGAATGCCCCGACGAGGGCACCGCGCCAGTGACGCAGGAGGGTGCGGTGGTCGATGAGCCCGACCCAGCTCAGAAACAGCACCACCACGGGGAGCTCGAAAGCGATGCCGAAGGCCAAAATGAGCTTGGTGGCCAGGCTGAAGTACTCGGCCATGGTGATCTGGGCTTCAAGGGGGAGGTAGTTGCTGGTGAAGCCCACGTTCATGAGGGTTTCCAGTCCTACGGGGAGGACGACGTAGTGGCAGAAGGCGCCGCCACCCACGAAAAAAAGCGTGCCAAAGGTGACGAAGGGGATGACCACCTTGCGCTCGCGGGGGTAGAGCCCTGGCGCGATGAAGCGCCACAATTGGTAAAGGATGAGCGGACTCGCGGCGAAGGCACCCACCAGGACGGCCACCTTGAGGTAGACCAGGAAGGGTTCCACGGGGTTGAGGAAGTGTAGGGTGCGGGCCTCGGCGGGCAACGCGTCGAGGAGGGGCTGGGCGAGCCAGGCATAGATGGGTTCGGCGACGAAGAAGGCCGCCAGCGTGCCGCAGCCGAGGGCGAGGGCGGCCCGGATGAGGCGGGTGCGTAACTCGGCCAGATGGGCCAAGAAAGGCATGGTGGCTTGGTTGTCCGTGGGGGAGGTCTTCATTTCAGGTGGGCCGCGTGGGCGTCAGGGCCTCTGTGGTGACAGCGTGAGGCAGGGGCGCGGTGGGCGCGGCCAGTGGCACCCCAAAAGTAGCTGGGTGCTGGGGCGGGCGTCGGGGAGGGAGAGGGACGTGGCGCGAGCGGACCCAAGGCGGGATGGCGCGCGGGAGGTGCAGGTGGCGGGTGGCTGTGGGGTCCGGCCTGAGGGCGGGGGCGCAGGGGAGGGTGGCGGTGGCCTCGGCTGAGGGCGGGGCCTGGGGGGGCAGGGCGACCCCACGGCTGTGGGGCTGAGAGCGCTGCAGGTGTTGGCGAAAGCGCTGTTCCAGGAGGCTGGTGCTGGTGTGGGTGGGGGGAGTGATCTGGTTCGAACGCATGGGCGCGACGGGAGGCGTGTCGACGTGGCGGTCGCGGTTCTTGGTGCGGAGCTCCTCGCGGAGCAGCTCGACGTCCATGGTGCGTTGCACTTCTGCTGCGGCTTGGCGCGCCTCGCGGACGAAGGCGCCGAGCTTGCGGGCTACTTTGGGCACCTTCTCCGGGCCAAAGATGATGAGCCCCAGGGTCATGATGAGGATCAGTTCGGGCAGAGACATGCCAAACAAGGGGGGCAGGCTCCTTAATCGTAGCGCAGACCTTCGACCGGTGGCAGTTGGGCCGCCCACCAGGATGGGTAGAGGGTGGCGAGAAAGGAAATGGCGACCGCCGCGAAGCCGATGAGGGCGAACTCTGCTGGGACCATTTTTACGGGCAAGCGGTTGATGAGGTAGACCTGGGCGTCAAGTCCGAAATCGTAGATCTGTATGACCTCGCACACGGCCACCCCGCCCAAGAGTCCCAGGGCGGTGCCCAGAGCACCGATGAAGACACCCTGGAAAATGAAGATACGCATGATGGCACCATCGCTGGCGCCCATGGATTTCAAAATGGAGATGTCTTTCTGTTTGTCCAGGACCAACATGATGAGGGTGCCGACGATATTGAACGAGGCGACGATGACGATGAAGGTCATGATGATGGTCAGGGTGACCTTCTGCAGGTGGAGGCTGGTGAAGAGGTTCTTGTTGAGGTCCTTCCAATCGATGATGCGGAAGCGCTCCAAGCCGTCTTTGGTGTTGAGCATGCCCAAGAGGCGATCGCGGATTTGGCCGGTCTTGTCGATGTTGCTGACCTTGACTTCCACCCCCGTGACGACATCGGGGTGATTGAAGAAATCCTGCAGGGCGGTGTAATGCACCACGACCAGGCGGTTGTCGTAGTCAAAAAAGCCCGAGTCATAGAGGGCGATGATGCGGAACTCGCGATCCGTGGGCTCCATCTGCCGAGGGCCATAGCGCGCTTCACCGGGGATGCTGCGGCGCGGCGAGATGACGCGCACCGTATCCCCGATGCCGACCTTGAGCTTCTCGGCGAGGGCTTTGCCCATGAACACCGAGGGTATGGCGTTGGGTTGCGCAGCCTCGCGATCGAAGCGCAGAGCCTCCACCAGCGCCTGGCGCTCCGCCTCGCTGTTGCTGACCAGGTATGTGGGTAGATCGCTGACCGCTTCGAGCCGGTTGGGGTCGACGCCTTTGATGAGTATGCCCGAAATGCGGCTCTCACTGGCGACCATCATCTCGTGAAAAATGAAAGGGCTGGTCGCGATGACATCGGGAAAGGTGTCCTCGATGAGCTGTTGCACCTGCCGGTACTCGCGGAAATCGTCTTGGGCGTAGGTCATGACCAGGACATGGCTGTTGACCCCGAGGACCTTGTCGCGAAAGGTCTCCTGAAAACCACCGGCGACGCTGACCACCGAGACCAAAGCCGTGACGCCGAGGAAGACCCCCAAGACAGAGATCACCGTGATGATGGAGAGGGAGAAGCGGGAGCGGCTCAGGAGGTAGCGCATTCCCACGAAGAACTCATACATGCGTTGGCCGTTCGGTGCAGGTCAGGGAGCAGTGGCGCCGCAGAAGCGGCGGATGACGGGAGTCGCCACAGGCGAATCGCTTCGCCGCGAGGCTGCCGCAAGCTAGTACAGGCAAGGCGGGCCTGCAACCATCTGCGCCGCGCCTATTGGGGCGCCATGGGGGATGAGACATTTGTCGTCGAAGTGGCAATTGTGCCCGCGACATGGGTCTGCTAGCATGGCCGCCGAGTGTATCGATTTGGGCACGAACGGCCACGGTTGTGCCTGATTTCTGATCTGCGTGACCTCAATGGCGGAGAAAGCAATGGGTGGGACAATGGCATCGAGAATGGTGGTGGTGTTGGGGCTGACTTTGGCCCTGCTGGCGCTGACGGTGGCGTGTGCCGAGTCAGAGAATACGGAAGAGAAGTGCACCGTGACCTCAGACTGCTCCAAGGTCGGCTTCGTCTGCCATCGCGGCAAATGTGTCCACAGCAAGTCCGAGCGGGCCTGTACGACGAAGACCGAGTGCCTCCCGAGTGAGGAGTGCACCGCTGGTTACTGTGCCTTGGCGGAAATCATCGACGCAGACGTCGTGGAAGAGGTCGTCGATGTGGTCGAGATCGAGGAAGACATCGCCCCTGAGGTCGAAGAGGTCAAGGACATCAGAGACGAGGAGATCCTCGACAATGTCCCACCTCAGATCATCGCCCGTTCACCCGAGATCAACGCCAAAGACCAGCCCCTCAACACGGTGGTGACCGTGACCTTCAACGAGGCCGTCATACCCTCGACGATCGGCAACCCCAAGAACTTCTTCCTCACCGACCAGAGCGGCAAGATGATCCCACCCGACATCGGATGGGATCCGGAGACCCTGACGGCCACCATGAGCTTCAACCAGCCCCTCAATGCCTGGACCAATTACCAAGTGACGGTGACCTCCAACGTCTTGGACCTCGCCCAGAACTCGCTGGTGGAGGTGCGCTGGTCTTTCACCACCGCCGGGCCTCTCGACCAGGCTTTCTACGACCGTTTGGCGCGCGCCTATGCGCCGGTGATTTACCAGGACGTGGCCGACGACAAGCGCGACATCCCGCTGAAGATCGACTTCGATGGTGACCTCCGTCCCGTCAACAACATGGCCAACATCAACTCTGGGACCAAAGCGGCGCATGTCTACTACAACGTCTCCGAGACGGAGAGCCACTTCTTCATCCATTACGTGTTCTATTACCCAATCTATAAGGCTTCCAGTAACGCCGAGGGGCAGACCCACACCGTCAATGGTGCCCTCATCGTGGTCAAGAAGGTGGCCAACGATCCCCTCGGCGTGCTGCAGCTCATGGAGACCTACTCCAACGGTGCCAACCCGGGACGGATTCAATCTTTCATCCCGCGCTGCGAGCCCGATTCGCCCTTCCCGTACTGCCCCTTCGAGTTCACCCTGCGGAACAACGTCGTCAGCCAGTACCACAGCATCGATGGCGACAAGTACACCCTGCCGGAAGACCCGCGCCGGGTGCGCCTCTATGTCCGGGAGCATCGCCACGAGCTGTGCCACTTCGCGTTCAATGCCAGCGGCGCGGGCTTCTGTGGTCACGCTGCCGAAACCTTCAATCAGCCGACCTACGCCGTGTTGACCCTGCATGAAGGCGCCGGCAACCCCACGCCGCCCGACGTCACCACCAGCCACACTGGGACCTATGCCCTGCGGCCCCTCGGCGAGGTGTGGTGGGCCATGGCGACCTCCCGGGGCAACGATCCCGCGCACTTCTACCTCGACGACTTCGAATACACGCCGCCGTCGGCGACTCAGCCGGCGACGGGCAATGTGCGGATGCCTAACCGCCTCAACACCCAAGACATTTCCTACAATACGGGCCTCTTCTCCCCATGGGCCTGGAGCGTCGTCGATGAGTTCGCCCTCGGGAAAGGGCAGTGGTTCGTCGATCCCGCGTGGGCCATCAAGACCCGCTTTGGCGCGCCGGCAAGCTTTGTTTTCACAGCCAACAAATACTGCTACAACCTCTTCGGCAACATCGACCGCACCCAGACCGTTGCCGCCTGCGAGCATCCGCAGTGAGCGCGTCCGCGCACTAAAGGGCCCTCTATGCTCGAGCCGGAACTCGTGGCCGCCGTCTTGGACAAGGTCGTCACCATGGTCAAGGCGGACCTCGTGCAGGCCCATATCAGTGGCGGTTCTCGCCTGGATCTGGTCCTGAGTCGGGGAGGCGTGGCGCAGTTGCAGCGCGCTGAATCCCTGTGGCTTGACCTCTACGTGGCCCGGCGCAACCGCGCCGGTTGGTGGCACGGCTGGGGGCGGACCTGCCACCTCGATGACGCGGCGCTCAAGGACTTCAGCGTCCGGGTGCGGAACAACCTCACGGCGACCCCCTTTGCGCCCGCCATCGAGGCTCCGAGCGAAACGCCTCTGCGGACCTCTTCCTTCGACTCTCTCCTGCAGCGCAGCGATACGCCTTACGCCTTGCATGGCATGGCCGATGCCCTGCTGGCAGCGGAAGGCGAGAAGCTGGCCTTCGACGCGGGTTACGCGCTCCGGGTCGGTGGCTGGGATGCCGCGCTACAGCCCCTGCCCTTTGCGCTGAAGAACAACCAGGGCGCCTACCTCCTCGACCCAACGACGACCGTACGCACCCAAGTGGCCCTGCGCCGGCCGAGGGATGGGCAAGTGCTGGCCAATGTGTGGCGCGAAGGCCACCGGCGCCACCAAGTGCAGCTCCCCGCCGAGGGATTGGCACCCGGATTTGCCCGGCAGAACTGGGTGGCCCACCCCCTCGCCGCTTGCCAGCCGACAGCCCTTCTTTTGGAGCCACCTGCGGCGGCGTTGCTCGTCTCGCAGGTGGTGGCCGACTTCAGTGCCTCGGCGCTGCACCATGGCGCCGGCCTGGTCGCCAGGCGCCTGGGGCAAAGTCTGGCTGCGCCCAGCATGCACATCGCCTGTAGGGCTTCCCATGCCTTGCACGGTGGTCCTCGCTTCGATGTGGACGGGCTTCCCACCCAGGACGTCGACTTGATCCGCGACGGGCAGTGGGTGGGGGTGGTGCGCAGCCGCGCCAGCGGGCACCGCGATGGTGCCAGCGGAACAGGACATGGCGTCGACCGCTGGGGCGCTGAGGCCGTGCGCTTCCCTGTGGTTGAAGACCATGCCGCGGACGATAGCAGCCTCGGGATGGACACTTCGGTGTTGCTCCAGGTGCCGTGGCTGCGGCTGGAGGCGGTGCCCGGCACGCCCTGGGTCCATTTGTTCTGTGATGGGGGCGGGCGGCTGGTGGTGGACGGAGAAGACGCGGCGCTGGTCGCGCCGTTTGCGATGCTGGTGGATCTGCGGGCCTGGTTGGCGACCGTGCGGGGCATGGGGGCGGCGGCGTTGGCCTTGGGTGTGGTGACGCCGAGCTTGCTCTGCCCCTGGCATCCAGAGGTCGTGGAGGGGGCACAATGAAGGAGAAGTGGAGCCGGCGGTCATTTCTGCGCTTTTTGGCGGCGGCACCCTGTTCGGTGCTGCTCGTGAAGGTCGCCGCGCCCAGCGCCGCTGACGCGGCGGCACGTCCGCCGCGCCCGCTGCCCCTCGGGGCGATGGGCGGTGGGCGCGGCGTCTGCGCCTCAGGTGCCCATTGGCTGGCGCCGGTGGCCTGGATGAAGTGACCATGCGGGGTGGTTTGCAGCGAGGGGTGCTCATGGTGGCGGTGCTGGCTGTGGCCGCGGCCTTGCTTTACCTGCGCGGCGCTCAGGTGAGCGCTGACTTCGACCGCCACGTGGATGCAGCCATCATCGCCATGTCTTGCGCCTTGCAGGGAGAGGAGAGTCAGCGCGCCAGCCGCTTGGCCCAGGCCTGTGACGAAGCGCGGCGGGCGGCGCGCAGCCCGCGCGCCGTCGTGGACCCCTTCGCCGCCTACGTACTGATTCAGTGTGAGCGCCTCGCCGATGCGCGCGCCACGGAGCCAACGGTGGTCAATGGCGCCGTGCCCACTGCCGCGGGGCAGGCCTACGCCGCGATGGCCGCAGGGCAGTGGGAACGCGCCCAAGCCGCGGCCGAGCTGGCCGCCTCGAGCTCTCCTGAGGAGATGCGTCTTCTGCGACAACTCCTGGCGGGTCTCCGCGCCGCCGACTGCCCTTGATTGTACTTTAGAAGAAGGCGATGCCGCCGCCTTTGGTCACCCGCAGGCGCACGTTGGCTTTGATGGGGCCGAGCTCCTCCTCGCTGCCATCGGGCCAACGGATGCGCACGGCGCTGGCTCCTGATGACTGACCCAGGCCAAAATGCGCGCGTCGGGTGCTCTGGGTGTTGTAGTGGCCATTGCCGGCGGTGACGTCGCGGCTCTGCGTTCCCGTGGCGCTCTCGACGATCACCCGGGCCCCCGTAGCGTCGCGGGGGGCGTCGCCGACGAGGTCGATGACCAACCAGTTGTTGCGCTGGCCCACTTCGTTGCGGAAGAGGAAGCCCTCAGCGCCGGCGCTGTCTTTGGCCATGTAGAAATCCAGGTCACCATCGTCGTCGATGTCGAGCCACAGCGTCGGCCCGGGCCGAGTGATGTTGACCCCGGTGACGGTGTAGCTCTGCTTGGCAAAGCGATGGTCAGGGGTCTGGACGTAGAATTCCCACTTCGAGCCCCCGCGCAGGCGCGAGACCGCCAAGTCGAGGCGCCCATCATTGTCGACGTCGACCCACACTGGGTGCAGTTCATCTTCATAATACTCCAGCGCGCGCGCCAGGCTCTCTTCGGTAAAGACCGGGTTCTCCCCGCCTTGATTGACATGGAGCATGGTGCGATCGCTCTGGGGGTAGTCTGGATGGGCGATGGTGCCGACGATGAGGTCGAGATCGCCGTCGTTGTCGAAGTCACCCCACTGACAACCGAAGCCGTTGCCACCAATGGGCGAGGGATAGGTCTTGCCACCCATGGTCACGGGGCTCTCTTCTTCGACGCCGCCAATGCCTCGCATGGTCGCGGCCACCCCGGCGGCGACACCGACGTCGGTGAACTTCATCTCACCGTCGTTGCGCCACAGCAAGTTGTGGTCGATGTAGTGGGGTGCGTTGCTCATGGCCGGTCTGCCAGCGCCGTAGTTGTTGACGAAGATATCCAAGTCGCCGTCGTTGTCGTAGTCCCCCACGGCGATGCCGTAGGCCGCTCGGGAGACCCCAGGCAGATTGGGGTTGGTGAAATCCGTCAGTGGGTTGTGCTGCGAGGGCAGGCTGACCTGCTCATAGCGGTCACCGTCCCAGCGATAGAGCTCGTCATCGGGCGGGAAAATCTGCCCATCCCCAGCGGCTGAGCTGCCATACCAGGTGCCGATATAGAGGTCGAGGAAACCGTCGCGGTCGAAGTCGGCCATGGCCAAGGCGGCCATCTCCTTGTAGTAGTCCTGACCGCTCAGCCGGGTCTGCACGGGCGACGCGATACCGCTGGTGCCAGCATAGGTGAAGACCCCACGCCCATCGTTCATCCACAGGCCCAGCTTGCCTTCGGGCGTCCTGAAGCTCACTCCGGCGAAGAGGTCGGCGTCTCCATCGTTGTCGACGTCGCCAAAGACGAAGTTGATTCCCTCGGCCAGGGCGAGCTGGGTCGCGCCGGTGACGTCGGTGAAGCGCACGCCGCCTTGAGGGGTACGACTCTGGCGCAAGACCTTGGGCCTGAAGGGGCGCACCGAGGTGGGCCACACGACCAAGTCCTCCAGCCCATCGCCGTCCACGTCCTGCACGAGGGCGCGTCCATCGCCGGCGGTCAAGCCCCGCAAGCCCGCCTCTTCAGTGATGTCGACGAAGAAGGGGCCCTGCAAAGGCGCGAGGCTACCCGTAGTGATGGGGCCACGGTGCGTCCAACCGTCCACCCACAAGGTGTGGCTGAGGGGAACCGCCAAGGCATGGCCGCAGGCCTCGTCGACGATGGCTTGGTCATGGTTGTCGAGGCGAAATTCATAGATGCCGTTGACTTCGAGCCCGTCGAGGCTCACTTCGAAATCTTGGGGTCCGCCGCCGAGGGTCAACGCCACGGTGGGCACATCAACGCTCAGGTGGCCAGCGTTGAGACCCCGGACCGGCTGGTCGAAGCGCAGGGTGAAGGTCACGGAGCGCGTGGGACGTGGGTACTCCTCCTGCAAGCCCACCAAGGTCGCCTGGGGCGGGTTCTGAGTCGCGCACGGGTCGTGCGGCCCATCGGATTCATCGGCGAAGTCCTCTTCATCCATGTCCTCAGCAAGGTCCTCGCTGTGGTCGGGATCCACCTCCGCTTGGTCGTGCGGCTGGGTGTCCGTGGGGTCCTTCGCCGGCGGATCATCACATCCACTCAGGGAGAGGGCGAACAGGAGAGCAGCGACGAGCAGCAAACAACGGCGATGAGCAGGCATGAGCGAGACCTCTTGCGGGAGGGGCCGGCGGGCCAGGGCAGCGCGCGCGGTCTTGGGCCGAGCCAAGCTTAGTCGCTTCACGGGCAAAGCGCCAAGGGTCCAATCGCGCTCCCGAGAGAAAGTCTCTTGCGAGGTGCCTGCGGGCGCAGTATGGGAGCGCTGCTGCCCTGCAGTCCGGGGTGTACTCAGAAGAGGTGGTGACGAGATGAACCATGGCGTGCCTATCAAGGTGCTGCTTTTTTTGGCCGTCGGTTTGGTCGCGGCCAGCCAGTCTGGGAACATCGTTCGCTTGGGCGATGCGCCACCGACGGTCATGGCCGCCTGGCGGCTGCTCATGGCGACGGTGATGCTGGCGCCCTTGGCGGGACGTGATCTCCAGGTGTTGCGCCGTTTGGGGGTGCGTCACTGGGCGCTGCTGCTCCTCACGGGCTTGGCCCTGGCGCTGCACTTCGTGACGTGGATTGCAGCGGTGCAGTTGACCACGGTGGCCAACGCGGCGGTGCTCTTCTCGGTGAACCCTGTGCTCACGGCGGCGGCGGCTTGGCTCTTCTTCCGCGAGTCCGTTGGGGCCAAGCTTCTGGTGGCCATCGGCATTGGGCTGTTGGGGATCGTCGTGATGGGGTGGGCCGATCTGAACCTGCAGCCCGAGCTGTGGCTCGGGGATCTCACGGCGCTGACCTCTTCCCTGTTGTTCACGGTCTACCTGCTCGGCGGCAAGGGCTTGCGCGGGCGGGTGCCAACCACGGCCTATGTGACCTCGGTCTATGCTGTGGCGGCAGTGCTCTGCTTCGTCTTTGCCGTGGTCAGCGGCGCTTCGCTGGTGGCCTATGACGGTCGCACCTGGACGGCCTTCCTGTTGTTGGCCTTGGTGCCCACGATGATTGGGCACACGGCGATCAACCACGCCGTGGCCTATGTGAAAGCGGGGTGGCTCTCCATGGCGACGACCTCCGAGGCGCTTTTTGCGGGCTTGGGGGCCTATTTGCTTTGGCAGGAGCAGGTGACCTGGCAGACGGCGCTGGGCTACGCGCTGATCATAAGTGCGGTCATTGTATTGGTATTCGAGAAGCCAGCGGTCCAGGGTGGGACACGTGTCCCCGCCATTGACAGGTTGCGTTGACAGTCCTGGGGCGAGCCACAGGGCGATGCTGAACCCTTATGCGGGGTCCTATGACAAGGATGTCACATTTGAGTGGTACTTTTCCTAGGACGAGCCTAGCGAGGCTTTGACCTCTTGGCAAGAAGAAATTGCGAACTTTGTTGCGTGGCGTTGACAGCGAGGCGCAGCGTCTGGCGCCATGACAGGCCTCTTGGGGAGGCGGCATAGAGGTTGCAGTGGGTCCCGCTTGGACCGGTCGAGTCTCTTTCGATTCGACCCTGCGCCGGAGGATGCCAATGGCACCACGCAACGCGGCCCCGAGAGACCCCACCCCCACGTGGGAGCAGACAGAGGACCAAGACTTCTTCGAAGAGGAATTCGAAGAAGGTGAAGCCTTGGACGATGAAGCTGAAACGACGCCAGGGCGACGCAGCAGGCGCCGGGCTGCCGCGGCCGAGCAGAGGACGGACTTTGGCTCGGATCTCGATCCAGTGAAGATGTACCTCAAGAAGATCGGTACCGTAGGGTTGTTGACCCGCGAAGGTGAGGTGGAGATCGCGAAGGAAATCGAGAGCGCGCGCGAGGCGGTGATTGCGGCGATTTTCCGTTGTCCTGCGGGCGTAGCGCGGGTGCTGGAGCGTTTGGAGTCCTTCAAGGCGGGCGACGCCAAGCTCAAGGATCTCATCGGACACAAGCAGCTCGAGAACCCCGAGCGGGAAGAGCAATCGAAGTCGCTGAACAAGGGCCTCGAGAAGCTCCGACGCCTGGTGCGCGAGGAGCGGGCCCACGCGGCGCAGATGGCCCAAGGGAACACCGCCAAGAACGCCGAAAAGGCGCGTGAGAAGTGGGCCAAATCCATCACGGCCATCGTCGCTACCTGTAGACACTTGGATCTGGACTTTGGCTTCATCACCGACATCGCTGGGGAGCTGAAAGTCCTCCACAAGACCATCCTGTGCTGCGAAGAGAGCAAAGCGCGCTGCTGCAAGCGCGTTGGTCTCTCCCATGCAGCGTTGGCTGAAGCGCTGCAAAGCTGGCGTCTGGGTGAGGCCCATCCCCTCACGTTGAGTGACGACGAGCTCGGGGAGTTGGATTTGTGCCTCTCCTCGGCTGAGCACCTCCTGCACAGTATCAGTCGGGACCACCAGGTGGATGCCCAATCCCTCTCCCAGGTGATCACGGAGATCGAGCACGGTGAGCGCGCGCTGCTCAAGGCCAAGGCCAAGATGATCAAGGCGAACCTGCGGCTGGTCGTCTCCATCGCGAAGCGCTATGTGAACCGGGGCATGCACTTTCTCGACTTGATCCAAGAGGGCAACATCGGCTTGATGCGCGCCGTGGAGAAGTTCGAGTACCAGCGGGGGCACAAGTTTTCGACCTATGCCACGTGGTGGATTCGCCAGGCCATTACGCGATCCATTGCCGATCAGGCGCGCACCATACGCATACCCGTTCATCTCATCGAGACGATCAACCGCATCATGCGGACCAGTCGTTTGTTGGAGCAACAACTGGGGCGTGAGCCGACGGTGCAGGAAATTGCTGAAAAACTCGAGATTTCCGTAGAGAACGTCCGCCGAACCATGAAGCTCGCTCGCTCGCCCGTGTCCCTCGAGGCGCCCGTGGGAGATGACGAAAGCAATCTCGCAGATTTCATTGAAGATGTGAACGCCGAGAGCCCCATCGATTACGTCACCAGTGACGCCCTGGTACATCACACCCAGCGGGTATTGGCCTCCCTCTCTCCCCGTGAAGAGCGGATTCTGCGCTTGCGTTTCGGGATCGGTGAGCGAACCGACCACACCCTGGAAGAGGTGGGGCAGGACTTCAATTTGACCCGCGAACGCATCCGGCAGATCGAAGCCAAGGCCCTGGAGAAGCTGAGACACCCGGCGCGCGCCGTGCTGCTGGAGTCTTTCGCCGAGTAAGCGCCCGCAGCGGTGAGGTGGGCCAGTGGGCGTTGGGTTGGGGATCGCGCGTGCCGCAGATGATGGCATCTGTCTCTGCAGTTGGCCATTTGCCGACCATTGTGGTAGCCAGTGAGTTGCTGGTCGTAGTGGCGCCACTTCGTCGTGGCAGGTGCATCGCTGCAGAGCGCTCGCCGTTGGGTGGCGCTTGGACCCAAGGGGGTTTCGATGTTTCAGCTCAAGCTCAGTGGTGTGGTTTTCGTCGTCTTGGCCGTGGTGATAGGTTTTGCCTATTTCTCCCTGTCGAATTCAGTGAGCCAGAGCGTGCTCTGGGGCGAAGCCGAGCAGAGCCATGTTGCCCAGCGCTCGCTGGCGACTTTGGCGCGCACGGCGGAGGTTGCATTGCAGGCGCGGGTGGAGCCCTTGGTGGAAGACGCCCAGTTGGTCGAGATCCTTAGCGATCTTCGCACGCGCACGGTGGAAGCGGGCGGCGTGAACGAGCTGAAGCAGCGCGTCACTGGCAACTGGAACCACGCGATTTTCAACCACCTGATGACCTGGGCCAACGGCTACGAGCAGGAGCTGCGCCGCCGCTACGGGAACTTCGACAGCCGGGATCGCGTGGCGAGCCACCGAGCGGCTCTTGAACGCGATCCCATCGACTGGTGGGGCGCGCGGCCTGACACCCTGCTGGCTTTTATCTCCATGCCCTTGAAGGGCAACCGCACGGCCTTGGTTTTGGCAGCCCATGTGAAAGCCGGACAGGAGCTGAGCGGTGGGCGCGACTTTGCAAATGATCTGCCGTTGGTGGCCAGAGCCGAGGCCGAGGGCGTGCCGCAAACGGGGGTCATCGTGTGGGATTCCAATGTCTTTGTGGCGGTGGCGGCGCCGGTGCAGGACTTGAGTGGTCAGATCGTCGGGGTGGTGCTGCTGGGTTATCAGCTTGGCGGTGCGCTGGCGGATCGTTTCGCCGGCGTGCTCAGCCCCAACCAACATGTGGTGTTCTACTATGCCGATCCCTATTTTTCTGGTGGAGATGCCCCCAAAGGGGTGGCGGCGGACGCCAAGAGCGAGCGCCGACTTTACTCTGACGAAGGTGCGGCTGCGTTGCGCGATCGCTTGCTGACGGCAGAGAGTGTCCCCCTGATCATTCGGGGCGACAAGGTCAGCGAGGAGGCGCAGCGCGTCGCCTTTGGTGAGCTCCGTCCCCGCCAGGTCTATCGCGCCGAGCTAGAGGGCAAGAACTATCTGCTGCAACGCGTTCCGTGGCTGAACGACGCCATTCCTCAGGCGGGTTTCATCGTCGTCAGTGATCTCGATGCGGCCATGCGGTCCGTGTCGTCGCTGAGCCTACACTTGCCCCTGTTGGGCTTTTTGGCCCTGTTCTTTGCGGTCATCGCCATCTTGGTGCTGGTTCGTGCCTACACCAAGCCCCTCGAAGAAATCGACGTGGGCCTGCAGGAGATTCTGGCTGGGAATAAGGAGTACGTCTTCCGTCCTCGCGATGGGCACCGGCTGCAATCGGCTCTGGGCAATAGCCTCAACCAAGTGACGGCATTTCTGCAAGGTAAGACCAGCAGTGCCGAATCGGATCAGGCGTGGGATGCGCTGATGGTCGATCTGGAGCCGGAACGCCCGTCGGTTTATGGCATGCAGGCGGTGGCTGCCGCCAATCCGGTGACGGAGTCGGAAGAGCGCGACAAACTCAACGCGCTCTACAAAGACTACATGGAGAAGCGCGAAGCCCTGGGTCAGCATGTAGACATGGACTTCGATCGATTCTGTCGCCGCATCAAACGCAATGAGACCACCCTGCGGGAGAAGCACAAGTGCAAAGCGATTGAGTTCAGCGTGGCCGTGGTGGATGACAAGGTGGTCTTGAAGCCGACGCCCGTGTTCGAGTGAGGTTGGGGTGGGGCATTTACCTGCGTCGCTAGAGCGCAAGATTGGCCGTTTGGTTGGCACCTGTGTCGAGGATTTCCGCCTCATCGCGGAGGGAGACCGGGTTCTGGTTGGCTTCTCTGGGGGCAAGGACTCCTGGGTCCTGCTGCACTTCATGGAGCGGATGCAGCGCGTGGCACCGGTGCGCTTCACTTGGGCCGTCTTTCACCTCAACCAGAGCCAGCCGGACTTTCCGGCCGCCGAGGCGCTGGAGACGTTGCGTGGCCGTGGCTACGAGGTCCATGTGGAGCATCAGGACACGGCGTCCATCTTGGCGGAGAAGCTCGAGCCGGGTCATAGCCCGTGTTCGCTGTGCAGTCGTCTGCGTCGGGGCATTCTGTACACCCAGGCCCAGCGCTTGGGTGCGAACAAGATAGCCCTGGGGCATCACCGGGAAGACGCGATTGAGACCTTGCTGTTGAACTTGTTCTATGCCGGTCAGATCAAAGCCATGCCGGCCTACTTGGACGCTGATGATGGGCGCAACACGGTGATTCGCCCGCTCCTTTACGTGCCCGAGTCGTTGCTGATCACGGCCGCACGCCTCCTGGAGGTGGAAATCGTCGATCGCAATTTCTGTGGCCAAGGCCCCGAGCGGAAACGTGCCGCCATCAAGGCTTGGCTGGCCCAGCTCGAGGCAGACAATCCCAAGGTCAAGGGCAACCTCTTGGGAGCTTTGCAGCGCGTGGTGCCCAGCCATTTGCTGGATCCCAAGCTCTGGCCGGTGCCGGGCCCGGGGTCATCAGGCGTTGGCTGATGCGCTGATCCACTGCGCGGCGCGGCGCAGACGTGCGGCGGTGGTTTTGGGGCCCAAAAACCAGGCGATTTCATAGATACCCGGTGCCTGAGCGACTCCGGTCATGGCGATGCGTGCCGGTTGGGCGATTTTTCCCAACTTGAGGCCATGGGCGGCGCAGACCTGGGCAAAGACGGCTTGGATGGCTTCCTCGGTCCAGGCATCGAGGCTCTCGATGGCCGTGGCCAGGTCTTCGAGGGGGGCGATCAGGGGTGCCGAGAGGTGTTTCTTGGCGGCTTCGGGATCGTAGGACTCTGGCTCGACGAAGAAGAAGCGCGAAGCCGTCGCGATTTCGCGCAGGTCATGGGCGCGGACGCGCATCAGCTCCAGAAGCTTGAGGAACCAGGGGTTCACCTCGGGGCTGAGGCCCAGCTCTGCGTAGAAGGGGAGGGTGAGGGTGGCCAAGCGCTCGATGGGGATGAGGCGCAGGTGCTGCTCGTTGACCCAAGCCAGCTTGACCTCATCGAAGTTGCCGTTGGCCCGGTTGACCCCGGGCAGATCGAAGCGCTCGACGATCTCGGCGACGGAGAAGATTTCTTGGTCACCCGAGGACCAGCCCAGGCGCACGATGTAGTTGATGAGTCCCTCTGGGCTGAGCCCCATGGCGTCGCGGTAATACTCGAGGGATGGGCTGCCTTTGCGTTTGGAGAGGCCGAGGATGCGCGGGGCGTGGGCGAAGCGCGGTGGCGTCGCGCCGAGGGCCTGATAGAGGGCGACCTGTTCGTGGGTGTTGTCGATGTGATCGACGCCGCGGATGACGTGGGTGATGGCCATGGCGCGATCGTCGACGACCACTGCGAACTGATAGGTCGGCATGCCGTCGGTGCGCAGCATGACGAAGTCGTCGAGCTCTTCGTAGTTTTTGTTGATGCATCCCTGGACACAGTCATCGAAGGAGGTGGGGCCTTCCAGGGGCATTTTGAAGCGCACCACGTGTTCACCGCAGTCGGGGCCGAGGTTTTTGTCTCGGCAGGTGCGGTCATAACAGGAGCGCCCGACGCGCAGCCGCATCTCTTCTTTCTTGATTTCCAGGGCCTCGCGGGTGCAGTTGCAGCGGTAGGCCGCGCCCTTGGCGATCAACTCTTCGGCGATGCCGTGGTAGAGGGGGAGGCGCTGCGACTGGAAGAGGACCTCCTCGTCCCAGTCGAGGCCCAACCACTTGAGGCTGTCGAAAATGACCTGGACGGCGGCCTCGGTCGAACGCTCGCGATCCGTGTCTTCGATGCGGAGGAGAAAGGTGCCGCCGTGATGCCGCGCGAAGAGCCAATTGAAGAGGGCAGTGCGGGCATTGCCGAGGTGCATGAAACCAGTAGGTGAAGGGGCGAAACGAACGCGCACGGTCATGGGGCTGAGGACTCCTCGGTGAGAGTTGAGCGATGCGGTGTTCGGACGGGCGTCCGAGGCGGGATGACCATATGCGATTGGCGCCGAGGAAACAACTGCCGTTGGGGGGCCACAATCCACGACCAAAGCCGGCATGGGGCTTGCTCGTTGTGAATTATTGT
>CAYVQF010000008.1:0-42201 GCA_964454015.1 uncultured Myxococcales bacterium
CTTGGTTCTCCAAGAACAACGGGGTTTTTTCTTTTCTTGACCGTGGATCAGGGGGAAAGGCGCGAACTTCTGTTGGGAGCAGGGAAGAGTGTCGCGCTGCTCTTGTCAGGGTATGGGATCCAGGATAAAGGGAAACAGAGAGCGGTCGGTGACCCTCATTGGCTGAAGCTGCCGCGCAGCATGGCTAAGGGTAGGGGGGAGGCAGGTGAGTAACGCGGCGTGAGCTTTCGGTGCTACGAGGGCTGCGCTCTTGGCCTAGATGGAGTGAGCGATGTCAACGGAAGGGCAAGCGGGGAACGACAAGGTCGTAGCGCAAGAGAGCACAGAAGCCGAAGTGGACATGACGGTGTTGCTGCCAGGCCCTGATGCGAAAGCCGAGCCTTATCATGCCATCATGGAGGTGGATGAAGCGGGCAACGCGACGGGGCAGCTATGGGCGCACGGCGGTCGTTTGATGCTCTTCGAGAGCGTCAATGCGGCGAAGAAGGTTTTGACGGCGCTCGCCGATGAGCACTATCAACTTCGCGGTGTGAGCCAGGCGCATCTGCACGCGTTGCAGCAGGTGACGGCGGAGAAGGTGGAGCTCTACGTGGTGATAGGCTTTACTCCCGCGGGTAAGGTTGAGGCGTTGCCCTTGGAGGAGCATCGTGCGCGCAAGGCCAAGGCGGGTTCGCCGCCGCCCTTGCCTCCGGCGAAGGCGAGCGCCCCGGCGGAGGTGGTAGCAGAAGCCGGTGAGGCGGGCGCGGGAGAGGGTGAGGCGTCAGGGCAAGAGGGTGAGGCGTCAGGGCAAGAGGGTGACGCGGCAGAGTGAGCGCCGAGCTTGGCGTGGTTGGCCGCGGTCGTAGGCATTGGTTGCGGCCTGGACTTGGGAGGCTAGCATGCGGGCAAGGGGTGTTTTTTTGTGGGTGGTGCTCGTGCTCATGGTGCCGCGTGGCCTCGTGGGGCAGGAGGGGCCGTCCTTCGACTTGCGGCGTTTTCGTCCCGCAGGCTCACCGATGAGTGTGTTCTCAGTCGAGCGCTCGGAGGTGTTGGGTCATTTGTCTTTTGCGGCCAAGCTGTGGGGTGAATACAGCCACGAGCCGTTGAAGTTCGAGGATTTGCAGGGCCGTGAGCGGCCCGTGGTGGATGGCACGGCGACGGTGAGCTTGGGCCTGGCCCTGGGGCTCTTTGATTGGGTGGATGTGGCGCTGTTGCTGCCCGTGGTGCCATTTCAGGACGCGCGTTTCGACGGTGTGGCGATTGAGAATGGCTATGTGGGTGACCTGCGGCTGATCGGGAAGGTTCGGGTGTTGGATGCCGAGTCGTGGGGAGGCTTTGGCTTGGCTGCGGGATTGGATTTGTCTTTTCCTACTGGGGACGAGGGTGCTTTCCTCGGGGATGGGTTTTTGACGGGGCGTCCCTTTGTGGTCGCTGACTATCGTCTGGGGCCGGTGGTGTTGGTGGGCAATCTCGGGGCGACCCTGCGCGAGTCTGGTGGGTTATTGAACTATCGCCAGGGTCCCAGCTTGGATTATGGGTTCGGGGTGGTGTGGGTGGCTGTGGACGCGTTGTTGCACCTACAGGGTGAGTTGTTCGGGGCGCTGCCTTTGGGCGAGGCGATTGGCGATGATTTTCATCGGCCGCTGGAGTGGCTCTTGGGGGCGAAGGTGCTGACCCGCAAGGATATTCATTTCACCGTGGCGGGTGGCACGGGGCTGAGCGCCGGTGTGGGGAGCCCTGCTTTCAGGGTGATGGCTGGCGTGGAGTACGCTCCGTTGTCTGATGATTCAGACGGCGATGGGGTGCCCAATGCGGAGGATTTGTGTCCGAACTTGCCAGGTGACGCGGCTTTTCGCGGCTGCCCGAATCCCGACAGCGATGGGGATGGGATCTGTGATCCCTGGGTGACGGAGCAGGGTTTGGCGGAGGCTTTTGGGTGCAGTGGTGTGGATCTGTGCCCGGATTTGGCGGGTGTGGAGGCTTTTTCGGGGTGTCCTAATCCGGACGCCGATGACGATGGCTTGTGTGATCTTTGGGTGTGGGATTTGGGCTTGGCGGAGCACTTCGAGTGCCGCGGCAAGGATCTCTGTCCGCTGATGCCAGGGGTGTCGCTGTACAGCGGCTGTCCGCCACCGGATCGCGATCAGGATGGTTATTGCGATGCATGGGTCGCCACCCTGGGTCTTGTCGAGGCCTTTGGTTGTGAAGGTGTGGATCTCTGTCCAGAGCTTGCAGGCGAGGCGCTGTATTCGGGGTGTCCGGACCCGGATCAGGATGACGATGGCGTCTGCGATCCATGGGTCCAGGAGCTGGACTTGGTGGGTCATTTTTCTTGTGATGGCATTGATCTGTGCCCGACATTGGCAGGGGAGGCGGCATTCTTTGGCTGTCCCCATCCCGATCCGGATGGCGACTACATCTGCAGCCCCTTCGTGTCGGAGTTGGGGCTGATGGGGCGCTTCGAGTGCGTGGGCTACGACCAGTGCCCAGACGAGCCTGAGACCATCAATGGCATTGATGACGACGATGGCTGTCCCGACGAGGGCCCTCGGGTGGTGATCGTGCAGGCGGACAAGATCGAGATTTTGGAGCCCGTCTTTTTTGAGACCAACATGGCCCTGATCCGTCCGGAGTCATATTCTCTACTCAACCAGGTCGCGCGGACGATTTTGGCGTCGCCTTCGATTGCGCGGGTGCGCGTCGAGGGGCACACGGATGATCGGGGCGGGCTGGATGCCAACATGCGATTGAGCCAGGAGCGGGCCCAGGCGGTGGTGGACTATTTGGTGGGGCAGGGGGTGGAGCAAGACCGGCTCGAGCCTGTGGGCTATGGTCCGCAGCGCCCCTTGGTGCCGGGCAAGAGCGAGCGCGCCCGCTCTCAGAACCGGCGGGTTGAGTTCGTGTTGATTCAGTAGGCCTTCGCCAGGGCCTCAGCCCGCTTTGGCGGCGAGGCTCTCGAGCATGCCGAGGGTGAGGGACTTGGGTCGTTCCAGGGGGAGCCCCAGGGCGCGATCCCAGACGGTGTTGGCCAAGACGCCTAGGGCGCGGCCGATGCCGAAGAGGACGGTGTAGAAATCGAACTCCGTGATCCCATGATAGTATTGGATGACGCCTGAGATGCCGTCGACGTTGGGCCAGGGGTTTTTGACCTTACCGAGGTCTTGGAGGACGGGGGGGATGATGTCGTAGAGCTGTTTGACGATCTGGAAGAGGTAGTAGTCGGGCGCGCGTTCCTCCATATAGTCCCAGAGGGCGATGTAGCGCGGGTCGGTTTTGCGCAAGACGGCGTGTCCGAAGCCGGGGATGACTTGACCGCTGTCGAGGGTTTCGTAGACGAAACGCTCGAGGTCGGCTCGGGTGCACGCGGTGGCGGGGTGTTCTTTGGAGGGTGCGCCGCACCCGAGTTTGGCCAGGGCGCCCATGATCCAGCGCAACACCTCTTGATTGGCCAGGCCGTGTAGGGGTCCAGCCAGGCCGTTGAGGCCGGCGGAGAGGGCGTAATAGGGATCGGAGAGGGCAGATGCGACGAGGTGGGTGGCGTGGGCCGAGACGTTGCCCAGCTCGTGGTCGGCGTGGAGGATGAAGTAGAGCCTGGCGGCATCGTCGTAGGGCGCTTTGATGCCCATCATTTGGGCGAAGCTGGCGCCGAAATCGAGGCCAGGCTGCCTGAAGAGGGGGGTGTCTCCACGATAGCGCATGCGATAGATGTAGGCGGCGATGGCTGGGAGTTTAGCGATGAGGTTGAGGGCGTCTTCGAGATAGAGTGGCCAATACTCCTGTTTGGAGATGCCTTCAGAGTAGGCCTTGGCGAAGCGCGACTGCCGTTGCAGGGTCAGTACGGCAGCGGAGAACATGGTCATGGGGTGGGTGTCGCGGGGGATGGCGCGCAAGACGTCGATGACGAAGTGTGGCAGGGCGGCTCTCTCTTCGAAGGCGTCAATGATTTCTTGTACTTCATCTTGGTTGGGGATGTCGCCCGTCAGGAGCAGATAGAACTGGGCCTCCACATAAGGCATGCGTTTCCCCGGGGGTTTGGGGAGCTGGGCCAGTGTCTCGGGGATGGTCAGGCCGCGAAAGCGGATGCCCTCTTCCGGGTCGAGGTAGGAGATGTCGGAGACCAAGCCTTTGACGCCGCGCATGCCGCCGATGACTTGCTCGATGTTGACCTCACCGACTTTGATGTGACGGTGTTGTTCGAGGAGTGATCTGACGCGGGCGCGGGTCTCTTCGATTTTCGTTTCCAATTTGTGAACGAGGGCTTCCATGGGCAATCTCCTGTCCTGCGGGCAGTGCTTGGCGCGGTGGGGCGAAGGGTGTGGCGCGGCTTTGGTCCCCGGAATTGGTACGGGGGGTCAAGCGCTGTTGGATCGTCTTTTAGATTGTGGTGCTGGGCCGGTGGCGGCGCAATAGGGGAGGAAAAAGCAGGGGGCCGGTGCATGGGGGGCCTTGCGAGTTGGACGCGGTGGGCTTTATCTTTATGGGGTCCCTGTTGGAGAGACGTGTCAGGCATCTTTAGAGAGGAGGAGAGGATGATCGATGTAGGGGCCATTGCGGCGCTGTATGGCAGGCAAGGGGAGACGCACAAGGCCCTGCGAGCCCGCTTGGGCCGGCCGTTGACGTTGACGGAGAAGATCCTCGGCACCCATCTGGCGGATGCGGAACAAGCCTGGGAGCGTGGGAAATCGTTTTTGTTGCTGCGCCCCGACCGGGTCGCTCTGCAGGACGCGACGGCGCAGATGGCGCTCTTGCAGTTCATGGTTGCGGGCCGCCGGCAGACGGCGGTGCCGACGACGGTGCACTGCGATCACTTGATCCAGGCTCGGCGGGGGGTGGACAGTGACATGCGGGAGGCGCTGGAGGAGAACGACGAGGTCTTCCGCTTCTTGCGGGACGTGTCGCAGAAGTTCGGGATTGGTTTTTGGCGGCCCGGGGCGGGGATCATTCACCAGGTGGTGTTGGAGAACTACGCCTTTCCGGGTGGTTTGATGATCGGAACGGATTCGCATACGCCGAACGCTGGCGGTCTGGGGATGTTTGCCGCTGGGGTTGGTGGTGCCGATGCGGTGGACGTGATGGTCGACATGCCTTGGGAGGTGTTGGCCCCACGGGTCATCGGGGTTCACTTGCGGGGGTCTTTCTCGGGGTGGACTTCGCCCAAAGACGTGATCTCCCGGTTGTGTGAGGTGCTGACCGTGAAGGGCGGGACCAACGCGGTCTTGGAGTACTTTGGCAGCGGCACGGAGGCTATCTCTTGCACGGGCAAGGCGACGATCACGAATATGGGCGCGGAGCTAGGCGCGACGACGTCTCTGTTTCCTTTCGACGCGCGGATGGCGACCTACTTGCGCGCGACGCGGCGGGAGGAGGTGGCGGCCTTGGCTGAAGCGCATGCAGACGAGCTGCGGGCCGATGCCGAGGTGGTGGCGGACCCCTCCTGCTACTACGACCAGGTGGTAGAGATCGACCTCGACTCGCTCGAGCCACGTTTGGTGGGGCCGCACAGTCCGGATATCGGGCGGTCGGTCTCGGAGATGGGTGCCGATGCGGTCGCCCACGGTTGGCCGCTGGAGCTGAAGGCGGCGCTGATTGGTTCCTGCACGAACTCATCCTATGAGGATCTGGGTCGGGCCGCCGATGTGGCTTCCCAGGCGGCGGCGGCGGGCTTGAAGGCGGTGATTCCGTTCATGATCACGCCGGGCTCGGATCAAATCCAGGCCACGGTGACCCGGGACGGGCAGTTGGCGGCGTTGGTGGAAGTCGGCGGCGTGGTCTTGGCCAATGCCTGCGGCCCCTGTATCGGTCAATGGAAACGCTACGACATCGAGATGGGCGAGACGAACAGCATCATCACCTCTTACAACCGCAATTTTCGTCGTCGCAACGATGGCAATGCGGAGACGCACAACTTCATTGGTTCGCCGGAGATCGTGACGGCCTATGCTTTTGCTGGTCGTTTGGATTTCAATCCCCTGGTCGACACGCTACCGACGCCTGATGGCCAGAGCTTTCGCTTTGCGGCACCGCAGGCGCCCGAGCTGCCGCAGGCGGGTTTCGTCGAGGGCAGCGCTGGGTTCATCCCGCCGAGTGACGCTTGGGGGGATCTGGAGGTGCGGGTGGACCCGGATTCAGAGCGCCTTCAGCTTCTGGAGCCTTTTCCCGCGTGGCATGGGCAAGAAATGGAGGACCTGCGGGTGTTGCTGAAGGCGCAGGGTAAATGTACGACGGACCACATATCTGCGGCTGGGCCGTGGCTGCGTTTTCGTGGGCACTTGCCGCGGATCTGCGGCAACCTCTTTTTAGGGGCGGTGAACGCCTTCACCGGCGAGACGGGCAAGGGGCGCGACGTCCTGGCGAATGAAGATGGGGTGTCTTTCCCGCGTATTGCCCTGCGCTGGCGGCAGCAGGGGCAGCCGTGGGTGGTGGTGGGTGACGAGAACTATGGGGAGGGCTCATCGAGGGAGCACGCGGCGATGGAGCCGCGCTACATGGGCTGCCAGATCGTGGTGGTGAAATCCTTTGCGCGCATTCACGAGACCAACTTGAAGAAGCAGGGGATCCTGGCCTTGACCTTTGCCGACCCAGCGGACTTTGAGCTCATCCAGGCGGAGGATGTGATCGCTACGGAAGGGGTGGTAGGTCTGGCACCGGGACAGCCAGTCTATCTGCTCGTGCGGCATCGCGACGGGAGGAGGTCTCGCATCGCGACGCGTCATTCTTATAATGACGAGCAGATCAAGTGGTTCGAGGCGGGTTCAGCCTTGAACCTGTTGCGCCGTTAGGGGTGAGGTCCTGAGGGGTTTCAGAAGGGGATTTCGGTGTCAGGGAAGGCGTCGTCGGGCGCAGACGGTGCGCTGCCTCCGCCGCCGCCTTGAGCGTAACCTTCGTCGGGGCCGGTCCCACCGCCGCGGGACTCGAGGAACTGGACGTCATTGGCGATGATTTCGGTGAAGTACTGGGTGGTGCCGTCGTCCTTCTGCCATTTGCGATAGCTGATCCGCCCTTCGACGTAGACCATTCGGCCTTTGCTGAGGTATTTTGAACAATTCTCAGCGGTTTTGTCGAAGGTGACCACGGTGTGCCAGTCGGTCTGCCGTTTTTCGCCGAAGCCGGAGTCTGTGGCCAGGCGCAAGCGGGTGATGGCTTTGCCAGCCTGAGAGTAACGGCTCTCTGGGTCTTGTCCCAGGCGTCCGATGAGGATGACCTTGTTTACACCTGCCATATGCTCTTAACCTCCTTGCGGGCGGCATCGATGTGTTGGCCGCCATTTCGTGGGCGTCGACGAAGGTAGCAGCCTGTGCCGGGGCGGCGCCACCGGTAGCGAAGGTTAGTTTGTGATGAACGGGTGAGATCTGTCGAGGTTGCGGAGGGCATGGTCTTCACATCAGGTGCAAGAGGTGGACGGAGAGACGCGATTGGGTTGTAGTGGTTTGCAGGCGGAAGTTTTGGCAGGTGGACCCGGGCGGCTCGCGGCCCGAAAGGAGGATGGGATGTTGAGATGCATAGGGCTGGTGTTGGCGTCGTTGTCGTTGGCGATGGTCTTCTCTGCCTGCAAAGAGGCCCAAGAGGCGGCGGTGGCGCATAGCCAGCAGTTGGCGGCGCAGCGCCGCACGGCGGATCAGACCGAGGCGCGACGCGGCTTATCGTCGTTGGTTCTTGGGGCCAAGAATTTCCATATCCAGGAGCATCCCGATCCAGAGGATAGTAGCCGGATGGTGAGCGGGCGTTTTCCTGTGAGCCGGCGGGTGTGCACCGCCGGTGGCGATCCCCGTGAGGCAGCGAGCTTGTCCGAGACGGCCTGGTTGGAAGATCCATGGCGCGCGCTTGGTTTCGTGATGCGCAGCGATCATTTTTGGTCCTATTGCTACGAGTCATCTATCGATGGGCTGCGCTTTGCGGCTTCTGCCGAGTTGGGCCCAGACATGCTCTGCGTGACCGGGGTGAGCCAGGGGCAGGTGGCGGTGATCACGGAGATCTTTTTACTCGATGATGACGAGGACTGTGTCTTACCACCCCGGCAGTGAAGGAGGGGCGTTGTCATGTGGGTGGCCATTGGTTTAGGGATGGGTGTCGTGGCGCTTAGCGCTGTGGTGTTTTTGGGGGCGCGACGGCGCCGCGCTGCGCCGCGAGCGCTGGCGGCACCCGAGCGCGCATCGCTATGGGAGTTGAGGCCGAATGACGTGGTGGAGCACTTTGGCGAGAGCTATATGGTGCTTCGGGTGGTGACCTACGATGAGAGCGGTGACGGGTGGCGCATGGTTCATCTGGAAGGCGAGGGGCGCTGCCGTTTGTTGTTGGTTCGGGGGGACGAGCTGCGTGTGAGCTGGCTGTGTGAGCAAGCATTGGAGCTCGCTGTGGCTTCCCTCGGCGCGGCGACGGTGCATGACCGGGGGCGTTCCTTTCGTTTGGTGCGGTGGGGCCGCGCCGTTGGACGGGAGGAAGTGGCTGGCGCGGTGGAGGCATTGGGGAGTGTGCACTACTATCGCTACGAGAGCGCTGGTGGCGCGCTTCTATGGGTGGAGTCATGGTCTGAAGGGACGTGGTTGCAGCTCAGCGGGCAGGATTGTGCGGCCGGAGCGGTGACCTGGCTGCCAGGCGATGCGGTTGGCGTGGAGGGTTGAGTGGCAAAGCGACGGGTGTGGATGGGGCAATTGAAGTCGAAGGTCGAGGATCGCATACGCACGGGGATGAACCAGGTCCTGGAGGGCGTCAATCGCTTTGAGGCGCAGGGCGGCGTGCGCGGCGCGTGCGAGCGGGCCAAGGTGCGTGGTGAGCGGCAGGCGGCCCGTTTGTTGGAGCTGTTGGACGAGAAAGGGATCAGGGTGGATTTCAGTGCCTTTGGTCCCGTGGGCCATGAAAAGGAACAGGAGCTGCGCCGGCATTACCGGGTCTTAGGGGTACCCTATGGTGCCGACTACGAGACGACGCGTCATGCCTATAGAGCGCAAATGCGGGAGCATCACCCCGATCGTCACGCGGGAGACCCCGAGGCAGAGCGTCTGGCGACGCGTAAGTCTCAGGATTTGACGCTTGCTTTCGACGCCATTGAGCGTTACTTGAAGCCCCGTTGAACGGTGCAGATCTTTACATTGGAGGCGTTGATGTACCAAGCAGCGAAAGGTTCTTATCAGGTAGTTGTTTTGGGAAGTGGACCTGCCGGCTTGACGGCGGCGCTGTATGCGGCGCGGGCAGGCCTGGAGCCACTGGTCCTGGAGGGGACCCAGCCTGGCGGTCAGCTCACCATCACGACGGAGGTGGAGAACTTTCCTGGCTTTCCTGAGGGTATTCTCGGGCCGGAGTTGATGGAGCGGATGCGGGAGCAGGTGCGCCGTTTTGGTGCGGAGGTGGTGCAGTC
Source organism: uncultured Myxococcales bacterium (assembly GCA_964454015.1). GTDB lineage: Bacteria > Myxococcota_A > Bradymonadia > UBA4248 > UBA4248 > CAYVQF01. Next base: position 9,332 of record CAYVQF010000008.1, read on the forward strand.
GGCCTTGGTCGGCGTGGATCTGTCCCGTCGCCCGTTCAAGCTTTCCCTGGAGTCCATCCTGGGGGACCACCAAGAGGTGCTGGCTGAGACCCTGATCATTGCCAGTGGGGCGACGGCGCAGCTCTTGGGCTTGGAGAACGAGACCAAGCTGATGGGCTATGGCGTGAGTGCCTGCGCCACTTGTGACGGCGCTTTCTTCCGCGACAAAGAGGTGGCGGTGGTGGGTGGCGGTGATTCGGCCATGGAAGAGGCGGGTTTTCTCACCCGTTTCGCTACCAAGGTGACCATCATCCATCGTCGCGAGGGCTTCCGCGCCTCGAAGATCATGTTGGCGCGGGCTGAGCGCAATCCGAAAATCGCCTGGCTCCTCAACAAGCAAGTCGTCGACATTTTGGGCACGCGTGAGGAGGGGGTGCGGGCGCTGGTGCTGGAAGATAGTCAGAGCGGTGAGCGTACGGAATTTGCGACTCAGGGTCTCTTCATGGCCATTGGCCACCGGCCCAACACGGCGCTGTTCAGGGACTGGCTCGACGTCGACGAGAAGGGCTATTTGGTCACGACGCCCGATAGGACGGAGACGAAGGTTCCTGGGGTTTTTGCTTGTGGTGATGTGCGCGATCCCTACTATCGGCAGGCCATTTCTGCGGCGGGATCGGGTTGCATGGCGGCGATTGAAGCGGAGCGTTTTTTGGAGGCGCAAGCGTCTTGAGGTGGCGGCGCTAGCGGACACTTGCCAGAACCTGGCAGGCGGGTCGAGGGGGAAATCCTCAGGATGGGCCCCCTTGCCTTTTTTGGGGGCGGTGTTCAGAATTGCCGTCCTGTGTGACTGTGACTGAGCTAGGTGCTGGTCACCCCAAACTGGAGAGGTACAAGATGCGTGAGTTGAAGCTGTTCGTGCTGGTGTTCGCGGTGGGTTTCGTGTTGGCAGCGTGTGGTGGCCCCGAGAAGAAAGTCGATACGGTCGAGGTACCCGTTGAAGCCGAGAAGATCGTCTCGGTAGAGCGTTTCTGGCAGTTGAACAACAACGATCCAGGGGTGGCCGCCGAAGAGCGTCTACTCTGCCGTTACACGGTTTATACCCAAGAAGAGGGCGCGATGCGTCGGGCGCACATCGAGGTCAAGACCTCTGGCCGTTGTGACTGGCCCTCTCTGCGCCACGATGTTGGCGAGCCGAATCAGCCCGTGCCCGCGCAGAATGCCGCCGCCCTCTTGGCGGTGGTCGATGGCGTCGAGCTGGCCGTTAGCGGTGAGCCGGCTTGGGATTGCGCGACGATGAACGTGAAGACGAACCAACGTGAGTTTTTCTTGAAAGACTGCAATCTGCGCAATCGTGACCAGGTCCGGAGCGAGAAAGGTTTTGCCGATGCTTTGGGCAAGGATCCCAGTGGCAGCGTGGAAGAGGCCGCTTTCCGCTTCAACCAACTCCTGATCCTCGAATAACTCTGGTGATGTGCGCCGTGTCCCTGGTGACGGCGGCGCGAGCCCAGAGGAGGCGCAGCGTGCGCGCGCAATCACGTGCCATGGGCCGATGCCATTTCCCGCATTGCCGAGCTCTGAGACGCGGCACCGTAGTCCCCTGTGAAAGTCGATGTGGTCGACACCGGGAATAATGGTGGAAGTGATGCGGTTCGCTGCGGGGCGAAGATGCTTGGGGGGTGGAGCCATGCCCCCGGGGCCTGCCATGTGGCCGTCGTGCCGCTGGTCGCTTCGCCGCTGCCGGCGAAGGATCGATAACATGTTGCTTGGAAGGGGATCATCACATGTCAACTGCCAACGCGAGCATTTCGGTCAGGAACCTGACGAAGTACTATGGCGAGCTGTTAGCGCTGGACCATCTGACTTTTTCCGTCGAGCCTGGCGAGGTGGTGGGCTTTCTCGGTCCCAACGGGGCGGGCAAGACCACGGCGATGAAGATCCTCACCTGCTTCATGTCGGCGAACGCCGGGGAAGCGCGGGTGGCGGGCTATGACGTCTACCGGGAAGCGCACCGGGTACGGGAGCGGGTAGGCTATTTGCCAGAGAACAATCCGCTTTACGCTGATATGGTCGTCTATGATTACTTGCGCCACATCGGCCAGGTCAGGCGCGTTCGCGGCCGACGCTTGGCGAGCCGCATCGATGCCATGGCGGAGCTGTGTGGGCTCCGCGCGGTGATGCACCGTGACATCCGGCACCTGTCAAAGGGTTATCGTCAGCGGGTTGGTTTGGCGCAGGCCATGATCCACGAGCCAGAGGTGCTGATCCTCGACGAGCCGACCAGCGGCCTCGACCCGAACCAGATCTTGGAGATTCGCGATCTGATCAAGGCCATCGGTAAGGAAAAGACGGTGATCTTGTCGACGCACATTTTGCAGGAAGTGACGGCCGTCTGTGATCGCATCCTGATTATCGATAAGGGAAGGCTGGTGCTGGGCGGGCAGACACAGGCGCTCGCGCAAGAGGTCGAGTGCGGCGTTCGTTGGGTGCTGCGGCTGGCACACGGCGCGGAGCTGCAGCGGGTTGCGGACGCTTGTGCGGCGCTGCCCGGGGTGGTCGAGGCGGAGGTCGATGGGGAGGCCGTCACGGTTCTTTGTCACGATCAGGCGCTGGGCCAACGTCTGGTCGCTCTGGCCAAGGCGCATGATTGGCCTCTGCAAGAGGTGTGGAAGCAGGCGCTGGGGCTGGAGGAGATCTTCCGACGCGTGACCGGTAGGAGCGCTGCCCTGATGCCCGATGCGCCATGTCGTTGCGGCGGTGCAGAGGTGGATCGTGCTCCGGCAGGGGCGGACGAGACGCCCGTTGGCCAGGCGGCCGCAACGGTCGAGGCTCCGGCCGAGACCATGGCCACTGCGTCCGCGCCGGAGGTTGCTGAGGCGATGCCGGAGGGGAGGCCCCACGAGGAGGGTGCCACGGGGGACTTGGCTGGGGCTGAGGTGGCAGCGGTGGTGCCTGAGGGCACGGAAGAAGCGGCGGCAGAGACAGCGCCTTCGGCGTCAGCGCCGGTGGGCGAGGAGGCTGCCGAGGCGGCGGCACCACCTGAGGCGAAAGGTGGCGCGGCGAAAGGCGGCGCGACGAAAGGTGGCGCGACGAAAGAAGGTGCGGCGAAGCGCGCGAGTGTCAAGGGCGCCAAGGGCAAGACAACGAGGAGGGCGAAGTCATGAGGGCTGTGTGGTTCATCATGAAGAGGGAGCTTCATGCCCAGTTCAACTCCATGGTGGCCTACATCGTGGTGATACTGTTTTTGTTGATCACGGGTGGGATGTTCTTTTTGGATTTTTTTGAAGGGACGCAGGAGCTGAGTTTACGGCGCTTCTTTGGTGATGCGCCATTTTTCCTCGCCTTTTTTGCGCCAGCCATGACCATGGGGCTCTTTGCGGAGGAGAAGCGGGCTGGGACCCTGGAGTTGTTGATGACCATGCCCGTGCGGGAGCACCAGATCGTATTGGGCAAGTTTTTGGGCGCCGTGGCCCTGCTCGGGGTGGTCTTGCTGTTTACGCTGCCGTACCCCTTGACCCTCTACTATTTGGGTGACTTGGACTGGGGGCCGGTGATTGGTGGTTATGTGGGGCTGGTGCTCCTCGGTGCGGGCTACATGGCCGTTGGGTTGATGGTTTCGACCTGGACGCAGGACCAGATCGTGGCGATTTTGGTGTCCTTTTTCCTCTGTTTCGGCCTCTTCATTCTGGACCGCTTGATGGGTCCACAAGCGGGCACGACGGCCTCGGTCTTGGAATACCTGAGCGCCAACTACCACTTCACGAACATCGCCCGTGGGGTCATCGATGTGCGCGATGTGGTCTATTATCTATCGGTCATTGTGGTTTGCTTGACCGCTGCACGGACGGCCCTCGCGGCCCGTCGCTGGTAGGAGGGCACGCCGATGAAATCGCAAAAACAACCCAAGAAGTGGATAGGTCGGGCCTTCCTCAGCGGCTTGGATGATCTGGCCTACCTGGCGGTGGTCGTGGTCATCGTGGTCTTTGCCAACGCGTTGTTGAAAGACGTGGGTCACCTGCGCTGGGATCTGACGGCAGAGAAGCTCTACACGTTGACCGATGCCAGTAAAGCCTTTGTGCGTGATCTGCCAGGGCCGGTGCAGGTGAAGGCCTTTTTCTCGGAGGGCTTGCAGGCGCCGGATCACAACTTGGCCCAGCGCGTCGAGGATTTGCTGAGCGAGTATGCGGCGTCTTCTGGGGGCAAGTTCAGCTACGAGATCGTCTTCCCCAAGGACGAAGACGATGAGGAGCAAGCTCGGGGCTTTGGCGTCGAGAAGGTCGCTGTAGGCCAACGGGATCGCGACCAGGTGGGACTGCGTCTGGTCTACAAGGGCATTGCGCTCTCTTATGGGGACAAGCTCGAGGTGATCAGCGAGGTGAGGGGGACGGACAACCTCGAGTACGCCTTGACCAAGGCGATGATGAACCTGGTGCACGAGCGTCCGCGCACCATAGGGGTGGTGCAGGGCTTCGGAGGGCCGGCCGATATGCCTCCGTTCATGGACAGCCTCAGGGAGGCTTTCCAGGAGATCTATGGCAAGTTGATCCAGGCCCGTGGGATCAACCTGGCAGAAGTCACGGAGATACCGGACGATGTGGACGCCTTGGTGGTCCTCAACGTGCAGGAGACGATGAGCGAGGCGGCGAAAGTGGCCTTGGACCAGTTTCTCATGCGGGGCAAGTCCGTCGGGGTTTTCCAGAGCCCGACCAAGCAGGAGCAACAGCTCGCGCAGATGCAGCTTCGGGTCACCACCGATCACGGGCTGCGCCCCCTTCTCGAACACTATGGGGTGCTGCTGCACAGCGATCTCCTGCTCGATAGGCAGAAGAACTTGGTCGGCCTGGAGGTGAGCGCGCGCGGCATGGCGCAGGTATCGATCCCCTCCTTGCCCATCCTCCCCGGGCTGAACAAAGAGAACATCATGACCAAGGACTTCGACGCGGTGGTCTTCCCCTTCAGCGGGACGGTAGGGGTGAGCGATGCATTGCTGCGCAGCGACGCGGTGATGGTGACGCTTCTCATCGAGAGCGCCGATACGGCCGTGACTCGCCCTGCCGTGGGTGACACCCGCTGGGAGACCCTGATGCGGCCTTCGGAAGATGAGCAGCCTGGCCCGCATATGGTCGCAGTGGCGGTGGATGGGCGCTTCACCAGTGCTTATGCCGAAACCTGGCCTGAGGACGTGGTCAAGCCGCAGTCCTATCGCGCCGCGTCAGAGGATGGTGCCAGGCTCTTGGTCGTTGCGAACGGCGAGTTCATGCTCGTCAATCCCCGCATTGGTTACGGGCCGGAATTTGCGCGTTTTGGCGTCCACTTCTTCCTGAATACCATGGACTGGTTGGTGCAAGACGAGGCCCTGATACGGATTCGCGGCAAGGGAATGCCGCGCATCCTCGAGCCAGTGGACAAAGAGACGCAACGCTGGCTGCAGTTTGCCAACATCGCAGGGGTGCCTCTGGGCATCGTGCTGCTGGGGATCGCCTGGTTTGGCGTGCGGTGGTGGCGGCGCAAGCGAATTGCGTTGTATTTCCAAGGGGCCGAGCGTGGTTGAGCCGCGGTTGGTGCGCCGCCGGGTGCAGTTTTCGCCTCGCGGGAGGCGTATGAGAGGGAGAGGATGAGCAAAAAGCTGGTGATTGCTATCGTCGTATTGTTGGCCGTCTTGCTGGTCTATACCTTCACCCGCAGAGAGGCAGTCCGGACCTTGGGAGAGGTGGGGTGGCAGGTGCCTGCGAGCCCTGGGATGGATGCCCTCGAGCTGCGCCATGGCGACAGGGCGGTGGTCTTTCGCAAAGAGGGCGAACTTTGGCAGCAGGCGGAGCCCAAGGTGGCCAAGGCTTCAGCGCTGCAACTGGGGAAGGCGGAGAAGCTCTTTGCCGCAGGGATCGTTGCCGACTTGGTGTCGTCGCCGGGGGCTGATTTCAAAGCGCTGGGCCTAATCGGTGACGAGGTTCTGCACATCAAGGCCTTTGCTGGGGGAGATGAGATCGCTTCCTTCGCCGTGGGCAACGAGATCACCATCGAGGGCACCTACGTGCGTCGGACCTGGGTGCTCCCCGAGGGCTCGGACGTGGCTTATCGGGTCTACGCGCAGAGCGAGGGGCTGGATCTGGGCGAGGTGCTCAAGCGCGACCTGCGCGATTGGCGTGAGCGGCGGATTGTGATGATGGACCGGGCGGCACTCGATAAGATCGAGGTCGTCCTTGGGGACCAGGCGACGGTGCTGGCGCGCGCTCCCGTGGCAGAGGGTGAAGATCCCGGGACGACGCAGGCTTGGCAGATGGTTCAGCCCGAGCTGCGCAAGGTCGACACCAACCGCACGCTGGCCATGGTCAACGCCCTGACGAACCTCAATGTCGAGGGCTTTGCCGATGATCTCACCGCGGAGAGCGCCGGTTTGGTGCCCCCGTACGGAACTTGTACGGCCCACGCTGGTGCAGAGTCGGTGCGGCTGCTTTTCGGTGCCGAAGCGCCGGCGGCGTTGGATGGGAGCTGGGAGGCAGGGGCCCGCTATGTCATGCTCGACGGGCAACCCCAGATCTACGTCCTGCGGCAAGCGAGCGTGGAGACCCTCCTGCCTTCGGTCTTGGCGCTGCAGGACCGAGCGCTGTTGCAGCTCGAGATCCCGCACCTGGTCCGCGTCGACTTGCCCGGTCTCACGCTGGAAGTGGCCGACGACGGCACGTGGCTGGCCACGGAAGAGGGAGAACGCTATCCCGCCAACCCGAACAAGGTCATGGGCCTGCTCAATGCGTTGGCGCGGCTGCGGGCCATTGACTTCGTCGATGTTGCGCCTGCCGAGGTCGCCGTGGTGGAGGACGTGGGCTACGTGGTGGGGATCCACCTGCGCGAGGGCGCCCAGCACCGCTTGTTCCTTGGGGCCACAGCGGCTGGCGAGGGCGATTACGTCTACGCGCGTCTCGACGATGGGCCCGTGGCCAAGATCAGTAGCTGGGCCGCTGCTCAGATCCGGCTCGAGCCCGGGGCGCTGCGGGCCGAGGCCGTCGTGACACCTTGAGGAGGGGGGGCGACGAGGGCGGTGCAGGATGCCTGATTGGAAGTCAGCAGCGTTGAAGGAGTGCCTGGGCTACCTCTTTGGCCGGGCCAAACGTCGCGGGGACGCTCGGGCGCTGGCCCACGCCAAGCCGAGCTCCCCCAGGCCGCTTCTCGTTCAGGATGGACAGGAGATCCTGCAAGTGGCCGTGGCCAATGGCCTCTTGCTGGCTCTGGCCGAGCGCGGGGGCAGCTCGGCGTCTGTGGCCGGCTTGGCCGGGATGCAGCGCAAGCTGTGGCGAAGCTTCGAGCCCAGTGAGCAGGCCTTTGTCGAAGAGGAAATCCTGCGAGTGCTCATCTGGCTGGAGGAGAGTCTGCGCGGCGAGCAGGTCGACGCGAGCCCGGAAGATGGGTGGCCGAGCTTCGTTTTGGGGTCGCGGCCGGCGCTGATCGCCTCGGCCATGGCCGACGAGAAGGACCTCTACTTGTCCTTTTTGGAGACCGCCATTGGCCGCTACCGCCAGGTCCGGGTACGGCCGGAGAGGCTGCTCGAGGCCGCGGCGGAGCCCACGGCTTTGGTGGCGCGGGAGTTGCCGCAGGGGACATGGCTCGAGGTGCCCCTGCGGCGGATTCGCTGGCTCATGGTGATTGCGCGGTGGGGCGATGTGCCGGCCGAGCGTCTGGCCGAGGTCTTGCCCTTTGCTGCGCCGAGGAAAGACTAGGCTGTTCAGATGGAGGCGTTGCGGCGCCACAGGAGGCGAAGCCCGATGAGGGTGAGGTGAGGCTCGACGTGGGCAATGGCTCTGCTCTCCTGGGCCATGAGCGGTGCCAAGCCCCCGGTGGCGATGCAGAGCGGTGTGAAGTCGACCTCGTTCCGCAGTCTGTCCACCAAGGTGTCGACCAGACCCGCGTAGCCGTAGATGAGCCCGGCCTGGATGCTGGTGACGGTGGAGCGGCCGAGGGCTTGGCCTGGCGCGGTGAGCTCGACGCGCGGGAGCTTGGCCGTGCGTTGGAAGAGGGCATCGGCGGCGATGCCGATCCCTGGGGCGATGGCGCCGCCCATATACTCACCGCGAGGGCTGACCACATCGAAGGTCGTGGCGGTGCCAAAGTCGACGATGATGAGGCCCTGCTGATAGCGCTCGAAGGCGGCGACGGCGTTGACGATGCGGTCCGCCCCGACCTCTTTGGGGTTGTGGTAGAGGATGGGCATGTGGGTGCGGGTGCCAGGCCCGATGACCAGGGTCTCTACGTGGAAGTAGGTGGTCATGGCCTCGCGCAAGGTCGCGACGACCGTAGGCACGACCGATGCGATGACCGCGGCCCGCACGGCGGTGTGGGCGTAGCCGTGGAGGGCGAAGAGGTTGCGCAAGGTCACGCCGATTTCGTCGGCGCATTGTCCTGCGCGTGTCTGCATGCGCCACTCGTGGACGAGGAGATCGCCGTCAAAGAGGCCAAAGACGGTGTTGGTGTTGCCGACGTCGATGGCGACCAAGTAGGCGAGCTCATGGCTTGTGGATTCTGAAGGAGAGCAGGACTTCGCGGAGGATGGGTTCGTAGGGGGCATAAATGTCCTCGGCGGCGCCAGCGAGGAGGAAGAAGGCGCCCTGTGGGGTGCGCACGAGGAGCGCCAAGAAGCGCCCCGGGCGTTGCGAGGGAAAAGGGGCGGCGAAGGACGCGAGTTCTGCGGGCCAGAGGGCGGGGCCGACGGTGATTTCGCTGGCGACGACCTCAGCCGCAGGGCTGAGCTGCTGAGTCAGGCGTGCGAGGGTCTCTTGGAGGGTCGGCGCGTCGTGCTGCTGGCCAAGGCAGATGAGGAAGACCGCGATGTCATAAGGGTTGGGTTCAGGGGCGAAGAGCACCGTGTTCGCCAGGACGGTGGCGTTCCACTTCTTGGGCGTTTGGAGGGCGAGCTGACCGCCTTGGCAGGCGGGCAGAGCCGCCGCGGTCCAAGGGCCCAGCTCCATGGCGAGGATGTGGGCGCCCACGCCTCCTGGGCGGTCGGCGTAGGGGTCGGCTTGGGCGTAGCCTGGCGTGGTTTGCCCGCAGAGGAGGCTTCCCAGCAGGAGCGTGAAGACCAGGGCGCCGTTGCAACGCGCGTGTGACTTAGACATGGCGCACAAGGGTGGGGTGGCCATGGGCATCCATCGCGGCCGAGGGCGGCTCAGAGGGGCGTCTCGTTGGCTTGTTCTTGCAGCTTCTTGAGCAGCATCTCGGTGGTTTTCTCGGTCTCGAAGATGATCTCGAGGATCTGCTTCATCCGTCGCTCGTAGCGTTCGACGGCGTTGGCGCTCGAGCCGAGCAGGTCACCGCGGCGGACGAGGATGAACTCATCGGCGAGGACGAAGGTGGGGGCGAAGCCGCGGGCCTGGACTTCGTAGATGAGCTTGGGCGGCAAGTCGCGTTGCGGTTCCTCTTCGGCGGCCCCTTTTTTCTTGGGGTCCGCTGGTGGGGGTGGTTCATCTGGGATATTGAGGTCGACCTTCATCTGTTTCCAGATGCGCTCTGCTTCTTCCTCGTCGAGGATGGGGCGCTTGATCTTGTAGATGCCTGCTGCTTCGACGCCATACTGGGTGCGGGTCCCTTGCTGGATATAGCCGAGGTAGAGGTCGGGGGCGAAGCGCACGCCGAAGAGCTCGCCGCCTTCGCCAGCCACATCCTGGAGGCGGGTAATTTCTTCCATGTCGGCGCGGGTTTCAGCGACGTGGGCCGAGAGGAGCTGGGTCAGGAGCATGGTGCCAGCGGCGAAGGCGCGGATTTCTCCGAGGGGATTGGCCGAGGCTTTTTGGCCGAGGATGATGGCTTCAGAGGGCACGTCCGAGGAGGGGTCGAGGGCGAAGCCGAAAGAGGCAAATTTAGCCAGGTGCTCAAAAATTCTCTCGTCGAACTTCAAGGGGTTGATTCCGGCGTCGGCCCGCTCTTTCATGGGCTTGACGAAGGCCTCGAAGCCCTCGACTTTGGGTTCGACGCGCTTGAGGACGTCCTGAGCCATGTTGATGCGGCGATTGACGCTGACGCGGTCTGTGGCGATGGCGTTGATGGCCCAGCCAGCGAAGAAGGCGCCGCCGCTGATAACCAAGAGGATGACGGCGATGGCCACGATACGCATGGGCGAGATGGGCTGCTTGATCGCCGGGTCGTACTGGTTGGGATCGAAATCGGGCGTCTCCGGCACGGGAGGCGGCTCGTAATCGTAGCTGTCATCTTCCGGCGGCGGTGCCGCGGCGGGTGCTGGGCTTGCTGCTGGCGCTTGGGCCTGGGGCGCGGCAAAAGGACTCGCGGGTTGGGCGAAGGGGCTGGGGGCAGGTGCCATCGGGCTGGGCGCCGGGCTGGGAATGCCAGCCGGGATGCCAGCCGGCACGCCAGCGGGTGGACTGCTCGGTGCCGCGGCGGGCGTCGTTGCGGCCGGTGCAGGCGTTCCTGCCGGCGCTTCCCCGTCTTCTTTCTGCTTGGTCAGACCAAGCCGGGCTTTGAGATCACTGATGTCCTTGATGCCTGGCTTTTTACTAGAAGATCCCAAGATCCCCTCCTTGCCGAGTGGAGCGAGCACAACGTGCGGTCGGACAAAGTATGGTGTGAAACAGATGACCCAGGTCTGAGTGACCTACGAATCTTGCAGAACGCTAACCTATTTGGTGAAAATGCGTCAAGCTGTGTACGCGCATCTTGCGGGCTAAGAAGTGGTGAAAGGGGACCGATGCGATTGCATCCGCTGGGGGGCGGACGTATGCTTCGTCGGGGTAGCTGTGTTGACTGGGGTCATTTTGGGGTGTGGTGAGGCGAGACACATGGCGAGGGTGGTGGCCGTCCTTTTCACTGGGTTGCTGATGCTAGGGCCATTCTGCGGGGTTGGATGGGCTGGCGGGGAGAGTGAGGACGGCGAGAGGCCGTCCCTCATTCAGGCCATTCAGAGTGAGGCCTTTGGCCCGTTGCGGGTGCCTGGCTTCTGGGAGGTCGAAGAGGAGGGCGGGCGACTGCAGGCGGTGGAGACGCGCCATGCGCAGCCGGCGGCGCTCAGCCTGATGATGGTGGACGTGGGCGACGCCGTCGAGCCGGCGGTGTGGTGGCGTGCCTTGGTGGTGGAGGCGCAGGCTGCGGCGCCGGGCCTGCGCGTGGTGTCCCATGAGGCGTTGCCGAAGCGGGGCGACGCCACCCTGTCTTATGCGGTGTTGGCAGCGGAGGAGGGCGGTTTTGCGCGTCGCTATGGGGTGCTGGTCGTTCACGGGAAGGCGCGCGTGCTTCTGGTGACTTTGGCGACGGTGGCGGATCGTTTCGCGTCGTTCGCGCCGCAGGCGCTGCTCCTCGAAGTCCTCGAGTCGATGCATGATTAGGCGATGGCCTGGCTGGGGCCTGGTGCTGGCCTTCCTTTTGGTGGCGTGTGGGGAGCGCACATGGACCCGCGTGGTTCCGACGGAAGAGATCCTGCGTCTCGAGGCGGAGGTGGTGGACCACCTGACGGTCGAGCGGAGCAAGCACGGTCTGTCGCGCCTGGTGGTCGATCCTCACCTGGCCGATGTGGCCCGCGGGCACAGCCAAGACATGGTGCAGGGTCGCTTTTTTGCCCATGAATCACCGCGTACGGGGGACGTGGGCGATAGGCTGGTGTGGTCGGGCTATGCCGCCAAAATCGCGCGGGAGAACCTGGCCTGGGCGGGTGATGTGGCCTCGGCCCACGCGGGTTGGATGAAGAGCCCTGGGCATCGACTCAATCTGTTGGCTGACGATGTGAGCCATGTCGGCGTGGGGATCGTGCGCGACGCCAAAGGCGCGTTGATGATCACCCAGGTCTTCGCGACCCCACTGCGCCACCCCGGGGTGGAGGAGATGGCCCAAGGGCTGCACCGGGACTTGGCGGCGCGTTCCGGGGGGCGGTTGGCGCGGGAGAGGGCGCTCGACGAGGCCGCGGCTGCGGTGGCGGAGCGTCTGCGCTGGCCCGTGCAGGACCGTGCCTTGGCCGACGCCGTGGCGCAGGTGCGCCGCGGAGATCTCGGCCAACGGGCGCTGCGGGTGCAGGTCTTTGGCGGTGAGAACTTGGAGCGCCTGGCGTTGCCAGACGACGCGGTGACCTCAGCGGACCGGTCCTATGGTCTGGCCGTGAGAGCCATCGAAGTGGGCAAGGCGCGCCGTGCTGCGCTGGCGGTCCTTTTGGTGGGAGATTGAAAGGGATGACCGAGGCAGGCCTGTGGCTTTGCCGGCATTGTGGGGCGCAGCACCGTGGGGCCGTCACGGAGCGCTGCCCGCGCTGTCTGCGGCGTGGCGCTTGGGTGGCGGCAGCGCCAAGAGCGCTGCGGTGGCGGTGGCTGCGGTGGGTGGCGGTGAGCGCGGCGCTGGTGGCGTTGTCGCTGTTGGGGCTGGGGTGGTGGCGTCTGGGGGGTGGGGACGCGACCGTAGCGAGGGACCTAGCGCGGTGGGCGGGTCCGGCGCCCTTGGCGGATCGGGAAGCGGCCGAGATGCAGGCTGTGTTACAACAAAGCGAGGCCGTGCTCGCCTTGGGTGAGCGCCTCTGTCCGGCGTGTCAGCCGCAGGCGGCGCTGCCCGTACTGAGCGAGTTTCTGCGCGCGCGGGTTGCGCAAGGGAGCCTGCGGGTGGTCGAAGAGGGCCAGCCATGGCGTCGGCCACCGCTTCACCCGACGCGTTTGGTCGACGGCACGGCCGAGGCGCTGTGGGCGGGCGAGGTGGTTTATCTCTATGCCTTGGAGGTGACGCAGTTGGCGTCATCGCTGCTGATCGCCTGGGGCGTGCGCCATGATTTCGTCCTCTTGCCGTTGGCTGAGCCGGTGTTGGAGCGGGTGCCTGCGGTTGCGGTGCGGGTGGAAGACGCGGCTGGCCTTCGGGTCCTGGACCCGCGCTCGGGGCGTTTGGTCGATGGGCGTCACCTGGCGGGTCTGGAGCCGACGGCGGTGTGGGCCCAGCACGAGGCCATGGGGGCACGGGTTTTCTTCAGGCGCGGCGATATCGAGGCGGCGCAGGCACGGGTCGCGCGGGCGCTGGCGCTGAATGCGGCGCCTTGGACGGTGCGCGCCACGGCAGCGGAGGTGGCTCTGGCCGTGGAGGATGTTGGGGCCGCGGCGGAGTGGGCGCGCGGGCTGGCGGTGGAGGGCGACCATCCCTGGGCGTGGTGGCTCGAGGCCCAAGTGGCGGCCCAGTCCGTGGCGCCCGGGGCGGCACGCCAGGCCTTGTTGGTCGAGCGATTGCGGTCGTTGTTGGTGGCGTTTCCAGCGGAGGCTCGGACGGCCGTGGCTTTAGGGGATGCGTTGACTGAAGCGGGGCGCTATCATGAGGCGTTGGAGGCCTACGGCGAGGCGCTGGCGCGTGATCCGCAGGTCTTGGGGGCGCACGTCGGCTTGGCGCGCCTGCTGCTCTTCGTCGCGCCGCAACGGGCGGCGCAACATGCGCGGCAAGAAATCGCCTTGCAGAGCGATCACCCTGAGGCTTTCGCCCTGCTGACCTTGGTGCAGCGCATGCGTTGCGCCGAGGGTGAGGGAGCGTGGGCGGAGCGCGCCGGTCGGGCCTTGCCCGAGGCCGACGGCTACCTGCGCCATGTTGCAGCTTGGGATGCCTTGTGGCAGCAAAGACGAGGGCCGTGCATTCCGTGAATCACCTTGTCTTGGAGAGCGTCGGCATCTGCGTTGGTTGAGGAGGTCTCATGGGTGAAGGCGAGAAGCGTAAAGTGTTGGTTTGGCTGCTGGCCTGGTGCTCGAGCGCTGTATTGGGGGCGTGGATCCCGACAATGAGTGCAGAGGAGGCGATCCCGGTTGGGGAGGAGGCTGCGGCGGCGGTGCTGGAGGAGGCCTTGCCCCTTTGCCAAGGGCGGGGCGAGCATTATCGCTGGACCCTGAGCTCGGCTGGGGAGGGCTGGGGCCTGGATGTGAGCGGCTTGGGGGCCTATCATGTGAATCTGCTTTTTCCCTGGCGTTATCGGAGCGAGGCTGGGGTGCGGGCCAGAGAGGCGTTTTCACTGGCGACGGAGCGGGCGCGATTGCTGTTGAGTGGCGATGAGTTGACGGGTGAGCTGCGCCTGAGCGTGTGCACGGCGAGCCGCTGTTTGGTCGAGACGGTGCAGGTGGCGTGCAGCCCCTGAGCCCTGAGGCGCGATGGGGGAAGAGGAAGGTGGCGATGACGGAGTTGTTTGAGCGTTTGCGTGCGACCTATGGCGATTCGGGGTGTGGGGAAGGCGCTGAGTTCAGCTTGACCTTCGGCGAGCTGGGGCAGGTGCGGGTGGTGGGCGAGCCTGAGGAGGTGGCCTTGTGGGTACCACCTGCGGCGGGCGGGCGCGCCTTTTTGCGGGCCCTCGTGGCGTGGTTGAACGAGCACGGGGTGGTGGCGGCGCTGGACGAGGAGCGGCGGCGGCTGAGCTGTGCTGGGGCGGGCGAAGGGCTAGCCCAAGTGGGCGGTGTGTTGTGGGTGCTCGAGGCGGTGGGCCGGGGCGTGGCGCCCTACGAGGCCCTGGGGCAGGTTTCGGTGGTGCTGGCCGAGGGCGAAGCGCCGCGCTGGGACTCCGCTACGGCGGTGCCTGCCGCAGCGGCGGTGGCCGCCGACTCGCCTGTGCTCTTGCCTGCAGTGACGGCCGCCGACTCGCCTGTGCTCTTGCCTGCAGTGACGGCCGCCGGAGAGGCGGAGGGGGCGGTGCCAGAGGCGGTCAATGAGGCGGACGCGGGGGGCGATGGGGTTATTAGGGGGTGTTTCAGGGTCGAGGCGCGCGCTCTGGACACGTGGGTGACGTGGCGATGGCCAGAGACGACGGTCGCTGCGCGTCGTGGTGCCTTGGGAGACGGCCTGGCGCAGACCCTGGCGTGGCGTTGCCAGGTGCATTGCCAGGTCGAGGAGTTGAGCGCCGAGCAGGTTCGGGTCCTGTGTCGCGGTGGCAGCAGCGATGTAGGAGAGCGCCTGCGCGTGTTGTTGCAGCGTTTTTGTGTGCTGCACGAGGCGGGGATGCCTTGGGAGCGGCTCTGGGGCGTGGTCGATCTGGGGTCAGAGGCGGCGTCGGCGGCGCCTCCTGGGGTGGCGCTCGGGGCGCTCGGGGGAGCGGCTGAGGCCGGGCCGCCTGCGCCGCGCTACGTGGAAGAGAGCTTGGCGCCGGGCCAAGCGTGCGACGTGCATTTGGTGGCGCGTGGATACAACGAGAGGCGCCTGACGCAGGTGATTTCCCTACTGCTGTCGGTGGATATCCTGCAGGCGGCAGAGTTCTGTGCGGCGGCGCCCTGTGTGCTGTTGCCCAATGTGTCGCAAGGACGCGGTCGGGAGATGGTGGCATTGGTGGGGCGTGCCGGCGGCAAGGCCCTGTTGACGGCGGTGGATCAGCCTTTGCGCTCGCGTGCTTAGACGACGCGTGCCCTGGATTGGGGGGTGGCTTGGTGAAGGACGAGCGAATTGGCGAGACCATCCATGCGCGCTTTGAGCAGTGTATGCAGAAGCATCCCGCGGCGGCGGCATGTATGCGCAAGCATCGCGATGAGTGGGAGGACATCTCGTGGCGGGATCTGCACCAGGCGGTGCGCTGTGCGGCGGCCGTGTTCAGTGGCTGGGGGGTAGGCCAGGGCACGGTGGTCGGTCTCTGTGCCCCCTCGCGTTATGAGTGGTTGGTCTGCGATCTGGCGGTGCTCGCCTGCGGTGGCGCCACGCTGGCTTTGCCAGCGGCCTTGCCCCAGGCGCGGGGCAAGGCGTGGTTGACGCGCTTGGGATTGAAGATCCTCATCGTCAACGATCCCGGTGGCCTGGCTCTGTGGCTCGAGGACGATGAGCCCCTGGCGCCTCTGGAGCGGCTGGTCTACTTCGACGCTCGGCAGGAGCGGCCGGGTTCGCCACCGTTGATGTTGGACGATGTCACGCGGTGGCCGCCGTCGCCGCGGGTGATGAGCTTGGATGAGGTGGTCGAGGAGGGTTCGTACAAGCTGGCGGGTCCCGCCGCTGGCAGTGTCGATCCGGAAGCATGTGCGGCCGTGGTTTTGAGTCAAGGTGTCGCAGGCGGTGAGCGGGCGATTCACCTGAGTCACACGGCGTTGCTCGGGATGGCCGAGTCTCTGTCGCAGTGGCTGGCGTTGGAGGCGTCAGAGGTTCAGCTCTTGGGTTTGCCCTTGTCGCATGTACTCGGGCGGTCTTTCTATCTGGCGACCTTGTTTCGCGGGAGCGCAACGGCGTTCCCATGCGGCGAGGCTGGCTTGTGTGAGCACCTGCGGACGCTGCGGCCGGCGGTGTTGGTGAGCACGGGGCCGCGCTTGCGGGCGCTGAGTGAGCGCTTGCTGGCGCCGGCCGATGCCACTTGGTTACAGCGCACGGCGCGGCGGCTGGCCCTGCGGCCGTCGGAGCGTGCCCGCGAGAAGGTCCGCGCGCAGGTGGTGGGCTGGGCGCAGGCGGCGGTCGTGGCGCCGGTGCGGCGCAGCCTGGGGGGGCGGCTGCGGATGGTGGTCAGCGCCGGCAGTGCCGCTGAGGGGAGCGTCTTTCGGGCGCTGGGGGTGGAGGTGGTCCAGGCCTACGGCTTGAGTGAAGCCGGGGGCGTGGTGGCCTGTCGCTCGGACCAGCGGCCGGCGACCTTGTTGGGCGGCGCCGAGTGGCGTCTCTCTCCCGAGGGGACGGCGCAGCTTTCCCTGCCCATGTCGCGCTTCACCCTGAGCGTCGACGAAGAGGACACTGGTCTGCACCGTTCCCATCTGCGCCCGAGCGATGGGTGGCTGGAGACGGCGGACCGGCTGGCCGAGGGCGCCTCGCTGCCGGACATTTGGGGCCGCAGCAGTGATTGGGTGCAATTGAGCAGCGGGCAGCAGGTGCACATTGGGGCGATCGAGCGGACCTTGATGGAGGAAGCGCTGGTGAGCTTGGCGGTGCTCGTCGGTGAAGGGCGCCCCTACTTGACGGCGCTGCTCTCTCTCGATCCCGAGGCGTTGCGGGCGTGGCAGCACAAGGGCGCTGGGTCGGTGACGCCCTATGCCGAGGCGACGCAAGACCCCAAGGTTTACCAGCACCTCAAGGCGCTGGTGGAGCGCTACAATCAGCAGGTCGCGCCGTACGCCCATGTGGTCAAGATCGCCATCGTGGACAAGCACTTGCTGGACGATACCCGGGTGATGACCGAGTTCGGCGCGTGCCGGCGGTGGGTGGTAGAGGGTCGTTACCAACGAAGCATCGCGTCGTTTTATCGTGAGTCTTTCTGATCTGTGGCTCGATGGGCCACCGTGTTGAGGAGTTGGCATGTCATTTTTCAAGCGCGTGGCGGAGCTGGAGGAGCGAGGTGAGGCCTTTGCCTTGTGCACCGTGGTGGATACGGGCGGACCGAGTCCGGGGCGTGTGGGCTTCCGGATGGTCGTTCTCGGCGCGGGCCACGCTTTTGGCACCGTCGGGGGTGGGGCCCTCGAACACCACACGATCCAGGCGGCGCAGGAGGTGCTGCGCAGCGGGGAGTCGCGGCTGTTGACCTACAAGCTGGCGAGCAAGGCCGATGATGGCATTGGCATGGCTTGTGGTGGCGTGGCCAAGGTCTACATCGAGGCCATCTTGCCGCGGCCGCACTTGGTGGTGGCTGGCGGTGGGCACATCGGGGGGCACCTGACGGCCATCGCCGCGCGCATGGGTTTCGCCGTGACCGTGGTGGACGACCGGCCGGACTTCGCGAGCCTCGAGCGGCATCCGCACGGGTCGGCCTCGATTTGCGCGCCTTACGCCGAGACTTTTGCGCAGCACCCTTTTCCTCTGGGTGCCTACTACGTCATCGTCACGCACAAGCACGCGGGCGATGAGGCGGTGCTGCGGGGTATTTTGGGGCGGCCTAAGCTTGCGCCGGCCTACGTGGGCTGCATTGGCTCCCATATCAAGCTGCGTGAGCTCTTCAAGCGCTTGTTGGCCGATGGGGTGGCGCGCGACGCGTTGCGCTCAGTCTATGCGCCCATCGGCATCGATCACGGCGGCCAGTCGGCTGAAGAGATCGCCTTGGCCATTGCTTGCGAAGTGGTCGCGGCGCGTCACGGCAAGGCGCTCCAAGATTCGATGTGTCGCCAGGTGGACCTGTGGCGCTATTTGGAGGAAGGCGGAGGTGAAGCATGAAGGGCGAAGTTCTGGTTCTCTTGGCGGAAGGCTTCGAGGAGATCGAGACGGCGACCATCGTGGATGTGTTGCGGCGCGGTGAGGTGCCCGTGACCCTGGCGGGCTTGGACGGCGTCGGGCCCTGTCGTGGCTCGCGTGGGATCGTCTTCGTCCCCGATGTCGCCTTCGACGCGGCGGAGGGGCCGTGGGCGTGGGTGGTGCTGCCCGGCGGCATGGGGGGGACGGAGCGCCTCGCGGCCGATGGCAGGGTGCGTGACTTGCTGCAACGCCAGCTCGCCGGTGAGGGGCATGTTGCGGCGATCTGCGCGGCGCCGATGGTGCTGGAAGGGGCCGGGCTGCTGCCGGACCACGCCTATACCTGCCATCCGGCGGTGGCGCAGCGTTTACGCACCCCGGGGCGCCAAGATGTGGCGGTGGTGGATAGCCCGCGGGTGGTGACCTCACAGTCGGCGGCGACGGCCATGGCCTTTGCCCTCCACCTGGTGGCGCGGGAGCGCGGGGCCGCGGTGCGCGCTCAGGTAGCGACGGGCTTGGGCTGTCCCGGGGCCTGACGCTGGTCACGGCGCATTTTTTTGCCACCGTCTTTTCTTTTGGGGGTGGCATGCTCACCTTTCATTAGGAGTGCACCCTATGGGGTGTGGTGGTGCTTGGCGCGATTTGTGCTATTGGCGCGGCGGCTGATGGCACGTGTCGTCCCGGTGGCCTGAATGGAGGCTGCCGCGAGCAGGGCGCGTAAGTACCAGGGAGGTAGGCGATGACGAGAGACCCAATGAGGGACAATGTGATCCCGTTGAAGGAGCGACGCGGCGCTGCCCCGGTAGCCACGTCGTCTTTGCGCATGCATAGTTTGTTACTGCGGGTGGTAGAGCCTGAGAAGCCCGCCGGCCGTCCGGCCGGGGTGCGCCTCTTTGATCGGATGCGCTTCTTTTCCTCGCGTCTGGTGCATTTTCCTCTCGCCGTGAATCCTGTATTGGACGATGGTTCGCGTTTGCCCGAGAGTGGGGCCAAGAACGACTGACCGGGCGAGTGACGAGAGGTGAGCTTGGGGCGCGCAGCCGCAAAATCGGAAGCTTTTCTCCGGGATTTCCTGCTGAGCTTGCTCAAAGGGGGCAGCGTCGATGTGGCTTTGCCCATGGATAGGGCGACCTACCGCGAATTGCAGATTGGCTTGGAGGGGATGAGCGGCCTGTGGCCGGAGGTGGCGCATGCCATCGAGTTGCGCGCCGAGACCCTCTTGCGCGGGGGCTCACTCTTTGCGTTGAACCAGGCCTTTTTGCGGCACGCCGTGGTGCTCTATCAGGTGCTCGTGGCTTTGCACGGTGCGGCAGAGCGCGGGGAGCTGGCACGTCGCCGCTTGCAGACGATCAACGTCGATGCTTTGCGTCTGTTGAGCGATGCCCTGCCCCAGGGGCGCGACGCCCTGGTCGCGCAACATGTGCTGTTGGACCCCGTCTTCAACTTGGTCCGAGAAGATGTGCGCGTCACTTTTCGCTGGGGGCCGCGCCTGCACTTCTACGGGGAGCCCGTGCGCTGGCGCAAGTGGCCATGGCGCACGCGGGCCGTGCTCGACGATGGGACGGGGGTCGACGTCGCCGTGGCGCTCTTTGAACGGGTGACCGCCCAGGCTTGGCACGCGTTGCTGCACTGCTCGCCCGTGACCTGTTTGGTGCGGGCCGATCGCCTGTTCGGGCGCTTGGATGCGTCGCGCCTGGCGCCGGTTTTTGCCGACGAGACCCTGTGCCGTTACGCAACCCACGCGATCTGCGAGCAGGGTTTCGTTGGCCACTTCGCGACCCTGAGCGATGCGGCGGTGGGGCTGCTGCGCGGCGCTGGGGGGGCGAGGGAGGGCCTCACCTATGTGCGCTTTCTGTTCAACTTGGCGCTCACCCATGCCTTTTGGTCTCCTGATGTGGCGGACGACGTGCTGCGCCAGGCGCGCTATCAGCCCCCGACGCGGCAATTGCGCGTCGAAGCGCCGGGCTCGAGCCACGGGACGGCTTCCGTGGTCCGTGAGGCCGGTGACGCGGCGCGCCGCGACGCCCAGGAGAGGGCGCGGGCGCTGCGTTTGGGGTGGGCCTTGCTGCAGGAAGTGATGGAGCGCTGCCCGCGGTTGGATTGGCCGCGGGGGGATGACGAGCTGGACGCCATGGCGGTGCTGCGCGGGCGGGCGCAGCGCCTCGCTGGCGGTGAGCCGCTGCGCCAAGAAGCGCGGACGCTGTTGGCCCAGGCGCGGCTGCTAGATCCTTAGGGACGACAGCAGGTGGCTAGCGCCAAGGAGCGGCCGTTGCTTTGGAAGCGGATCGAGCCGTAGATGTCGGTGCGCAGGGTGGAGATGCCCCGTTGGGTGGCGCGCCAGAGGGGGCCCGCATGGGGAAAGTCGAAGCGGTTGGGCACGCCCAGAGAGAGGATGAGGTGCTCGGGCTGCACCGTGTCGAGGAACAGGGCTGAGCTCGATGTGCTGGAGCCGTGGTGTCCGGCCTTGAGGACGTTGGCGGAGAGCGGGGCGCCGCGGGCGACCAAGGCGCGCTCGGCGGGCTCCTCGATGTCGCCGGTGAACAAGAAGGAGACCCGGTCATAGTCCAGGCGCAAGACGATGCTGCGGTTGTTGCGGTCTAGGTCTGCGGCGTCGGGCGGGGGCCAGAGCACCTGCAGGCTCACCTCGCCGATGCGCAGGTGCGGGTGGTGGTAGTCGATGCGCTTGACCTCGGCTCCGCTCGCGCTGATGGCCGCGGCGAGAGATTGGTAGGCCGCGTCGTGGGGGACGTCGCCGTTGAGCCAGATCTCGTCGACGGCGATGGCGTCGAGTACGGCCTCCATGCCGCCATAGTGATCATAGTGGGGATGGGTCAAGACCAACCAATCGAGCTTGTTGACGCCCCTGGCGCCGAGGTAGGGGACGATGAGGCGTTCGCCGACGTCGAAACGCGCACCGGGGACACCGCCCGCGTCGATGAGCATGTTGTGACCCGTAGGAAAGGCGATGAAGATGGCGTCTCCCAATCCCACGGCGAGGAAGGTGACCTCCAGGGGGGGCTGGCGCCAAGGAGGGTTGACGCATGCTTGGGCCAGCCAGAGACCCGCGCAGAGCCCAAGCGCCAAGAGCAGGGCCAGGACGCGCTTGGCGCGGCGCTGGGGACGCCGCAACGCGAAGAGGGCCAGGGCCGTGGTCGCGGCGATGAGCCACCCTGCCCGCGGTGTCGCGGTGTGAATCGCTGGCATCCAGGACACGAAGAGGTCGACGCTGGCTACCATCCACGTCTCGGCCCACCCCGCAGCCGCGGAGAGGTGTCGCCCGACCTCTGGCAGGAGGGGCTGGAAGAGCACGGCCAGGAGGGCCAGGGGCAACAAGACGAAGCTGACCGTGGGGATCACCCAGAGGTTGGCCACGATACCCACCAGGGGGATCTCGCCAAAGTGGGCGATGAGGGCTGGCGTGGTGGCGAGGGAGGCGCCTCCTGTGGCCACGGAGGACGAGAGCAGCCACTGCAGGGGGCGCCGCAGCCATGGCCGCTGGATTCGCTGCTGGAGGGCACAGCGCCACGGTGCTTCAAAGCTCCGCGAGGTCCAGATGAGGCCCAAGACTGCCGAGAAGGAGAGCTGAAAGCCTGGGCTGAAGAGCTCTGCCGGACGGTAAAGCAGGAGCATGATCGCCGCGAGGGCCAAGGACGTGGTGTTGAGAGGATCGCGCCGCAGGATCTGCGCGCCGAGCAAGCAGGACGCCATGATGAACGCCCGGCGTGCGCTGACGGGCGCCCCGACATAGATGACATAGAAGAGCAACAGGGGCAGGGTGACACAGGCCGCGGCGCGCTGCTTGCCCACGCGTCGACAGAGCCAGGTCCAGCGGCCGAGAAGTTGACTCGCAAGCCACAAGACCGCCATGGCCACCAGGCCGAAATGCAAACCACTGACGGCCAAGACGTGGGCCAGGCCGCTGCGGGCGAAGGAGGCGCGCACCTCCGGGTGGACGCTGCTCCCTTGCCCAAGGGCGATGGCCGGCAGGATCCCGTGGGGGCTGTGGCGCGACAACATGGCGAAGGCGGCCTGGCGGTGCTCGCTCGTGGCGTCGCGCCAAGCGGCCAGTGGGCTGGCCTCCTCTGCGGGGTGGAGGGGGATGAGGGCGCCCAGGGGGTGAAGGGTGAGCTGCAGGCCCCGCTGCGCCGCCCATGCCCGCGGGTCGAAGGCACCCGGCACGGCTGGTGGGCGTGGGTGGTTGAAGCGAAAGCGCCCGAGGTAATGCCGCCCGACATTGACCTCGCCGCCTTGGGGGAGATAGAGCCAGGCGCGGCGATGGTCGGGACGCAGGGCGCGGCGATCGGGGCCGCTGCGCACCACGATGGCGGCGACGCCGGGCCGCTCAGGGTCGGGGTGGCTCAGGCCGTCCACTTCGACCACGGCGACGCGCACCTCAGCGTCGTGTAGGCGTGTGGGGCCGCGGTGATCGGCGATCCAGATTGCGCAGCCGCCGCAGAAGGACAGCATGAGTAGGGAGGTGCGCCAGAAGATGGGGCGCCGGGTGCGGCAGGCGGCGAGCAAGGCGAGGGCTGCGGCGGCGGTGGCCATGGTGATGCAGGCGTCTGCGCCCGCCGCTGGCGAGGAGACGCTCGCAGCAGGGAGGGTGGATCCCAAGAGCACACCCGCGCCGAGGGCCCAGGCCACGAGAGTGAGCGCGGGCTGGCCGTGGCCGCCGTGATGGGCTTGGGCTAGGATGGGGTCGAGGAAGCGCGCCATGAGGCTACCTGCCGGCAGGGGAAGCGGGCTGGCTTCCCGGTGCGTGGGTTATCGGCAGGTCGCGTGGCGCGTTGCGGAAAAATCGCCCGTTTTTTTAGGTCGCTGGGACCAGAATGCGTGCGCTCAGCGGCTTGACCCCAATGGCGAGCTCGCCGTTGGCCGCCACGGTGAAGGTGTCCTCGGGGTTGAGGACGTCCACGAGGCGGGTGCCGCTGGGGAAGGCGGTCTGCATGCGTCCGCCGCCCTCTTCGTCAGGGGCTTGGGTGTGGCTCTCTTTGCCTTCGTGGGTGTTGATGACCACCACGACGCGCTGGCCCTGATAGGTGCGCTGGAAGGCCAAGATGCCGGCGTCGCGCTCGTTGCCGGCGCGGGTGCTGTGCCAGAGGAACTCGAAATTCCCGCGGCGCAGCGGCGCGTGGGCCTTGCGCAGGCCGATGAGTTTCTGGGTGTGGAGGAAGGTCGGGCTGTCCAGGTTCCACGGCGAATAGCGATAGCCGTTGTAGTCGTACTTGGCGAACCAGGAGGCGCTGGGCTCCCACATGTCCTCTCGGTTGGCGGGATCGTTGCCGCCATAGAAGGCCTGCTCCGTGCCGTAATAGATGCAGGGGATGCCGTGGGTGGTCAGGAGGTAGGTGAGGGCGTTCTTGAGGGAGGCGATGCCGTTGACGTCATCCCGGTCGTGGAGGTAGCGCGCGACATCGTGGTTGTCGAGGAAGGAGACGAGGAGCTGGTAAGGGGCGAGTCCGTTGCCTTCGCTGTCGGTGACGCCACCGGGCTGGGGGGTCCGGCTGTATTTGTCGAGGCGCGGGTTTTCGCCGCCCCAGCCATAGATGTCGCTGGTGCCGTTGGTGCGGCCTTGGCAGTAGGGGGCGGTGTTGCCAGGGGGGCACTTGAAGACGCTGTCGATGGCGTACTTCTGACTGAAGAAGAAGACCGAGTCGACTTGGTTGGGTCCGGTGTAGGCGGCGAGGAGGTCGTCGTTGCCGTCGAAGGCTTCGCCAAACATAAAGAAGTTGCGCTTGCCGCGGCTGAGGGCGTGCTGGCGCATGGCCGGGGCGAAGGCCTCCCAGAAGCTGTACTCGACGTGCTTGAGCGTGTCGATGCGGAAACCGTCGGCGTCAGTGACGTCGATCCAGTAAGTGAAGACCTGGATGAGGGCCTGGCGCACGGCCTCTTTCTCGGTGGCGATGTCTTTGAGGCCGCCGGGGAAATCGCCGAAGAGGGTCTGATCATTTTGGAAGTAGAGGCGCGCTTCGCCGTCGACGTAGCGGCCATCGATGCGGTGATGGTAGGGGCCGGTGCGCGGGGCATCCCAATCGATGACGCGTCCTTTGCGGTGGTACCAGTCGGGGTTGGCGAAGCCCAAAGTTTCGTCGCGGCCGCTGATGATGCCGTCGCCGTTGAGATCGATGTGGGTGGGTCCCGGGGCGAGGCGGTTGATTTCAGGCATGTAGAAGAAGATGACCGGTGCCGGCCCGGCGAGTCCGAGGCTGGTGAAGGAGCGAATGCCATCGGGATCCCAGTCGGGATCGTATTCGGTGATGCGGCTCAGGGGACGCTCTTCTCCGATGGGTCCTCCGGGCATGGGGGCGCCGCTGCCGGCGAGCCACTCGTCGGGGCGGCCGTTCATGTTGATGTCGTAGAAGAAGACCTGGCCGACGTGGTTGGTGACGATGTCGAGGATGAGCTTCATGTCGCGGGCGTGCAGCTCGTCGCTGAGCTTGCGCAGGGTGCGCAGATCGCCGAAGTGGGGGTTGTGCTTGAGAAAGTCCTGGGTCCAGTAGCCGTGATAGGAGGCGAAGCCCGCGTCCTCTTCGACGTTCTTGACGGTGGGCGAGATCCACAAGGTGGTGACGCCCAGGGCCTGGAGGTAATCCAGCTTGTCGATGATGCCTTGCCAGTCGCCGCCGTGGTAGCGGGCCATGGAGCGGCGATCGACGTTGAAGTTGTTGTTCGGGTCGCCGTCGTGAAAGCGATCGGTGATGACCTGGTAGATCACCTCATCGCGCCAGTCTTCCACGTGGGTGTCGAGCTTGACCCCGGATTGCCACGGGCCGGCAGGGATGGGCTCGGCGTCGACACAGCCCAAGAGGAGTCCAGTGGCCAGGGCGAAGGTCAAGTACAGGCCAGCCGCGCGGGAAACGCTGCGGGCGCCAGAGCGTGACAGGGGTCGGTTCTGCATCTTCGTTGCCGCTTGGTTCAGGGTGACGGGGCGACGTCGCCGGTGAAATGGCGCGTCACGATCCGACCCAACTGTAGCGGGAATCCACGCAGGGGGCCAGCGAGCGGCGGCGCGAAGCTGGCGAAGTGGCCAGCGCTCCGAGCTTCAGGGTGAGAGCTAGTCGATGAAATCAGGCGGCGGCGCGATTTTGGTCGGCTCAGGGGGCGAGGGCGGCGTCCGCAGGGCGCTGTCATCGAGGGCTGGTGTGCTCCCTTCACCGGCGCCGAGGGCGCGCAGGACGTCATCGCCTTGCGCTGGCGCGGCCCCGTCGCCGGCTGTGGGCAAGACGTCGTCGCCCACATCTTCGCCGGCCTCTTCGGTGCCCGGCCGCGACAAGATCACCCGCTCCTTGGGAGTGCAGCGCAGAGATTGCGGCGTCGGTGGGGTGATGTGGTTCTGGATGTGGCGATAGGGATCGGCCAAGAAGTGCACCAGGCCCTGGTCGTCGACGCGGACGTTGAAGTAGTCGATGAAAACGTCGATGGACTCGGAGAAGACCACCCGGCGGGTGCGCATCTCCTCGAGGTCGCGCTGGACGTCGGGGGTCCACTTTCCTTCGTTGGCCAGGAGGTGTTCCGCCAGCTCCAGGGGATCCTGGACCCGCATGCAGCCGTGGGAGAAGGCGCGCACGGGGTAGCGGAAGAGGGCCTTCTTGGGCGTGTCGTGCATAAATGTTGCGTATTCGTTGGGGAATATGAACTTCACCCGCCCGAGAGCGTTGTGGTCACCCGGGAGCTGCCGCAAGACGGTGTAATTGTTCTCCGTGTAGTACTCGTAGTTGTTCTTGACCAGCCACTCTGGATCGGCGTGGATGAGCGGCAGATACTCCTCTTGCTCGATGCGCCTGGGCACATGCCAGTAAGGGTTGAACTCGGCGTAAGAGAGCTTGGCGTGTTGGCGCGGGGTGGCGTTGACGTAGAAGAGCTCCTTGGTGGCCGGATTGCACTCGCGGTCGCGGTTGCCGACGACGATGCGGAAGCGCCGCTCCAGCTTGCCGTGCCGCCAGACCTCTCCGTGAAAGTCTGGGATGTTGATGTAGATGTAATAGTCGCTGGGCGCGAGGAAGGTCTCCCGCCAGAAGTGGAGGTTGGCGTCGATCTGCTTGAGGCGGTCCTGGGCCGATGTGTTGAGGCTCGACCAGAAGCCTTTGTTCAATTCGGCGCTGACATCCATCTGGTGGGTCTCTTGGTAGCGGCTGATCGCCGCCTCCAAGGCGTCATCAAAGCGATTGTCGATCTCGCCCTGGAAATAACCCTCCGTGGCCAACCGCTTTTTGAGTTGCTTGGCCGTCTCCGAGTTCGTCCCCTTGCGCAGCGCCCGGGGGGTCACGCTGTTCCAGCCACCGTCGGCGACGATCTGCCGATAGCGTTCGCGCGCTTGCAGGAGTCGCTCATATTGATTGTGCGCCGGCAGGAGGCTGCTCAGGTGTGCTTGGACAGCCGCCATGCTGTCGGCGCTGCTCTCCATGGCCTGCGCCAGCGCGCGCAACTCATGCTGCTGGCGCTCCTGGCGCACTTCTTCCTCCAGACGGGGCAAGCGCCGTTTGCCCAACTTCTCCTTCTCCGCCGGCGTCAGGCGATTGAGGTTGTCGTGGCGCAAATCCCGCGCCCACAGCAACCAGGCGTCGGCCAGAAGCAGCTCGAGCTCGGGCACGGCCTCGTAGGCGCGCTGGGTGCTCTCTTGCAACACCTCGAGGTGCGCGGCAAAGCGCGGCACGGCGCTGCCGGGAGCGAGCAAAAGCCCGAGGGCCGTCTCCTTGGCATCGTCCGCGCCCAGGTCGATGTCCGAGGCCAGGAGGATCTTGGTGAAGCGCTCCACCTCATCCGTCTCCAGCTCCAGCTTCAACGACTCGATGCGCGCCAAATCACTGAGCTTATCCAAGAGCAGCGGCTCAATTCGCGCCAGATGGTAGCGGTGGGGTTGCAGCCCATGCTGCCCGGCATCGCGCAAGGTCTGCAGCAGCAATTCCGACTCGGGGATCAGTTGGCCCCCTGCCGTCAGGAGGGGGCGAAAGCTCCGCTGCGTATAGAACTCACGCAATCGCTCGGGGTGGTGGAGATCCACGTCCGGACGGTTGGCGCCGCGGGTCTTCTTGCGTTCCTCGGCGTTGGCGAAGGCTGCGTCGAGGCGCGCCTCGATGGCCGCGGTGAGCGCGGGTGGTTCTGCGCGGTGGGCGAGGAGCTTGGGCAGGTGCTTGTTGAAGGTCTGCACGAAGGCTTGGCATTGCTCTTCCCGCAAGGCCTCTGAACGTACCTCATCTAGAGCATTCCCTGTGCTCTCGCTCTGTCCCTCTGTGAGCGCTTCCGCTGCGCCTGGCCCCTCTGTCGCGGGCTCTTCGGCGCAGGCGCTCGGCAGCAACAAGGCGGCAAGCAGGGCCCAGGGCAGTAGAGAGGTTGGAGGATGAAGGATGGCGTGGTGGCGGATATCTTCCATGATGCTTCAACAAATCGAGGATGGACGAATAAGGGCATGCGCATGATAAAGGCATCCCCCATGGGGCTGGACAACCAGAGGCAGCCAGAGGCCTATTCCACCTCTAGCTGGCTTTTGCCTCCCTGGCCACCTTCAACAGGCGCCGACGGCAACAAAACGATGGCGTTTGGTCTCAGGGGCCGCCTCTGGAAAGTCTGCGCGGAAGTGACCGCCGCGGCTCTCTTTGCGCATGAGGGCCGCTGTGCACACCAGCTTGGCGACGCTCACGACGTTGCGCAAGGTCAGCGAGGGGGGCGCCCCCACGGCGAAAGCCGACTGGCGTGACGCGACCACGCCCAGGGCTTCCTGCAAACCCTCGGCGCTGCGCACCAAGCCGGCGTGCTGCCACATCATCTCACGGATGTGCGCGTAAATGGCCTCCTCTTCGGGGCGCAAATCCAGGCCGCCCAGGCGTGGCAAGGGGTGCAAGGTCGATGGTGCGGATGGGCGCACGTCGCGCCCAATGTCCTTGGCCACCCGCGCCCCAAAGACCAAACCCTCCAGGAGTGAATTGGAGGCGAGGCGATTGGCGCCGTGGATGCCCGTCGCCGAGACCTCACCGCAGGCCCACAGACCCTTGAGCGAAGCGGCGCCGTTGGTGTCGACGGCGATGCCGCCCATGTGGTAGTGCGCTGCCGGAGAGACGGCGATGGGCGCCTGCCGGGGTTCAATGCCCGCCTCTTGGCACAGACCCCACACCGTGGGGAAGCGCTCGGGGAAACGGTCGCCAATGCCGCGGGCGTCGAGGAAGACCTTGCGCCCTGCGCGTTGGCGCTGCCAGATGGCACGCGCCACGACGTCGCGCGGCGCCAGCTCGGCCGCCTCATGTAGCGCCGGCATGAAGCGCTCTCCCAGGTCATCGATGAGGATGGCGCCTTCGCCGCGCAGCGCCTCGGTGAGCAACGGCAGTGGGTCCTGCCCCGTGGCGAGGGCCGTGGGGTGAAACTGGACGAACTCCAGGTCGGCCAAGGCGGCTCCCGCCCGGGCTGCGATGGCCAAGCCGTCGCCGTTGGTGCCCGGGGGGTTGGTGGTGTAGCGGAAGATGCTGCCGATGCCGCCAGTGGCCAGGACGATGGCTTGGCTGCGCAAGAGCAGCGGGACGGCGTCTTCGAGGGCGATCCACAGCCCGTGGACCCGGCCGTTGCTGACCCAAAGGTCGATGGCGAAGGCGTGGTCGATGACGGTGATGGTGGGGGTGGCGTTGACGGCGGCGACCAGGGCGCGCAAGACCTCAGCGCCCGTGCTGTCGCCGCGGGCGTGGAGAATGCGGCGCCGGCTGTGCGCCGCCTCTTTGCCCAAGGCCCACTCGCCGTTGTCCATCCTGTCGAAGCGCGCCCCCAGGGCTTCGAGGCGCATGACCTGCTCAGGCCCCTCCTGGGTGAGGACATCCACGACTTCGCGCACGGCGAGGCCATGGGCGGCCATGCAGGTATCGTTGGCATGCAGCGCCGGGCTGTCGTCGCTGCCGACGGCAGCGGCGATGCCCCCTTGGGCCAGGGGGGTGGCGCCGCCCTGGCCAAAAGAGCTCTTGGTGACGAGGGCGACGCGCTTGGGGGCCAAGGCGAGGGCGGTGGAGAGACCGGCGATGCCGGTACCGACGATGATGGCATCGAAGCTTGGGTTGGGTGCGCGCTGAGCCATGAACGCCTCCTTTTATGCTCTAGGTGAGCATTAGAGGTTGGTGTCGCTATGCTTGAGGTTTATGCTAAACCTGAGCATATCGATTGGACAGATCAATGGCACAAAAGGTAAGCTTTGTCGAGGAGGCAGATCGTTTTTGCGCGGGGACGGGGTGTGTGCCAGCGAGAGGTGAGGTGGCAATGGAAGGTGTGGAATTGGATTTGTGTGCAGTGATCCTGACGGTCCGCGACGAGGAGCCGCAGGTTTTGGTGGTCCAGGAGCGCTGTGGTTTGTCGTTGCCTTCGGGTGGCCTGGATGTGGCTGGGGATAGGACGCTGGAGCTCGGGCTGCGGCGCTGGGTGCGCGGCCGGGCCGGCTTGGACTTGGGCTACGTGGAGCAGCTCTATTCCTTTGGGGATCGGGGGCGCAGCGCTGCGGCGCGTTTGGTCACGGTGGCGTATTTGGCGCTGGTCGACGCGCAGGTGGAGTCGCATGGGGGGCTGTGGTCGGGGGTGTACCGCTATTTTCCCTGGGAGGATTGGCGCAGCGGTGGCCCGGCCGCGGTGTCGCCTGCGGTGGTTGCGTCGTTGCGTGGGTGGAGCGAAGCGGGCGAAGGACGTGAGCAGCGGCAACGGCGCTGGTCGCGGGTGGAGATAGCTTTTGGTATGGGGGGTGCGCCTTGGGATGAGGAGCGGGTCTTGGATCGCTATGAGCTGCTTTATGGTGCGGGTTTGGTGGCGGAGGCGGGTGGGTCAGCGGACGAGGACACGGGCGCGCCGTTGTGTGTAGACCACCGCCGCATGTTGGCCAGCGCTTTGTCGCGGGTGCGGGGTAAGCTGAAGTATCGGCCGGTGGTCTTTGAGCTGTTGCCGCCGCTGTTTACGCTTTTTCAGTTGCAGCGGGTGGTAGAAGCCCTCGCGGGGCGGCGCCTGCACAAGCAGAATTTTCGTCGTTTGGTGCTCAAGGGGGGCTTGGTGGAGGGGACGCCGGCGGTGGAGCAGCGGACCGGGGGGCGGCCTGCGGCGCTTTTTCGCTTTCGGCATGAGGTGTTGCGCGAGCGTCCCGCGCCGGGCCTGGCGCTGCCGGGGATGCGGCTGGGCTGATGGGGCAGGGTGGCGGTCTTGCCAGCGGCAAGGGCGGCGCAAAGTTGTGTTCCTTGCGGAAGCAGGTATTGTTGGGGCAGAGCCTGGGCGTCGAATACGCCCGCGGTGGCGACGCGGGTGGCGCGTCGATATGGCCAAGATGTGAAGTGAGATCATGACGGACAGTGTTTATGCTCAAAAAGTAGCGGCGCAGCCGGAGTCGGTGGCGTTGCGGGCCGAGTACGCGCAGCATTTGTTTCAGATGGGCGACTTGCGGGGGAGTATCTCCCAGGTGCAGGCGGGCTTGGCCTTGCCGCGTCGGCCAGGTGAAGAGCAGAGCTTTTCGGCGCTGATGAACTTGGAACGCCTGTTGTTGGGCAAGAATTTGCGCCGCCTCGTGGGTTCCTTGAGTGGGTTGATCCCCGAGGGACAGAAGCCCCACTTCGAGGATGGCAAGCTGGTCGAGGTGGTGGTCCAGGTGAGCTCCGGGACCGTGGCGCTGCTGGAGAAGGCGCTGTCGTCTGGCAAGAGCCTCGGGACGGTAGAGGTCCTGGGTCTCATCGTGGACGACGTTGGGGACGAGGTGCTGCGTCTGTTGAGCGCGGCGGCGTTGCCTAGCTTGGTAGAGTTGAACTTCTGGGCTCGGGGCCCACTCTCGGAGCTCGCCGTGCATGGCCTGACGGCCTCTTCGCTGGGGCAGGGGCTAGAGGTTCTGTATTTGCGCGGCGACAGGATCAGCGACCGGATGGTCATGGCCTGTGCCCAAGCTTCGCCGCGGCTGATGGAGCTGCGGCTCAGATCGCAGGAGCGCTCGGTGACGCTAGAGGCGGCCTATGCCCTCGCGGACGCCCAGGGGCTCAGTGGTCTGGTGACCTTGGGCCTGATGGGGACTTGTTTTGGCGATCGTGGTGCCTTGGCTTTAGCGACGAGTAAAGCGCTAGCGGGCTTGCGCCGCCTGGACTTGCGTGACGGCATGTTGACCAACGAAGGCGCGCGGATTTTATCTGCCGGCAGTGCGCTGCGTCAACTCGAGTCCTTGGATGTCGCGTGGAATCAGATCGACGACGCGGGCCTCGCGGAGCTGCGGCGTTGGGGTATCGAGGTTCGCGCGGATTATCAACATCAGCGCCCCTGAGGCGCGAAGGGGGAGAGGATGAAGTGGGACTATTTCGTGTTGCGACGGGCACAAGACGGCTACGGTGAGGCACACTATTATAAGGGTGACACCAAGGAGACGGTGTGCCCGCCCAATGTTGAAGAGAGCGAGGTGCTGAACATTTTTGGTCTGCATGGCTATGAGTTGGTGGCCGTGCAGACCACGCGCACGGGTGACACCAAGTACTTTTTGAAACGCGCCAAAGCCTGATGACAGCAAGCGCGTGGCGCGGTGAGAACAGAGGCCCGGTGTTGACCTCGACGACGGTGCGGGTGGTAGGTTCTCGGGTGAGGATGGAGGGTTGCGTGGGACATCATTCTAATATTCTGTGGGGTGCCGGCGGCCATGCCCAAGGGGCTGTCGTCGTTCGCGGCTTGCTGGCCTGCGTCGTAGCCCTCGTGGCGCTCTCGACTTGGGCCGCGGCGGTCTGGGCCCAAGGTGCGCCCAAGGTTTATGTGGCGCCCTTCGTGGGCTATGACGGTCGGGTGGCGCCATTCATCGAAGAGCAGATCACCCGGGTGGTGCGTCAGCGCCTCGACACGGACCCAACGGTGGCGGTGGTTCAGCCTTTGGCGACGGAGAGCGCTACGGGACCGAGCCCAGCCATTCTCGAGGCGCGTCGCCTCTATGAGGCCGGCCGTGGTCAGTACGTCGATCAACGCTTCGCCGAGGCCGCCCAGCGCTTTCGTCAGGCCCTGGACTACTACGAGACCGACGTGGCCGGGATCAGCGATTGGGCCGTCATCGAGATGCTCCTCTTCCGCCTGGCCGCGGCTTATCACTTCTCCGGGCAGCTCCCTGAGTCCCAAGATCTGTTACGGCGCCTCTTGGCCTTCAACCCCAACTATGCGCTCAACCCCGAAGAGGATCTGCCGGCGACCTTCAGAGACGATTTTGCCGCGGCCCAGGCTCGACAAGCCAAGCGCGGCACTGGTGCCCTGGCGACGACCGCCCTGGAGGAGGGGGTCGAGGTCTGGATCAACGGCAAAATCCGGGGCGCGTCGCCCATGACCCTCACCGACCTGCCCGAAGGCACCCACTTCTTGGTCTTGCGCAAGGGCGATCGCCTCTTCAGCGGACCCATCGTGGTCGAGGCCAAGGTGACCACTCCTTTGAGCTACACCTTGAGCAGCCCTGCGGCCGCCATCACCCCTGAGGCGCGCCTGAGAGACGCCTGTCTCAAGGGTGTCCTCGGTGATGACGTGCGCTTCGCGGCCCGCGATCTGGCGGCGCGCACTGCGGCGGCTTTCGTGGTCACCGCCGTCATCATGCCGCAGAGCCAGGGCTTCGCGGTGGTGCCCCTCCTCTACCAGAGCGACAGCGGGAGCTTGCGCCTGTTGAACCACCAAGATCTCGACAGTGATCTGCTCAGCCTCAATGTGGAGGGTTACAAGCTGACCCGAACGGTCATCGACGCCGTCTTCGATGCCAACAAGGGCCTGACCATTGACACCACCCTGGCGATTTCGCCGACATCGTTCAGCGCTGCTGCCGTGATGGCCGCAGTGACGCCGGACCCCGTGGTGACGCCCGACCCCGTGGTGACGCCGGACCCCGTGGTGACGCCGGACCCCGTGGTGACGCCCGA
>CAYVQF010000008.1:42301-96083 GCA_964454015.1 uncultured Myxococcales bacterium
GTGGTGACGCCGGACCCCGTGGTGACGCCGGACCCCGTGGTGACGCCGGACCCCGTGGTGACGCCCGATCCAGTGGTGACGCCCGATCCAGTGGTGACGCCCGATCCAGTGGTGACGCCGGACCCAGTGCGCATCGATCCCCTCACCGACGGTGTGGCGACGACGACGACCCCTGATCCGTTGGTGCCCGATCCGCTGCCGCCAACCGTCGATGACGGCGATGCCTGGTATGCGAGCCCCTGGCTGTGGGGGGGCGTCGGCCTTGGACTGGCGGCGACGGCGGCGGTGGTGTTAGCGGTGATTCTCTATGATCCAGGCAAAGATTTGACGGGCTTCAACACGACCATCGTTTGGTAGGTGGTGCAATCCGTTGGGGAGACCCTCGACATGATAGGTGGGCGAGGCGCAGCGACGACGAAGGAAAGTGCCATGCGGCGAGAGCGCAGAGTGATGAAGGTGGTTTTCGTGGCTTGCTTGGCCATGAGCGCGGGCTTAGTAGCGTGTGATCCTGAGTCCTACAGCGAGGACCGGGTGGCGCTGAGCCTTTACGGGCCCTGGGGCTTTG
The DNA here is from genome assembly GCA_964454015.1 of uncultured Myxococcales bacterium. Classification (GTDB taxonomy): domain Bacteria; phylum Myxococcota_A; class Bradymonadia; order UBA4248; family UBA4248; genus CAYVQF01. The sequence goes on from CAYVQF010000008.1 coordinate 42,867, forward strand.
GCCTCCCACCTGGGCCGGTGCCCAACACGACATCGGCGAAAGCGGTGCGAGTGACGGTCATGGATGTCCAGGACGGGAGCCGCCGCGCCCAGGACTTGCTGCGCATCGATGCGGCCTTCGGGAGCGAGCGCCTGGAGAACATTCCCTTTGGCGACGACGTGATGATTCACGTCGAAGCATTGAATGTGGTGGGGGCGGTGGTGGCCTATGGTGCCAGCGCCCCGATGGCCGTCCCCAAATCAGGCGGTGAGCAGTCCCGTGTCATTTATATGACCGAGCCGGGCTCGCTGGGGCCCCTCAAGGCCCTCTTTGATGGCAGGGATGGGCCCATCGTCAGTGACAGTCCCATGGGGCAACCCACGATGGGGCATTCCATGCTCGAGCTCCCTGGCAACCGATTCTTGGTGATCGGTGGTGCGACCCTCGCCGTGCCCGGTACGGGGCTGACGTGCGAACGGGTCCAGTGCCCCGTGGAGCTGAGCAACATCAAGGATGTGCACGATCGCCTGGAGTTTTTTGACGCCAACACGGGCTACTTCGAGAGCACGAGTGTGCGCCTCTCGGAGCCGCGCGTCTTTCACACGGCCCACCTCTTGCCGGGGAACCGGATCCTGGTGGTCGGGGGCTTGACCGTCGACGAAGACACCTTGAGGCCGTCGGCGACGGCCGACATCATCTCTTTCGAGGACGATGGCAGGCCCTCGGTGAAGCCGCTCTTGTTCCCGGATGGTGCCCGCGGCCGCTTCAAGCACGCCGGCGCCGTGACTGCCAGCGGCGCCTACATTGCTGCCGGCGGGGCCCGCTTTGAGAATGGCGCCCTCGTTCCCCTGGATGAGGTGCTCGTCCTAGGCGCCAACAGGGAGAACTTCGCTGAGCCCGATGGTGTCCTCGCGGATCCGCGCTGGGACCTGAGCGCCACTGCCGTGGGCGAGGTGGTGCTCTTTGCCGGCGGGACCAACGGCCGCGACGTCTTTGGCACCACGGAGATCGCCGCGGCGCAGCAAGGGGTGTTGGAGTCCTTGCCCAGCATGGCGGTGCCGCGTTTTGGTCACCGCACCTTGCGCCTCGAGCGCGCCGATGGTCGCTTCATCATGGTCGTCGGTGGCTTCTTGGAGAACACCAATGGGCAATTGGTGGCGGGCGCCTTTCCCACGGGCTCGCTCGAAGTTCTGGACATTCAAAATGGTCGCTGGGTCGATGAGCTGAGCACTGGAGGGCTGCTGGTCGCGCGGGCACATTTTGCCATGCTCGAGCTGCTCGACGGCAGTGTACTGGTGGCGGGTGGCCTCGGGGCTGGTGATGATAACCTGGAGGGCTTGGACTCGGTGGAGCTGTTGACGCCCAAGGGTCTTCTCATCGACTACGAGGCGAGACTCCTCGACGCCAGGATGAGTCGCGGCCGCTATGAGCTGAGCGCGGTGCGGCTGCCGCATGGGGCGGTGGTCGTGAGCGGCGGCGCCATCTTCGAGAAGGTGCCCAATGGCGGTGGCGGGAGTGGCTTTGGTACCCACCAGTTTGCCGATTACTACAACCCAGGACCCCCTTTGGCTTTGGCTCTGCCCTGATGGGGGAGCGCGGCGGTCGATTTTTCCGCATGGGGTGACATGACGCGGGGATAACATCTCGGCAAAGGCTCGCAGTCCACGGCGAGCCCCAACCGAGGAGGTCTTCCATGCGTCCTTATTCATGGCTGCTGTGGGCCCTGTTCTGGCCATGCCTGAACGCGGCCTGTGCCGATCCGTGGCAGAACCTAGAGGTCCGCGAGCTACCGCCGGCGCGTTGTACCTGTGTCTCCCATAGGCCCGACGCGAGCATCGACCGCGCCGTCTTGCGCCTCGCCGCGCCCTGGCCGTCGTGGCGGGATGCGCACCAACGGGTGTCAGCGGCGCGGGTGGATTCCCGCGCAGCGGTGGCGGCGCCGTCGACTAGCCTGAGCCGCGTGGCGGACGGCCCGGGCGCTCCCGGGCCGTCCCCGGGTGAGGCGTCGGAAGTGGCACCGCCGGCGCCCCCCACGCCGCGCGCCGGTGACAACCCGGCGCGCGTTGACGACGCTGTGCCGCGGGTGGCGGACCCGGCAGCGGCGGCAGCGGCGGTGCATGGCGATGGCGCCGGGGCTTCCGCCGTCGCCGCGCCGTCCTGCATCGATCTCAGCCAGGCCACGGTGGCGGAGCTGGTGCGCCTACCAGGCGTGGGACAAGCCCGGGCCGAGGCGATCATCGCGGCGCGGGAGCGGCGACCTTTCAAGCGGCCCCAAGAACTCACCCGCATCAAAGGGATAGGCCGCAAGAGCCTGGCCAAAATCACGCCGCTGCTCTGTCCCATGGGGACTTCTTAGCTGGCGGTGGCTGCTTATCCAGGCGGAGGGAGGGGCGCTTGCGCTTGCAGAGCAGCCCGTGATGTGTAAGTTTCGCGCGGCCACAATGCGGTGGCCCCAGCGAGGGCAGAGAGGTGAGACGGTGACAGGTGGCATGGGGCGACGCAGCGGCTTTTTGCTCGCCATCGAGGGTATCGACGGCGGCGGTAAGTCGACCTTGGCCCTGGCGCTGGCGACGCACTTTCGCGCGCGTTCGCTGGCGGTGGTGCTCACCCGTGAGCCCACCGACGGGCCCCACGGCATGCGCATTCGCGCCGCTGGCGCTGAAGGGCGCTTGCCCGCAGATGAAGAGCGGCGCCTCTTCGTCCTCGACCGCCGTCAGCATGTGCGGGAGGTCATTGGGCCGGCGCTCCGTGCGGGCCACATGGTCATCAGCGACCGCTATTACTTCAGCTCCATGGCCTATCAAGGGAGCCGGGGCTTTGCCGTCGCCGACCTGCGCGCCGAAAATGAAGCCTTCGCGCCGGTGCCGCAGGCGCTCATCGTCATCGATCTCGAGGTAGAGCTGGCCCTGAGCCGCATCCTGGCGCGTCGCGGTCAAGCAGACGCCTTTGAGCGGGCCGAGACGCTGGCGGCGGTGCGGGAGGTCTTTCTCAGCTCGGCCCAGGATCACCCCGCCGCGCTGGTGCTCGACGGCGCGGCGCCCCCGGAGCGTCTGGTCCGCGAGAGCCTGCGCTGGTTGGAGGGGCTGCCGTGTTTGGCCCGCTACGTTCGTTTGCCCTGAGCCGGCGAGGGCCAGGGCGCGCGCCCTTACGGATCCAAACGGGGCGTGCTAGCGTTGACGACCGTGTCCCCAGCAGGCGGCCAGCAGCGCGACAAAGCTTCGCCGAGGGAATGGTCCGTTGTTCGGATCGGGTTGCTTAGGCGAACCAAGGCGAAGGTGGCGACTGGGGAACCTCGAGTGGGCCATGATGCGCGCGGTGCGCCAAAGGAGCAGGCCATGAGCGACGAAGAGAAGCGGGAAGAGCGGGCAGCAGAGCAGGCGGACAAGCTGGTCAACGCGGTCGAGCGGATCTTGGACAGCAACGAGGCGATCATCGCCGAGGTGGAGCGGGCCAAAGCCAAGGTCGCCAAAGGCGGGCGCGTCACCGACGACGAGGAAGCGCTGCTGGCGGCCGCCAAGCTGCTGGTGGCCACCTACTCGAACCGGGCGGCCCTGGCTGGGGGCGCCTCGGCGCTGCCGGCCCTGGTCCCCGGTGCCGGGACCTTGCTCTCCGTCTTGGGGGGCACCCTGGCCGACATGGCCCTCACCTTGAAACTCGAGGTGGAGATGGCCTTGGCCCTGAGCCACCTGATGGGCTTCGACATCCGCAACCGCGCGGATCGGCAGTTCGCCTTTCTCTTGGCTTCGGTGGGTGCCTATGACGCCCACACCGGCAAGGACGTGCTGCGCGACGTCCTGAACATCACCAGCACGGCCGTGTGGAACTACTCGCCGCGGCAGGTGAGCAAGATCATCATCACCGTGGTGGCCAAGCTGATCCTGGCCATGTCGGCTCGCGGCTTGATCAAAGCCCTGCCGCTGGTGGGGGTGATCGTGGGCGGCTCGGTGAACAAGTTGATGAGCACCAAGGTGGGGAACCATTGCATCGGGGAGCTGTTGGCCAGGCGGCGCACCGTAGGCCGCGATGGGGTCGAGGAGCCGGCGGTGGACGCCGACTTCCACCCCGTCGATGAGGCTGGCGCGCCACCGCCGCCCGCTGAAGAGAGTCCAGCGCCGGCGGCAGAGGCGACGCCTGACGCAGAAGAAAGCCCCGCCGACCCGGCGCCTGCGCCGGGAGCGGCGGCGCCGTCCGAGGCCAGTGGATCCGAAGAAGAGAGCCCTGACGAGACACATTGACGCCGGGAAGTGGCGATTCACACGTGCTGCTGGGCGCTGCGCGCCAAGGGGGAGAGATGGCTTATTCAAAGGAAGCATTGCGGGCGGCCGTGTGGCCTGAGACCCATCCGGCGCCGCACAAGGAGCTGCACTGTCGCCACTGTGGGCGGCGCAACCGGGTTCGGGCCGACCAGGCGGTGCTCTCGCCCGAGGGTTACCGCTGTGCCCGCTGCGGTGGGGCGCTCTTCCTCACCCCCGACGAGGCCCTGAGCGGGATGCGCTCGGCGGCTTTCGAGCACCCCTTGGACGCGGCGGCTTTGTCGTCGCTGAAGCGCCTGCCGGGCTTCTCCGAGGTGGTGCGCATGCTGCTGAAGCATTTCAGCGAGCGCTCTTTGCGGATGCAGCTCATGGCCAACACGGTGCACTGCAACCAGGACCAGTTCCCCGAGCTGGTGGCTTTGGTGGAGCAGGCTCGGGCCCGCCTGGGATACGCCCACGCGCCCACGGTGTTCTTGGGCGAGTCGCCCTTCATGAACGCCATGACCATGGGCATCGACCAGCCGGTCATCGTCTTCAACGCGGCCATCCTCGACCAGCTCGACGACCTCCAGATCGTCGACGTCGCCGGGCACGAGATCGGGCACCTGATGGCGGACCACATCGTCTACCGGGTGCTGGCCATCATCCTCCTCCAAGGCAGCGGCGTCTTTCTCCCCGGGCTGGTGCGTTACCTCTCGTTGCCTCTGCGTTTGGCCCTGCTCAAGTGGAGCCGCTGCGCCGAGCTGACCTCGGATCGCGCCGGGCTCCTGGCCTCACGCGACCTGGGGGCCTCCTTGGGGCTGCTGCTGCGCATGGCCGGCGGCAACCGCCCGGGCACGCGGCTGCGCACCACCATCGAGCTCGCTCCCTTCGTGGCCCAGGCCCGCTCGCTGGCGGACCAAGAGGCGGGCAACCTCTACGACTCCTTCCTCCTCGGCCTCTTCTCCATGGGCCGCACCCATCCGCTGGTGGCCTGGCGGGTCTTGCAGCTCATCCAGTGGGTCGAGCACGGCAACTACCTCGACATCCTCGCCGGCGACTATGCCCGCACGGCGCCAGCGGCAGAGCAGGAAGCCCCTTGAGCACGGTCCCGTCTTCTTCTTCTTCGGATCCACGGCAGCAAGAGCGGCGCTCACTCCTCGCCCCGGACCAGCCCCGCTGGCCAGCGGACGCGGCGCAGCCCATGCTGAGTCTGCGGGGCGCGGGCAAGTCGTTCGGTGCCTTGGAGGTCTTGCACGACGTCAACCTCGACATCCCTACGGGCAAGACCACGGTGATCATCGGCGAGAGCGGCTCGGGCAAGAGCGTGCTGCTGAAGCTGATGAACGGCTTGGTGGTGGCCGACAAGGGGCAGGTCCTGCTCTTTGGCGAGGACCTGGCCAGGTGCAGCGGACGCAAGCTGGACGTGCTGCGCAAGCGCACGGGGATGGTGCTGCAGAACTACGCCCTCATCGATTCCATCACCGTGCTCGACAACGTGGCCTTTCCCCTGCGGGAGAACTCGCGCCTGCGGGAGCGGGAGATTCGGTCGCGGGTGCTCCACACTTTGGGCTTGTTGGGTATCGCCGACGCGGCGACGCGCCTGCCCTCGGAGCTCTCGGGGGGGATGAAGAAGCGGGTGTCCTTTGCCCGCGCGGTCATTCACGAGCCGGAGCTGGTGCTCTTCGACGAGCCGACGACGGGTCTGGATCCGGTGATGATCGATTTCGTGGACAACCTCATCGCCGAGACCCAGCGGCTCTTCGAGATCACCTCGGTGATCATCAGCCACGACATGGCGAGCGTGATGCGTTTGGCCGACAGGGTCGCCATGTTGCACGGGGGGACCTTGTGTTTTCAGGGGGATGTGGCGGCCCTGCAGGCCTGCCCCTTGGAGGCGGTGCAGCGCTTCATCAGCGTCGGTGGCAGCGGTCGCCTGGCCGACGCCGGGGTGACCCAGGCCGTGGCGGCGGTGTCGTCCCAGGCCAAGGGCGACAACGCCGTGGAGGTGCGCGGCCTGCACAAGCGCTTTGGCGACAACCACGTGTTGCGCGGCATCGATCTGGACATCCCGCGCAAGGAGATCACCGTGATCATCGGCGGCTCCGGTTCGGGCAAGTCGGTGTTGTTGAAGCACATCTTGGGGCTTTTCCGTCCCGACGCGGGTTCGGTCAAGGTGGACGGCGCCGAGCTGACCGCCATGAGCGAGGGGCAGCTCGAGGAGCTGCGCACCCACATTGGGATGCTCTTCCAGGGGGCGGCCCTCTTCGACTCCATGACGGTGTGGGAGAACCTGGCCTTCCCGCTGGTGGAGCGGGGGCGGCGCCCGAGCCGGTCCGAGGTGAACCGGCGCATCAGTGAGATCTTGGAGCGCCTGCACCTGAGCGAGATCGCCCAGGCCAACCCGGCGGACATCTCGGCGGGGCAGCGCAAGCGGGTGGGGCTGGCTCGGGCCATCATCACCAAGCCGGAGATCATGATCTACGATGAGCCGACCACGGGGCAGGATCCGGTGATGATCCGCTACGTGGACGACATGATCGTCGAGGCCCACGCGGCCTTCAAGCTGACCTCCATCGTGATCAGCCACGACATGCAGAGCACCTTTCGCATCGCCGACAAGGTCGCCATGGTCTACGAGGGGCGGATGGCGGCGGTGGGGACGCCGGCGGAGCTGATGGCCTCGACCGTGCCCGAGGTGCGCAAGTTCATCGGCTGCGCCTGAGGCCGGCGCTGCTTTCTTGGCTTTTGCGGCGCATGTTTTAGAGTGGCGGCGGGCGCGCTGCGGGGCGCGGCGGGCCGCGTGGTGTGGCTGGCACGAGAGGAGAGAGGGGGCGCATGGCTCGGTGTGGCAAGATGTGGGTGCTGGGGGTGGTGGGGGTGATGCTCTGGGGCTGCGCGCCGGCGCCGGGGCCGCGCCCTGCGGGCATGGAAGGCGCGGGCGAGCGGGGTGCGGCTGCCGCGGCGGCAGCGCCTGGGGTGGTGTCAAGCAGCGGGGCCGCGGCGGCGCACTTGGCGGCGGCGGTGGTGGTATCGCCGAGCTGGACCGGCGCGGCGGGGGCCGCGGCGGGCGCGGCGCCGGCCTTTGGGGTGGCGCCTTTGGGCGCGGCGGCGCGGGCGCGCTTGGTGGCGGAGATCGAGAAGGTTCTGCGGCGCGCGCCCGTGTCCAGGGCGGCGCTCTCCGTGGTGATTTTCGAGGTCGCCGCCGGTTCGGCGGCGCCGTTGTTGGCGACGGAGAGCGCCGCCCTGCGCAAGCCGGCGTCGAACCTGAAGCTGGTGACCACCGCCGCCGCCTTGGGCTTGCTCGGCGAGGACTATCGCTTGGAGACGGTGGCCCAGGCCACGGGGACCATCGACGCCGAGGGCCGCCTCGACGGCGACCTGGTGCTGCGCTTTGGCCACGACTTCTCCTACGCCAAGCCCTTCTACCGCCACGCATCTTCGCCGTTGAACGCCCTCGCCGCGGACTTGCACGCCGCCGGCTTGCGCCGGGTGGGGGGCAAGGTGGTGGTGAGCGGGGAGCTGGTCTATGGCGGCACCGCGACGGGGGAGTTCAAGCCGGGCAAGCACCGCCAGGCGGGGGCCAAGGCGCTGCGGGCGGCGCTGCAGGCGGCGGGGATCCGGGTGGGCCAGGTGGTGGTGCGCGACGATTTCCCCGCCATCGAGGAGGGTCGAGTCCTGGCGCGTCATCAATCGCCGCCGCTGGCGGTGCTCATTCAGCCCATCAACCAGGCCAGCCACAACGAGATGGCGGACCTGCTCTTGCGCCACCTGGGCTGGCGGCACCGGGGTGAGAGCAGCTACGCCGCAGGCGCCGAGGCGGTGCTGGCCTGGCTCGCGGCCCAGGGGATGGACACGGCGGGGATGGTCATGGCCGACGGCTCAGGCCTCTCGCACGACAACCGGGTCTCGGCGGCGCAGCTCGCGGCGCTGTTGACGGTGATGTGGCGGGGGCCGCTGCGGGCTCCTTGGGTGGAGAGCTTGGCTGTGGGCGGCGAGAGCGGCACCTATGCGGGGCGCTTGCGCGGGGCTGACACCAAGGGCCACTGCCACCTGAAATCGGGGACCCTACGCGATGTCATCGCCAGCAGCGGCTTCGTGGTCAACGCGCACAGCGGCCGGGTCTACGGCGTCGCGTTGGTTTTGAACGAGATGCGCCAGAAGCAGGCCGGCCGCGCGGCTTTGGACGCGGTGGTGAGGGTCTTGGCGGGAGAGGGGGGATGAGGCGGCGCGTGGGGACAGGGTCGCATTGCGGAGGCGGGTTTGGCGCGTCACGACGCTGGGACCGTAGTCGCAGCGCGCGCCACCTTGTAGAGTGACGGCGCGGTCTGGCGCCGCATGGGTCAAGGGCCGGTGCTTCGCCCCTGCTTGGACCAGAAGGGTGGAAAAATTGGCGAGTGACGAGGTGGATAAAGGCGCCTTGGGGCGCGCGGTCTTTTTGCTTCTGGTGGCCATGGTGGTGCACGAGCGCTTTTGCGCCGCCTTGGCCACGGAGGTGGCCCTCGACATCGACCCGATCAACCTCGTCTTTGGGATGCAGGAATTCAACGTCGCCGTGCACGCGCCGCATCCGCCGGGTTATTTGCTCTATGTCCTGATTCTGCGGGCGGTGCACGCCGTGGTGGGGGGAGATCCCCTGGCGACGGTGCAGCTCGTGGCGCGTCTCTTTTCGACGGCGACCATCGCTCTGGTCTTCGTCGCCGTGCGCTGGATGCAACCCGCGCGGCCCATGTTGGCGACCTTTGCGGCGTGGTTGACGGCCCTGCACCCGACCTTGCTTTTTCACGGGGCCGATGGGCAGACCCACACCTCGGAGGCCTTTGCGGCGGCGCTGTTGTTGTTGGCCCTCGTGGCTTATCACCGGCGGCCGACCACTGCGTTGGCGGCGACGTTGGGGGCCTTGTTGGCCCTGGGATCGGCCTTTAGGCCCTCCTTCGTGGTGGTGGGCGTGGGGCCGATCATCTGGCTGACCTGGCGCCGCTGGCCGCACCTCTTCGTGGCGGGTGGGGTGAGCGTGTTGGGGGCGCTGGCGTGGATGCTGCCGACCTTTCACCTCAGCGGGGGCTACGCGGTGTGGAAGGCGGCCCAAGACGCGTTGGTGGGGGGATCTTTCGTGCGGACGTTTTCGCTCTTCGGCAGCGAGAGTGTCTACGCCACGACCAACCTGCGCTGGGTCTTCTCCTGGATCGCCCTGTTGTTGGTGCCGCTTGCGCCGCTGCTCTTCGTTCGCAAGGCCGTGCGGTCGGAGCAGGGGGAGCTGAGGCGGCGCATTTTGGTGTGGCTGACCTGGGCCCTGGTGCCAGGGGGGCTCTTCTACGCTCTCTATTTTTGTTCAGAGCCCGGTTATTTTCTCGGCGTCCTCCCGCTCTTGGTGGTTTTTGCGGTGCTGGGCCTTCCTGAGGGGGGGCGAGCCACGCTGTGGGCAGGTAGTGCCATGATCGCCCTGCACTTGGTGGTCTTCGCCCTGCCGGTGCCACAGGCACCCTACAAGATCAAGGTGCCGTCTTTGCCGATGCTCATCCTTCAGGAGACGGTGAATCGCGAGTTCATTGCCCAGGGGGTGGACGTGGTGCCTGGAGAAGAGCGCATCTTGGTCTTTTCGGATTTTGCGGGCTTCGCTGTCCATCGCCAGCTCCCGCTGCTGCGCGACAATGCCGACGTGATGTGGGTGCATTCGCATGAGCAGGCGATGTTCCAGCACACTTCTGTCAGTTTTGCCACGGCGCGCGGGTGGACGCCCGTCCCGGGTCCGGTGGTCTTGGGCGATGGGCCGGCGACGGTCTATGACACGGGTCGCGCTTACCACTGGGTGGTGGTGGACATGTTCACGACGGCCTCGGGGCGGGCCGCGGTGGCGGCGCAGTCGGCGTGCCCCATCGCGGCGGCGGGCTTTGTGCACCTCGAGGCGGCGCGTTGTTTTCCGGAAGGCGCTCTGGTGGTGGATGGTCACGGTTTGCGCTTTGCCGTGCTCGAGCGACGCGGGGCGAAGCCGTAGCAGGATGGGGGGTAGGTGTGGGTGCAAAGCAAGAACGGAGGCGCGCCGAGTCCGTCGGGGGTGATGGCGGGCAGGAGGCCGGGCCGAGGTGGCTTCGGTGGCAGCAAGGTCTGGGCTTCATTCTGCCCGTGTCGCTGATGTCGGCCCTCGTAGCGTTGGTGGTACAGGGGCTGTCGCGTCTGCCTTGGGCCTATACCTGGCTGCGCCCGGCGGAGGTGCTCAAGGACGTGGTCTTGCGCGACGATTTTCCATCGCTGGTCTTGGCAGCCTTGGTTCTGGGTCACTTGAGCCAGCGTCCGTTCATGGCGTGGTGGGCAATGCTGCGGGCGCCGCGCTGGGGCGTTGTGATGGGCGAGTCCGCCGAGGAGAGGTCGCGGCGGTGGAAGCGGGTAGGGATGGTGGTGGGTGGTCTCTATGCGGGCCTGGTCTTGGTGGAGAACCACTATCACCTCCTGGACTGGTTGGCGCTGGCGCCCGTTGGCATTCTCTTGTCCTGGCGCACGCCCAAACAAGGATCCTTGCTCCGCGCGGGGGTGGAGATCAGTCTGGTGGTTTTGGTGTTCACCTTGGTTTCGTACGCCTTTACGGTGTTCAAGGCCACCCTCTTCATCGAGCGCGAGGGCTATGACGCGGCGCTGATGGCGGCTGAATCGGCGCTCTTTGGTGAGCCCGTGCACCGCATGCTTCACCCCTGGGCGATGCAGTGGCCGAGCTTCGTAGACCTCCTCGATCGCATCTACTACCACCTCTTCGAGCACATGTTCTTGGTGTCTCTGTTTCTGGTAGCGGCGTGTCTTCACCGGGAGCGGGTAGAGTACTTGGGCGCCCTGGCCCTCTGTTATCTGATGGGTGGGGTGGCCTATCACCTCATGCCGGCTCTGGGGCCCATCTATGCCGACACGGAGACCTTTGCGGCCATGCGGCGTATGCCTTTGGTGAGCACTGCTTTTCAGGGGCTGCTGGCGCGCAACCATCTCGCCGTGCAGGCGGGAACCTTGACCGAGCTGCCGAGTTACGAGTTCATCGCCTGTATGCCGAGCTTGCACATGGCCCATGAGCTGGTGATGCTCTACTACGCTCGGCACAGCAAGGTCTTCTTTGCGCTCTCTTTGGTGTTCACCGGGCTGACCTTGGTGGCCATCACGGTCTTGGGTTGGCACTATCCCATCGACGCTGTCGGGAGTCTGCTCCTGTGTGTGGTGGCCATCGTGCTGGCGCGGCGGGTGCGCGGCTGGCTGTTGCCGGCTTGGGCCATGCCCCCTGAGGACGCGCCGCGCCAGACGCGAGAGCAGGTGGGGCATGGGTCTTAGGGCGCGCGTCGTGCGCCACGCTGCGCATTTGGAGTGGGCTTGTGCCGGGTTGGCGCTGGCCTATGTGTTGTGGCAGGCGGTGCTGAGTCTGCAAGCTGCTTGGCCCTTCACCACGGACGACGCCTACATCACTTTGCGTTATGCGCGCCACCTCGCTGCGGGTCACGGCGTGGTGTGGAACGTTGGCGAAGTGCCACCCGTGGAGGGCTACTCCAACTTTCTGTATGTGCTCATGGGGGCGGCCTCTTTGTACGTGGGCGCTGATCCGGTGTGGGTGTTCAAGAGCCTTGGGGCGGTGACTTGTTTGGGCTCGGTGCTGCTCCTGTGGTGGCTGGCGCGGCAGTGGGTAGGGCCGCTGTTGGCGGTGGCGCCGGGCTATGTGCTGACCCTGCAGCACGGTCAGATCATGTGGGCCGTGAGCGGACTGGAGACGCCCACTTTTCAGTTCCTGTTGTTGCTGGCCATGGTCGCATTCTTTCGTGCCTTGGGCTTTCGCGCGCTGGCGCTGGACGCGCCGGAGGACGTGAGAGCGTTGCGCCGGAGTGGCGGCTCCGTCGCGGGGCCGTGGCTGTTGGCGACGGGTGTAGCGCTGACGCTGTTGGCCATGACGCGGCCTGAGGGCGCGTTGGTGGCGGTGGTCTTTGGCGTTGCGTTGCTGCGCACGGCTGGATTTGCGCGCAGACCCTGGTTATACGCCGGGTTGAGCGTATTGCTGCCGCTGACCCTCTACCACCTGTGGCGCGTGGTTTACTTCTCCGCTTGGCTGCCGCACTCGGTGGTGTGTAAGAGCGCCAACTTCGACGCGCGTCATGTTTTGGTGCGTGAGTACTGGCAGGTCGCCTGGCTCTTCGTGCTGCTGGCTTTGCTGCGACCTTGGCGTGCGGTTGATCTTCGTACCGCCCTGCTGTGGGGAGTGCCGCTGTTGTATTTCGTCATGTTGCTCGGCGTCGACCCCATGATAGGTCACTGGCACCGCCATGTCCTGGCACCGCTGGCATTGCTTCTGGTGTCAGCGGTGGTGGGCCTGACCCAGGTGGTGAAGCTGATGTGGGCGCCGCCGCAGCGCTGGATACGGGATACTTTGGCCGGGATCTTGGTGTTGCTCTTTGCTTGGCAGAGCCTGGACGGGCACGGCCGGCATTGGCTGGCGGCTGACGCCCAGCACTATGCCAGAAGGATGGCGGCGCGGGCGGATCTTGGCGCGTTCATCGCGCCCCGAGCCAGCGGCGATGACGCCTTGCTCATTGGCGACTGTGGCTTGGTCCCCTATGTGGTCGATGCGCCGGTCATTGACGCCTTCTGTCTGAATTCTTTGGCCATGAGTCAGCCGCCCATTGGGCACGACAGCGGGCGCTTCGTCGCCTGGGTCATGGCAGTGGCGCCAAGATACGTGGCGGTGCATTCGCGGACGAAGGCTGCGCTGGTGCCGCGGCCCGAGTACGGAATCTTTCCGCGTCTCGTGGCCCACCCGGACTTTGGCCAGCGTTATGGCCACGTGGCGACTTTTGGCGCCGATGGCGACGATTTCGCCTACTGGCTCTTCGAGCGGCGCGAGTAGCTTCTGTCCAATCAGCGCACCTCGATGGCGGCGCCAATCACCGGCCCGTCGGCGTTCTCGGATGTTTTGCCGAAGAGCTCGAACCGCGAATCCGCCGCGCCGGAACACCGGCCTGAGAGGCAGGCTTCGGCGCTGATGGAGAAGGACTTTCTGTCCCCTTCAGCCGCGTAGATGTACTGGTAATAGAAGGGCTTGGTGAGGGAGAAGCGGAGGTTGGTCCAGGGCGTCTCGATCCAGCCGTCGAAGCCGATGGGGTTGAGCTTGTTGCCGCCGGGGTCGAAGGGAGGGGTTTCTGGCCGGTCGCCAGTGGGGGGATAAACGCGGGTGTGGACCAAGAGGGAGTTGGTGGGATCGGTCCTCTCTTCTTGGTAGTAGGTCATTGCCCCTTCGCCGATGTTCTTCAAGCTCTCTTTGGCTTCGGCCGTCTTGGAGTTTCTGATGTACTGTAGAAACGCCGGGATGGCGACGGCGGCGAGAATACCGATGATGGCGACGACGATCATCAACTCGATGAGGGTGAAGCCTTTTGGGGGTCTAAAAGAAAACACTTGAACGACCTCTTGGCACATGGTGGCCGTGCCATGAAAGGCCCAGCGCGCACTACAATGACCAAAGCAGAGCCTGATCAAATGAGGAACAACGAAAGAGGGCCTGCGTTAGGGCGCGCAAGCCCTCTCAGGTTAGCCCTACATGTCCTCGAGCGTTGCTCCGACAATAGGACCGTCGGTCTGGTCAGAGAAGCTACCGACGATGCGATACTGGGAGTCCGGGCTGGTGGAACCACCTGCCAGCGTGGCTTGGGCCATGGTCTCAAACTCTTGGGAGTTGAAATCAGAGGTATAGGTGTAGGCGTAGTAGTGGGGCTTGGTGATGGTGAAGCGGAGGGCGCGCCACGGCTCGGTTTTCCAGTCTGTGTCTTCGGGGCTGACCTTGTTACCGCTCGCTTCGTTGCCAGCGCTCGGCGTGCCCGAACCTTCGAAGGGGTACTCCTTGGTGAAGACGGTCAGGCCCGTCGGGTCGGCACCGAGATCAGCGTGCTCTTCCTGGAAGTAGGCCACGGCGCCATCGGCGATGGACTTCAAGTTCTCTTTCGCTTCAGTGGTCTTGGAGTCGCGGATGTAGCGCAAGAAGGCGGGGATGGCGACGGCCGCCAAGATGCCGATGATGGCGACGACGATCATCAGCTCGATCAGGGTGAAACCATGGGTCTTACGGAAATGCTTCAACATGGACCTACCTCACAGGAAGACCCCATCGCTGGGGCGGGTGAAAGGGCGCGGGGCGCTGAGCCCCATCGACGCTGCTGTCGACGGGCGGCGACACTGCCAGGAGCGTGCCACATGCTGTTGGTGAGATGAGATACGCGCAAGCGCATGTATAAAAAAGAGAAATGCGGGGCGTTGGGCACGGCGGGCGACGCGATGAGCCCTCAGCCCTTCTCCGGCCAGGTGACGAGATTGGGCGGCACCTGACGTTTTTTGTCAGTCGGGACGGGCTGGGGCGTCCGGCCGCAGAGGCAGCGCACCGGCGCGGCGCGGCCGATGGCGTCGGCGCACGCCTTAAGTGGCTTTCGCGCCGGCTATGCTCCAGGGGGAGGGAGCAGGTGGTAGGTGACAAAGAGGGTCACCCTGATGGTGAGCGTGTCGCGCCTGACGTGGCGTGCGGCGCCAGCGACGGCCTACTGACCTTCGTTGTAGATGGTGGCGCGAGAGTTTTGGCTGTCCACCACCACCGTCGTGGGTTGGTTCGCTTTGCCGTCCATGTCGGACTGGGCCACGGCGAAGAAGCAGGGGATGGTCGCGTCGCCGACGCTGCGCCAGGTTTCCGTCGTGGCGTCACACATCTCGACCCGGTACTGCCAGTAGGTGGGCTTGGATGGGGCGACCCCCAGGGTCTGCCACGCCGGCATCACTTCCCAGGCCAGGGACGTGTTCGAGGGCAGAACGGTGGGGTTGGGGGGGGCGGCCAAGAACGCACCCCAGGTGTGGTAGTAGGATTCCTGTTTGGAGCGGATATCGGCCAGCATGGTCTGGGCGTCGCCGATGCGGGCGCTGACGATGTAGCGGCTGTAGCCCGAGATGGCGATGGCTGCCAGGATGCCGACGATGGCGACGACGATCAACAGCTCGATGAGGGTGAAGCCGCGGGCAGCTCGCCCCGGGCGCCGAACGCCATGCACCATCTGCAGAACTTTCTTCATGGTCTCTTCTCCCTTGGCTGGTCTTCGTGGCGCGTGCGGGGGTTAGGGCTTCAGGCCTCGTCGTCGCCCATTCCGTACTTCTTGAGGCGGTAGCGCAGGGAGCGGAAGGTGATGCCCAAGATGCGGGCGGCCTCGCTCTTGTTCCCTGCGGTGCGCAAGAGGGTCTTTTGCAGCAATGATCGTTCCAAGGACTCCACGAGTTGATCGAGCTGTAAGCCCTCGGCGGGAAGATCCATGGCCGTCGCCAAGTGCTGCAAGCCCTCTTTTTGCATCATAGGGTAGGGCAGCACTTCTGTCGAGATCAGGGGCTTGACCTCCAGAGTCACGGCGCGCTCGACGATGTTCTCCAGCTCGCGGATGTTGCCTGGGTAGGGATAGTTCAGCAAAAGCTGCATCGCCTCGGAGCTCACCCCGAGGATCTCTTTCTCCTGTTCGGCGGCATAGCGCTGCAAAAAATGCTCGATGAGCAGCGGCAGGTCTTCGCGCCGCTCCCGCAGCGGCGGGATGCGCACTTGGATGACGTTGAGGCGGTAGAAGAGGTCCTCGCGAAAGCGGCGCTCCCGCACCTCTTCCAAGAGATCGCGGTTGGTGGCCGCCACCAGGCGCACGTCGATGGCGACCTCCGCTGTGCCGCCCACGGGCTGAATGCGGCGCTCCTGGATGGCCCGCAGCAGCTTCACCTGCATTGGCTGTGGCAGCTCGCCGACTTCGTCGAGGAAGAGGGTGCCGCCGTTGGCCATGGTGAAGAGGCCCGCCTTGTCGCGCTGGGCCCCGGTAAAGGCCCCCTTGGCGTGGCCAAAGAGTTCACTTTCGATGAGGGTCTCGGGGATGGCGCCACAGTTGATGGGGACGAAGGGGCGCTTGGCGCGCGGCGACTCGTCGTGGATCGCTCGGGCGACCAATTCCTTGCCCGTCCCCGATTCCCCCGTGATGAGCACGTTGGTCTTGGTCGGGGCCACCCGGCGGATCATCTCGTAGAGGGCGAGCATGGCCTTGCCCTTGCCCACCATCTGGCCCATGCCCGCAGGGTTGCTGACCTGGCGTCGTAGGAGGAAGTTCTCTTCCAAGAGGCGGCGCTTCTCGAGGGCCTTGAGCATGAGGGCGATGAAGGCTTCGCGCTTGAAGGGCTTCTCGATGTAATCGTAAGCGCCTAGGCGCATGGCGTTCACGGCAGTGTCCGTGCTGGCGTAGGCCGTCATGACCACCACCTGCGTCGAAGGATCCACCTCGCGCGCCTTGGCCAAGACCTCCATGCCCGAGACCGCGCCCATTTTGAGATCGGTCACCACCAGATCGAAGCTGGGCTCGGCCGTCTCCTCCAGGAGGGCGATGGCCTCGACACCATCGGCGGCGGTGATCACTTCCCAGCCTTCGCGCCGCAGCATCATGCTGGTCATCTCACGCATGCTGGCTTCGTCGTCGACTAGGAGAATTCGCATCACGCGGTGACCTCTGGGGTGAGGGGTGAGGGCGGGTTCACCTTGGGGAAGAGGCCGCTCTCGGTGCGCGGCAGGCGGATCTCGAAGACCGCGCCGCTGGCCTCGACGGCCAGCCCCGGCGCCTCTTGGAGCAAGCGCAGGGCGCCTTGGTTCTCGGCGATGATGTGAAAGGCCGTGGCCAGACCCAGGCCGTTACCATCGCGCTTGGTGGTGAAGAAAGGCTCAAAGAGGCGCTCCCGATCCTCGGGGCTGAAGCCCGGTCCCGAATCGGCGACCAAGAGGCGCACGCTCTCCGCATCTTCTTCGATGTGGGTCCAGACGCTCCCCTGAGGGCCGGCGGCCTCAGCGGCGTTGCGCCACAGGTTGAGCAGGACCTGGTGCAGGCTCGCTGGGTCCACGAAGACCATGGGGCGCTGGACGAAGGTGACGTTGAAATCCAGAGACGCCGCCAGGGGATCGTTGCGGAAGAGGCAAGCCGCGTCCTCGACGATGCCGTCGACGGAGGTACAGACGCGCTGGACGTTCTTGGGGTTGGCGTAGGTCAGGACGTTGCGCACCAGGGTGTTGAGGCGCTCGATTTCCGTGAGGATGATGCGGAGCAGGGTGGCGTTGTCGCCCCGGGCGTCGAGATCGACGGCGAGCATCTCAACGGAGCCCGAGATGCTGGCCAGGGGGTTGCGGATCTCGTGGGCGATGCTGGCGGCGAAGCGCCCCAGGGTGGCGAGGCGCTCTCGCTGTTGCAGGGTGCGGCGCATGCGTCGGTGCTCCGTGACGTCGTCGAAGAGGAGGATCTGGGCTTCAGCTTGGGACCCCGGGGTCTGGAGCTGGGCCAGGGACACTTCGAGGAGCAGAGTCTTACCGTTGGCGAGGCGCAGGGGAAGCTCCCAGGTGTGCTGCCCCTCCTGAGGCAGCATGGGGAGGGTGAGGCCGGTGTCGGCAAAGGGCTGACCGGCCAGGGGTGGGGTGAGGCCGAGGATGTGGTGGGCGGCGGCGTTGGCATAGACGATGGTGTCGTCGCGGTCGATGGTGATGAGCCCGGAGCTCAAGCTCTCGACGATGTGCTCGTGCAGGTTCTGCAGGGCGGCCATGGAGCGGTGGGTCACGGCGAAGGATTCGCTGACCCGGGTCAGCCGCTCGGCGAGGAGGCCGCTGAGGAGACCGACGCCCGCCGTCGCGGCGAAGAGCCCGAGGGCGCGTACCACTCGGGCCTGGAGGGGGTCATCGGCGGTAAAAGGCTCGAGCCACGGTACTTGACGGGCCATGAGGAAGAGAAAGAGCAGCGAAGCCGTGGCGTAGACCGCAGCGGTCAGACCATAGGGGCGGCCGCCGATGACTCCGCCGTAGAGGGCGACGATGACGAAGAGGTAGGTGTAGGGGCTCTCGGTATGTCCCGTGAGGAGCACCAAGGCCGCGGCGGTGGCGGCGTCAAAGGCGAAGCCGGCGTGCGCCAAGAAGGGCATGGCAAAGTTCAAGCGCAAGAACAAGGCTGCCACCAGGGTGAAGGCATAGGTGGCGACGATCCAAAAGAGGAGCGAGCGATAGACCGGGTCCGCCAGAGAGGCGACGGCGTCGGGGTTGAAGGCCAGGGCCGAGCCCAGAAGCAGGGTGACCATGGCGCAACGAACCACCGCGACGTGCTTGAGCTTGTTGCGGATGTCGAGGGGAGTGGACATGGTCATCGCGCGGCGCGCGGCCTCAGTGCTCGCCGACCGTATCGGCCAAGCTGAAGATGGGCAGGTACATGGCCAGGAGCATGGTGCCGACGATGCCACCGATGAAGACCATCATCAGAGGCTCGATGAGCTGGGTGAGGCCGTCGACGGCGACGTCCACCTCCTCCTCGTAGAAGTCGGCGATTTTGTTCAACATCTGATCGAGGGCGCCCGTGGCCTCACCGACGGAGATCATCTGCACCACCATGTCGGGGAAGACCTTGGTCTCCATGAGGGGATCAGAGAGGGTGGTCCCTTCGGAGATCTTCTGCCGGGCGAAATCGATGGCCTCAGAGACGATGATGTTGCCCGAGGACTGGGAGACGATGTCGAGGGAGTCGAGGATGGGCACGCCTGAGGTCACCATGGTGCCCAAGGTGCGGGTGAAGCGGGCCACGGCGGCTTTGCGCAAGACCGGGCCAAAAACGGGGACCTTGAGCATGAAGCGGTCGAAGACACGGCGGAAGCCCTTCTGGCGCAAGAGCCACATGAAGGTGACTGGGACGGCGATGATGACGAAGGTGATGAGAAAGAAGTGGTCGCCGAAGAAGTGGGAGACGTCGATGACCATCTGGGTGGGGCCGGGGAGGCTGCCGTCGCCAAAGCTGGAGAACATCTCCTCGAAGGTGGGGATGACCTTCCACAAGAGGACGAAGACGATGGCCACGGCGATGACCAAGGTCACCACGGGGTAGGTCATGGCGCCTTTGATCTTGCGGACCAACTTGGCGTTCTTCTCGATGTGGATGGCCAAGCGGTTCAAGATGGTGTCCAAGACACCACCGATCTCGCCGGCAGCGACCAGGTTGACGTAGAGGGCGTCGAAGACGCGGTCGTGCTTGCGCAGGGCGTCGGCGAAGGTGGAGCCCGTCTCGACGGAGAGCTTGACGTCCTTGATGATGGCGCGAAAGGTGAGGTTGGGCTCCTGGTTGCTCAAGAGCTCCAGGGCCTGGACGATGGGGAGACCCGCGTCGATCATGGTCGCGAGCTGACGGGTGAAGATGACCAGGTCCTTGAGGGCCACCCCGGTGGTGCCGGGCATCCTGAGGACGATCTCTTTGGGCTTCTTCTTGATCTTGGCGATGACGACCTGCTGGTTCTCCAGCCGCCGTTGTGCATCTTCTAAGGTGTCGGCTTCGAGCTCGCCTTTGCGGGGCTCACCCGATCGCGTTCGACCTTCCCAACGGAAAATGGGCATGGAGGACCTCCCCAGCAGAAGCGTGTTTAGCGCCCAGTGGCGACACCGGCGGAGCCGAGCATGTTGCGAAATTCAGCGACGTCGGAGCAGCGGATCATGGCCTCATCGAGGGAGATCTGGCGCTGCAGGTAGAGATTGAGGAGCGACTGATTCAGGGTGACCATGCCAAAGGTCTTCTGACCCACCTGCATCTGGCTGTAGATCTGATGGATCTTGTCTTCCCGGATCAGGTTGCGGATGGCCGGGGTGGGCACCAGCACCTCGAGGGCCAGCGCACGCCCCGAGCCCGTGGCTTTAGGCACCAATTGTTGACAGATGATGCCTTCGAGGACGAAGGAGAGCTGGGCGCGCACCTGCCCCTGCTGGTGCGGCGGGAAGACGTCGATGATGCGGTTCACCGTCTGGGCCGCGCTGTTGGTGTGCAAGGTGGCGAAGACCAAGTGGCCCGTCTCGGCGATGGAGAGGGCCGCCTCGATGGTCTCGAGGTCGCGCATCTCGCCCAGGAGCACCACGTCGGGGTCCTGACGTAGGATGTAACGCAGGGCGAGCTT
This sequence comes from uncultured Myxococcales bacterium, assembly GCA_964454015.1. Lineage (GTDB taxonomy): Bacteria > Myxococcota_A > Bradymonadia > UBA4248 > UBA4248 > CAYVQF01. The sequence continues at coordinate 63,041 of CAYVQF010000008.1, forward strand.
GAAGCCCTCCGTGTCGGAGCCCACCTCGCGTTGGTTGACCAAGCAGCACTTGTGCTCGTGGAGGTACTCGATGGGATCCTCGATGGTGATGATGTGCTGGTGGCGCGTCGCGTTGATGTTGTCGATGATGGCCGCCAGGGTGGTGGACTTACCCGATCCGGTCGGCCCCGTCACCAGGACCAGACCGCGCGGCCGCTCAGACATCTGCCGCACCGATTGGGGCAAGCTCAGTTGGTCGAAGGTCAGGATTTCGAAGGGGATGAGGCGGAAGACCCCAGCGACGGCAGCGCGCTGGACGAAGATGTTGCCGCGAAAACGCGACAAGCCGCGGATGCCAAAGGAGAAGTCGAGTTCGTTCTTCTCCTCGAAGACGGCCTTCTGCGCGTCCGTGAGGACGCTGTAGCACAGGGCGCGGGTCTCGCGGGCGGTCATCTTTGGGAGCTTCAGGGGAACCAAAGTGCCGTCAATGCGAAGCTGCGGCGGTGTGCCTACGGTAACATGCAAGTCGCTGGACCCTTTCTCGACCATCAACTTGAGCAGCTGGTGCATGTTGACACCCATGGGCTGCTTTTCTTCCATCGATCACTCCTTGGCGCTGGCATGCGAGGGGGCCACCCAGCAAGGCGGGTACCCCGAGACTAGATGCGCCGTACCCTAACACGATTCCTCGGGCCAGTGCAATTTCAGCGGATCTTTCGCATCCTTCCAGGACTGCATTGCTGGGATCCACCTCCCTCGCGCGGCGCCTTATTCAGGGAGGGCGCTGAGGAGGGCGCGGTGCACTTCGGCGAGCGTGTAGGCCCGCGACGGGGAGCTGCTCCCTTCGAGCTCGGCGATGCTCGCCTGCTTGCCTTCCCAGCCGCGGCCGTCGGGCGCGAAGAGCAGGCGCATGACGCCATCGCCCGCAAAGTCCCGCGCTTTGGTGTTCTCATCGAAGGCCTCGACCACCACGGCGTGGGCGTGGCTCTTCTCCTGCAAGCGGCCGGCGATGGCCCACAGCAAGCGCTCCAGGCTCTCGCGCGGCGCCGACTGGGGCCTGAAGGCGACGGTCAAGGCCAGACGCCGGCGCGGGCCTTGCGGCACCTCTTCCAAGGTCAGGGGCAACCAGGTCACGTCGGCCGAGGCCACGTCGTCGCCCAATTCGAGCAGCATGGCGTCGTGGCGGCGATAACGCAATTGCGGTTGCTGCTCGCTGCCACGGCGTTGGCGGCGGTTCATCAACACGAAGAGTAGCAACAGCATCATGATCCAGGGCAGCAACTCCTCCATGTTCAGAGCCGTCGCTGGACGCGCCGCGCCAGGTCGGCGAGCTGGTCGAAGGTGCAGATGGATGCGGTGCAGCTCAGGTTGGCGACGGCTGAGCGCCGTCTGTCGATGAAGGTCAAGGAGCGCAGGCCGTGGTGCTCCGTGCGGAAGGCGTCGTCGCCAGCGTCGCGGCTCTTGGTCCCGCCAAAGGATTGGCTGAAGAGATCGTCGAAGCGTTTGGTGGCGGCGGGCTGGTTGCCCGGCTTCCACACCTGGAGGGAGATGCCTAGGTCGTTGGCGTCGTCGACGCGCCAGCGCACGCCGTTGTAACGGGCCGAGGCCTTCTGCCCCGGAAGATCGACCTCCTCGATGAGGCCCTGGTAACCCGTGGCTTCCCGCAGCTCAGCACGCTCTAGCAGGACGGCGACGTTGAGCAGGTTGGCCTGGATCTCCACCTCTTGGTTGCGGCGCTGGGGCGGGCGCGCCTGGGCCGGCCCTTCGCCTTGGCGCGGGGGCACGGCGAGGTCATCAGGGCTGCCCGCGGTCTCTGGCGCGGCTTCCGTCCCGGTGAAGTCCAGGGGGGCGCTGGGGTCGAGCTCGGCTTTGGCGCCGGGCGGTGGGGGCACGGGGGGCTTGGCGGTAGGGTCGTCCTCAGGCGTCTCTTTGGAACAAGCCGTCAGGCTGAACAGGGCGAGGCAAAGGGCGAGTCCAAGGGGCAAAGGCAGGCGCACGTTCATGATCTCTCACTGGGCTGCGACGGCGTCGTTGGGGTGAGGCAGGCGAGGGGAGCGATGAGGGCCGACTGCAGGAGCAGCACTTGCGCTGCGACCTCGAGGCTCAACTTGTCGCACAATCTCGCCAAGCTGTCGAAGTATTCCAGGGCGGCGTCATCCAAGGTGGCGCTCAGGCGCTGGGCGAAAGGCGCGCCGTCGCGGGTCAGCAGGGCCGCGAGATCTTTGGGTCCCGGCCCAAGCCGGCCGCGGCCGCCCTCGAAGCTCAGCCGCGCGTGCCCGTCGAGCCAGGCTGCCAAGGACTGGGTGTGGTGGTCGAGGCCCAGAGGCAGGTCGGGTGGCGCTGCCTGGTGCCAGTGCGGGCGTGCGAGGGCTTGCCGCGTGAGATCACGCTGGATGACTCCCAGTTGCTGTGCCGCCGGGGCGGCGCAGCGCTGGAGGATGGCCTCGGCTTGGGCCATGGTCTCGCCGATGAGGGCGCGCAGCGCATCGGCGCAGCCGCGGCTGGCGTGGCTGAACGCCGTGCCGTCGTCCCAGGCAGCCAGGCGGAGGTCGGCGAGGAAGGCGTCGTGGCGCTGTACCACCTGACGCCAGGTGCTGCGGCTGCGCTGGCTCAAGTCCTGGAGCTCGCGCCGGGCTTGGTCGCGGTGCGCGTCGAGGAGGGTCCTGGCCGCCTCGAGCTCCGCGCGCCATGTCTGGCATTGGTCGCGGTGCTCAGAGGCCTCGCCGTGCAAGGCCGCGAGGTGGGCGTTGGCGCGCCGGGCCAAGGCGCTCGCCCGTTCGCGCTGATGGTGGATGGCGATGTCGCGCAGACAGTGGATGAAACGCTGCCATCCAGGTGCGCGGTCATTGCCCTGCAAGGCGTCGCGGCCCGAGAGGAGGAAGAGGTCGCGGGCGCGATGGCGCAGGTGTTGGCTGACGAAGTCCTGCACTTGGTGGATTTCGTCGGGGGCGAGGGCGTCGATTTTGTTGACCACCACCAGGAGGCGTGCGTGGGCCTGGCTGATGTTGGCGGCCAGCCGTTGCTGGCTGAGGCTGAGCGCCTGGAGGGCGCTCAGGACCCAGATGACGAGATCGGCTTGGTCGAGGGCCTGGTTGGCGCGCAGGTCGTGGGCGTCGTCGTTGGCGTTGTAGCCCGGGGTGTCGATGAGGTTGAGGTGGGCGAGGATGGGGTGGGGGAGGGTGAGGTTGCGGTGGTTGGGGTCGGGGGGCAGGGGCGGCTTATCGAGGCCGTGTCCCAGGTGCAGGCTGTGGAGGGTGGTGGGGAGGACGCCCTCGTGACAGACGCGTTCATCGAGGATGGCGTTGATGAGGGTGGATTTGCCGGCGTTGAACTCGCCGACCACGGCGATCTGGAGAGGGCGGTGGCGGTCTTCGAGGAGACGGGCGAGGGCGCGCTCGGTGTTTTGGGCGCAGGGGAGGGCGGCGCAGAGCAGGCGGCGTGCTTCGATGGCGTCGATGGTGTGGGGGACGTCGAGGTCTTCGGGGACGGGGTGGATGGCCGCGTCGCGTAGCTCTTCGTGCGCCTGGGTGCTGAGCGCGAGGGCGTGCTCGCGCCAAGGTGAGGGGAGCTGCGCGGGTTGCGTGGCGGTGTGGTGCAGGGTGGCCAGGGCCAGGTGTGGCGTCCCCTCGGCCAGGCCCAGCGCCGCGGCGGCCACGCCCAGCAGGGCGTGGTCGCCGCGGCGCCGCGGTGGCGCGAGGAAGTGGCGGGCCAGGGGCAGATCACCGCGCGCCACCGCGGCCAGGGCGGCGCAGGCGGCCAAGACGGCCGCCTGCGCCGCGCCTGGCTGGGCCTGGTCGAGGGCGGTGGCGTAGTCACCCAGGCGCCACGCCGCCTCCACCGCGCCCAGGCGCAAGGGCAGATCGCCCGGCGCCTGGACCAAAGCGCCGGCGAAGTGAGCCAGGGCTTGCGCCGGGTCTTGCTCCAGCACCAGCCGCCCCATGACCAGCGCGTACAGCGGTGTCGCCGGCGCGTGCGACGGGCGCTGGCTCAAAAAAGCCGCCGCCTCGCTGCGCCTGTCGAGCTCGAGGGCCGCGGCGGCGGCGCCGTCGATCCAGGCGGCCTCACCTCGGGGCGCCGCCGCCGTGAGGGCTTGGCCAAAGGCCGCGAGGGCCGCCTCGGCCTGGCCCGTGGCCAGCAACGCTTGCCCCAACAAGGCCTGCTCCGCTGGGGTGGCTGGTGGCGCGGCGCGCAACAGCGCCAGCGCCTCGGCGCTCTGGCCCTGGGCCAGGGCGACTTCCGCTGCCAGGGTGTCGTGCCACGCGGGTGGCGCCGCGCCGATGTCCGAGAGGGTCACGAGCAGGGACGCCCGCGCCGTCTGCCCTGCCGCCAAGGATAGGCTGGCCAGGCGCCGCAACAGCTCGGGTCGCAGGGGATGGGCGGGATCGTGGGCCAGCGCCGCCAAGAGGGCGCTCTCTGCTGCGGCGTCGTGCCCCAAGGCCTGCTCGGTCCGGGCGAGGGCCAAGTAGATCTCGACGCTGGGTCGGGCCGCCGCGGCGGCGGCGAGCTCAGGTTGCGCCTGGGCCGGACGCCCACACTCGAAGTGGGCCCAGCCGCGGAGAAAGTGGGCCCGCGCCAGACCCGGGCGAATGCGCTCTAGCCGCGCCAGATAGACCAGGGCGTCCGCCCAGCGCCGCTGGCCCATGAGACGCTCGGCCGTCAACAAGGCGATGCGCGCGTCGTCGGGCAGGAGGGCCTCTTCCACGGCGCTGCCGACGCGCTCTTGCACCTTCTCGCTGACTTTGCCTGCCAGCCGCCCCACCTTGTCGAAGAGGGTGCTCACGGCGACGCTCCTTGGTGCAGACGCTGGCAGAGCTCGGAGACGGCGAAGACCTTCTCCGCGGAGAAGCGGCGCACGGCCGTGGCGCAGATCTTCTCGGCGTCTTCCCCCCGGCTGGCGTTCAGGTAGGCGTGGGCCAGGTTGTGGTAAGCGCCGATGAAGTCGGGGTTGCCCGCCACGGCCCGCTCGCAGGGATCGATGGCTGCCGTGAAGTTGCGTGCCTTGAGCTCGGCCACGCAGGTGTCGAAGGCGCGCTCCCCGAGGCGGTTGTGCATCATCCCATAGGCGCCCAAGGCCACCGTGGCCAGGGAGACGAGCGTGGCTGCGGTGATGGCCGGCAGCATCCAAGCCACCTTCCAGCCGCCGAGGCGCCGCAGGGGGACCACCGCCCCCAGGGCCACGCCAAAGACGAAGCCCGCGCCGTGGGCGATGTTGTCGATGCCCATGGAGGTGCCGTAGCTCGCCGCCAAACCAAAGAGCATCACGAAACCGGCCCAGCGCAACATCCCGTTGCGGATGGCCAGCCCGTAGCTGGTGCCGGCGCGGTGTCCGGCGGCGACGGCCAAGCCCAAGAAACCCATCAGGGCTCCCGAGGCGCCGGCGACGATGCCCGCGCCCCCGAGGAGGTTCGACGTCGCCATGGAGAGAATCCCCGTGACCACGAAGAGGACCCAGGCCAAGGCGCTGCCATAGAAGCGCTCGACCTCCGGGCCGGCGATGCGCAGGGCGTAGCCGTTGAAGAGCAAGTGGATGGCGCCGAAGTGGATGAAGTTCGACATGATCAGGCGCCAGGGCTCGAAGTCGCCGCGGATGTGGGCGCCCCAGCGCCACATGATGTCCACGGGGGGCATGAACAAGATGGAGAGGAGGTTGTCAGCGCCAAAATGCTGGACGCCGTCGATGGTCATCAAGAGGTAGAGGCCAGCCAAGACCACGAGAATGATCTTGGTCGTCGGGGACTCGCTGGGGAGGAGCGCCGACACGCTGCGGTGGAGACGGAGCAGGTGTTTGCTCGGCAGCGGCGCTTCACACTTGGGACAGCGGCGCGCGTCGCCGTCGACCAAGGATTGGCAGGCTGGGCAGTGTTTGTGGGGGTAGGCCCGGTGCTGGGCGCGGTTCTCTTCGGCCCGGGCGCGCTGCTCACGGCGTTGTTTCATCTGGCGCACCTTCCATTTGATGCGGGTCGTGTTGATGCCAAGCCGGCGGAAGAGGCGCTCTAGGGCGGACATGGGGGACCTCCAAGGGGTGGGCACGTAGCGGCCATGGCAGGGTACCGCTGGGGAGAGGGTGACGAGGGCATCAGGGTGACGCCGCCTGGGGGCGCGAGGGCCGCGTGACCTCTTGCATGAGGTGGTCGAGGGCGTGCTGCAAGACCGCGTCGGCCGGCATCTCATAGGGGAGGAAGTGGTCGGGTTCGATGCCGACCTCTTCGATCTCGTGTCCCGTGGCGCTCAAATAGCGGCTGGTGGTGATCTTCAGGCCACTGCCGTCGCCGAGGGAGTAGGTGGTCTGGACGGAACCTTTGCCGTAGGTGGTCTGGCCGATGATGTGGCCACGCTGGTAGCGCTGGAGGGCGGCGGCGAGGATCTCACTGGCCGAAGCGCTGCGGCTGTTGACCAGCACCACCAGGGGGAGGTCGATGGCGATGGGTTGCTGCGCCAGGTGCACTTTGAAGACCTCACCCATACGGTTCTGGGAGCAGATCTCTACCCCTTCAGGCACGAAGAGATCCGTCATGATGATGGCCTCATCGAGCATGCCGCCGGGGTTGTCGCGCAGATCCAGGACCAGCGCCGCCAGGGTGCCGCATTTCTCGAGGTGCCGCACGGCGTTCTGCAACTCCAGGGTGACCCCTTCTTGAAAGGAGCGGATGCGCACGTGCCCCACCTGGGCGTTGAGGTGGGTGGCCAGCACGGCCGGGATGCGGACGGCTTCGCGTTGCACGTCCAGGACGCGATCCGTGCCGTTGCGGCGGATGGTCAGGGTGACGGCGGTCCCAGCGGCGCCGAGGAGGCGTTCGCGGATTTCGGCGATGGTGACACCATGGAGGGCAAAGCCGTCGATGGCGACCAGGAGGTCGCCGAGCTCGAGGCCGGCGCGGCTGGCGGGCGAGGCCGGCGTCAGGGCGACCACGAGGATACCCTCTGGGCGGCGCTCCACGTCGAAGCCCGGGTTGATCAGGCGCCCGTGAATGCGGCCGCGCCACTGGACATACTCGTTGGCGGGCATATAGCGCGAGTGGGTGTCGAGTTGATGAACCGCGCCGTGGGCAGCGAAGTCGACGAGCATGTCCAGGGCAGGTGGATCCACATAAAAGGCATCGATGAGCTCCAAGGACTCGGCGACCAGGGCGATGGCTTCGGGAGGTGCCTGGGGCATGAGGCGCTCGCTGGCTTGACCCGTGCGCGGGCGCGGTGTCGCCGCGAGGCCGATGATGACGCCGGCCATGAGGTAGAGGCTCAGGCGAAGGGGCTGGAGCCAGCGCAGGTGGCGGGTGCGCGACGCACGGCTCATGGCTTGCCGCTGAGGATGTGATGCCCCTTGAGTTGGTTGAGCGCCATGAGCAAGGGCAGGTCGGTGATGGTGGCGTCGGCCGCGCTGGTCGTCGCGTCGGGAGGGGGGCCTTCACTGGGGAGGGCGTGGCTCAAGTCTTCCTCGCGGGGCGCCTTGTCGCCCGAGGCGCTCGGGAGCTGGACGTCCTCGACGACGATGTCCGGGCTGATGCCCAGGCCCTGAATCGAGCGGTGCTTGGGGGTGTAGTAGCGCGCGATGGTGAGCTTGAGGCCGCTGCCGTCGCTCAAATCGTAGATGTTCTGCACCGAACCCTTGCCGAAGCTCTGGGTGCCGACCAGGACGGCGCGGCCGTGGTCCTGCAGGGCGCCGGCGACGATCTCCGAGGCCGACGCCGAGCCGCGGTTGATGAGCACCACCAGGGGCAAGTCGATGTAGGCTTTGCGCCCGCTGGCGCTGTGAGAGGCCAGCTCCAGACCGCTGCGGCCTCGGGTGGTGACGATGAGGCCGTTTTCCATGAAGACGTTGGCGAGATCGACGGCTTCGCGCAGGAGACCGCCGGGGTTGTTGCGCAGGTCGAGGACGATGCCCTTGAGTTTGGCGTCGCCGTTTTCGGTGCGCAAGGCGTCGTAGGCGCGCCGCACCTCGTAGCCGATGTTCTCAGAGAAGGTGCGCACGGCGATGAGGCCAAAGCCCGGCTCCAGGAGCTGGTGTTCCACGGCGACGATCTTGACGGTGCGGCGCTCCAGGATGAACTCCAGGGGGCGACTCTCTCCTTTGCGTTGGATGAAGACGCGGACGTTGGTGCCCTCTTCGCCGCGCAGCTTGTTGACCACCTCCTCGACGCTGGCCTCCTTGGTCGAGAGGTCCTCGACGCGGACGATGATGTCACCGGCGCGGACGCCGGCCCGGGCGGCGGGACCGCCGGGGATGGGGGCGATCACCATGAGTTGGCCGTCGCGGACGCCGATCTCCATCCCGACGCCGACGAAGCGGCCCGCCGTGCGTTCGCGCAGGACCCGGAGCTCGTCGGGGGTCAAAAAGGAGGAGTGGGGATCGAGGGCGCGCACCATACCCTTGATGGCGCCATAGATGATGGCCTGGTGGTCGACGGCTTCGACGTAATGCTGCTCGATGCGGTTGAGCACCTGGGCAAAGGTGTCCAGGCGCGCGTAGGGGTCGAGGTTGCGCTCCGATGCCTCGATCCACGGCTGGGCGAGCTGCCCCAGGGCGAAGCCGAGGAGCAAACAGAGCAGCGCCGCGAACAGGTGCCACAGGCGCGAGCGCCAGAGAGCAGAAGGAGGGCGACGTGTGGCCATAATGGGCACCTGCTGGGGCAGAGAGGGGCTGGGCCGCAGGAGCAACTCTGCGGCCGCGGCCATTCATTCCAGGAAATCGCGGCTGCTACAGGACTTGCAAGAGGTACGCCGCTGAATCGTGAGGGTGCCACAATCGAGGCAGCGTTTGAAGAGGGGATCCACGGCTTCGGCGCCGCTTTTGCGGGCGGGCGCCGGCTGCTGCGGGAGCGTGTCGCCGCTGCAGCGCGTCCACAGCGGCGTGGCGCGATAGAGGCGCGGTTGCAAGCGTCCCACGGCGGCAGAGGCGGCCTCGCGTTGCAGCGCCTGCTCATATGCGCTCTGGGCGCGCTCCTCTTCGCCGAGGCCCTCCAGGGCCAGGCCCACGGCCAACCAGGCTTCGGCCCACTCGGGGTGCTTGTTGACCACGTCGCGCGCCGCCGCCAGCGCTCGCCGGGCTTCGTCGAGGGCGAAGAAGACCCGGCTGCGCAAGAGCAGCGCCTGCCTCTCCTGCTGGGGGGCGAAGGTCTTGGCGGCGAGACTCGCCGCGTAGAGGGCTGCGCCGAGGTGACCGGCGCCGAGGTGCGCTTCGGCTTGTAGGGTTGGCAGCCGGGGGTCGGTGGCGGCGTGCTTGGCGGCCACGGCGAGGTCTGCCTGGGCATCGGCGCAGCGTGCGGCGGCGAGGTAGGCCGTGGCGCGCTGGAGGCGCAGGGCACCGTCCTCGGGCTGGGCGAGGATGGCCGCGTCCAGCTTGGCCAGGCGCTGGTCGGGGGAGTCGCCGCCCTGCTCTGCCGCTAGGGCGATGCGGGCAAAGGCGTTCTCTATGGCCTCCACGCCGGGCGCCAGGGCGCGCGCGTCACCAATGTCTTCGGCGGCCGCCGTGATGTCGCCGCTCTGTTCATGGGCGAGGGCGCGCTCCAAGAGGCAGCGGGCGGCCCACTCGCCAGGCGGCGGTTGCTGCAGCGCGGCGATGGCTTGGGCGAAGTGCCCCAAGGCGCGCAGGGCCTGGCCGCGCACGAGGATCGCCTGCGGTGGCGGAGGTTGGGCGGGATCCAAGCCGTCCAAGAGGGCCAGCGCCTGGTCAGGGTGGCTGAGCACGAGATCTGCCGCGCGCTTGGTGACCGAGGCCGGGGACTCGACGATCAAGCCGCGCTCGACGAGCTGCTCCATGGCCTTCTCGGCGAGCTCCGCTGTGGCCTGTCCAGCGAAATCTTGGGCGATCTTCTCGAGCTCGGGGCCGACGTCGGGGCTCTCGAGGAAGGCCAAGCCCTGGATGATGCCCTGGCGGATTTCATCAGGCCCAGCGGCGAGCATTTGCTGCCCGATGGCCTGCATGGCCGGGCTGGCGCTGGGGAAGGAGAGGATGAGCAGGATGGCGAAGATCCGCTGCTCGGCCCGGGTACGGCCCTTCTCGATCTGGGTCATGATCGTGTCGAAGGGGACCACTGGGAGGTAAGAGGCGATGGCTTGGGCGAGCTCTTCGGCGTTGCCGCCGCGCAAGGCCAGACGCAGAACGCCAAGATCGGGGTAGAGGCGCAAGACCGCGTTGGCCTGGTCGTCGGCAGTGCTGAAGACCACGGCGCGGCTCTGCTTGGACTTGGGATCGGGCTGCTGTGGGGTGTAGCCCTGGGAACCCAAAAGCTGGGCCAGCAGGCCGAGCTCCTGTTGCGGTTGTTGTGACGCAATGAGGAGGATGCGCGTCTCTGGGGTCGGCGTGGCGGATGGGTGGGTGGTCATGCGGAGCAACTCCCTGGCTGAACGATTGAAGAGCGACATCGAGCGCAGCACGGTGACGGCCCTTGGCCGTGTCCCATGGTGCTCCCGCGGGTAGTCGAGCAACAGAAGCACCGCGCCGGATTTGGCAAGCGTGGTTGCCGCGCCGGGCCGAGGCGCCAGCGCGGCTCAGGGTTCAGTAGGCTTGGGCCTCGGCGTCGAGATCGTCGGCGTCGATGAAGCGGTCGATGTCGAGCTTGCGCAAGTTGACGTCGAAGTCGCGGGTGGCGATTTTGGCGAGGATTTCCTGCAGGACGTCTGCAGGCGCCACACTCCCGCGCTCGCCGTCCTTATAGGTGCGCAGGCTCAGGGTTTCGCTCTCCACTTCGCGGGCACCGACGACGCACATATAGGGGGTCTTGGCGATCTCGGCTTGCCGGATTTTGTAGCCGATTTTCTCCTGGCGATCGTCGACGTGGGTGCGGACACCGGCCGCTTCCCAGGCTTGCGAGATTTGGCGACAGAAGGGGATGCAGGCGTCGTTGATGGGCAAGAACTGCACCTGCACCGGCGCGAGCCAGGTGGGGAAGACCCCCGCCAGGTGCTCGAGGAGGATGCCGACGAAGCGTTCGATGCTGCCAAAGATGGCCCGGTGGATCACCACGGGGCGTTGGGCCGAGTTGTCGGGCGCCACGTACTCGAGCTCGAAGCGCTCAGGGAGTTGGAAGTCGAGCTGGATGGTGGCGCATTGGACTTGGCGTCCCAAGCTGTCTTGGACGTAGATGTCTATCTTGGGGCCATAGAAGGTGCCGTCGCCGGGGTTCACCTTGTAGGGCCTGCCGTTCGCGTCGAGGGCCTTGCGCAGGCTGGCCTCGGCCAGCTCCCACAGGGAGACTTCGCCCATGAAATCAGCCGGGCGCGTGGCGAGGTAGTAGCGATACTCGAGGCCGAAGTGGCCGTAGAAGACGTCGACCAGGCGCAGGAGGCGCTGGATTTCGGCTTCGATCTGGTCGGGGGTGGCGAAGATGTGAGCGTCATCCTGGGTGAACTGTCGCACCCGGGTCAGGCCCGTGAGGGCCCCCGAGAGCTCGTTGCGGTGGAGGACTTGGGTCTCGGCCACCCGCAGAGGAAGCTCGCGGTAAGAGCGCTTGCGCACCTTGTAATAGAGCATGGTGTCGGGGCAGTTCATGGGCTTGATGCACATCAACTTGTCCTCGACCTCGAGGCAGAACATGTTGGTCCGGTAGTGCTCGAGGTGTCCGCTCTGGGCGTAGAGCTCGCTGTCGTAGATGAGCGGGTTGCGGATCTCCTGATAGCCCTCTTGGCGCTGGAGCGAGCGCCACAGGCCGACGAGCTGGTCGTAGACGACGACGCCGTTGGGCTGCCAGAAAGCGGCACCCGGGGCGTAGGGGTGGAAGAAAAAGAGGTCGAGCTCGCGCCCCAAGCGGCGGTGGTCGCGCTTCTTGGCTTCCTCGCGGATGGTCAGGTAGGTCTCCAGTTCGTCTTTGGTGGGCCAAACCGTGCCGTAGATCCGCTGCAACATCGGCCGGGTGGAGTCGCCGCGCCAGTAGGCGCCCGCCACCGAGAGGAGCTTGAAGTGTTTGCACTCGCCTGTACGGCGCACATGGGGGCCGGCGCAGAGGTCGACGAAGTGACCGTGCTTGTAGATGGACATCTCCGGGTCGGCGATGCCATCGATGAGCTCGAGCTTGTAGCTCTGCTTGAGATCATCGAAGTAGCGCGTTGCCTCTTCCCGAGGCATGGCCGACTTCTCGAAGGGGGTGTTGGCCTTGATGGAGGCCCGCATCTTCTCGGTGATCACCGCCAGGTCATCATCGGTGAGTGGCCTGGGGAGCTCGAAGTCGTAATAGAAACCATCGGCGATGGGTGGCCCAATGGCCAGGCTGGCGTCGGGGAAGATCTCGAGGACCGCTTCGGCCATGATGTGCGCCGTCGAGTGGCGCAAGCGGTAGAGCTTCTCCTTACGCGCCACGGGATCGGGGGACTGCACTGCAACGGGGACGTCTTCGTTCACGGTGTACTCCAGACGAAAGGAAGTGCTGGGGGGACGACGAATGGCCGGCCAGCGCTGGCGTGGGACCCACGCAGAACCAGGTCAGCACGATGCGCGGCGCATGGAAGATGAGCGCACACGGAACCTTCGCTTGCCGGGTGCGGTGGACGACGAGTCGATGGTCGTGATCTCTGGCGCCTAGTCGGTCGTTGGGCGCTGGCGCTTCTGGCGGGTCGTCACGGTGCGACGACGTCGGATGCGGTCTTTCTTCTTAGCGCGATTCTTGGCGCGAATCATTTTATTCGAGCGCCGGCGGTCTCCACGTCCCATGATCTGCTCCTCTGTCAACGGTGCAAAAAGCTGCACCCCACGTTCTGGTGAGGAGCGCGGCGATCGCCCTCCTCACTCTTGCAACTCTATTTAAGGCAGCACGCCTCTCTTCTCAAGGTTAGCGCAACCACGCCTCGTCACCCTGGAGCGATCCACCTGACCTCAGTAGGGGGCATTCTTGACGGCGCGCTCGACTTCATTGAGGGACGCATAGGCGATACCGCGGAAAATCACCGAGTCGCTTTCGAGGTCCAGTGCGGCGATCTCTTTGCGCAAAAAGCCGACAGCATCCTCGAGGCCTTCGTAGGTTTTCTCGTCCGTGCCCTGAAGGTTCTGGGCGAATTTGAGGTGATACTTTCCGAATCGCTTTGCGATTTCCAATCGATAGATAGCCATGGTCCAACTCCGATTTCTAAAAGTGAAAGGGGGGCAAGGCCTCGTCAAAAACAAAACCGACACCTGTCGGCCGAATCGACGCGAGGACGTATTTTCACCCGTTTACCCGAGCAGTGTCAAGTACCATCGGCTGCACTCAACCGTTGTGCTTCTCCGAGGCTCGTAGCGGCCATGGCCCGCGCCCCATGCGGAGCTTCATGCACTGCCTTCGCCAGCTCCCGCTCTTGCCCGCGTGCTGCCGTCGTGCTTGTCAAAAAACGGGGAGGGCGTTAGCCTGACCTGGGAATGCGGCGGCGCGAAGCGACGCCACCAGCCTTTGGGGAGCGGACCCCGAAAGAACCGCCACCACGCTCAGGATGGACCATGCTCATTGGCTTCAACAATGATGTCGAGTTTCAAGGTCAGATGTATCATATCCAGACCGAGGACCATGGCATCAAGGATGGCCACATCACGACCATCCTCTTCTTCAGCGGCCAGATCCTCGACTCGAAGAAGATCGGCTACGCTGCCGACATCCAAGGCGTCACCGACGAAGAAGAGTGCAAGAAGATCATCAAGAAACGCATGGTCACCTTGCACCGTGAGTTCTACAAGCGCCTCTTTGACGGCATCTATGAAGAACAGGTCAAGAAGCTCTCCGCCTCCAAGAGCTCTATGGGCAAAGAGAGTGAGCCCGCCGTGGCGCCCCCTGTGAACGAGATCGCTGAGGCCAAGCCCGAGAAGATCGAGCGCCGCCCTGCAGACACCATCCGCGACCTGCCGCCGCCTCTGCCGCCGCTCAATCGCGCACGGGAGAATCGGGAGAAGGCCGATGTCGGCGCTCCCGAAAGTCAAGATGACGCGCCGCCGGCCTTTGCCCGTCGGCCGCGCACGGGCGTGACCTATGTCGTCGGCGCCAGGAGCAGCAATCCAGAGATGGTGGCCATACGACGCCCTCTCTCTTCGTCTTCGTCCATGGTGAGCGTGGGCGCGACGGCGGCCAAACGGCCCCGGGCCTTTCGCGGTATCGTGTGGCCTGCCACGGACCTCGCCATTGACGCCTTGGTCGCCGCGTTCATCGAGGCGAACTCCTAAGGGCTGGCCAATCGCTGGCCTTGGCCTTACCTTGCCCTCGCGCAGGTGATGGCGCCTGCACCGCGGCGCGATCGCCTGCGCAAGCGACAGAAAATGAAGGAGGAAGGGATGGCCAAGATAACGATCCGCTACTGCGTTAGTTGAAGCTACCGTGCACGTGCTGCCGGTCTGGCAGCCGAGATCAATGAGAAGCTGCAACAAGATGTCGAACTTCTTCGCGGTCAGGGAGGGGTCTTCGACCTCAGCGTCGACGGCGTGGTGGTCTTTTCCAAGCATGACCACGGACGCTTCCCCGAGATCCGCGAGGCCCTCGACCTGGTACGTCAGGCCTTGAGCGTGGCCTAGCGCCCCCCCCCCCCCCCAACCCCCCCCCCCCCGGGGGCCCCGGGAGGAAAACGAACAAAGGGAACCAGTCGCCAGGTTCCCATTGTCAAACCGGAGGTCGGAGTCGAACCGACACGAGGTTACCCTCACCAGATTTTGAGTCTGGCGCGTCTGCCTATTCCGCCACTCCGGCACAGACCGTCAAACCACGCGTGAAATAGCACGCTGCCCAGCAGGGCGTCAAGCGCAAAGTGCACACCCGCGACATTGACTTTGCGACCTGTGGGGTGGCCCAGAATTCTGTGCCGCGCAGGCGGTGATGCCCCGAGCCGGGGGCGCTGGCGCGTCAGCCGTGAAGGGGGTGCAAAATGCGCGCGGGGACGCTACTTTTCTAGGGTGAGCGGCGCGCGGCCGCTCCCTGGGCGGCGCGCTACGCCTGCGCCCTGTCCACATCGTGACCCCGGCCCCAAGGTGAGCACGCTCTCATGGATTCTCGACCAGCAAGCGCTGAGCCCGATTTCGAAGTCGACGCCATCAGCACCTCCCGGCGCGGACGCTTGCTCATGGGCGTCCTGCTGGCTGGGCTCCTCCTGGCCGCCGTCGGCGCGCTGACCTCCTGGTTGGGCGTCGGCCCCTTTGGGTGGCGCTACTTCAAGCACGGCCAGTCGCGCATCTTCATATATAATGGTACACCCCACTTTGCCCTCCTCGACATCGATGGGAACGCCTTCGAGGTGCCCCCCTATCGCGGCCGCACCTATGATGTCGTCGGCGGGGACATGGCGATCCACACCCGCCTGCAACGCGTCGAACGCAACCCAGACAGCGGCGAGTTCGAACGCACCGACACCATCGATGAGCTCGAGGTGCGCACCTTCGCGACGGAGCGCCAGAACTGGCTCTACCACATCGCCATCCCCGGCTCGACCTGCCTCGCCGTGACCGATGTCAGCGCCCTCTATGGTGGCAGCGGCGGGACGCTGGAGATCATTCGCGCCGTCTTTCCCGAGGCGCGCTTGCAGCCGCTGCCCTATGACGACGTGCTCTACCCCCAGGACATCCTCCCCGACAAAGGGGTGCCTCCGGTGATCTGGGTGGCCGTGGTCAACTGCACGGTCTTGGCCGAGCCCGAAAAGGCGCTCATCAACTTGCAGCTCGAAATCGAGGCGGGGCGTAGGCTCCTGGAGCTGCAACGGCAGAGCGCCGCCACCGCTGCGCCGCCATGACCGAGCGCCACCCCGACCTCAAGGCAGTGGCACCAAGACCTGCGTCGCCGGTCGCTTGCAGCTTTTTTTGTCGCCTTCGGCGCCGTCGGTGAGGGCGATGACGTCTCGCCCGTGCCGAACCAAGGCCTCCGTACTCTGAGGCAGCGCAACCATGGGCTCCGGCTGCAACACCACCCCATCGGCCAAGGCCTGGGCGGCGAAGCGCAGCAGGGCAAAGCCCTCTCCACCGGCGTCGCCGACGGGTCCAGCCACGACCCAGAACTCCGAGCCTTCGCGGTGGATCTCCCGCACCCCGCGACCGCCCAAGGACAGGCGGGCGATGGCGTCGACCGTCAGCACCTCGGCGGGCCACGCCACGCGCAGCAGCAGGGCGTCCCCGTCGAGCAAGGGAGCGCGCAAGGCCAACCACAACCGCTGCTGGTCGTCCACCAGGGCGCCCTCGATGTTGAGGCTCTCACAGGTGGCCGGGCTGCTCTCTTCTTCTGCAACCACGAGACGTTGGCACAGCGCTTCTCCCCAGAGGGGCGCGCCGCGTAGCAGTCGCTCTGTACACGCCTCTCGGCTGCTCAAGGCCAGGGCCAAATGGTCCGCGTTGTCTTGGAGAAAATGCAAGCGGGCGACATCAGCGCCCCGATGCCAGACATAATGGGCCACCCTCTGGCGGTTGCCCTTGCGTTCGCAGCGCTTGTTTCTGCTGTGAGAGCCGATGACGAGAAAATCGAGGCGCTCGGCGTCGTCGCTCGGGGGGGGCCAGGCGACGAGGGCCTCGATGTCTCGCGGTGTGCCTTTGCCTTCGAGGCGAAGCTCACCCACGGGGTGGAGCCCCTGGGAGTGCAGCTCGAAACGAAAGAGGTCCCGGGCCACTTCGTTGTCGGCGACCAGGACCTGGGGCGTGTCTCCAGCGAAGCCAACGACGATGGCCGCCGAGGCTTCACAGAGGGGTGCGGCACCAAGAGGCTGGGTCCTGTGCGCAGTCCCCTGGGCGAGGGGAGCTCGAGCGGCCTCTTGGGAGGAGGGCGTCACCCGAGAGGGCGGATCGCGCTGGGCTTCGCGACAGGCCCAGGGGATGGCGCAGCCGAGCAGGAGGAGCGACAGGAGCAGGATGCCGGGGTGAGCGGCGGCCGAGGCAGGGGGGACGACGTTTTGGCGCATGTTCCTCTCAGGGGTGAAGGGGCGCGTGGCGACCACTTGGGTGAGACTTCACCACCAGCGCGCCTCATCTGGCAAGGCTTTCTTGAGGGGGGGCTGGCGCGGCTGGCGCGGTCGTGCTCTGACACTTTTGTCGTGATGGGGAGCCTGGGGAAGGGAAAGTGGGTCGGGAGCGCGGGTGGAGCCAGGGTCGGGGAGGGCTTCTGGGTTGAACTTTGCGTTTTTCGTGGCTTTGGCATAGTTTTTGGGATGGCGCGCGCCGGCCGGTGGCGGAGTGGCTGACGATGATTGATTTTGGTTCGACCTACGAGAGGCTGGAGTTGAAGTACTTGATTGGCGAGGCCGACGCCGAGTCGATCCGGGCGGCGATCCAGCCTTTCTGCGTGCCGGATGCGTTCAATCCGAGTGAGGGAGCCCGGCGCGGCTACACGATCAACAACCTTTATTTGGACACGTCTGATTGGACCTTCTTTCAGCAGTGGCGGCGCAAGGACCGGGATCGGATCAAGCTCCGCATCAGGACTTACGACGTCGGGCCGGCCTTTCTCGAGGTGAAGCGCAAGACGGTGGATGTCATCTCCAAGACCCGCGCCAAGGTGGCCCGGGAAGAGGTCGAGGCCTGTGTGCGCGGTTTTGGGCGGACCCTGAGCGGCAGCCCGCGGGAAGAGAGGCTTTTGAATAATTTTTCCTACTTTGCCGCGCGGACCGGGGCCGAGCCGCGGGTCTACGTGCGTTACGAGCGAGAGGCCTGGGTGGGTACCCTGGATCGCTATGCTCGGGTGACCTTCGACCGTCGCTTGACAGCACAGGCAGAAGAGCGTTGGTTTTTGCAGGGCGACGCGCAGGAGCACCAGATCACCATGGATGATCCATGGCACTACGATGGGTTGCAATCGCCGCTCATATTGGAACTCAAGTGTGAGACGAGGATGCCTGTGTGGATGAGCGACTTGATTCGCCACTTTTCCCTGACGCGGCGTGGCTTTTCCAAGTATGGCTTCGGTGTCGATGGTGTGCTGCGCGAGGCACTCGGCTGGGCCTCTTTGGGCTTGGCGGGGGCTGATTATGTTTGACCTCCATGGGATCGAACAAGGCCTGGGGGCCTTCTTTTCGGGCACGTCCTGGCTGAGCCCCCTGAAGATATTGCTCGGTGCCTTTGTCTTTGGGCAAGTCGTCGCTTGGACCTACGAGGTGACCTATCGCGGGCTCAGCTACTCGCGGGGCTTCGGGCAGACGCTGGTTTTGGTGGCCATCGGGGCGGCCATTCTGGTGCTGGCCATGTCGCACTCGCTCGTGGCGGGCCTCGGGATCTTTGGTGTCCTGTCGATGATCCGCTTCCGGGCGACCCTGAAGGCACCCCGTGACTTGGCCTTTGTCTTGGGGTCGGCGACCATTGGTACGGCCTGCGGGGTCTCGGCCATGCTGCCTGCCTTCATGGGGACGGTTGTCTTTTGCGCCGTTGCGCTTTACCTACATCGCGGGACCTTTGGCTCGCGGGCACGCTACGATGGCGTCTTGCGTTTTCGCTTGGATAGCCAGGCTGAGCTACCTGTTGGGGTTGAGAGCATCCTGCGTCGCTTTTGTCGGAGACACACCTTGTTGGGGATCAGCGAAATCGCCCAGGGATCGCGGGTGGAGCACACCTATCAGATCAAGCTGTGGCGGGATGGACAAGCCGACGCGCTGCTGACGGCCTTGCGGGATGACCTCAAAGCGGCAGACGCGCGGTTGTTGATGCAAGAAGCGACTTTGGAGTACTGACGTGGCCTCGAAGGAACCCTCAGCCTGGCGGCGTCTCTTGGAAGCCTTCTTTGACAGGATCGCCATCCGGCCCCTGACCTTGTTGGTCTTTCTCCTGAGCGCTGGGGCACTCTTGGCTTTGCACTTTGGCCACAGCCGGGCCCTCTCTCTGCCAGCCGTGGCCGTGGCGATCCCTATCGAACATCCTTCTCTTTTCGACAGTGTGGTAGCGGCGGTGCACGTCGTTCCGGGCGACATCGTCGCGCCAGGGGTGGCGCTGGTGACCCTGACGCCGCGCTGGCTCGAACAGGAGCTGTTGGCGGTGGACGCGCAGATGCTCCAGGTGGAGAGCCGTCTGGGCTTGGAGCGCGCCAAGACCGTGCTGGACCGCGATGAAGTGCGCGATGATCTCCGGCGTCGGGTCAGCCAAGCCGAACGGGATCTGCGCCAAGCAGAGGCCGACGAAGCAGGGAGACGCGTGCTGCTCAAGGTCACTGAACGCAACCTGGAACAGGTGCGAAGCCTGGTCGAGGCGCGGACCCTGCGGGCCGAAGAGTTGCGCACGGCGGAGATCTTGCGGGATGAAACGCGCGCAGCGCTGAATGTCGCCAGCCAGGAGGTACAAGCAGCGCGAACGCACTTGGAAACCATGCGTGAGATCAACGCCGCGCCCAGCCACGCCGCGCACCTGCCTGAGCTGACGGTGGCCTATTACGCGGCGGAGATCGAGGTCTTGCGCGTACAGAGAGAACGCATCCTGCGTGACCTCGAGGCCAGCACCGTGCGCGCTCAGGCCCACGGACGCGTCGCGGTGGTCTTGCCGGTTGGCGCTGCGGCCCAGACGGGGGTCTCCGTCGCCACGCTCATGCCGGAGGTGGCCAGCGAGGTCGTGGCTTATCTGCCCATCGACGGGGGCACGGCCGGCGTGGAGATCGGTGCGCCCGTGCGCCTCAGCGATCGCCATGGAAGCTGTGCTGCCTTGGGGCAGGTCGTGCGCTTTGGTGCCACCGTGGAGATGGCCCCCGAGCACTTGATGAACCTCTTCCGTTTCCCCATCTATGGCTTGCCGCTCTATGTCTCCGTGCCTGGGAGCTGCGTCCTGGCCGTTGGACAGCGGGTGCAGGTCGAAGTCGACGAGGCCTGGCGGTGAGCGGGCAAGTCGCGGCGCTGGCGAGGGCACACGCACCTTGCGCCAGGTGGGCACCGGCGAGGTTCATTCTGGTGCTGAGCCTGGCCGCCGTGGCCTGTGCTGCGCCCAGCACACTGGAGAGTGAACCGGCGGCGCCCGTCGCTGCCGGAAGGCGATCCGGAGCGAGCGGCCAGCGCTTGGCACTGGAATCGCGGGCGCGGGCCGTCGAGGCGTTGAATCACCCGTGGGTCGATGCCTTGCAAGTGCGGGTGGATGACGTGACTTGGCCGGCCCTGAGTGAGGGCGACGGCTTGGAGGTGCGTGGCCGCGTGGCCGTGGCCAACCCCTGGGTGCGGCAGGCCGAAAAGGATGCGTGGCGAGCCGAGGCGCAGAGTTATTGGGAGGAGGCCTCGGCGCAGGACCTGGTGGATGCGGCCGAGCAGTGCCGGCGATCCATGCTGGCACGCTATAACGAGGAGGTGCGGCAGAGCCACCTGCGCTATGCGGCACAAGTGGCGGAGCTGTTGCGCTGGGCCGAGGCCAGCGGTGAGGCCGGAGGACTGAACGCCCTCGAAGTGGCGGAGTTGCGGCTGGAAGTCAAGACGCGGCAGGCGCAAGCCATGCCCTGGGCCGTGCCTGGTGAGGACGATGAGCGCTTCGCCCTGGCCCCACTGCACCTCGAGATCGCGCTGCCGCCCGATCCTAGCGCCTGGGCGGAGCGCATCGAGGCCCATCACCCATCGTGGTTGGCGGCCTCGGCCCAAGAGGAGCGCTTCCTCAGGCTGGCCGAGCGGGCCAGGGCAAGCGCCTTGCCCTGGTTGGACTTCGTCGAGTTGGGCTATCGCTTTGGGCGCGATGACGCCATCGATGGTTTAGGGCTGCAGGTGGCCGTGACCCTTCCCTTTGGCCAAGAAGCACGCGGTGAGCAGGCTCATTATGAGGCGCGAGCCCTCAGCCAGAACCACCTCCGCGCTGGGATCGTTGCGGCCCTGGCTTGGCAGGCCCACGCCGCCGCAGAGCAGCTTCGCAACTATGTGGCCCTCGGGCAGGCGATGCAGGCTCTGCTCGATGAGAGCGCGGCGACGGAGGCCTTGTTGCGGCAGTGGCAAGAAGAAGGGTGGGCCGAGGTGCGCCAGGTCGTGCGTATGGCCAATGATGTGCAGCGCGCGCGTGAGTGGGTGTTGCGGCGGCGCTTCGAGGCGAGCTTGCAGGGCTGTGTCTTGGTTGAGACCGCCGCCATGCCCCTGACCCAACTGTGGACAGTCCAGGGCGAACGCTGATCGCCTGGACCGAAGGGCGATCTTGGGTCACGGCGCGTCAGGATTCGGGGCGGGGGCGGCCCAAGCGCAGATGGGGCATTGGCTGGGATCGTGACCGCGGGCGGGGCAGTAGGTGCGGCCGAAGAGAATCATCTGCAGGTGGCGTAGCCCCCAGGCTTCACGGGGAAACAAGCCCTTGAGATCGGCCGAAATGGCATCGGGGCTGGTGGCAGAAGAGAGCCCCCAGCGCTTGGCGAGGCGCTTGATGTGAGTGTCGACGGGGAAGGTCGGGACGCCGAAAGCTTGATTGAGGACCACTGCGGCCGTCTTCCCGCCGACGCCAGGGAGTGCTGTGAGGGCGTCGAGGTCGGCCGGGACCTCACCGCCATGCCGGGTGAGCAAGTGCAGGGAGAGGGCGCGGATGGCTTTGGCTTTCTGGGGGCCCAGGCCGCAGGGACGGATGATCTCCAGGATGGCTGACTCTGGGAGCAGGGCCATGGCCTGGGGGGTTGCGGCGCGGGCAAAGAGCGCGGGCGTGATGAGGTTGACCCGCTTGTCCGTGCACTGGGCCGAGAGGAGCACCGCGACGAGGAGGGTAAAGGGGTCACGGTGGTCCAGGGGGATCGCCGGCGCGGGAAAGGCGTCATCGAGGGCGGCGCCAATCCTCTCAGCTCTGTGGAGAAGGGAAGCTTCGGGCATGGCGCGCTTCTAGAGGACCCACTCTTGCTGTTGGGAGGTGGACGTCGCTGGCAGCGCCTCACCCTCGACGAGGAAGAAGAGCACCGCCCCGTAGCTCTCATGCAGGACCTTGCGTTTGCCTGCTTGGCTGAGCTCGGCGAGGACATAGGCCGTGGAGCGGAGCATGGGGACGACGCCGTTGCGTTCGTAGAGGTCGAGAACCCAGTCTGCCATCCGCTCCTTGCCGCGCACCAAGGTGCTGCCCGCCAAGACGCCAGCGGGCTCGATGACGCGGAGCATCTCGTCGAGGCCGCGGGTGCGCTCGTCGAAGGCGTGGAGGCCGTTGATGGAGAGGACCGAGCGGAAGAGGCCATCGCGGAAGGGCAGCCTCTCCACGTCGGCGCGGACCAAATAGGCTGGGAGCTGGGCGCGCTCCAGCTTGAGGCGAGCGCGCTGGAGCATGTTCCAGGAGAGATCGACGCCGACGACGCGTAGGTCGAGGTGCGGCCCCCAGGTGTGCGCGAGAAGCCCCCCCGTGGCGACGGGCACGGAGAGGTGCCAGCCGCCTTGGGCGCGCCCCAGCGCCATATGGGTCCAGTCGACAAAGCGCAGGGGCGAGCAGCGCCAGGCCGTGAGACTCATGAAGGGCAGGGAAAAATCGTAGGTGCCCGCGATGAGATTGTTCAAGGTCTCCGTGCGATAGGCCTTGACGCGCTGGGGACCGCGCCGTGGTACCATGTCGGGGATACCGTCGACGATGCGATAGACTTCATCGCAGCTCACGCAGTCCAGAGTGGGCCGCCGTCCGCCGCTGAGGCGCAGGGTGGCATCGCGTTGGGCGACCCGGCACACAGGGCAGCAAAGGATCTCGAGGAGATCGGAGCGGATCATGGGGATCTCACTGGCTAAGAGGAGAGCGTCTCGAGCGTCGTCGACGCAGCGCAGCCGGACGGTAGCAGAGGGCGGCAAGCGCTGCAACAGATGCCGGCACCTGTCCGCGATGGGGGCCACCGCGTCCACTGCTTTACAGTGGCACGGAGATTCTGCATGATGCTGTCGTCGCGCCAATCCGTCTTTGTCAGGCGGCGCATTGATGACCCTTGTCGAGGCTTCGAGAGGTGGGGACGCAACTTCCTTTGCTGGATGTCAAATGGATGGGCTGCGCCCAGATGAGCCGTTGAAAACGCGTGGGGGATAGTGTGGATCGAGCATGGATACTCATTGTGGAAGACAACCCGGATACGCGGGAACTCTTGCGTGAGCAACTCGAAGACGATCGCTTCGAGGTCTTTGCGGCCAAAGATGGTCAGGATGCCATCCTGCGCGTTGGCGAACGCGCGCCAGACGTGGTGATCATGGATGTCATGATGCCCCAGTTGGATGGCTATGAGACCAGTCGCTACCTCAAGCTGCGCTTCCGCGACCGCTTCATTCCCATCATGATGCTGACGGCACGTAGTGATGACGCGAGCCGAGAGGAAGGGGCGCGCTATGGTTGCGAGGACTACCGCTGCAAACCCTACACCCGACAGGACTTGTTGGCCTCCGTCGAGGCCCTCCTGGCCCTGGGACGCTTCGAGAACCGCCTCTTCGCTTCGGGGAACAGCGATGCCGATGGGATGTCCTTGGAGGCGGTGCGGCAGAAGATCGTTGAGAGCCGATTGCGGCTGGCGGAGCGGCAGATTGAGGAGCGTTCCTTTGGCATCGCTCGTGGCCACTTGGAACGGGTCCTCGCCATCTCGGCGGGACATGAACAGGCCTTGGCTCTGCTCAACCGCCTCGATGCCGGTGGTGGCGATTGCTAGAAACAACGGCTTCGTGTCTTTTGACTTGGCCTAAAGGAGCAACGACCGATGACTTGGAATTGGCCTGGCCGTCTTGATGGAGGTGAGCAATGCGATTGAAGTGCGCCGGTCTCACCGATGTTGGGATGGTTCGCGATCACAACGAAGACACCTTTTATTTGTCGACCGAAGAAGCGCTCTGTGTCGTCGCTGACGGCATGGGCGGACATCAGTCAGGCGAAGTGGCGAGCCGGATGGCGATTGAGGAAATCGTCAACTATTACCGAGAGAGTGCCAACACGACCGAGCCCATTGACTTTGCGTCCTGGCCCTTTCGCAGAAAGAAACCTGAGAGTCGGGAAGAGCGGCGCTTGATCGCTTCCATGACCCTGGCCAACCAGTCCATCTTTGCGGCGGCCTCCTCGAACGAGAGCTATCGTGGCATGGGGACCACCTTGGTCTGTGCTTTTTTCGTCGAGGAAGGGGTCTTCGTGGCCCATGTGGGTGACTCGCGCGCCTATTTGCTGCGCGACGGAAAACTCAGCCAGATCAGCGAAGACCACTCACTGGCCAACGAGTACATCCGTATGGGCATACTCCGCGTCGAAGATGTCGAGAATTTCCCATATAAAAACGTCATCACTCGCGCCGTGGGCCTGGCGGACACGGTGGAAGTGGAGACCCAGTTCCATGTGCACAAGGACGGAGACGTCTACCTCCTCTGCTCCGATGGGCTCTCTGATCCCTGTAAGAATGCCGAAATCGAACAGATCCTGAACAAGTGCGGGGATGACCTCGAGGCGGCCTGCCAGGAACTGGTCCGGACGGCCAACCGCAATGGCGGCCCTGACAACGTGACCGTGGTGCTCGCCAAGACGCTCCTGTAACGCGCCGAGTGACACCGAGGCTGGGATCGCCGGGAGGAGTGATTTGCAAAGTTGTCCCCATTGCAAAGCCGAGTGGGAAGGCGCCGCGAGCGTTGGTCTGGTCAAGTGTGCCGCATGTGGGCGCTTCTTTGCGCTGCGCAAGAAAACTACCGTCGAAAGCTCACCGGCGGTGCCGCGCCCCGCGGCGACGGGAACGCCCGCGACGCCGCGTCCCGAAGCGACGGGAGCGCCTGCCGCACCTCGACCTGCGGCGACGGAAGCGCGTGTTGTCACCGAGGCCGCTAGCCAAGAACCCAAAAGTGAACTGACTTCGGTTTTGTTGGATCTCGATGCGTATGCCGAGCTCACCATCGAAGATGGACGGGAGGCGCAGACCAAGGCTGCGACCTCGCCGCCACCCGGAAGAACGGCGCGGCTCTTGCCCGCCGCCAGCAAGGTGGCGGCAAAACAGCCGGCCGATGCCGCTCCGCGAGTTGTTGCACCTTCGCGCGCCCCAGCGGCGCCCCCCTCTCCATCTCCACTCCCGCCTGCGCCCGAAGAGGATGCCGGTGAGGTTTTCGCCTCGCGCTTTGGCTTTGGCCAAGGCGATGAAGTCGCCGGACCCAGCCTGCCCAAGCCGCTGCGTCTTGGAGAGAGCGGCCTGCCGGCGCCGCTGGTGGAGACCGAGACCACCGATCCCGAGATCAGAGTGCCGGCGGGGAAGATCCCTGGAGATGGGAGCTCGGCAGCCTTGTTGCTGGCCCACGTGCGCGAGTCTTCCGCCGAGTCTTGGGGGGGGCTCGTGCATGGTGTCGCGGCCCGCATGGTGGGACGTGAACGACTCCTCTCAGCGCTGATGGGAGCCTTTGATACGACGGCGCGGGAGCACCGTTGTCGGGTCGTGCAGGTCTACGGACCCGCGGGCATCGGTAAGTCGCGGCTGGTTTTCGAGCACTTCGAAGAGCTGCGTTGCTTGGAAAAGCCCTTCACACTGTTGACGAGCTTTCGCATGGCTTCGCCGGCCCACCGGGCTGACTTGATACAGCGATTGCTGGCGAGCCGGTTGCGCCTACCTCTGGAGGCAAGTGTCGAGGAGAAACGCCGCGTCCTGGGCGAGAGGGCGCGCGAACTCTTTGAAGAGCAAGAGGTGGCCTGGGCAGTACAAGTGCTCACCGCCCTCTATAGCTTGCCGACGCCCGAAATCGTCGAACGCAAGGTGCAAGCCCTGCGTTCGGATCGCGCGGCCTTGCGCCGGGCCGCGCGGGAGCTCGTCGAGAGCCTCGTGCGCCGCGAAGCCAAGCTGCGCCCTGTGGTGATGTGGCTCGACCACCTCCAGGGGGATGATGCCGATGGCCTCATCGAGGTCTGCGAGATGTTGGCCAAGCTGAGGGAGCTCCCCTTGGTCGCCATCATGGTGGCGTCTGACGCCGAGGTGATCCCCATCGATAGGTTGGATGTGGCCAACGTCCCGGTTCTGCCTATCGAGGTCAGGGCGCTGGATGACGCGTCCATGGCGGACTTGGTCCGCGACATTCTGCGCCGTGCCGAACATATCCCCGAGGACTTTCTCAACCTCCTCGTGCGCAAGGCCCAAGGTTTGCCTCTCGCGTTGGAGCAGATCATTCGCCTCCTCGTCGATATCGGTATCATCGATACGACGGCATCGACCTGGCGTATCGAGTTCAGCGCGGCCCTCGATGAGGATGCCCTCCCCTCCAGCATCGAGGGGCTGGCGCAGCTCCGCATGGAAGCGCTCAACGAAGACCAGCGCCATGTGCTGACCGTCGCCGCGCTGTTGGGCAGAGCCTTCAGGCTCGATGATTTGGTCAATTTACTGACTCTGGAGCCCATGGCGGCGGATGAGGTGCCCTGGTTCGTCGAGGCACGCGAAGGGTGGACACGACAAGTGCTGGCCCAACTGGTTCACGACGAAATCATCCAAGCGCGGGTCGAGAGCACGGAGGCGACGGCCTTCGAGTTCAAGTTCGAGAGCGAGCAGCGGCTGCTGCAAGCGCATGCCAACCCCGTCCTCGCGCGGACGGTGCACGGCTGCTATGCCCGAATGCTCGCCACGCGGGATGTCGAGCAGAGCCAGGTGGCCCTGCACCTGGAAGCGGCTGGACTCTGGAAAGAGGCCGCCCAGCAGTGGATCGCCGTCGGCAAGACGGCAGAGCGGGCCTTCTTCAACCACTCTGCCTTGGACACCTACACCCACGTGCTGGAGCTCTTGGGGCCTGAGGATGGGTTGGTCTTCATTGAGGCGCTGTTTTCTGCCGGGCGAGTAGCGATTCGCGTCGGTGAGTATAAGGTGGCCGAGCGCATCTTTGCCAACATGCTGCAGACCTCCTTTGCGTTGCGCGAGATGAAGCACTCCATCCTGGCCTACCGCTATCTGGGCTTGGCCCAGCGATGCAACGGACGCAACGAGAGCGCTGAGACCTCGCAGCGCCGCGGCCTCGACCTGGCGGAGCGCGCCGAGGACCCTGCGCTGATCGCCGGTTGCCTCGATGATTTGGCCATGACGGCCTTTGAGGGGGGCGCCCCGGGGGCCTTTGCCGAGGCCCTCAAAATGCTGGAGCGGGCCCTGGAGATCAGACGAAGTCTAGGCAACTCGGCTGACACTGCTGAGACCCTCGACCGATTGGGCATGGTCCTCATCGGACGGGGGGACCTCAACCGCGCCATGGCGATCTTGTCTGAAGCCCTCAATTTGCGCCTGGCAGCGGATGCGTGGTCAGGGATGGCCCAGACCAAAGTTTCCATCGCCCGTGTCATGCGCAAGCTGGGCCATTCGCAAGGCATTGAGCGGCATCTCGACGAGGCGATGGCCGTGGTGGATCGCTCGGGCGAGGTGTGGATGCGCCACGTCTTGGCCTCGTTGCTGGCTGAGGACGCCGTCACCGATGGGAAGCTGGAGGAGGCACGCCACCACCTCGCCCAGGCACGCGAGTTGTTGGAGCGCTTGCCTTGTTTGCCCTGGAAAATCGAGATGCACCGTATCTCGGCATTGCTCGTGTTGCGCGAGGGGCGCTTGCCCGAAGCCTTACGCGAGGCGATCAGAGCCACCGAATTGGCGCGCGCTGGGGAGAGCCGCTTGCGCCTGGGTGGCGCCCTGGTGACGCTGGCGGAGATCTTGGCCGAGGTGCTCAAGCAAGCCTACACCCCCAAGCCTTCGCCCAAGCAGATCAGAGACATCTTTCTCGAGGCGCTCGCTTTCCTCGAAGAGATGGGGAACTGGCACGGGGCGGCGATGTGTTTGCGCTCCTATGGGCGCTTCTTGCTCGAGCGTGGCAAAAAAGCAGAGTATGAACAGTGCCGAATCCGCGCAGATAAGCTCGATCCCCTGACACAATGAAGGTGGGCCTGCTGTTGCTGCGCGCGCGCGCCAGAATGGCCAGCCGTGGCGCCACATGGAGCGCTTCCTTGACCGGTGATGGCTGCCCCTCGGGGGGCGGTGCTGGGCTGCGGTGGATGTAGGTTCAAGACGGCGATCCGCCGCCCTTGGCCGTGTCCATAGGTAGATTGCGGCGGAATTACAAGCGAATTTTGAGTTGTGACGACTTCTGCCTACAATGTGTGTTAGGTCGACGGGGACGCGGTGCACAGCGTTTCAGTTGACTTTTCATGGAAGAAATAGGCGTCGCGCAAGCGATATTAGGGAGCTATGCTCTCGTTGCATCAGGTTCGGGCACCTTGGGAACGAAGCTTTGACACGGATGTTACCGCGGACAACGCGTTTCCAACGGAAAAAAGGAGCCAGCCATGCTGACGCTGACTCGGAAAGTCGGTGAAACCATTAAGATCGGGGATGACATTGAGATCGTTGTCAAAGAGATCCGCAAGAATCAAGTGCGGATCGGCATCGTCGCCCCCCAGCATGTCAAGATCTACAGGGAAGAGGTCTATGAGAACATTCAAATGGAGCGGGGCAGTGGGCAGATGCCCGCCGAACACGAGGCACTAGGAAACGAGAACGAAGCGCCGCCGCCTCAGGCGTTGCGAAGCGTCGATCGCAACCGGGCGGAGCTCCGAGTGGTGCATGGCCATGGCACGGTGATTCGGCGCAAGGTCAGCGACCATTAGGGGGCCTGCTCGCCTTGGAGCGTACGCACCATGGCGGCGATATCAGCGCCGATCTCAACGGGGAAGGTGGCGTGATCGGCCAGTGTCTTCAGCTCGCCGGGCAAACGCGAGACTTCAGCGAGGCAGTGGCTCCGCAGCGCTGTCAGAGGAGGCGGTTCACAGACGGCCTCACCGCGCCTGATGTACGGGGTCAGCAGCGGGCTTGCGTCTGGTGCTGGCGGTGGTGAGCCGAGGAGCTGGATCACGTCGCGGGTGTAGTGTCCCTGTGGATCGCGCAGGCGCCAGACCTGTTTGGCGCCGGGATAGGTCATCTTCCCTTCGGACCATTTCATGGTGGGCATCGATTGGCCTTGGACGCAGCGCTCCACCAGCTTGTACACCCCACCAAGGGCGGGATGATCTTTACTCGTCACGACTTCCGTTCCCACGCCGAAGACGTCGATGGGTGCCTCGGCCTCCAGGAGCGTGTCGATGCTGTCCTCGTTGAGGTCACCGCTGGCGACGATGCGGGTCGTGTGACGCCCATTTTCATCGAGAATCCCCCGTACCTCCTTGGAGAGAGCGGCCATATCACCCGAGTCCAGGCGCACGCCACGCAGCTCTCCGGGGATGGCGGCGGCCCGGCGCGCCCCGCGGAGCGTGTCATAGGTGTCGATGAGCAGGGTGGAGTGATCGGGAAAAGAAGCATGATAACGCCGGAAAGCCTCTTCTTCCGAGGGGCAGGCCATGATGAAGGCGTGGGCCGCCGTTCCCAGAACGGGAATGTCGCATAGCTTCCCTGCGAGGACGTTGCTCGTACCGCTGAAGCCCGCCAGGTAAGTGGCCCGAGCTGCATAGAGCGCGGCTTGCGGCCCGTGGGCGCGGCGGGTGCCAAACTCGACGCAGTTGCGACCGCGCGCCGCCAAGATCACCCGGGCTGCTTTGGAGGCGACACTGGTCTGGTAGTTGATCACCGAGAGCAAATAGGTCTCGACGAGCTGCGCCTCGAACAAGGAGGCCTTGACCCGCAAGATGGGTTCGTTGGCAAAGATGGGCGTGCCTTCTCGCACCGCATCGAGGTCGCCGCCGAAGCGCCATGCGCGCAGACGCTCGAAGAAGGCCGGGTCGGCGTGGGCAAAGACCTCGTGAGCTCGCAGGTAGTCTACGGCGGCACCGTCGAAATGCACCGTCCGCAAATAGTGCAGGCACTGCTCCAGGCCGGCGGCGATGAGGAAAGCGCGCCGCTTGGGCAGGCGGCGCACGAAGAGCTCGAAGGTCGCATCCTCCTCCATTTTCCATTGAAAGTAGGAGGCCATCATGGTCAGTTGGTAGAAGTCCGTCGCCAGAGCCAAGTTCTCCGGCGCCAAGAGTAAGGATTCGGGTAGGGGTGACATCGGTTGGCTCCGTGGTGGATATTGGCCAGGTGCGTTCGATGGGCGGTACTCTAGCGCCTCTGCGGACGCTGTGCCAGCGTGTGCCGCGAGGGTCGCTGCTGGGAATCTGGACACAAAGAATGCACGCACCGTTCAGGAGACGACGCTCGATGGTGCGATGCGCTGGAGGAGTGAGGTGGAGCACGACGTGCAAGGGTTGGTGGCCCAGGGCGAGTGGCGTCGCGCGGCTGATTTGGCCCGGGAGCAGCAGGATCTGGCGACGGCCGAGGCGCTCTACGTGAGGCTGCTGGACTATGGCAGCGCCGGGCGCGCGGCCCAAGAGGCTGGCGCCTTGGCGCGGGCGCTAGGGCACTATGTGCAGGCAGGCGATGGGGCCGGCATCGAGGCGGTGGTGGCTTTGGCCATCTCTGGGCTGAGCGACGACCTGCTCGCCATGGCGCAGATCTGTGCCCAGGCCTCACGCTTCGCCGCGGCCGGGCACCTCTATGCGGCTTGCGGCCGCTTGGTCGATGCCGCCGACGCTTACACGAAGGGCCTGGCTTTCTCCGCAGCGGGGTTGATCTACCAGCGGCTGGGCCGCTGGCGCGAGGCAGGTGTCGCCTTCTCGGCCCAAGTGCGCGTGAGCCCTGACGACGTCGAGGCGGCCCTGGGTCTGGCCACGACCTTCCAAGCCTTGGGTCAGCACCGGGAAGCGGTCAGCGCCGCTCGTCCAGTGCTGCGGTCGCTGCAAGCCGTCGGTGGGGCGCGCCGAGCCCAGGAGCTGTCTTTTGGCGAGCGGCTGGCCTTCTCCCTCGGCGCGCTGGGAATGCAGCCCTTGTGGTCGTCTTTGGCCCCCCTCTTTCCCGGCTTGCCGGCCGAGCCGACCCCGGGGCACTACGTGCAGATGGCCGAGCGCCATGGCCTGGGGGGCGAGGGCTTGGAGCGCTACCATGTACACCGGCCTTGGGTGGGGCCCTTCGCTGAAGCTTACTTGGCCCGCGACACGGCCACCAACCGCACGGCTTTGATACAAGTGTTGCATGGCAGCCATGCGGCACGGGCGGCCTATATTGGTCTTTTGCAACGTCTCTCTGATCCACCTTTGTCGGGCGTGGCGGCGCTGCTCGATGCGGATCAAGGGGGACGCTATGTGGTCCTCGAGGCACCGCAGGGTGTGACTTTGGCGGAGCAGACGCGCGTGCGTCCCTTGGGCAGCCCTGAGATCATGGAGCTGGGGCGTCAGTTGACGCGCGTTTTGGGGCAGGTACACCAACGAGGTGTGGTCCATGGGGCGCTGGATCCTTGGTCGCTGGTGGTGGGCGAGTTGCTGGCCCTGACCGTGTGGGGTTTTGGGGCCCAGGCCAGTCGTCTGGACGAGACCGTGGCGGGTGGGGATGATGCGGAGCGTCTGCTGTATCTGGCACCGGAGGTGGCCATGGGGCAGCCGCCAGATGTGCGGGCTGACGTCTATGGCGTGGGGGCGGTGCTCTGGCGCCTGTTGACGGGCGCGGTGCCGCGGCCGGGGCGCCTGGATTCGGGAGGGCCAGTAGATGGGCGCCTTCTGTCAACCCTGGGAGCGCTCGTCCAAGCCGATCCTGCCTTGCGTCCAAGCTCCATGGAGGAAGTTGCCGTGCTTCTGCGTGGCCTGGGCGCTTTCGCGGCGCCCGTTCCGGTGCATGGGGCGCCGCCGCAGGTGACGCCCGCCCTTGGCCAGCGTTACGAGGTCCTGGCCAGTGGTGAAGGGGAGCCAGCGCTGCTTTGGGACCGGTGGCTGGAGCGAAAAGTGTGGCGCTGGGCTTGGCTTGGGCGGCCACCCGGGGGATGGACTGAACGACTTGCGGCGGTTGCGGGGTGCCCGGATGGGGTGGCGCAACGC
This sequence comes from uncultured Myxococcales bacterium, assembly GCA_964454015.1. GTDB lineage: Bacteria > Myxococcota_A > Bradymonadia > UBA4248 > UBA4248 > CAYVQF01. The sequence continues at coordinate 94,599 of CAYVQF010000008.1, forward strand.
CTGTGGCGGGTGGATCCCGAAGCAAGAACGGTGGACTGCGAGGTGTTGGTTGGGAGGGCGGCGACGGCGGCGGAGATTGCTGCGGCTTTTGCCGAAGTGCTGCAGGCGCAGGTGGCGTGTGCCGAGCGCTTGCAGGGCGTGGGGCAGGGGCTGGTGCGTCCTGTCGCCGAGGATTTTTGGTGGTGTGAGGGGCGGTTGCGGTGGTCGCTGCTGCGCCAGCTTGCGGCGTGGGGAGCGGCAGAGGAGGTGGTCGGGGCGGAGGCCATTGCGCTGGGGCTGGGCGAGCTGGTCGAGGGGGCTGAGAGGGCGTAGCCGTGGCGAGTCCAGGGAAGAAGTCCTTCGTGGGCCGATCCATTGTGGTGGGCTATTCAACAGGGGAGAAATGTGTTAACAAGTCAGGCTAGGTTCTAGTTCGCGGCGCGGTATGCGTGGAAGCCCCTTATCTCCGCTGCTTGCCAGCATTTGGGGCCTCACCTAGAATACCCGGGTCAACAGAGTGCTCAGCCACTCAGGTCGATGTTCTGTTGAGGTTGGGAACCCGGCATGGCCGGCGGTGAAACGACAGGAGACTCATCCATGCTTCAGGCCTTCGTCTCGCTCAAGCAACAGCACCCACCGAGAACGGAGTCCGGTATGCAGGGCTTCTTTGAGGCTCTGGCTGGCGCGGTTTTTGGCGAACCCACTTTGTTTTGTACCAATGTCGATGCGACGCCGAAGGCCTACAGCCACGCGGCGGCCGTGCAGGCGTGCCTCGATCCGAAGTGCAAGTTTGCCGTGCTGCGAGGAGAGTCGCCGAACTTCTGGCAGGCGACCTTGCTCATGCCGGACAAGCAGGGCATGGGGGCGATCTTCTTCGACCTGGAGCAAGCCGATGGGCAGCATTCACCCAGCATCGATAAGATCTTGGACTTCTCGAAGAAGCTCTACCAGAAACTCAACCCGCGGCTGATCAGGGTTGGGGACTCAGAGGCGCGAGAGAAGCTCAAGAGCCGACATGGCTTGGTCCTGATGCCGGGCCTCGGCCGCATTGAGTGGCTGCAAATCGTTCATCCTGATGTCTATGGCTCGCTTTACAACCCCAGCGAGCTGGTGGCAGCGCCGGCTCATGACACAGAAATCTGGGAGGACGGGGGGCTCTTCCTCCGCGTCTATGGCGATCCCAAGGACTGGGATAACGAGGAGAATATCGCCCTCGCGAACTTCATTCCCGGTTTCTTGGCCGGCACTGCCAATGTGCAGGACGGCGAGAAGGAAAAGGAAAACGTACGTAACATCGAAAAGCTGTGGAACAGGGTCGCCAAGACGGCCGAGCGCGCCCACGAGATTTTTGCGATCGCGCCCGCGGCGGCGGTAGAGGCCCCCAAGGCAGCCGCTGCAACCAAGGCAGAAGCGCCGAAGGTGGAAGCGCCGAAGGTAGAAGCGCCGAAGGTAGAAGCGCCGAAGGTAGAAGCGCCGAAGGCAGAAGCGCCGAAGGTAGAAGCGCCG
>CAYVQF010000008.1:96183-163711 GCA_964454015.1 uncultured Myxococcales bacterium
GAAGCGCCGAAGGCAGAAGCGCCGAAGGCAGAAGCGCCGAAGGCAGAAGCGCCGAAGGTGGAGGCCGAACCGGTGGCCGTTGCCGAAGCCAAGCCAGCCGAGGAGAAAGTTGCGCCCGCCCGGCCGAGTACGGAGCATGTCCTCGCCTCTGTGGCGGAAGTGGCCCCCGAGGTGGTGGTGCAGGAGGGGACCTTCGCGGAGGTCAAGGCGACGGGTTTCGCTCAGCCGCTGTATTCTGGCCAAGACGCGTCCCATTCGCCGGCGCTGCGTTTTTATGCTGCCTGGGATTTTGAAGAACAGAAAGCGCGGGTTTTGCACAAGCTCGAGGATTTTGCGGCTTTCCTGCACGGTGAGTCCTTCACGGTACGTGCGCGTGACGTGGACAGGATCGTGGCCTGCATCAAGACCTATCACAAGCCAGCGCTGGTTTATTTGGCGTCGTTGGATGAGCTGCCGCAGCCGGCGCGTGACGATGCGCGATTGGCGGAGTTCAAGAATCGGGTACGCGCGCCCCATGTCGACGTGGTAGACGAGACGCATGAGTTGCATGTGTGGGCCTTCAATGCCCATGGCCGCTCGTTGGAAGAGATTTTGGTGCGCCAGTATGAGGATTGGCCGCTGACGGTTGAAGTCAAGCGCCATGTCCTGGATCTGCCAACGGCGGAGATGGAAGATGAGATCGCACCGGTGGAGGTGCTCAGCGCTGCACCTCTGGAGAAGGCGGCGGGAGGATCGCGGACGCTGTTGATGGTGGTGTTGCTCTTGGTGCTGATCGCAGCGGCGTTGGTCTTCGTTTTTTACTTTGATGCTGACTTCACGAAGCTAATGCGATTCTAGTCCGACGCGTGTGGCGTTGGGCAGGCAGTGAACAAGGGGGCGTGCCTGACCGGTGTGGAGGTCAGGTAGGTGCCCTTTTGTCTTGATGAAGAACCTTTGAGGAGCGCTAGCTATGGGAGCATTTGAGGGTGGTCTTTCCTTTCGCACCTATTTCGTAGAGGGAGAGCCGCCGAACGATTTTCATGAGGATTATTTGGCGCGGATCGCCAAGAACTGCTTTGTGCCGCTGCATGCCGATGGCGAAGAGGAGCGGCGCGTGGGATGGGTGCCCCTGCAGGAGCCTCTGGAGAGTGAGTTTAGCCGTGGTCTGGTATTCTATAACCAGTACTTGGTCTTGGGTTACCGAGTGGACAAGTGGTCGATTCCGGCTGCCATCTTCAAGGCCCATTATGGTCGGGCCATGCGCCAACGTCTGGTCGGGCGCGAGAACGTCAAGCCCAGTCGGCGTGAACGCGATGAGGTCAAGGCCGAGGTGCTGGGCGAGCTCAAGCGTCAGATCCTGCCGACGATGAAAGTGGTGGATATGGTGTGGAACATGGCGGAGCACACCCTCCGTTTTTGGACCCATGCAGGCGCATTGTGTGAAGAGTTCAGCGAACTCTTCGAGGAGACATTCTCTCTGCGTCTGGTGCCTGACGCGTCTTATACCAGCGCGATGCGGCTGGGTTTGGATGAGGCGGCGCTTGCCGCCCTGTTGGAGCTCGATCCGAGTCGTTTTGGCGACACGGCAGTGGCTTAATGAGGTGGCGTTGAATGGACCTATTTGATTGTATCGAGAGCACCCGTTTTTTAGGAGAGGAGTGGCTCATCTGGTTGTGGTATCGCTCTGAGCGTGAGGAGGGGCTCTTCACCTTGAGCGACGGTTCGCAGGTCGAGTTTCACTTCGATAACCAGTTGACCCTGGAGGCGCAGCTTGCTGAGGCGGAGCGCAGTCGGCTCAGTGGTGGCGCGCCGAGTTTCAGCACCGAAGCCAAGGAGGCGCTGCGCAGCGGGAAGATGGTGAGTCAGGCCAAGGTGCGCCTGGTGCGCGATGGACGAGAGTGGGTGATGAGCATCGTCGGGCGCAGCCTGGCGATTTCGGGGATGAAGATTCCCGCGGTGTTGACCCGAGAAGAAGACGAGAAGTTCTTCGAGCGGCAGGCGCTGTTGGAAGAGGGGGATGCTTTGCTGCGTGGGCTATTCGAAGCGTTTTTGCAGGTGCGTCTGGACTTGTCGGCGTGGAATGAAGAGGTGGACGCGATTCGTCGGTGGACGCGGGCGGGGCACTGACTCAGTGAGGGTGTGGGGGTGCGAGCGGGAGGGTGTCTGACCCATGCGTGAAGGCTGGATAGCGCTGATATTGTTGGCAATACTTCAGGGTGCCACGGAGTTTTTGCCCATCTCGAGTTCAGGACACCTCATATTGGCGCACGCAGTCTTAGAGGTGCCTGCCCCGGCGTTGCTCTTCGATATCGTCCTCCACGTGGGCACCCTAGCGGCGGTGGTTTTGGTGTATCGCAGGGATATTGCAGCCCTCCTCTTGGGGCTGTGGCGCGGACTCGCGGGCGCCTTGCGCCGCCAACCAGGTGCCATGGCCACGCCAGAAATGCAGATGGTTGGATACCTGCTGGTTGGAACCTTCGCGACGGCGGTGATCGGTTTTTTGCTCAAGGACTACGTGGAGAGCGTCTTGCGGGGGCCGCGGGTGGTAGGGATCATGCTGTTGATCAACGGTGGGATTTTGTGGGCCTCCCGCTATCGATGTCGTTGGCTATGCCGGGGGCGGCCCACGACGGGGGTGGATCTGCCGCGTGCCCTCTTGATCGGCGTGCTCCAAGGCTTGGCCGTGACGCCTGGTATATCGCGTTCGGGCACGACCATCACGGGTGCTTTGGTGAGCGGGGTAGAGGGTGAGGCGGCAGCGCGCTTCAGCTTTTTGTTGTCCATCCCAGCGATCTTGGGTGCGCTGGCATTGCACCTTGGAGAAGTCGACAATCTCTCTGGGTTGTCCTGGTGGCCGTTGCTGCTATCGGCAGGGATTGCAGGCGTCGTCGGCTATTTCTGTGTCTTGGCCTTGGTGCGCGTCTTGCGCGGCAGGATCTTCTACCGATTTTCTTGGTACTGCTGGGGCTTGGGGGCAGTGGCCATTGTCTGGTCCCTGATATGATGGCTGGGTCACGGACTCGAGAGCGCCAAGGTTGCTTTGATGGCGAGGATGAGGATGCCATCTTTGTAGGTGAGACCAGCTTGAAAGAAGGTTGAGCCAGGGCTTGCTTTGACCTCTGCGGCGAGTTTACCGCGCAGGCCGATCTCGAGACGCAGGAGCTTGGGGTCTGGCGTTCTTCCTAGGTAGGTGATGACCAGCTCCGAGTTGTCGTTGTCGGGCAACTTCAGAGAGCGTTGGCTTTGCTGCGGGGCTTTCAACTCGTGCCGCCCGAGGAGGTGAAAGACCTGGTAGCCTGGAAAGCCGGAGCGCAGCTCGTTCTGCAGGGATTCGATGTCAGGATCGACGAAAGGCTCTCCGGCGCTGGCGTGAATGGTTTGGATGTGAACGAGCACCTCGTTGGCTGCGGCCGTCGTGGCGAACGCAAGCAGTGAGCACAAGCAGATGAGGCTAATGGCGATTCGCATGGTGCGGGTCTCAGATGGGGCCTTGGCTGCGGTGACGCTGGAACCACTCGGCCTCTTTGATGATGTCAATGTTGTAGCGGCGCTGTGAATCGGTTGGCGTCTCCCAGTCATTCAGGAGGCTGCCGTTGTTCTTCTCGAGTTTCTCGAGGCGCTGTAAAATGTTGTGAATGGCGATGCGGAGGGGCGCCGCATCGAGGGTGGGGCTGCTGGTCTCGGGACTCTGCGAGCCGAGATACCAGATCACCGGGGTATTGGAGTGTGGGGTATAGGAGACTGAGCCGGAGGCTCCCCCTTCGAGATGCAGTGGTTCGACGATGACGATGGTGCGCTCTTTTTCTACCAGGGTGGTTGGCGCCTGTGGGCTGAGGAGCATGGGCAACATGACCAAGGCTGCCATGGCCAGTAAGACTGTGGCAGGGATGAAGATCTTGCGGTGTGCAGCGAAGTAGGCCCCGAGGCTCTGCATCACACGGTCGAGCCAAGTGCCAGGGTCATTCGGTGTGGCTGTGGCGGCCTTGGCGGGGTGGCTGGGAAGGGCAGCGGTCGCCGCGATAATTCTGGCGGTGAAGGCCGAGGAATCGAGAAGCTCTAGGGCCTGCTCGTTGTCGAAGCGCACCAAGTCGCCCATCTCCTGGAGGGCGGCCAAGCGTGCCTGATCGTCTGTGCCGTGGACCAGGTGCGCGGCGAGCTCGTGCGCTTCGTCCTCAGGCAACTCGCCATCGTAGTAGGCCTGCAGGCGAAGAGGTTCGAGAGCTTGGGCCGAGCTGACGGGATCACGTGGCGCTGGGTGGGAGGGTTGCTTAGCCATGGGATGGGGTGTCTCTTTTGGCGGATGACGGCAGAGCAAAAGGTTCACACGGGAGGTGTGAACCACGTGGAGAAAACGCTACAGGCAGAGCGATTATTCAAAGGGATGTGTGGGGAGAAACGCATGTTCGAGGCAAGGGGAGGGCGAACGTCAATTGGTGTTGGTCTGGTAAGCCTGGTGTCAGCTTGATATATTGGTGCAGCCGTTGCGCTCCTGCAAAGGGTTGTGTGTTGGTAATGGCGTTCATTCTGTAGACCGAGGGACTCATGTTGGAGGATCGGCAGCTCTCGCGAATGTTTTTACGTAAGGGCATCGTGGACGAAGCGACTTTGGAGCGCGCGCAAGCGCTGTGCACCTCGTCACGCCGATCGTTGTACGATGTGCTTCTGCAAGAGGGCTGGGTAGATGAAGAGCGCGCTATCGTCGTGGTGAGCAAGCAGCTCAACCTTCCTTGTGTATCCCTGAAGGAATTCGAGGCGGACCCGCGCATTCTCGAACTGGTGCCGGGAGAGGCCGCCGAGCGTTTGTCTCTCATGCCCCTAGGGCTCACCAACGACGAGGGTGAGAAGAAGCTCTTTGTGGCCATGATGAATCCTCTTGATCTCAATGCCATAGAGGAGGTGGGCAAGTTATCGGGCTTTCCTGTCAAACCGTTGTTGGCGGGTCCGCTTGATATCGCCCAGGCGGTCAAGCGCACTTATTCGCAGAGTAGTCCCAAGGGCGAGGTCGATTTGAGCTTCGTCTTGGACGATTTCCTCGAGGACTCCGTGTCGAAGCTCATGGATGACTATTCTGCGCTTCCCCCATCGGAGACACCGTCACCCTCTCCGAGTAAAGCCGCAGCGGGGGCCTCGATGGATCTGAGCGATCTCTCGCCGAGCGCGCTGCTGCGAGGTGCGAAGCGCGCCTCGTCGGCGGGCAAGTCACACCCTGAGACGCGTCCCGTCATCGCGATCAAGGCCAAGGCGGGCGAGAGTGATGGCGGTGCCTTCTCCCTGGATTTTGGTGATTTGGACTTGAGCGTCAAGCGCGAGAATGGTGCTGACGTGTACAACCGCATGACCCTGCCGGCGGGGACGGAGTTGCCTCCGGCGCTCCAGGAGGAGGTGCCCAAAGCGGCAGATGGGGGTGGTTTTACCCGGGTGCCTACGGTGGTGCGAGAGGGGGGGGCACTCAAGGAGGCACGACAGGGGGGAGAAGAAAAGCAGGCCCTCTTTGATCTGGGAGACGACTGGGGTGATCTCAATGAGGAGGAGAGTGCCGAGGTCTTTACCGGAGCCGCTGGCGCGACGAGTCAGCCCATCAGTGGACGGACGGAAAACTCTGGCATCCGTTACGTTGCCGATCCGAACCTACAGAGCCGTGCCCAGGGCGCAGACTACCTCGCCGATATCGGAACCTCTGACCTTCTGCGTGCCGTGGTCCGAGTGCTTGTTCGCAAGGGTGTCATGACTGAGGAACAGATCCGCGAAGAGGTGCGCCGTAGTCGGGGGATTGGCGGGCGTCGGGGGAGCTGACGCGAGGGCATTCCCCCGCGTCGGATCAGGGGAGAGAAGGTGCGCTTTGGCCTAGGCTTGCGTTGACCACCTGGCCCGGGGTTGGTAAATTGCCGAAGCGCATGTCAGTGCGAAATGTGCGCGACTTCTCAGCAGCAACGGGGTGAAAAAGCGATGTCGAATGGTGATGCGCGTCTGGGTGAATTACTTCTGCGTAGTCAGCTCATAACGCAGGGCCAGTTGGAGCATGCCAAGGGGCAACAACGCAAAGCAGGTGGGCGCCTGGCCGGCCATTTGGCAACCCTTGGCTACATCAAGGAGTCTGAGCTCACCAACTTTTTGAGTCGTCAGTTTGGAGTCCCCTCGGTTCAGTTGGCCGACATGGGGGAGATCAGCCAGGAGATTTTGAACCTGGTCCCCAAAGAAGTCGCAGAGCGACACCTGTGCCTCCCCATTAACCGCGCAGGCCAGTCGTTGATCGTGGCGATGGTCGACCCGATGAACATCTTCGCCATTGACGATTTGAAGTTTTTGACGGGCTACAACATCGAGGTCGTGGTTGCTGGGGAACAGGCGATCCGCGCGGCCATCGAAAAGTACTATCAGGAAGAAGAGTCGGGGATCGATTACGACGAGTTTTTCGATGGCTTCGATGCCGATGACATCTCCTTTGGCGAAGATGCAGACTCCGTTGACATCATGGATCTGCAGAGCGCGGCTGAGGAGGCGCCGGTCGTTCGCTTGGTGAATGCCATTTTGCTCGATGCGATTCGTCGTCAGGCGAGTGACATTCACGTAGAGCCCTATGAGCGGATCATGCGCGTGCGTTACCGCATTGATGGGGTTCTGCACGAGGTGATGACACCGCCAGCGAAGCTGCGCAACGCCTTGACCAGTCGCCTAAAGATTATGTCGAACTTGGACATTGCCGAGCGACGTCTGCCCCAGGACGGGCGGATCAAGCTGCGTATCGGTAAAGGCAAGGAGATGGATTTTCGCGTCTCTGTCTTGCCGACCCTCTTTGGTGAGAAAGTCGTTTTGCGTCTGCTCGACAAGAGCAACCTCCAGCTCGACATGACCAAGCTGGGCTTCGAGGCCGAGCCTCTGGCGCACTTCAAAGAGCAGATTCATCGCCCTTATGGGATGGTTCTGGTTACGGGCCCAACGGGTAGCGGTAAAACCACGACGCTCTACTCGGCGCTGAGCGAGTTGAACAAGACCAGTGAAAACATCTCTACCTGTGAAGACCCGGTTGAGTTCAACTTGATGGGGATCAATCAGGTACAGATTCACGATGGTATCGGGCTCAACTTTGCCGCGGCGCTGCGCTCCTTTTTGCGCCAAGATCCTGACATCATCATGGTCGGCGAGATTCGCGACTTCGAGACGGCTGAGATTGCAGTCAAGGCGGCACTCACGGGCCATATGGTGCTTTCGACTCTGCACACCAATGATGCGCCGAGCACGATCTCGCGCCTGCTCAACATGGGTATCGAGCCTTTCTTGGTGACGGCATCGGTCAATCTGGTGTTGGCTCAGCGCCTCGCGCGCCGGCTCTGCGCTGAATGCAGGCGCCCGGCCAAGCTGGATATGGAAGCGTTGCGCAAGTTGCAGGTGAGCGAGGAGTTGATCGGGACAGGGACCGTCTTTGAACCTGCTGGCTGCGCCTCATGCTCCAATACGGGCTACCGCGGGCGATTGGCCCTGTATGAAGTCATGGTTCTGAACGATGACTTGCGCCAGTACATCCTCCAAGGCTACTCCACGGCCGAGTTGAAGGCAGAGGCCATTCGACTTGGCATGAAGACCCTGCGTCAAGCGGGTATTTCCAAGATGTTGGAGGGGGTGACGTCCTTGGCAGAGATCATGCGCGTGACGGCACCCGACTAGTGGTCGTTTAGCTTCGAAAGCCTTATAAAATTTAGCTCGGCGCTGTTTTTGTTGGCCGTGTCGGCCAAGATGGCGAAGGCAGCGGCGGCGTAGCGATAGAGCTTGGCCGCCACTTCGAAGGCGCCGTTGTTTTCGGCACAGGATGCCGCCTGCGCGAAGGCGCTCGCCATGTCGCGATCGGCTGGAAGGACTTCTAGTTGGAGGTTGCGGATGCGCTGGAGGATGTGGTCGACTTCCTTGAACGCGAGCTTCTCTGCAAAGACCCGGGTGAGGATGCCGCAGACCACAGCCAGATAGGAGCGGGCGCCGAGTTGTTGGAAGAGCTCGGCGGCGCGGTGGAGCGAATGGCTCGCGTCGTCGAGATGGCCGCGTCCCAGTTGCACCAGTCCCATATTGGTGTAGAGGGCAGCCATGTCCTCGTCGGCATCTTGGTTTTCAATGAGGTCGATGGCCTGTGCATAGTAGTTTTCAGCCGCTTCGGTTTGCAATTTGGCGCGAGCCACTTCGCCGAGCCCATTGAGGATGGCCACCAGGCGCCGGCGATCCCCGAGCAGATTCAACGTTGCTTTGGCGGCTTCAAAGCGCACCTCGGCGTGGGTAAGCTGGCCAGAGAGAATCTCAGCCTTACCGAGCGTGACCAGGGTGTCTCCGAGTCCGTAGGGGTTGGACGCTTTCTGGAAGCGTGCCAAGGCTTCGTTGAGGTAGGTGGCCCCGAGTTGATGATTTCCCGCGAGTCCTTGCACGATACCAGAACTCAAACAGACCTCAGCCATGAGGTTCTGGTCGCCGCTTTCGCGGGCGAGGCCTTCGGCTTCTTCAATGGCGGTGACAGCGCTCTGGACCTGCCCGAGGCGCGCAGACATGAGGGCGAATCCCTTGAGGGCCTTGGCGCGAAGGTGGTCATAGCCTGGGGCTGGGCACATGGTGAGGGCCAGGCGGTATTGTTCCACCGCTAAAGTTACCAGACCTCTCCTGGCGTGGAGTTCAGCGCGTAAGAGGGGGACCCAGAGCTGATGTTTGTGACGCGACGCGGGAAACTCGTCGAGCGTCAAGATGTGTTCTTCCGCCTCATCGAGGCGGTTCAGTAGCAGCGACGCCTCGATGTAGACCCTGCGGGCGTCGAAGATCTCCCCGTCCTCAGGAACGCAGCTCTTCTCTTCGCTGCCGTCGTGGAGCTCGAAGGCCCGTAGAAGACGTTGCCGCGCCAGGCGAGGTTGGTTGGTGTCGAGGCAGTAGCGGGCACTCAGCACGAGATGTCGCCAGGCGTCGGTGTGTTCACGGGCTTCGAGGAGATGGGTGCTCACCTCTAAGTGCAACAGGGAAGGTTCTTTGTTGCTGGCCGAGAGCTTGGCGTTGGCGCACGCGATTTGGCGCTTGCCGTAATCGCCAGCAGAACGCGCCCATTCGCGGAGCTGATCGCCGATCACCCGATTGCCAAAGCGAAGGCTCTCATCGGCGGCGTCTTCGATGCAGAGGCCATCGACCAGGGCGGCTTCCCAGACGAGGTCGATTTGGCTGGTGACGATGGCGTCGAGCCGCGCGAGTTTGGCGAGCAAATCAAAGCGGATGGGTTCATTGATGATGGCGGCCCATTCGAGGACGCGACGCACTGTGGTGACTTCGATCTCGGGGTGACTGGTGAAGCTATCGAGGAAGCTGCCCAGGCGCCGATCGACCACCTCGTTGATGCGGGTGGGGGGAGAGGAGAGGGCCGTGCGGCGGTAGTAGTTTTCTTGGGGGACGAAGTGCATCTCGTTGGCGGCCAGCCATTGAGTCAGAAGCTGAATGGCGAAGAGGGGATGACCATTGGCGTGCTCGACCAAGAGCGCGCAAGTCTCGGGGTGGAGGGGTACGAGGGCGTTGCAGAGCTTGGCGACATGCTCCTTATCCAAGGGGGCGAGGCTGATGCGAGAGACTTCGGCATATTGCGTCAGGCTTTCGAGCTGATGCCGGAAGGCGGTGTGGAGTAGCTGTTCCGAGCGAAGCGTCGCGATAATGAGTGCCGAGCTAGGTACGATGCGGTTTCTAGCGATGAGGTGGTGGAGCAGCTCAATACACTCGTCGGGGGCGTTGTGAATATCGTCGAGGTGGAGCAAGACCGTGCGCGAAGCAGAGTGGTGGCGGAGCACGGCGTCTGTGAGCAGATGACCCGCCTGGACATGCGTCGCAGGCGGGACGGGGCTGTCTTGTGCGTCAGTCAGCAAGTCGGGCTGAAGGTAGCGAACGAAAGCCGGCAGGAGCCATGGGTCCGAGAGATCCGCATGGAAAAGCTGGTGCCGGATGCTTTTTCGCAACGAGGCTTCATCGTTCCCCTGACAACCGATGATGCGTTGCAAAGCGTTGCGCAGGCTCGTGCCGCCGCTGGTCGCGTCAAATGTGATGGTCAAAGCGTGGACGACGCCCAGCTCCGACGCCCGTTCGCGCAGCCACCTCGCGAAGCGGGTCTTGCCAATGCCGGCTTCACCGTCGACGAGGACGATACGCAATGAGGAAAACTCATGCGCTTCTACGAGCTTAGCGCTTGCAGCGTAACGCTCGGGGGCGCGCCCGCAGAAGGGGGCTTCGCGGAAGCGCAGCAAACCCAGGCCAAGAGATTGAGGTGCGGTGGTGGGAGTGGGGCTAAAGCGGCGCGCCGATCGATAGCCGAGATTGGAGGCGCTGGACGAAGGTGTGTGCACCGTGAGCAGATCGGGCGAAAGCGAGTCCAGGACGGGGACGACTGGTGGGACGAAGTCCCGGCCCGACTGTATGGCTTTCAAGGTTCGTTTCACGTCGGCGGCGCTGTGTGGCCGAGCGGCGGGCTCTTTGGCCAAAAGCTGCTTGATCAGATCGGCGAGACCTTTGGGTAGGGTCTTGTCGCTGGTGATCTCCGGGATTGGCGCCAATAAGTGCAGTTTTAGTAATTCCTGCGGGGTCTTGGCCAAGAACGGGCGTCGGCCACAGACCAACTCGTAGAGCATGACACCGCAGGCGTAGAGGTCTGCAGCCGGGCCGATTTCCCCGCGCCGCGTTCGGATTTGCTCTGGGGCGAGGTAGGCCGGGGTTCCGACACACTGGTTGTGGTGAGTGACCCGAGTCCCCGTGCCGGCAGGCATAAAAAAGTCGGCGACAGTCGGTACATCGTCGGAGCTAAAGAGTACACCCCGGTTTTTCTCAGCGAAATCAGTCGGCTCGCTGCCGACCTCGAGGGTCGTCATGTCGTCGATGGCATGATTGGGAAAGGCATGGGTGGCAGAGAGGTCGAGCTCGAGCTGGGCGACGATGGCTTCGTCGTGGACGTCGTCATCGGTCATGCGGGCGATGCCAAAGTCCAAAATCCGGGGAAGAAGCTGCGAACTTTGCTGTGGCTCGAGGAGAACGTTTTCCGGTTTGAGATCGCGATGGATGATGCCGCGGGCGTGGGCGTAGGCCAGCGCCGAGAGGATGAAGTCGAAGAGCGCCAGGGCTTCATCGAGCTTGGGGCGGGTATTGAGATAATTTCTGAGGCTGGGACCGAGCACATGGGGCATGACGAAGTAGGGGCGACGCAGGCCTTGCTCGTCGATGTGTACCCCGTAGTCGAGGACGGGGACGATGCAAGGGTGGTTGAGCCTCGCCATGGCCCGGACCTCACGGGTGAAGCGGCGCAGGGCGCGGATGCGACGGGCACGGTCGGGCCGGATGAGCTTCAGGGCGACGGGTTGTTGGCTCTTGGGGTCTGTGGTGAGGAAAACTTCACCCATGCCACCGCTGCCGATCATGGAGTGGCAGGTGTATCCCGGACCAATGGGTGCAAGGGGGAGGGTGCTCATGTCGCCTTCAGTCGCATAGCGGCAGTTGATTGAGGGCGCATTGCCAAGCTTCCAAGACCTCTGGGTCGTTGGCGGGGCCCTCCCCAAAGATGAAGCGGACGAACTCACAGCGCGGATTGCCGACCTCAGCGCAGGCAGCGGCGGGGGGAAGCGCGAGGATCATACCGTAGCGATCTTGATAGTGGATGATGAGCAAGCTGCCGGCGCGCGAAGCGCAGTAGCCTGTAGCGTCGCTGAGGACGACGGCCTGGGGGATGCTGAGAAAGCGCTGCCACCAGACTTCAATCAGCGTGTCGATGGAGAGGGAGCCCTTTGCTTTGTCTTCTCGCCATAGGCGGCACTTCGTAGCGGGGTGCCAGAACGCATCGGGGCCGCTTGGCTCCCAGCCAGCACATGGTGCACTTTGTGAAGCGTGCACGTCGGGGGGGGGCTGCCCCTGGACCGGCATACCAAGCCATGTTGATGTGCTGGCCGTTATCAGGGCGATGCAGATGCGGGCGATCTTGGTAGAGAGCATGGGGTATTCACGTGCGTTGGTGCCCATCCACGAAAGGATGGGAAGCAGTGTAGCCTCAAGACAGCTAGAGTCTAGCTTGCTGCGGCGTGTTGCGAGGTCGGTGGGGGTGCGATTGGGAGTGGATTTCGTTTCGCCGGTAATCCTGTTGACACTCGTGCGGTAAAGGTGTGACATTGAGCCTCGTGGAGCTGTGCTTCGTGGGAGTTGCCATGTCTATGCATGGTGCGCTTCTCCAATGCCCACTGCGGCAAGGTGATAACGATGCACCTCTACGTCAGACGCGCGCGCCGAGGGCGCGGGTGTATTCACGCGAAAAGTTGACTGTGCGACGAGGATGTCGAGCCCCCGGGCGACTCGGGACGACGCTGAGCAGCGAGTGAGGTAATCTGATGCTCCTTTTGTGGATGTTGGTGCTGAGCAGCCTCATGGTAGTCGTTGGCCGGTGGCAAGGTTCTAAGTGCTGCAATGTAGTGTTGCAGGCGCGACCTTTTGCTCCATCTGATTGGACGCACAGACGCCTATACCAAACGAGGCAGGACCACCATGGCATGGCTCCCCAACTTGGCCTCTTGGGTCAGTTGGTTGTGCATAACCGCGCTATCTTGCGTGCTTTTTTGTGTGTCTTCTGGGGTCGGCGATCCACGCTTACCGATGCAGGCACAGGATTCGAATCCGGACGCCGAAGCGATTCTCTCACGTGTGTTGGATGGACGTGGCTTACGAGCTTTCCAGTACACGATGGGCGACTTGGATGGCGATGGCTCTGCTGAGATCATTGCGCATGTGATCAAGTCTCCACGGGGAGAGGATGCGTCCGAATTACCCGAGGCGGACTACAGCGCTTTGATGGTGGTCAGCCAGGGGCGCATGCCACAGGTGCGTCTGGAGATTCCCGATGGGATGCTCTGCCCGCATTGCCCCATTGGAACACGCGATGGTGGGGCAGTGCTTCCCCGACAAGAGATGGCCGTTCGTGATGGGCGGCTCCATCTTTGTGAGGCATGGGGTGGGGCGTGGTATGCCCGGGAATGCGTTCGGGCGGTCTTGGATGACGCCGGCGTGTTGCGCGTGGAAAACCATGAAGAGACCGCGGGTTGGTTGGATGGCCCCAGCGAGCACAGGCTGCGATTCGACTTTTTGTCTCAACACGGTGAGCGTTCCTACACGGCCGTGCCTATCCGCTCTGGTTTCCCGCTGCTGAAGCGCGAGGTGCGTTTCGCCTGGTTTGTGGCAGAGTACGTTGCGGCTGCGCCAGATCTGGACGAAGGCTTGGACGAAGGCTTGTGGGCGACGGGGTCAAAACGTTATTTTGTTGAGGGTTTACGAGAGGTGACGGCGCAGGAATTCGTGGCCAGTGAGGTAGGCTTTTCCATCCAAGCCATGTGGCGGGATGATGGTCTGTGGCTGGGTGTCGTCGTGCGTGATCCCGATGTGGTCGAGACTTCGGGCTGTGCAGAGGATCTTTCTGCTTATGCCTTTGATCATATGCAGTTATGGCTTGATCTCGGCGCCGGAATGCGTCGGCCGGGGGTGGACAGCGCTGGGGACATGTATCGCGCTGCTTACCAGGAAGACCCGGTGCGCCACAGCCCTGACGGCAACGTCCATGCTTTTGCCGTACTGCCGGGACAGGCTGAGGCCTGTGTTCAGCGGATGTTGCGGCTTCCAGATGGGGAGCAGACGCTGCCTATCATGGGTAAGAGCCGCCGCACTGCGCAGGGCTATGATGTCAAGATGTTCATTCCTGCAGTGTTTTTCGGGGTCGACTCCCTTTCTGGCTACGAAGGGCGACGTATGGGTGTGGGCTTCAGTGTTTGGGTGCACAATGTGAGCAGCGGCGGTGATGTGTTGGCCCACCGCGGATATGGAACGAGTGAGCTTCTGTGGGGTGACCCATTTACCTTTGGGCAACTGCTCATGCCGTCCTTGCCTCCGGGCTTGCCGGGCTATCCCCTGGACTGGGCGCGTTGGCTGGATTGATTGCCGTGGCGATGGAGTGCGCTGGTCTTGTTCTGCTGCCGGGCCTGAGCTACAAACGAGAGGCCTCGATTCGTTGCGAAGAGGCCCTGGTATAGGAGGCTTTGGTGTCACGTGT
Source organism: uncultured Myxococcales bacterium (assembly GCA_964454015.1). GTDB lineage: Bacteria > Myxococcota_A > Bradymonadia > UBA4248 > UBA4248 > CAYVQF01. The sequence goes on from CAYVQF010000008.1 coordinate 110,228, forward strand.
GCCCCCGCCCTCGAAAAAGTCTACTTCGCAGGAGCGCATGCAGCGCATTCGGGAACTGTTGGCCCAGGGAAAGGGTGAGGAAGCGGAGCAACTACTGACGGAGCTCTACGCCCAAGGCCGGCGTGGTTTTGGCGTGCTCATCGAGTTGGTGTTGGCCAACCTTCTTTGCAACGACTACAAGAGGGCCCAGTTTTTTTTACGTAAGGCCGAGCACTTGCGGGGCAATGATGCCAGGGTGCTTTGCTACAAAGGTTTTTTTGCGATCCGCGAAGGCTGTGTCGATGCAGGGCTCACTTGGTTTCAACAGAGTTTGGAGCAAGATCCGACCAATGTGGATGCCTATCGCTGGCGGGGCTATTGCTCGCTAGAGATGGGTGAACACGGGCGTGCTTTGGCCGATTTTGATCGTGCCATGGGGCAGCGGCGTGACGATGTGCAGCTCTATGTGCATCGCGGACTTACCTATCTGGAGCTTGGGCGTCTCCAGGAAGCCCTTTGCGATTTCGAGGCTGCCGTCGAGATTGCACCGGACAATGAGAGCGCCCACCTTTATCTCGGCCAGGTCCTCCTCGAGTTGAACGACCCGAGCTCAGCAGAGGAGCATCTCCATGTGGCCGTCGCTTTGGAGCCACGTGACTGGGTTGGCTGGGAGGCGCTGGGTTCCCTTTACGCGCAAAGTGGCCGTCTCGGTAACGCGTTGCGGTCTTTGTCGGCAGGCCTTGCCGTGGCGGGTGATATGCCGGAGCTGTTGCTGCGCATTGGCGAGCTGCTTCTGCAACTTGGTGAGTCAGCTCGGGTGCCAGCGTTGTTGCGGCGGGTGAGCCCCACTTTAGGCGAATCTGCTAGGGATGGGGATGCCACTGCGCTGGGACAACGGGTGGTCTTGCAGGCTCTGGCTTTGACTATGGAGAAGGATTTCGAGGGTGCTGCGGTGGAGCTGGCATCGATCCCCGACTTCCTCGCCGATGATCCACATGTGCTGGCACTGCATGCGCTGATAGGTTTCGCGCGAGGTGTCGTTGGGGGAAGGCATCTCGTGCAAATGATGGGCCTTTTGGCTGCTGACGAGACTTGGACGCGACTCCTGGTGGGCGCGGTCTTGGCCAGTGGCCTTTGTTCACCGGGCGAATTGGAGGCATTGCAGGTGCTTTTTCCAATGGCTTCGGATGCCAGAGAGGGCCCAGGGACGCCACTTGGCGCGACCTGGGTGCTGTTGGATGAGGCAGAGAAGAGGCTGAGCGAAGGTGATAGTGAGGCTTGTTTTGTCAGGATTGCTGCGGTTCTGAAGGACAATCCGACAATGGCGCGGGCATTCAAGTTGCGTGGGACTTGTCACGTTCTGACTGGAGATGGTGATCGGGCGCTGGCCGATTTCGATCGGGCCATCATGCTGGATGGGCAGGACGGAGAGGCCTTTCGTCTACGGGCAGAGCTCCGCGCTGGCCGTGAGGAGGGCGCTGAGGCCCTGCGTGACTTTGAGCAGGCCGTGAGTGTCCAACGCGATGCTGTCAACTTGGTGGCTTGGGGGCGTGCGTTGCTCAAGTCGGAACGCTTTGACGAGGCGCTGTTGGCCTTTGAGGAGGCAATTGAGCGCGAGCCTCGCTATCTACTCGCCTACCAGAGCCTTGGGGAGCTCGCCATGGATGCGCTCGATCTGTCGGGCGCGTTGAGTCATTTTGCGGCGCTTTGCGTGTTGGGGCCTGGTGAGCCCCAGCATTGGGTGTGGCTGGCCAATGTGTTTTACGAACTTGCCGAGTTCGATCAGGCTGAACACTATTATCAAAGGGCGCTGAGCCTTGATGCCACCGTGGCAGAGGCTTGGATGAGTCTCGGCTGTGTGTCTATCGAGCGTGGAAAAATCGAAGAAGCCATCGAGAGCCTCTCAGAAGCCATACGTCACCAGCCAGACTATGGTCGTGCCTATCTCAACCGTGGCATCGCCTATATGGACACTTCGCTCTGGGCCTTGGCCGAAGAAGACTTGCAGCAATCGCTGCGCTTGGACCACTTCGAGGCGGATGCGCGCTTTGCTTTGGCGCGTCTTTGTGCGCGTATGGGTCGTTTTCGTGAAGGCAGTGAGCATCTCTGCCATGCCCTAGCGGGAGTTCCAGACTATGCACGGGATGTTGTCGCAGAGCCGGATTTCGAGAATCTACGCCGCCTTAAAGAAGTGCGCCGTGCTCTTGCGATGGCCGAGGAGCGCTTAGGATATGAATGACTTCGTTAGGGGTGGTGGCTGCCCCCCTGTCGTGTGGTGAGTTTGTCTGATGGGCACGAGGATTGGCAGAAGGGCAAAGGTAGACTGGCGAGCGTTGTGGCAGGTTGTGCTGCTGGGCTTGGTCTTGGTGGTTTGGGTGGGTTCGCTGCGGGCTGAGCTTGCCGCTCGCCAGCAGCGGCCGGTGTTGGTGACTGGAGAAGAGTACACCATGGTCCCCGGGCACGATGCGTTACGGGTCATGTGCCTGGGTTATGCAACTTTTTGTGCCGATCTCATCTGGCTGCGCGCTTTGCAGTATCGCGGCCGCAGTGGCGAGCAGCGCCTGGCTCCATTTCTCGCTGACGCCATTCTCTATCTGGACCCTGATTTTGAAGCCGCCTATCGTTGGGCGGCGCTGGCGTTGATTTTTTCGGGTGGCATCACGCAAGAGGGGGTGACGGCTGCGGCTGGTTATTACGAGCGCGCCATGGAGCGTTTTCCTGACGATGCGCAGTATCCCTATGCTTTGGGTTTGGCCTGGGCGATGTGGTACCCAGTCTCTTCTCGTGAAGAGCGGGCCGTGGTTCGGGCCAAGGGCATCAAGTACCTTCAAGTGGCCATGCAGAAACGCAATGCACCTCCCGGCATTCCGTTGTTGATTTCTGGCTTGCTGTCCTATGACGATGCCGACACGAAGCTGGCCTTCTTAGAGCAGGCGCTGCTGTCGGAGGGAGATGAGAAGGTGCGGAGGGTCTTGGAAGGTCGTTTGCGTACCATGGCCCATACGGATCGGCTTGCGGCCTTTGAACGTCTTCGTCTTCAGCGTCATCTATGGTTAGAGCAGAACTATCCTTATTTGCCGCCGGGTTTGGCATTTCTGTTGGGTGAAGCCGATTGAGTCGTCAGCGGCCTTGGTTTGCTGTCTCGGGGGGGGGGGGATGGTGGTCGGTTGCAAAGGTTGATTTGCCGCTCATCGGGTGATCTGCTATAGACGTTTGGCTGTTGAGGTGCCGACGCCATCTAGTGTCCCTCTGCGGTGCAGGGCCTTCGTTGACAGAGACGTTGCTTGGGAATGATCATGCATGAATCACCACAGGTGGCTGTAAACTATCAGGCACCAGAGAAACCGGATGTGTCGATTGTGATCCCCGTGTACAACGAGGGGGCCATTTTATATGCGGCGGTTGCCGGTTTGACCGAGCGGCTGGATAACGAGTTTTCTTTTAGTTACGAGTTGATTCTATGTGAGAACGGCTCGCGGGACGACACGGTGACATTGGCCCGGAAGCTTCAGGCTCGGCACCCGCAGTTGCGGATTTTGCACTGTGATGAGCCGAACTACGGCAAGGCCCTGCGCAAGGGGATTGAGGAGGCGCGGGGTGACATCGTTATCTGCGACGAGATCGATCTCTGTAACACAGATTTCTACCGGCGTGCTTTGATCGAGATCGTGGACAACAACTACGATTTCGTCGTGGGTTCGAAGGCAATGGAGGGAGCGCGAGACAAACGGCCTCCTTTGCGGCGTTTTGCCACAGGGGTGATTAACACCCTGCTGCGGATCGGATTGGGCTTCCAGGGGACGGACACCCACGGCCTCAAGGCTTTCAAGCGAGAACGGATTCTACCAGTGAGTCGCCGCTGTGTGGTCGACAAGGACCTCTTTGCGAGTGAGCTGGTGATCCGGGCGCAGCGAGAACGTCATCGGATGATTGAGATTCCTGTCGAGTTGGAGGAGTTGCGCGCACCCTCGGTGAAGCTCATCAAGCGTGTGCCCGCTGTTTTGAAGGGAGTTGCGCGGTTGGTATGGGTGATTCGGGTGCGCAACCGTTGAGAGGCCGTCATGGGTGATGCAGTATGTGCCATCAGCGTGGATATGGACGCGGTGGGGTGCTACACCAAGATCCATGGCTTGGCCGCGCATCGCGGCGATGATCCGATTTATCATGCAGCCTTGGAGCGGCTCTTGAGCCTTTTTCGCTCCTTTGGCGTGCGGGCGACGTTCTTTGTGGTCGGCGATGATGTCGAGGACCCTCAGCATGCTGCGCTGCTGAGAGGTGTGGTGGCGCAGGGGCACGAAGTGGCCAATCACAGTCGGCGCCATGTGTACGATTTGCCCCGCTTGGGTTGGGCCGGCATCCACGAAGAGATTGCGGGAGCGCAAGACCAGATTGAGCGCGCCTGTGGCATCCGCCCCGTTGGTTTTCGCGCGCCTGGGTACAATGTCAGTGATGAGGTCCTCGACTGTCTCGAGGCGCTGAACTTTGCGTATGACTCGTCGGTGTTTCCTAGCCCGCCTTATTACGTCGCCAAAGCCTTGGCGATGGCTCTCATTCGGCTGCGCGGCAGAAAGAGTGGCTCGGCGATGGTTGATGCGCGAACGCAGTTGACCCCACTGCGTCCCTATTTGCCGCGTGCTGGGGCGATCTTCCGCCGAGGCAGAGGTCAGACGAGGCGGGCTCTGGTCGAGTTACCCATTTGCGTTTTGCCTTGCTCGCGCTTTCCGGTGATCGGCACCTCTTTGATTCTCGCGGGTCCCCGCTGGGCGCCCTTTCTCTTACAGAGAGCCATGTCTTTTCACCGTAGTTTTTTGGGGCTGGAGCTGCATGGGATTGACCTGGCCGATCCGGCCAAAGATGGCTACACCGAGGCGCTGTGCCAGGCGCAGCCAGACTTGCGCCACAGCATCGAGCGCAAGGAAGAGACCATGAAGAGGTCCTTGGAAATGTTGGCTCGGCACTATCGTTTCGTTACCTGCAGAGAGGCCGCACTCCAGGTGAGCCAGCAAATGCTCTGAGGGCGCATCAGTCGTTGGAGGGGTCTTCGGCTCCCGAAGGTGCGGCGGCTAGCACTTTGGGACGCGGGCTGCTCGAGATATTGGCGCGATTGATGGCATGGAGTTCTTGTTCATAGGTTTGCCGATCGACGTGCCCGCGACTGTGCAAGACGAAGAGGACGGAGCGCATTTTGTTGAGACGATCCGACTGAATGTAGCCCTCGGCGTAGTGTCGGCCGAAGCGAACTGGGTTAGGCAGAATCGACGCGAGGAATAGACACTCGCGGAGGCTCAGTCGGCTGGCTCTTTTGCGGAAAAAATACTCTGCCGCGCTTTTGATGCCGTAGACATTTGGTCCCCAGTGCGCCAAGTTGATGTAGAGTTCGATGATCCTCTGTTTGTCGATGTGTTCTTCGAGTTGCCAAGTCAGGAAGGCTTCCTGAAATTTTCGCGATAGGGTTTTATCTTGGTTGAGGAAGAGGTTCTTGGCGACCTGTTGGCTGATGGTGGAGCCGCCACGCACGATGCGACCTGCCTGGAGGTTAGAGATGAGCGAAGATTGGATCGCGCGCTGATCGAAGCCGTCGTGATGATAAAAAGCCCCGTCCTCTGCGGCTATGAGCGCTGCAGGTAAGAACTTGGGGACACGAAAGTAGGGGGTCCAGCCCGCTTCTTGTGGACCAATGAGGGTCGCGCTCGAGGCTGCGTTGACCCGCACGGCGAAGGCATTGGTTTTGAGGAGGGGGATGTCGGCCTTGGGTCCGTGGTGAACCACGGTCAGCTTGGACATGTCAAAGTGGTGCCTGAGGCGCATGCTCTCGGGCGCGCGGGTGTCGAGGTCGAGGTCAAAGGCCAAGCCAAACTCACCTTCGAGCACATAGCCCTCTAAAGCGGGGGCGAAGCCTGTGGGCAAGCTGTCAAGGGCTCGCTCGGCTCGCAGGTTCTCTCCAGAGAGCGTGGTCTTGATGAGCACGTGCCGTCCCTCCCCGGTCTGCTCTACCGTACCCGACAGCACAAACATCAGCTCACCGATGGCGAGGGTTGCGTCTTCGATGTTGAGTCGACGCTCATGGAGGTCGACCAGGGATTTGATGTCGAGGGTGAGATCGAGGTTCTCGAGGGGCAAGGAAGAGACCCAAGGGATGGTGGTATCTACACGGCTGAAGTTGAGGAATCCGTCGAAGTAGAGCAAGCCTTCACTGAGGGGGAAGCGCAACATGGCGCTGCCGTCGATGATGCCTGCGTGAAAGTCTACGGGACCCGTGTAAGGAATGAAGGACAGCATGGGCCCGGCATCGAAGTGGTCGGCGTCGATTTTCACGGCGAGGTCGAAAGCGATGAGATCGAGGGCGGCGTTGAGGGTGAGGCTGCCCCGTTCCGCGTTGCCAACGGTGAAGGCGGCTCCGATGCGTTTTTTTCCGTAGTCCAGGCCGATGGCCAGTTGGGGCAGACGAATGGGAATGGAGGCGGCGAGGCGCTCCATCCAGCCGACGCGTACGGCGACCTCCAGGTCTTCGATGCTGACGTCTGCTTGCTTGTCGATAATCGTGACCACAATCTGCGAGGCTTGCAGCGACTCAATGTAGGCCGCGTCTTGTCCAGGCACGCCGATGTGGGTGTCGGTCAATTTGAGATCGTGCAAGACCAAGGCGGGTGGCCAGCGAAAGGCGACACCGCCGAGCTCGAGGCGGCTGTTTTCGCCAACGAGTTCGCGAATGCGTTTCTGCTGCGGGGCCATGCCGAGGAGATCAGGTGCGTCGACGAGCTTAACGACAACGCCGGCACGGCGAACGCGGTTGCTGGCGTCGCCAGAGAGCAGTGCGTAGCCCAGCCCATCCACATGAATCGCGCCATCGACTTCGAGCTGTTGTTGCTGGCGCCGCACCCAGAGGTCGTCGACCCGCAGGCCCAAGTGGGGCATGGTCCCGTTAGGAGCGCGCAGATCGAGGCGCCCGCCCATGATATGGATGTCAGGGAAGCGCGAAGGTGCTGAAGATGTGCCTCCGCCGGATGACGTGCCCGTGGAGCTATTCCAGGCTTCGGCAATGCTCTCTAGCCATGGCCAGTGTCCCCGGTTGTCAGGTCCACCGTCGAGCCAGAGCTCTGCGTGAATACCGTAAACTTCAAGGAGCTTCGCTTGGAGATCTCCCGTGAGCATGGCGGCGATGTCGGGATAGATGACGAGCTTCTGAATGCGGATTGGTCCCGGCATCTGTTCAGGGTCTTCGAAGGCTGGCGTGAAAGCGACGCCTTCGAGGATGATGCCCGTGAGTCCGGCTGGCCGGATGGCATCGTAGTGAAAGGTCCCGTGGAGCTTGTCGCCCATGGATTCGAGCTTGGGATCGATCCTTTTGCGCAGGAACCACTCGGAACGTACCAAGAGGCTGAGAGCGGCGACGGTCGCTCCGAGCAGCGCGATGACAACAATCAAGCGCAGCAAGACCGTGAGCCATCGCGTCTTCGCCCGGGCGTCGTGAGGGCGTTCTGGGCACAGCTCGGGAAGCTTATTAGGCCGAGCTCGGCGAACTTTCTGGGGGTGACTAACCCAGGATGAGCTTGGTTCAAGCCATGGTGATGCGCTCAGTATCTCTGTGGCATCCGTGCCGATAAGTGAACGCTGGGAATTGCGGATCGCCATGGTCTCATCCATGCGTGTTCTCTGAGGCGCGGACAAAAACTCGTCCGTTCAGGATGCGCGTCCATCCATAGACGCACAGCGATTGAAGTTGGCTAACACGGTGCGCAGGGTGGGGCAAATTTTGTGGTCCCCTGTGATTGACGCGTGCTAAGTTGCGAGGATTGGATTGGGCCTCTTCGCCGGCGGCGGTTCGGCTGCGAGAGTGCGCGAAGGACGAACGACATGGAGCGAGAAGCCTTTCAATATCAAGCGCAGTACTGCGAGGAAAACATCTGGCATCTTTGCCAATCACCGCACGTAGCAGGGGAGCTGGCGCATGTGGCCTTCGTGTCGAATCGAGAGGCGTGTGTCGCCCTCCGCCGGCAGCGTTTATCGCAGCGCGAAGACGGGGTGGTCGTCTGGGACTATCACGTCATTTTAATCGCTGGGTCTGGGGGGACTGAGTGGATGATTTGGGATCTGGATACGACACTGCCTCTGCCCTGCGAGGCGCATCATTATTTGCGTGAGAGCTTTGATTGCCTTGAGGGCTTAGGTGCCCCGCCGGCATTTCGCCTGATCAGCGCCGAGGCCTATGTCGCGGGGTTCTGGTCTGATCGACGGCATATGGCGACGCAAAGAGGCCCCATTGCGGCGCCACCATCTTGGCCACCGATCATGGCGGGGTCATTGACGCTTGAACGTCTCTTAGACTTTGATGCCGACGCGGACTCGGTGCTGGATATGGAGTCGTTGCGGCAACGCCTGGGGGGGCGCCCACGTCAGGTGGGCTGACCTACGATGTCGAGCACGGCTTGCCGAGGGTCAGGGGCCAGATAGATGGCGCGTCCGATGATGGCGTAGGTTCCTCCTGCCTCTAGGACCTCACGGTAATGACCGCCTTGTGCGCCGACTCCACAGCAGACGAGCACGGGTTCAGCGCCAACGATGTGTCGGATACGCTGAATCCTCTGGGGCCGATTTCCGGGTGCCTGCATGCCATAGACCCCGAGAGATGCGGCGAGGGCGGCCATGTCATCGGCGAGTGGTGCGGTGAAGAGACGGCCACCTGGGTTGGTCAACTCGAGCTGTACGATGATGCCGATCTCACCGCGGCTTGCATCCAAGCACGCTTCGAGCGCGTCTGGGCCGACGAAGCCATGGACCATTGCGGCCGCGCCGCCGTTCTGGCGGACGATATCAATGATGGCGCGATCCGTGTGGGGAACGTCTGCGATTTTGATGTCAGCGAAAACGGGTTTGGCAAAGGAATCGCGGAGTCTTGCCATGACCTGGGGCCCCTCGCGATAGAGGAGGGGGCAGTTGACCTTGATGACGTCCACGTGCGAAGCGATTTTCTCCAGGACGGCGGCATTCTCATCGTAAGTGTCGAGGTCGGCTGCGAAAATGATGTGCGATCGAGGCTGACCAAAAAAAGCTGGCATGGGCTATTTTCCTTTGTGACCGTTGATCCAGGCGCAGAGCTCATCGAGGGCCTGACGCGCATCGTGTTCTGTCTGGGCCCGACTCAGGGTAAAGGCCCCGGCTGTGTCCAGGTAGAGGTGGAGGGGGGGACGACGGGCAAAGAGGTTATGAGGGCCAATGGGCTGAAGCTGCCACCCAAGGGCCTCGAGGGCGGCCCTGCGCATGCTCGCCGTGCTTCCCGCAAGGCTCCCTTCCACCTGCGTTGCTCCAGCAGCCTCGGCGCAGGGCCGCACGGCGTTGAAGATGAGACGACACTCGGCGCTGGTGGCGCCTGGTTCTGGGGCGATGGTTGGCCCGTGGTCATGAACTGGGCCGCCAATCATGACCGTGCTTTGGCTCCAGGACGTGGTAAAGGATGCGAGGACACGGGCGACCTGGTCGAGCTCTTCCGTTGTACTAAAGCGGCTGGGGCTCAAACGCAGCGTACCCTGAGGCAGTCCGAGCTGCAGGTGTTGATGTGGCGCGCAGTGGAGGCCCGCGCGCGCGACGATGTGATGGGCTCGCAGGTAAGGGAGGAGGTCGAGCTCAGGGTGCGCGTCCAAGCATTGGAGGGCCAGCGCGGCGCCTCTGTTTGCGCTCGGGGGGGGGCCCAGGCGGCGGAAGGAAGCGCAAGGGCTGAGGGCTTCCCAGAGGTAGGCGATGATGCACTGTAGCTCGGCAGCGTATTGCTCGCGATGGGCAAGGTCGTCTTCGAGGGCAGCGACTAGGCCGGCGATGGCCGGCAAATTGGGGGTGCCTACTTCGGCGAAGTGACGTCCGTGAGTGGGGGTGACGAGGTCTGCCGAGTGAGTTCCCGTGCCACCAAAGACGATGGGTTCAAGTGGACGCCGTGCGATCAGCACGGCCGCACCCGGTGGGGCGTGCAAAAACTTGTGGCCTGAGAAAACGATGAAGTCTGCCTCTAGGGCTTCCTTCAAGTCGAGGACGCCTGCGCTCTGACAGGCGTCGATACAGATGGCAGAGGCTGGGCTGTGGGCGCGCACTGTAGCGATGAGGGTCGCAACGGGGTAAGCGGCTCCGCTCACATTCGACACGTGGGTGAAACAGAACATCTGTGGCTTGCTGTGGCAAGCATTCATGAGGATTGGGAGATCGAGGTCGAGGTCGTCGGCGCTATGTAGAGGGAGGTAGTGCGTCGCCACTGCAGGGAGCGCATGGAGGGTTCGCGTGATGGCGTTATGCGCTCGGTTGTCGACAAAGCAAGTATCGCCCGCGCGCAAGGCGCCCCGCAGTACCGCGTTGAGGGCGAAGGTGGCATCGTGGGTGAAGAAGATCAGCTCCTGGGCAATGCCTAGGGCTGAGGCCGTGCGTTGTCGATAGGCCGTGATCTCCGCTTGGTCGTTGCTGCTATGGCGGACATCGCGGGGGGGCAGGTCGAGGGCACTGAGCATGGCCCTGAGCGCCTCTGGTGAGCGTGGAAATGCAGTGGTCGCGTTGTTGAGGTAGATGATTGACACGGCTTTTGTTAGTCTACTGCGCGCTTTGGCCGATACGCGGCCATACGTCGCAAAGCGGCAAAAGAGCTTGCTTAGGGCGTCGCATTCATACAGGATGTCCGGGCTTGATGGCCGACCTTGGTTGATTACGCATCAAAGACCTCGTTGGCAAGTGAGCAAACTAACAGATGTCGAAGTGTGTGGAGAGGGGAACGTGAAAGACTATGCGATGATGACAGATGCCCAGTTTCGATGTGAGGCGGCGCGGTGTGAGTTCTGCGAAGAGAAGCCTTGCCAAGTGGGCTGCCCAGCCAACTGTTCGCCTGCCGACTTCATAATGGCAGCCAAAGGTGGAGCGCCTGAAGACTTTCAGCGCGCTGCAGCAGAGATTATGACCCTGAATCCGCTCGGTGGCATTTGTGGGGTCGTCTGCCCCGACACCTACTGCCAAGCCAAGTGCACGCACAGAACCTTTGGCGATGGACCGCTGGAGATCCCTCGCCTCCAGGCCTATGTCGTGGCCAAGGCCAAAGCCCTGGGCGTGATGCCCAAGCTGAGTGCGGCGGAGAAACGTCCAGAGCGCGTGGCCGTAATCGGTGGTGGCCCGGCGGGCTTGGCGACGGCGGCGTTCCTAGTGCAGCGCGGTTACAACGTGACGCTCTTCGAGCGTGGCGCTCGTTTAGGTGGTGCGGCCGCTCTGATCCCACCTGCCCGTTTGCCTGCTGAGGTGCTGGACTCAGATATCGCATGGTTAATGAGCCACGCTGAAATCGATCTTCGTTTGGAGACGCGCGTCGAAGACCCGCGCTCCTTGTTGAGTGAGGGCTTTGCCGCAGTGGCGGTGACTGCAGGCCTGCATGCGCCCATGGCGCTCGGTATCAGCGGTGAAGAACGCGCGGTCTATGGCAATGCCTATCTGAGCGATCCCGCGGCCTTTGCGTTCAAGGGGCGCGTCGCCATCATCGGCGGCGGGGCCATTGCCGTGGATTGTGCCGTCAGCGCCCTACAGCATGGTGCGGAAGCGGTGGAGATCATCGCGCTCGAGAAATGGAGCGAGCTACCCTTGACGCCTAACGAGAGGGGGCACCTCGAAGCAAGTGGCGTCGAGATCACTGGCCGCACCAAGGTTGTCGCCATCGATGTCGAGGGCGAGGCTATCGCTGGCTTGCGCACCATGCGGGTTGGGCTGGCCAAAGATCAGAAGTTCCATCCGCGTTTCGTGACGGAGATCGCGGGTACGGAGCAGGTCCGCGCGGACATTCAGCACGTGATCATCGCGATTGGAAACCGTGCCGAACTACCCCTGACCGAGGAGAAAGGGCTCTTCTATGCCGGTGATGGCTGGGCGGGCCCTTCTTCGGTGGTCGAAGCTTCTGCTTCCGGCAAGAACCTGGCCACGCAGATCGACACATTCTTGCGCGGTGGTGAGGTCGTTGCGTTGTCGAAGGCGCATCCGCTCAAGAGCACCGAGGTGCTACCGGGTTATGCCATGTTGCCGGTCTCTCTCGAGACAGACTTCTTCGGACGCAAGATCCCCTCGCCCTTCATCTTGTCTGCGGCACCGCCCAGCGATGGCTATGAGCAGATGAAACGGGCCTTGGACGCCGGGTGGGCTGGCGGCATCATGAAAACGGCCTTTGATGGTGTGGAGATTCACATTCCGGCCGGCTACATGTTCACCATCGATGCTGCCACCTACGGGAACTGCGACAACGTCTCGGAGCATCCGCTGAGCCGGGTCTGCGACGAGATCCGTCGCCTCTGTGCGGAGTATCCAGATCGCCTCATCGGTGCCTCTACCGGGGGTCCTTTGAGCGGCAACGACGCGGCTGACAAGTTGGTTTGGCAGGACAACATGCGCAAGCTGGAAGAAGCTGGCGCGGGTGTGGTCGAGTTCAGCCTGTCTTGCCCCCAGGGCGGAGATGGAACAGAGGGGGACATCGTCTCCCAGAGCGCCAACATGACCGCGAAGATCATTGGCTGGCTCATGGAAACCAGTCGCGCCGACGTCCCCAAGCTTTTCAAGTTGACGGCGGCCGTGACCTCTGTGGCGACCATCGTCACGGCGGTTGCCGAGGTGTTGGCGAAGTATCCTGGCAAGAAAGCGGGCGTCACTTTGGCCAACACCTTCCCGAGCCTGGCCTTCCGACCCCGTCGGGATGGGGCTCAGGGCAAGTGGGATGAGGGCGTGGTGGTCGGCTTGAGTGGCTTTGGCGTGACCGCCATCAGCAACCTTACCTTGGCCTCTGTCGCTGGCTTGGGGGTCCCCGTCTCGGGCAACGGCGGCCCGATGAACTACCGCGCCGCAGCGGATTTCCTGGCCCTTGGCTGCAACAGCGTGCAGTTCTGCACTGTGGCCATGAAGGAGGGCGTGCACATCATCAGCCATCTGGAGAGCGGTCTGAGCCACATGATGGCGCGTTTGGGGATGAAGTCGATGGCAGACCTCATCGGTTGTGCCCTCCCGGCACCGATTACCGACTTCATGGATCTTAGCGCTGACAAGCAAATCCCCGAGGTCAACCTGGACGCCTGCGTCTCCTGCGGCAACTGCACCCGTTGTTCCTACTTTGGTGTGACCCTGGAGGGAGAGGACCGCAAACCTCAGTTCCACCCAGAGAAATGCGTTGGTTGCTCCCTGTGCACCAAGAAATGCTTTGCCGGGGCTCTTTCCATGCGCGATCGCACCCCCGAAGAGGCGGCCGCCTACCAGGGCTAAGCCCTGATGAGTGCCTCCACTCCTCAGCGCCGAGCTACAAATAGTAGCTCGGCGCTGTTTTTCTATGGCGACGGGCTTGCCTTGGGCTAGAGACCTGCTGCGAAGTGTCATCTTCCAAGGCGGTCCGGGCGTCGAGAGCGACGTCCCCGACCCCAAGCCCTTAGCCCGTGGTCTGAGGGGATGGCCTCACTTGCCCACGCCGCTTCGGTGGCCATGAGTGGGAACGGGGGGCAAGCCTTGGGTGCGAGGTGCGACCTGGTGGGAAGGACGTTGAAAAAATGCGCTCTCGGTAAATTTCTACCTTGGAAGTGCCGATAAAGAGATCACACCGCTGTGTAGTGCGAGGCGCTGGCAGACCTCATGGCGACGCCGAAGCAATGCTCAGAGAAGGAGTGGGCTCATGAAAGACCGACATTTTGAGTTGCTCAAACGCCAAGCACAACGAGCAGGTGTGCGTGTCGTCTTCCACGACGACCCCCGTTGTCCCTTCCTCGCGGTCGTTGCCCGCCGTGAGGTTTGCCTCTACGAGGGGTTGAGTATGCCAGAACGCTTTCGCTTGCTATGTGAGGCCATGCAAGCCTTCGGCTTGGAGCAGTGGCTGGCGACACCCGAGCCTATCCCAATTCCTCCCTCGGGGGAGATCTGGCCCCAGGATCTCTGTGACGCCACACGGACCGTGCCGAACCGCCCCCTTGCCAAGCCATTGGTGCGTGGACGGGACGAAAAGTCCACGCCCACGGTTAGCGCGGAAGAGCCCTTTCTTGGTAGGAAGTTTCCGGCGACGGTGGCTAGCGGCGCTTGCGAGATCTGTGGCGAGAGCGCTTACGCCGTGGTTCTTGGGCTGACCTATTGTCGGCACCATCTGCGCCTCTCGGTCCAAGGGCAGTTGCGTCCCGAAGAAGTGCGCCGCTTGCGAACCCGGCATGGGACCCACCCAGAGATTTCCTTCGAGCAATACGACGACAACGGATGTGGCCGCGGCGCGCTGGCTACCGGTTGATCAACACCCGTCGAAGCGCAGGGAGATGTCCGCGCCTTTGACGGAGTGAGTCAGCGCACCACAGGAGACGACATCCACGGCCAGATCGCGTAAAGCAGGTGCCGTGGCGAGGTTGACATTGCCAGAGACCTCGACGCAGGCACGGTGGTCGATCAAAGTGAGCGCCTGGCGCATGGTCTCGACGTCCATGTTGTCGAGCATGATGATGTCGGCGCCTGCTTGGAGCGCTTGCTCTACTTCGGCCAAGTTTTGCACTTCCACTTCGACACGCAACGTGTGGGGTGACGCGAGGCGCACTTTGGCAACGGCTGCTGCGATGCTGCCCGCGGCGTGGATGTGGTTGTCCTTAATCATCACGCCGGCGCCCAGGTTGAAACGGTGGTTGAATCCGCCCCCCATCCGCACGGCATAGCGCTGCATCTCCCGCATCCCAGGGAGGGTTTTGCGCGTGTCCACCAAGCGAATCCCGGGTCCAAGAAGGGTGGCCAGGCGATGGGTGGCCGTCGCCACCCCCGAGAGGTGCTGCAGGAAGTTCAGCGCCACTCTCTCTCCGCGCAGGAGGACGCTGGTCGGGCCGTGCATGGACGCCAAGGTGGTGCCTGTCTTGACCGCGCTCCCTTCGGCGCAGTGGAATTCCAGGTGTGGCGCGCTAAGCCCGACGAGCTCTGCGACGCGGCGCATGACCCGATCGAAGACGGGAGCACCAGCCAGGACCAGGTCTTCCTTGGCGAGGAGTCGGGCCCGGCTGTGGTCTTTGCTGGAAAAGATGGCCGCTGTGCTGACATCACCCGCGCCGAGGTCTTCCTGCAAAGCCAGGTCGATGAGCTGCAGACTGAGGGGTGAGAGGACGAGTTCGGTCATGGGTTTGGCGTTTCCACAGCGTTCTCCCGGAGCCATTGTGCGGCTTTGGAGTGGTAAGAGGAGTCTGGGTGGGCCGCGACAATGTGTTGCAACTGCTCGGCGGCGCTCACGGCGTCGTTCTCTTGGAGGTAGGCATGGGCCAGCAAGAAGCGCGCTTGCGGGATGACCTCTGCCTCGGGAAAATCTTTGAGCAGCGTGGTCAGACGCAGGATGGCGCCATGGTAGGCCTTGCGTCGGAAGTTGAACTCGGCGACATAGAGGTGGTGCATGGCGAGGCGGGTACGAATCTCGAGCGTCTTCTCACGCGCGTCGTCGGCCAAAGGGTGATCCGGGTGACGGCTGAAGAAGCGCCGGAAAGCGGTCTCGGCTTGCTGGGCACTGATCAGCTCCCGCTGCCAGGGGCGGGGCAGCAAGAAAATGTCGCTCGGCATCTGCTCATAGTAGCAGAGGCCGATCTGGTACATGGCATAGGCCGCCTCCTCATGGCTGGGGTGACCATTGATAAACTCTTGATAGGCCACGGCAGCGACGGCGTGGCGCCCCTGTTGAAAGAGAATGTCTGCCAGGCGCAGCTCAGCCAAGGTGCTCCAGCGGCTCGAGTAAGGGTACTTCAGGCGCATCTCGCTGAAGACTTTGGTCGACTCGATGAACTGACCGCGCTCCATTCGCGACAGACCCTCGCGATAGGCGGCTTCAGCTTCAGATGATGGCGGCCCATCCCATACGGTCTTGCCACCTGTAGAGCAAGCCATGAGGGTCAATGAGACCATGACGGCGATGAGAAAGAGACAGCGTTTGGTCGCGCAGCGGAGCGTAAAGAGCAGCGTTTGCATAAGAGGCACACTTCAAGGCGGAGTTCAACAAAAGCGACAAGGCGCGGGCGATGGACGTGGCATGCCGTCACGCCACCTTTGTCGGCTATGTATCATCTGGGCAGCGACGCGTCCATGCAGCGGGTGGGGCGGTCTGCGGGGCGCCACCATTTCCACTTGCCTGAGGCGTTGCGTCGCGGCTAATGCGGTGGCTAAAGTAGGCGCGGCAGATTGTGGACCCGTGGACATCGGGCGCCGCGACTGCCACTGAGTTGCACACCCATGGCAAGGAGCCAGATCATGACATTGCAGCGCAATGACCCCTGTCCCTGTGGCAGCGGCGCGAAGTACAAAGCTTGTTGCTTGAAAATGGACAAAGCGCGGGCCCATTTGGCCCGCTCGAGCGTGGATGTGGGCAGTGCCGTGAGTGCCGACACCTTGCCCTATGCCTTCTGGAAACGGTGGTCGTCAGCCTGTGTGCGCAGTGAGCACGGTCTTCTCTACGAGTTGATGTGGCCCGAAGGCGAGATGAGGCAACGCGTGGGGAGCTGGGAGTCCTTCTTTGACGCCCTGTCTGGGACCTTTTTGCCGGCCGAACCGAGTTGGCGCCTGGTCAAAATCAAGCTCGATGAGATGAACGCCTGGCTGTTGCTCGAGCAGGAAGTCGAGAAATCGCGTCAGCACCACTGCGATCTCGCCTTGCTGCATCTCTATCGCACCGTTGATGGCTATCGGGTTCGCAATATCCTGCGCCAGGAACAGTGTGAGCGGCTCTCCTTTGCGGCTTTTGGCATGGACACTGTCGAGGACGCAGTGAACGCGCGCATAGCCAGCGGCTGGCAACGACCCGATTTGGCGGATCGTCAGGAAGAGGAAGAAGCTGCGGGCGAGGACGAGAAGCTCGACAGCGAAGACCGCGCCAACGAGGCGACCCTCGTTTCGGAAACAGAGGCGCTCTGAAGCGAGGTACGTTAGGTGTGGCGAGCTTGAGGAGGACCTGTGCGACGCAACGAGATGGACGTCAGGATGGTGGCGGGGACCCTGCGCCGTTGTCCTCTTTTTGAGCGGCTCGAGAACAACGACTTGGGCAAGCTGGCGCAGATTGTCGAGGCCCATGTCTTCGACCCGAGAGATCTCGTCTTCAGGCCTGGAGAAGTGGGAGGCTCCCTCTTCATCTTGGCCCTGGGACATATTGAGTTCTTCACGCTCATCGATGGGCGGGAGCGTGCCCTCGCCATGCTGGGACCGGTTGCGTCCTTCGGTGAGTTGTCCCTGCTTTTGCCCGGGCCGCGGATGATTGGCGCTCGCGCCAAGGAAGAGGCAACGGTTTACGAACTGACCCACGGCTTGCTGAAAATGCTCGAGACCTCGGACCCAGAGCTTGCGCTCAAACTCATCGATGCCTTGCGCAGCACGGCTGCAAAAACATTCGCTCCCATGCGCAGCCTCCTCGAGCAACTCTTCATTGGCGCTGTGCGCGAGGCGACGCCCACCTGAGCCCTGGCGCTGACCCTTGCGGGAGGTGAGCACGGGTTGCCCTCTCTGACGCGCGCTCACAATAGCGGTGCCGTTGCAATGGGTGTAAGTTAATCGACCCTGACGCGATGTCATCAGTGGTTGGTTGTGGAACGAATGGAGGAAGCGATGCGATCCAAACTCAGCGTGATTGGGTTGATGGTCTTTGTGGCGGGGTGCGCCGGGCCGGCCTCGAGTGTCGAGGACTCATCCGTAACGTTAGGCGACAAAGGGGGCAATCAGGATCCCGTTCCCGTTGAACAGGAGCACAGGGTGGCTGCCCACGACCGGGACCTAGGTCGTCGAGACGGTGATGGAAAAGCCATCGTTTTCATCGAGGACGCCGGCGTCTTCGAGGAAAACAGGGAGAGAGTGGCAGGAGAGAGCAGGGACGAGACATTCCGCGCCAAGTCGCCGTCGCGTGCCGTGGGGGCCAGCGATAAGGTGGGCACCAAGCGTGGCGAGGGTGTGGCAACGGGGCGCGTGGACGCCGACAGTCGCCGCACCAGCCGTGGGGGGACTGGCGCTGCAGTGTCACCGCCAAGTCCGACGTCGACGAAAGATGACGCGGAAGCGGTGGCCGTGCCCGAGGATGGCTTGGGGGTCGCTGCGGCTGGGCTTCGCTACGAGTCGTGGCCTGAGCTGCAAGGGGAGTGGGAAAATTTGGGCCCGGTCTACACTGAACCCGGCCACCTGCCCCACCTAGAGGTCGCTTTCCTGAGCGAGAGCGATCGCCAGCGCCATCAAGAATTGCTCGAGGGCGGGCGCCTCAGGGTTCCCCTGGAGCATACCCACGTCGACGTCAAGATCTCTGGTCCCGTGGCGCGCGTCGAGGTGCAGCAGCGCTACAAAAACCCATTCGCCAATGTGATTGAGGCGGTCTACGTCTTTCCGTTGCCAGAAAACGCCGCCGTGGATGGCATGCGCATGCACATTGGCGATCGTGTCATTCGCGGGGTCATCAAAGAGAGGGCCGTGGCGCAAGCCATGTACCAAGAGGCCAAGGCGGCTGGCAAAGTGGCGGCCCTTCTCGAGCAAGAGCGGCCCAACATCTTCACCCAGTCGGTGGCCAATATCGCCCCGCAGACAGAAATCCGCATCGATGTGCAGTACGTGCAGGATCTCAGTTATGACAATGGCGACTACGAGTTCGTCTTTCCCATGGTCGTCGGGCCGCGCTACGTGCCCTCTTCTGGACCCAGCCGCACCCGGCCGCCGGTCCTCGGCCAGGGCACCCGCAGTGGTCATGACATCTCACTCTCGCTCGTCGCCGACGCTGGTGTGCCCATTCTGTCGCACCAAGCGCTGACCCACGATATCGAAAGCCAAGTCGATGGGAGTGGCAAAGTCTCCCTGCGCTTGGCAGAGCATGAGACGCTGCCCAACCGCGACTTCGTGTGGCGCTATCGTGTCGCTGCGCCTGAGACTCAGGCAGCCGTGCTCAGCGAGATGAAAGGCAAGGAGGGCTTCTTCACGCTCATCATCCAGCCGCCAGACCGCGATGTGAACGCTTTGGTGGGGACCAGGGAGATGGTCTTCGTCATCGATGTCTCCGGGTCCATGCGTGGTGTGCCCTTGCAGCTCTGCCAGGAAGCGCTGGCCGACGCCCTGCGCCGCCTCCGTCCCGTGGATACCTTCAACATCGTGACCTTTGCCTCGGGGTCGACCCGACTCTTTGATGAGGCGATGCCGGCCAACCAGCATTACTTGGCTCAGGCCATGGACTTCGTCGAGAACATGCGCGGTGGCGGGGGTACCAATCTCATGGCTGCCGTCATGGAGGCGGTCAACGCTCCTATCGACGCCAACGTCTCGCGGGTCATCGTCTTCATGACCGATGGTTTCATCGGCAACGAAGCGGAGGTGCTCCAGAGCCTCGCCGATGGTGTGGCCGCCATCGAGAAGCAGCACGCCCGGGCGCGGGTCTTTGCCTTTGGTGTGGGTTCCAGCGTCAACCGCTACCTCATCGATGAGCTGGCAAAAATCGGCCAGGGGACCAACTTCTACGCCAACAACAGGGAAGACCCGAGCAAAGCCGTCGACGCCTTCTTCCAGATCGTGGACTACCCCATTTGGTCTCAAGTCGAACTCGATTTTGGTGCCCTCGAGGTGGAGCGCGTCTATCCAGCGCGCTTGCCAGACCTCATGGTGACGCGGCCCATCGTGGTCCACGGCCGCTTCAAGCGCGCCGGCAGCGGGCAAGTGACGCTGCGCGCCCGCGCCCAAGGCCAGACGGTGGAGCTTCCTGTGCAGGTCAGCTTGGCCAAAGGGCAAGAGCACGGCGGAGTCCTGGGAACCTTGTGGGCGCGTTCGGCGGTGGAGTCACTGGAGCGCGACATGTTCTACGTCTCGAGTTATGAGCAAGACAAGCTTCGCAACGAGATCACTCGCCTGGGCATGGATCACGGCATCGTGACGCACTACACCAGCTTCGTCGCTGTGGATCACAGCACCATCATCGAGGGCGGTGGTGACACCACCCAGGTGGTTCAGCCAATCCACCAGCCCGAAGGCGTGGGCAGAGAATAGCGCCGGGCTGCCTAATATAAGCCTCGGAATTGTTTTTCTGGATCCACGTCAGGGGAAGCTTGCGCTCAATTCCCATTGGCCACCTCCAAGAGCGAGGCGCTCCCATGACGTGGCGCCGATCAAGGCGACCGCGTTCCCTGTCGCTAAGGTGACCGTGCGACCGCTCAACCAGGAGGCCAACCACTCCAGGCCTGGATTGTGTCCGACCACGGCCGCCCCACGGCATTGCTGGGGTGTCTCCCGGAGAATGGAGACTATCTCTTCCGGCGAGGCACCATATAGGGGGTTGCGTACGCTCGCGTTGATGCCGAAAACGTGGGCCACGTTTTGCCAGGTGGCGAAGGCGCGCGGTGCAGGGCTGACATAGGCACAGTGGACAGACAAGGCGTGGGCCTGAAAGCGATCCGCCAGGCGCTGCGCCTCAGCGACCCCCGTCGGGCTCAGGACACGCTCGCGGTCACTCATCCCGCGCATGGTCGGCAGGGCGTGGCCGTGGCGAATGAGGAGCAGTTGAATGGACGGCGTCACGTCAGGCAACTCCCAAGTCGAGGTAGGCCATGAGCACGATGCGGTAACGCGGATCGTGATTGAGGGAGAGGTCGTCGAGCGGCAGCACCAGTAGCGGAGCGGATTGCGCCAGGACGGTCGAGGTATCGATGAGGGCGCGCAAGCGCGCCAAGAGTCGGGCCAGCTCGCCTCGCACCTCTGCGCAGCCTCTGCCGTTGAGCCGGGTCACTTGGCGTTGGAGCTGGCGCAGGTGGTTGATGACGGCGCGGAGAAAGTGGCGGACGAAGCGGTTGGGGGGCGTGTCATAGGAGATCTGGTTCTGCTCGTCATAGACCTTGAGAAAGCGCCACTTTTCGCCCCGGGCGACAAAGTCGCGGCGCCGATGGGTGATGGCGATGCCATCGGGTTCGAGGGTGGAGTTGGCCAATAACTCGGAAGAGATGGCCGTGGCCTCGCCTGGAGCGACGAGCAAGGTGTGCGGCATCAAGACCTTGTGTGGCGCGTCTTGGATGGCTTCGAGGGCGCGCCAGAGCCGGCCGCCGTCAGCGTTGAAGACCGCATGGATGCGGGCAACTTCGTCTCTTATCGCTGTGAGAGAGTGGGGACTCGGCATGGTTGGGTCAGAAGAAAGAGGCGAGTCCGCTGTCGAGGAGCTGGCGGTTCATGCGATAGACTTTGTCAGCGCTGAGGGGGTAGGTGGGGTGAGTACGCTGAGTGTGGGCGAGCAATTGGGCGAAGGGTTGGCCGGCGGCGATCAGGTCCAGGAGCTCCGTGGCGAGTTGATGGAGCTGGCTCAAGTCCTGAGGACCGACCAGGGCGTAGGCCAGGAGGGGGGGTAAAACAGTGCCGAGCTTGTCCTCCCCTCCCCGCAGCTTGGGAAGCACCTTGGCCGAGATGAGGAAGTCACCGTGGACGTCCCAGCCGCCAGCGCTGTTGCTCAAGTAGCGCAAGATTTCGTTGACCACACGGTAGCCGAAGTGAAGGTTGGCCGAGCGCAGGATGGCAGCCATACAGAGCAGATCCTGGCGTACCGCGTCGTAGCCTGCCCAGGTGCTGCAGACGGCGTCATAATCGATGTCGTTGAACTCCAGGACGAAGGCGCGGTCCAGGACCTTGGGAGCGAAACTGAAGGTGGTCTCGTCGACATTGACCGTGCCAATGATCGAGAGGTTGGGCGTGAAGGTCAGCCGTGGCGGGACGATGCGCGCCCAATCTGCGCCATGGCAGACCTTATCGATAGTGATCTTGTGGCGCGGCAAGACCATGCCCGATGATCCCAGGCCCAGGTAGTGATAGGCCAGGGGCCAGTCGCTGTCCATTCTGCCGATGAAGAGCTGCTCGTGGCTCGAGGTCTCCGAACCCATATCGATCTGAGGCGCGCTTTGGGTCCACAAGGGGCGCGTAAAGGGGTGCACGGGCGCCAACTCACCCAATCTGAACTGCTGATCGATGATCTCGCAGGGGCACTCCATGAGACTGAGGAGGTCGGACAGGTAATACTCGACCCGGGCGAGGTTGAGCTCATCGAGGATGATGAAGTGGCGGGGCGCGGCGTGGCCGAAAGCGATGAACTCGAGGTAGGCGTGGATAGCGACCCGCAGGGCGTCCGTCGGGTAATAGAGGCCCGTGAGGGGGTTGTAATAGCCCCAAACCTTGCGGGAGTCAGACCACTCCGGGCGGACGGGGAGAAAGGCGACCCGGTCACGTACCACCTGGGCGATCCCCGCTTCCTTGATGGCTGCGGCGCTCATGTCATCGCCCAGGGCACGGACGTCGACATAGGTGTTGCCGTCCTCGCCTTCGAGGTCAGGGACGATGCCGTTTTGCACCAAGGTGCTGCGATAGGTAGGGCCCGTAGCGACGCCACCAAAGGGTCGGCCTTGATAGCGCCCTTCTTCCAAGACTCCGGCGGCGAGGCCAGCGGCCAGACGCCGAGCGAGCTGGGTTTTCCCGGAGCCGCTGATGCCCGCTAGGAGAACGAAAGGCTTGGTCGCAAGCGCTGTGATGAGGCTGTTAATGACACCACGGCGTTCCCGGATCATGAGCGACTCCTCTCTGCTGGCCTCGATGGTGCACCTTGCACCGCGATCATTGTGTAGCCGTCCATCCTCTCAGGCGTCAATCTCCCAGCTCCAAGTGCAGCGTGCGCGATGGCTATCTTGGCTGCGAGGGGCGTGATGGCACGGGAATTTGACGAAAGGCCGCGTGTTTGTTATGCAAGGCCTGGCAAATGCGCGACAGCGCGGGCTTGAATATGCATTTTATCGATGAGGAAGAAACAGTGACTTTGGATAGCATTTATGACCAATCTCAGCGCGCTGCCGCAGCGGTGCTGGAGCGGGTTCGTTATCGTCCGACCATGGGCGTGGTGCTGGGCTCTGGTTTGGGAGCTTTCGTGGAGGGTCTGGCTGACAAGACGGTCATCCCCTATCAGGAGATTCCGGGCTTTCCCGTCTCTAAGGTGCATGGCCATGCAGGCAATCTCGTCTTCGGTCACATTGGTGGCAAGGAGATGGTGGTCATGCAGGGGCGGGTACACTTCTACGAGAGCGGCGACATGCACCGCACCACCTTTCCCATCCGGGTTCTGCGCCAATTGGGCTGCACCAAGATGGTGGTGACCAACGCAGCAGGGGCGGTGAATCGCACTTTTGCGCCAGGGGATCTGATGTTGATCACGGATCACATCAACCTGATGATGGGGGGAGGTCCTCTCATTGGTGAGAACGATGACCGTTTTGGGCCGCGCTTCCCTGACATGAGCGAAGCCTATGATCGGGAGTTGTCCGACGTTTTGCGGCAGACGGCCCAGCGCATGGCGTTGACCTTACGCGAAGGGGTCTACTGTGCTTTCCACGGGCCTGAGTACGAGACGCCAGCGGAGATCAGGATGGCGGAAGTCCTCGGCGCCGATGCGGTGGGGATGTCCACGGTGCCCGAGGTGGTGGTCGCCAATCACATGGGGATCCGCTGCGCGGGGGTCTCCTGCCTCTCGAACATGGCGGCCGGCATCAACGTGGGGCGTCTCTCCCACGATGATGTGATGGAAGTCAGCGCCACGGTGGCCCGGAACTTCGTCGAGCTCCTGTCCAAGGCTATCGTCGAGATGTTCTAAGCGCTCCTCTGATTGCCCTTTGCGCTTACCCCTCGAGGAGGGGGCGAAAGATGCCGGGACCTAACAACCCTCGCCCAGGAGGGAGCAACAGGTCGCTCGAACGGGTCGTCATCGTCAGTGGTATGGGCGGCAGCGGCAAGACCACGGCCTTGCATGCCCTCGAGGACATCGGTTTCTACTGTATCGACAATTTGCCCCTCGTGCTCTTCAAGGCGCTCCTTGACCGCCTCGAGCCGCACCCGGAGATCAGCCGGGTCGCTCTGGTGGTCGATATCCGGGACCGGCTCTTTCTCGAGGAAGCACCGCAAGCGCTGCTGGAGATCATCGCTGCCGGTATTCCGACGGAGCTGCTCTTCTTGGATGCCGAAGACGACGTGCTGTTGCGGCGCTACAAAGAGACCCGACGGCGTCACCCGCTGGAGAGCCATCGCCCCCTGCGCAACGCCATCGAGGAAGAGCGGCGCATGCTCGAAGCGCTCCTCCATTTGGCCAACCTGGTCATCGACACTTCCTCGATGAGTCCACACGCGCTGCGGCGTTGTTTGGATGATCGCTTCGAGGGAGGTGGACTCGCCCTGCGAGTCAGCGTCATGAGCTTTGGTTTCAAGTATGGCGTTCCGGCCGAGGCCGATCTGGTCTTTGACGTTCGATTCTTGGCCAACCCCTTCTTCGTGCCCCACCTGCGCACGCTCTGCGGCCTCGATCCACCGCTGCGGGACTACGTCTTTGCTGATCCCAAGGCCCAGATCTTCGTCGACAAGGCGCAAGATTTCGTGGGCTTTCTGCTGCCGAATTTCGCGGCAGAGGGCAAGCGCTACGTGACCATCGCCATCGGCTGCACGGGGGGCCAGCACCGAAGCGTCGCGATCGCCGAAGCTTGTGCCGATGTTTTGGAGCGCGGCGCCTACACGGTGCGGCGGGTTCACCGCGACATGCGGCCGAGCAACCAGCTCTAAGCACAGAGATCCGTGACGCGCGTCATGAAGCGGCGCGTGTTGTCCGCCAGATCTGGGCCATGCCGATGGAGATCACCGCCGATGAGCAGCACCGTGTCGTTGCCGTAAAAAGCGAGCAGCTCTGGCACCTTGGCCAGGGTCATCCCCCCGGCAGGTGCTGGCCATGTACGGTGGCCATGCGAGGGCCTGCGACAGGCGGCGCTGATGGCTGCACATTCGCCAGGGCTAAAGGAGAAGCGCCCGCCGAAGCTCGGGAAGATGCTGACATCGGCACCGGCGAGGCGCGGCAAGAGTCCGTAAACCAAGGCATGGGAGAGGCCATGGTGGGGAGCGGCAGAGAAAGCGCCGAGAAAGGCCGGGTGGCAGAGGAGGGGGAGCTCGAGCCCTGGCGCGTCGCGCAGCATGCGGAGGGCATCGAAACCGCTCAGCCCCGGTGCGACCATGAGCGCGCCAGCGCCGGCAGTGGCGGCTAGGTGCGCTCGTTCCAGGAGTGTCTCCAGGGGGCCGCTGACATTGGGGCAGTAGATGGTGTGGCTCCCATGCTGGGCGTTGGCCGCAGCGATCGCTTCTGCGCATCGCGCGACGCGCTCGGCAAAGGGCGAAAAGCGCTGGTCGGCGAGACCATGGTCGTCTTTGACCATATCGAGGCCGCCCGCGGCGAGGGCGGAGGCCATGGTGGCCAGCTCACGTGGCGCGAGGCCCATGGGCTTGATGGCGGAGCAGAAGAGGGGGCGCTGGGCGACACCTACTTTGTTGCGCAAACCGCCGACGCCGAAACGCGGGCCTCCAAAGGCTTCTTGGAGGGATCGGGGGAGGCCGAGGTCGAGGAGGCGGATGCCGGGTTTGAGGCTGATGTTGCCGTAGACGACGTTCAGAAACTGGGTCAACTCGAAACCCGTGACGCTCGGGTTGAAGGCGATGCGCACGCGATGCGTGCCCTCGCCAGTGTCGTCTATGCTGAGAATGCGGCCCAGGATGTGTTCACGTATGGCTGTGGAGGTGATGAGATCTTCGGGGAACTCCACGGTCTGCTCGACGCAGATGTCCCTGGCGCGGGCGTGGGCCTGCTCCGGGCTGGTGGTGGCGATGAGATAGGTGGCCACCAGGGCCTGCTCTTCACTGGCAGGGAAGGCCGCGAGGAGCTGCTCGGCGCTGTTTGCACCGGGCTGAGGTGAGGGTTGCGTGGCCATCAGAGCGCCTCTGGTTTGGCGTCGAAACTCGCGGCGGGAACCGCGTCCGTGTCGCAGCAAGGGTTCGCGTCGGAAAAGTCGACGCCCAGGCGCGCCCCTGCCGCCGCAAGGATACCTGCCGTGTCGATGCCCAGCTTGGCCATGAGGTAAGGGGTGCTGGCGCCGTGGGCGTAGGTATCGCGCAGACCGAGACGCACCAGGGGGCGCGCTAGGGCGGCCTCGGCCATGACTTCAGCCAACGCCGAGCCCAAGCCACCAATGATGCTGTGGTTTTCGATAGAGAGCACTGGGCCGCGGTGCGGGCGGAGGGCTGCGCAGAGGATGTCCGCCGGGAAAGGTTTGAGGGTGGAGACGTGCAGGTGTTGCACCGTGAGGCCTGCCGCTCGCATGACCTTGGCGGCGGCCATCGCTTCTTGGGTGCAGATGCCACTGCTCACCAGCGTGATGTCGTCACCGTCGCCGAGGTCGCGGACGCCGTTCGCCTGCAGGGGGTGATGGGGGGGAAAGAGGCGAGGCACTTCGCCGCGGAGCATGCGTAGGTAGACGGGACCATCGATGGCGTCAGCCACATCCAAGGCCGACTCGACCTCGGTGGCGTCGCCGACTTCGATGATATGCATGTTGGGGATGGCCCGCATCAGGGCAATGTCATCGATGGCCTGGTGGGTGACGCCGCCAGGGGTGGTGATCCCCGGGAGGAAGCCAAAGAGTCGCACCCGCAGGTTGGGGTAGGCGATGGCCATGGCAACTTGATCGAAGGCGCGGCGGGTGATGAAGACGGCAAAGGTGTGTACGCATGGGGTGTAGCCCTCCCGCGCCAAGCCGGCGGCGACACCGATCATGTTTTGCTCCGCCATCCCCATTGAAAAGAAGCGGTCTGGGTAGGCGTCGCGAAAGAGATCGGCTTCACAGGAAGCGGTGAGGTCCGCCGAGAGGACGACGACATCGGGGCGATCCTTGGCCCAGGCGACGAGGTTGTGGGCGTGAGGGCGTGGTACCATGATCATGACGGCAGCTCCTCGTTCAACTGGGCCAGGCGTTCGATGTAAGGTTGGCGTTCGGCGTCGTTTTTGAAGCGCACGTAGTGGAGCTTGGGAGCGCGTTGCCGTAGGGCGTCGATGCCGCGGCAGGGATCGGTGCGCAACAGCAGCGCGACGGGGCGTCCTTGGGAAGGTTGGGCCGCTGCGGCGATCAAAGCCGCCGGATCGTGGCCGTCGAGCTCGTGGGCCAGGCCGCCAAAGGCCGTGATGCGCGCGGCGAGAGGCTCGATGTTCATGACCTGCTGCATCGCACCATCGCACTGCTGCCCGTTGCAGTCGACCACCATGGTCAGGTTGTCAATCTCGTGGAAGGCCATGGCGGCGATGGCTTCCCAGGTCTGACCCTCTTGGAACTCGCCGTCGGACATGAAGACCCACACCCGACCGCTGGCGCGGCGTATTTTGCGGGCGAGGGCGATCCCTGCGGCTTGGCTCAAGGCTTGGGCCAATGAGCCTGCGGTGACTTCGTGGCCAGGGGAGTGCTCCGCGCCGATGAGCTCGACCGTGCTGCCGTCGGTGTTGAAGAGGTCGAGGGCCTCAGGGCCCATGCGCCCGCATTCGATGAGGGTAGCGTAGAGGACGAGGGCATAGTGCACGGGTGAGAAGATGAAGCGATCCAAGTGGTCCTCACGCGGTCCGTTGTAGAGGGCGCCACTGAAGTAAGGTCGCCCAGGGCCGGGGACGTGGGCAAAGGGAAGAGGGAGGCTCGGCGCGAGGGATGGGCCGAGGCGCATCAGGCCGGAGTAGAGGGTCGCGAGGGCCTCACTGGTGGAGCAGGCTTGGCTGAGATAGCCGCCGTTATTGCTGAGGGTGTGGGCCAGAACCCGGCGACGGATGCGCTGGGCGGTGTTGGCGATGCGCGTGGGGGAGAGCTCAGGTGCAGACATGGGGCGACCTTGGGGACGTGGAGAGGCGATGCAGGTGGTGCGCTACGCGGCCACTGCGGAGGCCTATTGGCTAAACCGAAATGGGACGCTTGTCGAGTCTAGAGGCAGCGAGGTCATGGGGTGCTTGGGCTGGTCCGAAGCCTATCGGTGGCCCATAGGCACGCCATTGCTTGTTTACTTAGGGCCCATCCCCTATGCTGCCGGGAGCTTTGCGCCAGGGTGAGGCGCGCAGAAGAGTTGGCGTTGGCCGAGGTGCAAGGGGACCGCGCCAGTAAAAATTTCGTGGTTACAAGAGCAGAACCGGCGCCAGGCCGAGCTGGGCGGCGGGCAGCGCAACGATGGGCGCCAGCGGGCGCGAGGAGGAGAGATGGCGGGTCCTTTGGAAGGTTTGGTGGTCTTGGACATGACCCGAGTGTTGGCGGGGCCGTTTTGCACGATGCTCTTGGCGGACATGGGCGCCGAGGTCATCAAGGTGGAGCGACCCAAGACGGGAGACGACAGCCGCGCCTTTGGGCCCTTCGTGGGCGGCGAGAGCGCGTATTTCATGAGCATCAACAGAGGCAAGAAGTCCGTGACTCTGGATCTGAAGCATCCCGAGGGCAAGGCGCTGTTGCGCAGCTTGGTGCAGAAGGCGGATGTGCTGGTGGAGAACTTCAAGCCTGGGGTCTTGGCCAAGCTGGGCTTCTCCCATGAGGCGCTGCGTGCACTCAACCCACGACTGATCTATGCGGCGTCGTCGGGATTTGGCCACTCCGGTCCTTATAGCGAGCGGCCGGCTTATGACCTGATCATTCAGGGTATGGGCGGCATGATGAGCATCACCGGACCCGACGCGACGCAGCCCACCAAGGTGGGGTCATCGATTGCCGACATCTTTGCGGGGGTCTTTTGTGCCATCGGCATTTTGGCAGCTTTGCATCGGCGTCAGGTCAGCGGCGAGGGGCAGATGGTCGATGTGGCCATGTTGGACTGTATGGTGGCGATCCTGGAGAACGCCATCTCGCGCTATGTGGCGGCCGGTGAGAGCCCTGTGCCGATAGGCAATAGGCATCCCTCCATTGCGCCTTTTGCGACGGTGAAGACTGCCGATGGGCTCATCAATATCGCCTGTGGCAATGACGAATTGTGGCGCCGTTTTTGTGCCGTGGCGGGCTTGGAGGCGCTCGTGGCGGATGCCCGTTTCGCAACGAACCCGGCGCGGGTCGAGCATTGGGAGGCGCTAGAGCCTTTGATCAACGCGGCGACCGTGAGCAGGACATCCCAAGCGTGGTTGACGGCGTTGCAGGGGGCGGGGGTGCCCAGCGGTCCGCTGAACGATGTGCAGGCGGTCATGGTCGATCCGCAGGTTTTGGCGCGCAAGATGTTGGTGGAGGTGATTCATCCCGTGGCTGGCAAGATGCTGGTCCCTGGCGTGCCGATCAAGTTCTCCGAGATGGACGACGGGGTGTTGCGTCCGGCACCGCTGCTGGGGCAGGACAACGCTGCGATCTATGGCGGGCTCCTGGGTTTGAGCGATGAGGCGCTGGCGGCGTTGCAGGCTCAGGGTGTGATGTAGGCGTGCCCCCCTCGGGGTAGAGAATGACGGGTCTTTTGGGAGAA
Organism: uncultured Myxococcales bacterium; assembly: GCA_964454015.1. GTDB lineage: Bacteria > Myxococcota_A > Bradymonadia > UBA4248 > UBA4248 > CAYVQF01. Next base: position 139,469 of record CAYVQF010000008.1, read on the forward strand.
GGCGGGTGACGGCCATGTCCAGCAAGGAGTTCGAGTCGGCGCTGGAGGCGCTGGCGCGCGGTGGCGGAGAGGCGGCGCAAGCCAAGCAAACCAAGGCGGGCAAGTCCCTGGTACGGGCGCGCATCGAGGCGCTGGCTGATCCGGGGAGCTTCTGCGAGATGGATCGTTTCGTGACGTCACGGGCCGTCGACTTTGGCATGGACCAGAAGCGCTTCTACGGTGACGGCGTGGTGACCGGGGCGTGCACCATCGATGGGCAACGGGTGATGCTCGCGGCGGAGGATTTCACCGTTCTCGGCGGATCCTTGGGTGAGATGCATGCGGCCAAGATCGCGCGCGCGGCGGAGCTGGCCGCCGAGACGGGGGTGCCCTTCATTCAACTCAACGACTCAGGAGGGGCGCGCATCCAAGAAGGCGTGGCGGCGCTGGATGGTTATGGGCGCATTTTTCGCGCCAACGTGCGGGCCTCGGGGGTGGTGCCCCAGTTGTCGCTGATTCTCGGACCGTGTGCCGGCGGCGCCGCCTACTCGCCGGGCTTGACGGACTTTGTTTTCATGGTCGAGGGGATGAGCCGGATGTTCATCACCGGGCCTGATGTGATCAGCGCCGTGACCGGTGAGGTGGTGGACTTCGAGGGTCTTGGCGGGGCGGCGGTGCACTGCGCGCGCAGTGGCAATGCCCATTTTTCAGCACCGAGCGAGGCGGCCCTCTTTGCTCAGGTGCGGCGCTTGTTGCGGTTTTTGCCGGCGAACAATTTGGCTGAACCACCGCAGGCAGCGGCGGCACCACCGGCGGTGGATGAGGTCGCTGTACCTGAGGATCTGCGCCAGTCTTACGACGTTCGTGCGGTGCTGCGGGGGGTGCTGGACGCAGGCGAACTCATGGAGGTGCAAGCGGACTTTGCGCCGAACGCAGTGGTTGGTTTTGCGCGCATCGGTGGTCGGGGGATCGGCGTGGTGGCCAACCAGCCGGCCCATTTGGCAGGGGTTCTGGACATCGACGCAGCGGACAAGATCGCCCGTTTCGTTCGTTTCTGTGATGCCTTCAACTTCCCTGTGGTCAATTTCGTGGACGTTCCGGGTTTCCTACCCGGTGTGGACCAGGAGCATGCGGGGATCATTCGCCATGGGGCCAAGTTGCTCTATGCCTATGCCGAGGCGTCGGTGCCAAAGATCGCCGTGGTTTTGCGCAAGGCCTATGGGGGGGCCTATATAGGTCTGTGCAGTCGCTCCTTGGGCTACGATCGCATTTTGGCGTTGCCGACAGCGCGGATCGCCGTGATGGGTCCGGAAGGTGCGGTGAACATCTTGTATAGGCGCGAGATTGCTGAAGCTGCGGATGGGGCGGCGGCGCGTCGGGCGCATGTGGCGTCCTTCGAAGAAGGTTTTGCGACACCCTTTGCGGCAGCGGCGCTGGGTTTGGTTGACAACGTGGTGGCCCCGGAGTGCTTGCGGTGTGAGCTGGAGGGCGCGTTGGCGATGACGGCAGGTAAGCGTTTATCTGCAGCACCGCGGCGCCACGGCAACATTCCGCTCTAGGCTGGGCAGGGCTTGGGCGAGAGAGGGAGTGCCATGTCAGATGGTTTGGTATTGGCGGTCGCCGGTGTCATTGCGGTCTTTGTGGTGATGCTGGTGTTGATGGGGGTGGTGGCGTTGCTGCGGTGGCTTGGCCAGGCACGGGCGGAGGTGGCGTCGTCAGCGGCGGCGTCCTTGCCAGCGCCGGCGGACCGTGACGAAGTGGGTGGCGCAGAGGTGGCGTTGCTGGCGGTGGCCCTCTATTGCAGTGGACCAGGTTCGCTGGTGGTGTTGCCTGAGGTGTCGCGGCGTGAGCTGTCGCTATGGCGCCGGGGAGGCAAATGAGATGAGTGAGTTGATGCGGTTACGTGTGGGAGGGCGCGACTACGACGTGGAGGTACGTCCGCAGGGTGGTGGGCGCTTCGAGGTGGTGGTGGAGGGGACGCTACACGTGGTGGAGTGGGACGGTGGCGGAGGCGGTGGCGGAGGTGGTGGGAGCGCCCCACCCCGCCGGGACGAACGCCCACCGCCCGCCAGCCGCCGTGGCCCAGCCACGGCGGCTGGCGGGCACGTCTTGGCCCCCATGCCGGGTCAGGTCGTGGCCATCCATGTCGCGCCGGGCCAAGACGTGGGCGCCAACACGGCGCTCGTGACCCTGGAATCCATGAAAATGGAGAGCGCCGTGGTGGCGCCCGTGGGCGGTCGGGTCATACGGGTGGCCGTCGCCCACCAACAGAAAGTCAGCACCGGCGATCTCCTCGTCGAAATCGAATCCCCATAAAATAACAGCGCTTCAAACAATAAGGACCCCTCTGCATGGCCAGCATCGATTTCGAAAGCATCACCCAAGCCCTCATGCATGGAAGTGGCATCGGACAACTCGCCTGGGGCAACGTCCTGATGCTCATCATCGCCGGGATTTTGCTCTTCCTCGCCATTCGACACCGCTTCGAGCCCCTGCTCTTAGTCCCCATCGGCTTCGGCGCCATCCTCTGCAACCTCCCCGGGACCGGACTGACCGAGCCCGGTGGACTCCTCGACGTCTTCTACTGGGGCGTCAAATCCGGCGTCTTTCCGCCCCTCATCTTCCTCGGCGTCGGCGCCTTGACCGACTTTGGACCCCTCCTCGCCAATCCCAAGCTCATTCTCCTCGGCGCGGCGGCCCAGGTCGGCATTTTCGGCACCCTCCTCGGTGCCATCGCCCTCGGCTTCGATCTGCACGAGGCGGCCGCCATCGGCATCATCGGCGGCGCCGACGGCCCAACCTCCATCTATGTCGCCAGTGCCCTGGCGCCACACCTGCTCGGCGCCGTCGCCGTCGCGGCCTACTCCTACATGGCCCTGGTGCCCCTCATCCAACCGCCCATCATGCGCGTCTTGACCTCCGCCAAAGAACGGCGCGTGCGCATGCCCAAGGGGCGCGAGGTCTCCCAGCGCGAGAAAATTCTCTTCCCCACCACGGTGACCATCCTCTGCGCCTTGCTCCTGCCCTCGGCGGCGCCCCTGGTCGGTATGCTCATGCTGGGCAACCTCCTGCGCGAAGCCAAGGTCGTCGACCGCCTGCACGACGCCGCCCAAGGCGCCTTACTCAATATCGTCACCCTCTTGCTCGGACTCGCCGTGGGGTCGCAAATGGGGGCCCAACAGTTTCTGGCCGTCGATACCCTGCTCATCCTCGGGCTCGGGGCGGTGGCCTTCTCCATGGGGACCGCGAGCGGGGTGATCTTTGGCAAGATCATGTGTCGCCTCTCGGGCTGGAAGGTCAACCCATTGTTGGGGGCGGCTGGCGTCTCGGCCGTACCCATGGCCGCGCGGGTGGTGCACCGCGTCGGACAGGAGGAAGATCCGCAGAACTTCCTCCTCATGCACGCCATGGGTCCCAACGTGGCCGGCGTGATCGGCTCGGCCGTGGCCGCCGGGGTCCTCATGGCGGTCTTTGGCTAAAGACAGCCCGCGGCCGGCGCGGCCGCCCTCACCCTAGCGGGCCCGCGGCCTGCGATCTCCGAAGGCGCGCTCAATGCTTGACGGGGCCCGCCTTGGGCACCTGCGGACCGGAGGTGGCCAGCGGCTCGAGGAGGGCGTAGATGGTGGCAGGGATCTTCATCCCTTTGTCACTGAAGAACAGGGCGTTGCGATCCTTCTCCAATTCGGGAAAGAAGAGAATCGCTTCGCCGTGCGCGTTGTACCCGAGCTGCACCAGTTGGCGCTGCGGGACCACCTCTTGCTGATTGGGATGAAAGTGTTCCCGGAGAAAGTACCAGCCCTCTGCTTTGAGCGCCTCGAGGGAGCTCATGAACGCCGCGTCTTCGACGAGGAAGCCACGCTCATGGAAGGACCAACGATTGTGGCGGTTGTGCTGCGGCAGGAGCAAAATGGGCGGCCCTTGGTCCGAATGGTTGTGAAACATGACCAGCCGGCCGGCGGGCACCGCCTCGGGCTCCGTTGGCAAAGGGCGCGTGGTCCGGTAGAGGCCACATGGGGGAGTGATGGTGGTCGCAGACATGCCTTCCTCTCTGCGGACTGGCTGACGCAGCCGCGGTCTTGGATGCCAACACGGCACCCAATGCTCCTGATGTGGGTATCATCCCGCAAAATGAAAGTCCAACCCTGACCGCTACTGGCGCCGTCGACTGCGGCGCTATGGGAGCCCGCTTTGCCACGAGACGATCTTGACCACGCTTTTGTCGCCTACCTGGAACAACAATTTGGGGAGGAGCTCGCGGCCTTCCTCGAGCACCCGCCGGTGCTGCCTTTCATCCGCGTCAACACCCTGCGAGCCTCAGTGCCCCAGGTGCTGGCGACCCTAGAGACCTACGGCTACCGACCTCGCGTTCACCCGGGCCTACCGCTGGCCATCGCCGTCGACCCCAGCCAGCCCGATCCCACCTGCTGCCTGCACCATTTTGCTGGGCACTTCATCAAGCAATCCTTGGCCTCCATGCTGCCCGTCACCCTGCTCGATCCCCAGCCGGGAGAGCGGGTGCTGGATCTCTGTGCCTCGCCGGGCTCAAAAACCACCCAGATCGCGGCGGCCATGGCGGGGCAAGGCGAAGTCTGGGCCAATGACCTGGCGGGGACGCGGATGAACGCGCTGGCTTCACGCATCGATGGCTGTGGCGTACCCCAGGTCATCCTGACCAATCAGCCCGGTGAGCGCTTGCCAGGCTTTATTCGGGGAGGCTTCGACCGGATCTTGGCTGATGTGCCCTGCTCTGGCCTCGGGCGCAACGATCTTCTCGGTGAGATCGGCCATCGCTTCCAACGCCGGCGCTCTGCTGCGGCCATGCCCGGTTTGCAGTACCGGCTGTTGTTGGCGGCCTGCCGCCTGCTCAAAGTCGGTGGGCAGCTCGTCTACAGCACCTGCTCTCTCACTGTGGACGAGAATGAGGCCGTGGTCGACCAGGTCTTGCAGCGGCTGCCCATGCGGGTCGTCTCCGTGGCGCCGCCGCCGGGTCTCATCGTAGAGCCCGGTCGCAGCGCCTGGAACGGGGTGACTTATCACCCGGACATGGTCCATGCCTGGCGGCTTCGCCCCTGGGAGAACCCTACTGAGGGCTTTTTTGCCGTGCGCTTGGAGAAAACCGACGCCTTGGGGCCGCGCTGGCCCGACGAGACGCCTGAGATGGAGGAGACACCAACCCTCTCGTGGCAAGACCCAGCGATGGAAGAAGTCCTGGCGGCCATCGCCGAGGACTACGGCGTGCCACCTGAGCGCTTCTCAGGACAACGCTTCGTTTACAAACGCAAAGGGATCTCCATCGTACCCGGCGCCTGGGAGACCTTGTGGTCGGGACTGCATCGGGCCGGTTTGCCCTTCGCGCGCCGACGCGGCGCCATGTGGCGCCTGAGCCACGCCATGATCCAGCACTTGGCAACCCTCGGCGAACTGCGCCACAACGTGGTGACCTTGACCCACGCGCAGATGCACCTCTTGGCCGCTGAGGGGCGTTGCGCCATGCCTCCAGGCTGGGAGGCACCGAGCCCCTACCCGGTGGTGGCCTATGGCGACCTAGGGCCGCTGGCGTCCACCTACTGGGAAGAGGGGGCGCTGCGATGGAAGAGGGCCCGCTCCTATCTCGTGCTGCCGTGAGACCGCGTCACGGCACCAACGCTCAGGGCTGAGCGGCGCGGATGATCTCCAAAAAGCCTTCGGCTTTGAGGCTCGCGCCACCGACCAAGGCACCGTCGATGTCGGGTTGGGAGAGCAACTCGCGAGCGTTGGCGGGCGTCACTGAGCCGCCATACTGGATGCGGATGGCCTGCGCGATCGCCGCGCCAAAGCGCTCCACCAGCTTGCCCCGCAAGGCCTGATGGACCTCCTGGGCTTGTTCTGGGCTCGCCGTGCGTCCCGTACCAATGGCCCACACCGGCTCGTAGGCGACGACCACTTGCGCGGCGTCTTCGTTCTGCACGGCTTCGAGACCGCCCAGGAGTTGGCGGAAGACCACCTCCAAGGTTTTGCCCGCTTCGCGTTCTTCCAGTGTCTCGCCGACGCACATGATGGGCACCAGGCCCTGGTCGAGGGTGGCGCGCACTTTCTTGGCCACGGTCGCGTCGGTCTCACCGAAGTAGGCGCGGCGCTCCGAGTGCCCGATGATGATGTGGGAGCAGCCCACGTCCTTGAGCATGGCCACGGAGACCTCGCCCGTGTAGGCGCCTTGGGCTTCCCAATAGACGTTCTGGGCCGCGACCTTGACGTTCGAGTCATCCACGCGGCGCACCACGTGGGCCAAACACGCCATGGCGGGCGCGATGGCGATCTCCACGTTGCGGATCGAGGCCACCAGCCGCCGGACGTCGCCCGCCAACTGCTCCGCCTCTTTCGGCGTCTTGTTCATCTTCCAGTTGCCCGCAATGAAGGGTACTCGCATGGGCTCATTCATCCTTTAGGTGTTGCGTAGAATCTCAATGCCTGGCAGCGGTTTGCCCTCGACGAGCTCGAGGCTGGCTCCGCCGCCCGTGGAGACGTGGGTGACCTGCTCGTCGAGACCAAAGCTGCGGATGGCTGCCGCGCTGTCGCCGCCGCCGACGACGGTGACCGCCTTGGATTTGGCCATCGCCTCGGCCACAGCCAAGGTGCCTGCCGCATAGCGCGGGTTCTCGAAGACGCCCAGAGGGCCGTTCCAGAACACGGCACCCGCCGTGCCGATGACTTCGGCGAATTGGGCGATGGTCGCCGGTCCGATGTCGAATCCGGCCATCCCATCAGGGAAGACCGTGACCGTCTGGGCCGCTTCCGTGGCATCGAGGGATGTGTTGACCACGTGGTCCGTAGGGAGCAGCAACTCGCAGGACGCAGACGCGGCTTTGTCCATGAGGTAGGAAGCCAAGCCCATGGCGTCGGCTTCGACACGGCTCGCGGCGACGTTCTCACCCCGCGCTGCCAAGAAGGTGTACGCCATGGCGCCGCCAATGCAGATGCGGTCGCAGCGCGTCAGGAGCGACTCGATGACGGTGATTTTGTCGCTGACCTTGGCGCCACCGAGGATGGCCACGAAGGGTCTTTGGGGTTCGTAGACCACGCCGCCCAAGAAGGCGATCTCTTTCATCAGCAGGAAGCCAGCGCCCTTCTTGGCCCCGAAATGCGTCACCATGCCCGCCATGGAGGCGTGGGCGCGGTGAGATGTCCCAAAGGCATCATTGATATAGACATCGGCGTTCTCGGCGAGGGCCTTGGCGAAGTCCTCTTCACCCTTCTTCTCGCCGGCGTGAAAACGCAGATTCTCCAAGAGCAGGATCTGTCCAGGCTCCAGACGTTTGCTCTGGGCCACGATGCCATCGCCGACACAGTCGTCAGCGAAAATGACCTCGCGCTCTGGCAGCAACTCGTTGAGGCGCTCGGCCACGACGCGCATGGAGTACTCAGGCTGGACTTTGTCTTTGGGGCGTCCCAAGTGGCTGGCAACCACCGGCAGACCACCATTGCGGATGATGTGCTGAATCGTCGGTAAGGCCTGACGTATGCGAAAGTCATCGGTGATGCGCTGGCCATCGAGGGGGACGTTGAAGTCCACCCGCACAAAGACTCGCTGACCATCAACGTCCAGATCGGCGATACTCTTGATCCCGTCTAGGTATGCCATGGGGCAACTCCCTCTGAATAGGATTTTTAAGCGCGCGCCCTTGTCAACGCGCGCCTGGGGTCCGCGACGTGCGGGCGCTAGCCAACTTTCTTGGCAATATAGTTCATGACATCCAGCATGCGGTAGCTGAAGCCTACCTCGTTGTCGTACCAAGACAAGACCTTGACCAGTTTGCCCTGGCTGCGGGTCTGATCGGCAACGAAGATGCTGCTGTGCGGGTTGCCGTTCATGTCGATCGAGACCAGAGGCTCCGTGCTGTAGAGCAAAACGCCCTTGAGCGGACCTTCGGCAGCCGCCTGCATCGCCGCGTTGATCTCAGCCACACTCGCCTCGCGCTCGAGCAGCGCCGTCAGGTCCGTCAGAGAGACGTTCGGCGTGGGGACGCGCACGGCCAGACCATCGAGCTTGCCCTTGAGCTCGGGTAGCACCAAACCCACGGCTTTGGCTGCGCCCGTGGAGGTGGGGATCATGGACAGGGCCGCAGCCCGTCCGCGCCGCGGGTCTTTCTTGTGCGGCGTGTCGAGGATGACCTGGTCATTGGTGTAGGCGTGGATCGTGGTCATCAGACCGCGTTCGATCTTGAAGGTGTCGTTGAGCACCTTGGCGATGGGCGCCAAGCAGTTCGTCGTGCACGAAGCGTTGGAGATGACCTTGTGGGTCTCGGGGTTCAGCAGCGTGTGGTTGACCCCATAGACCACGGTGATGTCCTCGTCACCCTTGCCAGGCGCGCTGAGCAACACCCACTTGGCGCCACCGGCGAGGTGGGCGCTCGCCTTCTCTTTGCTCAAAAAGAGGCCGGTGCACTCCAGCACCATGTCAGCGCCCCACTGGGCCCAGGGGATCTCGGCCGGGTTGCGCTGCGCCGAAACGGGGATGTGCTTGCCGTTGACGACAATCGCTTCGCCTTCCACCTTGACCTCGCCGTCAAAGCGGCCGTGCACCGAGTCGTACTTCAGCAAGAACGCCAACTGCTCGGCACCCGTCAGATCGTTGATGCCCACGAAATCGAACGCGGGGTTGTTGATCCCGGCGCGCAAAACCGTCCTGCCAATACGCCCAAAACCATTGATACCAATCTTGATAGACATCTGCTCTCCTCGTTCTGGTAGCGGAACCGTCATGCCGACGTGCGGCGTCTCCGCCTGTCGAAGCATCAGGTGTGCACGCGCGTTTTAAGGCCGCAGCGAGGCCCTGTCAACGTGGCGGGACACGAAAACGTCGTTTTTGCCTCGGCAAGCCCAGGGCGATGGCCCGCGCGATTCTGGCGCGATGGCGTGGCCTTTAAACTCAGGGGGTGATCCTTGGTGGGAACCACCTGCATGGCTTCAGCGCTGCGCTAGCAACCCGTCACCTGTCGGCGGCACCGAATGAGGACCCGTATCCTTGGGGTCGGCGACCCGCGCGGCGCGCAGCCAAAAAAAAACGGCAGCTCGTGAAAGCTGCCGTGCGGGCTGCCCGCAAGCAGCCCAAGAACGCGCGTGCGCGATTAGGGCATCGGCACGAAGGGAACGTTGGCGGCGGTGATGGTGAAGGAGATTTCGGGGCCAACGCCACGGCCAAGAACTCGCCACTGGCCAGTGGGCTCACCGGAGACGGCGATCTGGACTTCGATTTCGTCGGGGACGGCGTTGTAGGTCTTGCCATCGGAGCCAGGACCGGAGCAGCCGCCCACTTCCAAAACCTTGAGGACGTCATTGGCTTCGATCTTGTCGCCCATGCGCACGATCAGGTAACCGCCCACGCCGCCGAGGGACACGTAGAGGTTGTCAACGGAGGAGACCCGGCAGTAGTCCGTAGCGGGGTAGTTGGAGAAGGCCTTCGGGGCGTTGAGGGCGTTCGCAGGATCCAGGGCATCGCCAGCGCCGCCACCGTGCACGAAGCCTTCGACCGATTCGGCATAGAAGGTGCCGCCGCCAGCTTTGGCGAGGATGATGGCGTCGATGTCGGCGCCAGCGTCAGCGGAAGTACCCGTGGTGCTCAGGTCGTCGATGCGGACGTAGCGGTAGGGCTGGCCTTGGGGCTCAGTGGTGTCATTGGTGTCGGGGTCCACCGTGTCGTTCGGGGGGGTGACCGTGTCTGAGGTTTCAGGATCGTCTTCTTCCAACTCACAAGCGTTGAGGACGAGGGCCATTGAGGCGAGGACTGCGATGAGGGAGACGAGAATGCGCATTCTGCGAAGCATAAGACCTCCAAAAAGGACGTAGGACACGAGTCGACAACCGACTCCATTTCAAGGATTGGCACTCCAAAATGACAGAGCGCCGCGAACCACCAAAAGACGACAAAGTAGTTAATTCATTCATGCGGAAGTGTCAACCGCAGGCGCCGATTGAGGGGCCAGCGCCGTTCTGCCGAGGTCCCGCCGACTCTGCAAGAGGTGCGCCACCTTCGACAGCGTGGCGCTAGGGAAAGCTCTGGAGCCCAGAGAATTGGCGCGTGGCCAGGCCATGGGGGCGTTGGAATAACGTATTCAGAGTGCGATGGGGTGGGCAAAACCCGGTGACAAGGCCAAATAACTGGATAAAAATACAGCCACTCAGCGCGAAAACTATGACACGAATGTCTTGGGCGCATCCGTGTCGTCGGCGGTGACGGCGGGACGCGCGGCAGGGGCGAAGCGCGTCAAGGGGCGCACGCGTTGCCCTCGGCCGAGGATGAGCCAGTGGACATTAATAATGATAGCGATGCCCGTGTTGGCGCCAATGGCAATCCAGAGAAAGGGGGCGCTGCCGCCATAGTCCCCGGGTGGCTTGGTGATGAGATCGTAGAGCATCCAGTCGATGAAGGTGACCAGCAGGGCTAGGAAGATGGCCTGACGTGCGGCCAGGAAGCGGCGCTGGGTGCGGTAACCGACGTGGTAGTACCAGATCTGTATCAGGAAAACCGCTTGGAGCACGGCAAAGGCGAGCATGTACTGGGGAGCGTAGGTGGTGCAGAAGAGGATGGCCGCGCTGAAACCGATGACGCTGCACAGCATGGCCCCGAGGGTCAAGGGCATCAGCGAGACCCTGCCGCGCAAGACCAAGGTCCCGTAGGGGTCATCGGGGCTGGGTCGTGGGCGCAGGGGGTCGAGGGCGTCGATGGCGTCGATGGCGGCTTTCACCCGCCCGCGGGTGGGTGCCTCGGGCTCTGGCAGGGCGAGGAGCACCTCGACCTCAGGTGGCGCCAGGATGACCTCGCATACGGGGACGCCGTGTCGCTCTGCCGTGGCCGCGCCAGCCGTCACGGCGCCAGGGGCCGCTGGGGCGTCATCTGAATCAGGGTGGTGCTGGGATCCGGACATAGGCGGTTGCAGACGGCGGGGCGAAGGGGCACGGCGCGCTGCTCAGAAGCTAGTCGAGGGTGGCTGCTGAAGCAACAGGGGGGCGGCCGCTGCTCGCGGACACGAGGCGGCGCACGCCCAAAGGAGAGGCGCATGATGTGGCGCCAGCCCGTAGGTGCAGGCGCTGGGTGGCAACAAAGCGGGCTCAGTGCAGCCGAGCTCAGGGGTTGGTGCGCGGGGTCGGCGCGGGACGACCTTCAAAGAGGCGGGCGATCCAGCGGTTGCGTTGGAAGATGCTGGCGAGTCCGACGTAGAGGAAGCCCGAGCCGAAGAGCACGAGGAAGGGCGCGGCGATCCACGATTGGGCGGCCACGGCGTGGAAGACGGCCCAGGTGAAGTAGAGGCCGATGGCCGTCTCGAGCCAGGGTTGCCAGTTGACGCGGAAGCGGTACTTGACGTGGCGCCAGCCTTGTTTGTTGGAGACGACGCCGTACTTGGGGGTGCGGGCGAATCCCGTGCGGTAGTTGACGAGGGCTTCGACGACGGCGCGGGCGTTGTTGATGCACATGCCGATGCCGAGGGACATGACGATGGGTAAGAAGACCAGGCGTCGCCACAGGGGCGTGGGGCGGGCCTCTTTTTGGGCCAACATGTAGAAGGACATGACCGAGAGGGTGGCGGCGGCGAACATGGGGATGTCGAGCCAGAAGCTCTGGTACCAACCGCGATCGATGCGGAGCATGGCGGCCATGGGCATGAGGAGGCTGAGGGCGACCATGAGCATGAAGGCGATGTTGTTGGTCAGATGCATGAAGGCTTCGAACTTGACCTTCAGGGGGAGGCGGCTGCGGAGGAGCTGGGGGAGGATTTTCTTGGCGACTTGGATGGAGCCCTTGGCCCAACGGTGTTGTTGGGTCTTGAAGGCGATCATCTCGACGGGGACCTCGGCTGGGGCGGTGGAGTCGTTGATGTAGACGAAGTTCCAGCCTTTACACTGGGCGCGGTAGGAGAGGTCGAGGTCTTCCGTGAGGGTGTCGTGGTGCCAGCCACCGGCGTCGCCGATGGTGCTGCGGCGCCAGATGCCGGCGGTGCCGTTGAAGTTGAAGAAGCGCCCCGAGCGGTTGCGGGCGGTGTGCTCGATGACGAAGTGGCCGTCGAGGAGGATGGACTGGGCCTGGGTGAGCAGGGAGTAGTCGCGGTTGAGGTGTTCCCAGCGCACCTGGACCATGCCGACCTTCTCGTCGGTGAAGAAGTGGACCGTTTGCTCGAGGAAGTCCGGGCGGGGGACGAAGTCGGCGTCGAAGACGGCGACGTACTCGCCGCGAGCCTTGGCCAGGCCTTCTTCCAGGGCGCCGGCCTTGAAGCCTTGGCGGTTGGTGCGGTGGAGGTAGACGATGTCGTAGCCTTCGTCTTGCTTGCGCGCGACGGCGCGTTCGGCGATGGCGACGGTCTCATCGGTGGAGTCGTCGAGGACTTGGATCTCGAGTTTGTCTTTGGGATAGCGGATCTTGCAGACCGCATCGATGAGGCGCTCGACGACGTACATCTCGTTGAAGGTGGGCAACTGGATGGTCACCCGAGGCAGCTCCTCGAAGCGGGCAAGGGGATGGGGGATGTCCTTGCGGTGCTTGCGGTAGAGGTAGGCCATGACATAGCGGTGGGTCCCATAGAAGCCGAGGGAGACCAGGACGCTGAAATAGACGATCAAAAAGGCGATGTCGAAAGCGGACATGAAGCAACCTCGCAGACGGCTGTACCTCTCGCACGTTGCGCAGAGGCGCACCGGGGCCACCCCGGGGCAAAGGCGAAAGCCGCGGGACTATAGAAAGCTCCAGGGAGCTGTGTCAACGGATGAATGCTTCTCCGATCGCGGAGAAGGGGAGCGACACGGGAAACGGGCGCGGCCATCGTGGGGCGACGTCCCGAGCGGTCGATGGCTGGGTGGGTGCCCCGGTCTAGGCCCTTTGGGGTGTGGGACCTTGACCTGCGGGCGGCGGCTGGGGTAGAGAGCCAGGTTCCCTTGCCCTTTGAGGTGATGGGTGCGCCGTTGGCGTCAGGGCCTCGCGCAGGCCCGATGGCTGGTGGCGGCACCGATGTCCCTTGGCGATTGAGCTCATGCAGGAAAGAACAGCCCCTTCCCAACCCACGGCGCTTAAAATGCTGCGCGGCATCGTTCGCAGCGCGCGACCGCACCAGTGGGTCAAGAACGCCTTTGTTTTGGCCCCGTTGATTTTCTCGCTGAACGTGGGTGAGCCGGCGCTGGTGTGGCGCGCGCTGTGGGCCTTCGCCGTCTTCTGCCTGATCTCGTCGTCGGTGTATTACCTCAACGATTTGGTGGACATCGAGGCTGATCGTGCGCACCCGCTGAAGCGGCAGCGGCCCATCGCGTCGGGCCAGGTTCCGGTCGCCGTCGCCAGAATCGCTTGTGGCGTGGCCTTGGCTCTGGCCTTGGGCGGCGCGCTGGTGCTGAACTGGCAAGTCGCCCTGGTGGCCGCCCTCTATTTTGGGCTGAACTTGGCGTATTCCCTGCGTTTGAAGCACTACGCTTTCGTCGACGTGAGCATCATCGCCACGGGTTTTTTGTTGCGGGTCTTGGCAGGCTCGCTGGCGATCGCTGTGGTGGTTTCGACATTCTTGGTGCTGTGCACCTTCTCGCTGGCCCTGTTCTTGGCGCTGGGCAAACGCATGCATGAGCTGCGAGGCAGCGCGGCGGGCGCCAAGCAGCGAGCCGTCTTGGGCCGCTACCGCAAAGCCCATGTGCATTGGGCGATGGTCGTCGTGGGCAGCGTGACGCTCCTGGCTTATGTGGCCTACACCTTGGCGCCGCATACCCAAGCCTTCTTTGGCTTTGGTTGGCCGCGCCTGGTGCTCACCGTCCCCTTTACCGCTTTTGGTCTCTATCGCTTCCATCGATTGGTCAGCCCAGAACACTCTGCCATGAGTCCCACGGAGCAGATGCTTAAAGACAAGCCTTTCTTGTTGAATCTGGTGCTCTGGGGCGCCGTCGTCGTGGCGGCCGTCTATCTCCCCTAAGCGAGGTCGCACCAAGACGCGCGAGGGACGTCGTTAGTTCCCAGAGAAGTCTGGGGCGGTGCAATTCAGGGGCGGATGGCCTGGGTAGTGCGCGTCGCCGTCCAGTAGCGGTTGAGGTCGGCCCGGCGCCAGCGGTGTCGCTCGAGGGTGTTGAGGAGATCGTGGTAACGCACCACGGCCGCGCTGGGCGGGGGGCTGGCCAGCGCGGCTGCGGCACCATAATCGCCGCGGGCGGCGAAGTCCTGGACCAAGTGCCAACGCGCGCGCGCTTCGAGGTTGCGCCGCTGTCCAGCGTTGAGGGTACAGGCGCTGTTGAGGACGAGCCAGGTGGCCAGGCAGGTCAGCGTCAGGGTGAGCCGCGGTGCAGGGACGCTTCCCGCGCCCCGCCTCATGGCGCCTGACTCACGACTTGCAAGCGGTAGACGTTGGATGACTCGGGCCGGAAACCCACGACACGGACATAGAAGAAGGTCTCCTCGGTGCCATTGTAGACGTAAGTCACCTCTTCCCAGGGGGTGTGGATTTGGTCGCTGCGGGCGAGCAAGTTGGCGCTGTCGTCGTAGAGGAAGAGGTCGAGATCTCCGAAAGTATAGACCTCCATCTGATCGATGCGCACGGTGATGGTGTGCCCTGGCGCCACGCCGATGGCGTAGAAATCGACGTCACTCGGGCAGAGCGTGAGGGCGTCGTCGACATGATCTTGGCCGGGGAGGGTTAGCAACGTCGCCGTGCCGATGCTGTTGTTGGGCTCCAGGTCATCAGGCAAGCAGTCGTGCAAGAGGGTGAGGGGCTGGAAGGCGGTGTTGTTGGTCTCATTGATTTCGCTATAGAGGTCATCTGGGTCGACGTGGACCATGAAGTTGAAGTCCCCGAAGACGGAGCGCGGCACGTCGAGGTAGACCTTCTGGGAGATCGAGGTGCTGGTAAAGCCTGGCAGAGAGGTCTCGATGTAAGTCGCCACGGGCACATCGCTGGCGTGTGGCGTTTCGAATTTGCTCAACACGTAACTGTAGTGGACCGGGCCGGCGCTGAGCATCCGGTCATTGGCCAGGGTCCACGAGGCGAGGACGGCGTCGTTGCGGGCGACGATGCCCAGGTCGGTTTGGAAATCCTTCACCACCAGGTCAATGCCTTCGAGGCCTTCGAGTTCGAGCCTATAGGCCGAAGTCGGCTCGGTGCCCGAGCTCTTGTAGACCTTGAACCAGACCTGGCGTGACGCTGGTGTGGTGGGTACGGTGAAGGCGCGCTCCTTGCCCGGGAGCACCGTGGCGGTGGTGCCGATGTTGACGACATCGAGGCGGAGACGACTATCGCCGCCATGGAGGCGCGCCGTGAAGGCGGTGCCGGCTTTGAGCTCGACGGTATACCAGTCTTGATCCACGCCCGCGTGGGCGTGCACGGCGCCCGCGGCGAGGGTGTTCAGGGCCATCGAGAAGGGGACCGCAGTGTTCTGGACGTCATTCATGGGTTCGCCGAGCTGGTTGGGCTCGACCCGGTCGAAGACCAGGCTGTAATCGCGGCTGGTGACCGAGGAGACGGCCGAACGGATCTTGACCTGCATGTAGAGGCAGCGATCACCTTGGGTGTCTTGGCAGCGGTTGTCGATGCAGGTCTCGCCGCCAAAGCAATCGGCGTCACCAGTGCAGGTGTTGGGCGGCACGGCGACGGAGATGATGGCATCGGTCGTACTGAAGGCGCTGCCAATGGCGCTGCGATCGCGGCGGTAGAGGGCGACCTCGAGGGTGGAGGAGGAGCTCTGATCGATCTGGTAGACCGCGGCGTGGTTGAAGACTTCATGGGCTGGCGCGCAGACGAGGTAGAAGTCGTCGCGGCCGGCCGTGCAAACATTGAGGTCATCCCAGCGCTGGAGGGCCGGGGCGACGTCGACGCGGGTGGCCCGGTCGAAGACGTCGTTGTCGGGATCGCCTTCGAGGTAGTCGACGACGCACGCTGTGTCGACGATGAAGGACGAAGAGACGCGGGTGTTGTTGTTTTCGTTGGTCTCAGTGACGACTTCGCCGCTGTCGGCCTTGACGATCACGTACTGGGTGCCGGCGACGATCTCATCGGGGAAGGGGACCTCAAAGCGCAAGGTCGTCGTGGCATAGGGCGCCAATTCGTTGACGAAGAGCGGCGGGATGGGGAGGTCTTGGGCGTCGAGGGTGGTGTTGCGGGAGAACCAAGCGCCGACCTCGAAGTTGAAAGCGGGATCGAGGCCATTGTTGCGTACCACGGCTTCGAACACGAAGGGCAGGTGATAGGGGGGGTAGGTGCCGCCCTGGAGGGTGACGCTATCGACGATGAGATCGGGCTCCCGTGGCGCGGGCGTGATCTGGACGCGAAGCTGGTAGTAGTTTTTGACCCCGGCGATCCGGGGGAGCACCTCGACGTAGAGGCGGGTGGTGCCAGTGGCGGTTACGACATGGGACAGGGTTTTAGTGCCTGTGCTGCCTGGCGCCGTAAAGGGTGAGGCTGGGTTGGTGGCGTTGTAGAGGCGCAGGTCGAGCTCACCCAAGGTGCGGTCGAAGGTCAGGGTGACCTGGACCGTGTCGCCCTGACCGGCGTCGAAGGCGTAGAAATCACGCGCGTCGCACAAGCCGAGGTCATTGATGACGATGAGGTTGTTCTGCAGGGTCAGGAGCGTGGCTTCGCTCTCGCTGTTGTTGCCGCTGCCTTCATAGCTATCCTCGATGCAGGCGCAGAGCGTGCCGCCGCTGACCACGACGGGGGTGGTGAAGGTGGCGATGTTGTTCGTCTCGTTGGTCTCTGCCACCTGGTTGGTGGGGTCCACGATGACGCCGGCGGTGTAGGTGTCGACGAAGGGCAGGCAGTTGATCTTGCCGCTGATTTCGAAGGGCTCGCAGGCGCCGGGTTGGAGCACCATTTGGGTGGTGGCGCCGGTGGCGACGATGATATCACCGGTGGCGCCGATGGCGTTTCCTGGATTGATCACGCCGCGAATGGCGACGGGGCCCGCGGCGTCAGAGCCCTGGTTACAGACGTTGCCGAGGAAGAAGAGCGCGCCGTCTTCGGTGGCAGCCGTGGGTTTGACGAGGAGGTCCTGCACCACGTAGTCCACTTGGGGCAGGGCGTTGATGGTGATGGCCGGGCTTGGTCCTGCGATGTTGTTGTCTTTGGTGATTTCCGAGATCTGGTTGCGGTGGTCACAAAAGACGAAGACGTAGTAGGTGCCGGGGGTGAGGCTGTTGGGGACGAGGAGTTGGCGCTCAAAGGGGAGGCGCAGTCCACCGGGGAGGTTGTCCGTGCCGACTTGAGCGAGGAAGGTCGCTTGGGCCATGTCCAAGGTTTGAGCGGGTGCCAAGTAGACACCGCAGAAGAAGGTGCCCGTGTTGTCCGTGCCCAGGTTGGCCACTTCGAAGCTGATGTCCAGGCGGCCACCGAGGAAGGAAACCAAGGGGCTGGCCGTGAGGTCTTGGACGGCGATATCGATCTGTGACGGCGGCTGTCCTTCGACGGTGATGGCTTCTGCCGACGCGGCGACGTTGTTGAGCTCGTTGCTCTCCTCGACGTCGTTGAAGAGGTCCGTCTTGACCAGGATCCAGTATTGGCCAGGGATGTAGATATCCTGCGGGAGGCGGAACTTGAGGTTGGCGAGGATCTGCCGTCCACCGGCGCTGATGGGAAGAATGGTCCCTCGGCCGACCTCGATGTCTTCGGGGTCGAGGATTTTGTCGTTGCGCGAGAGGTAGACGGCGTAGGTCGAAGCGCCAGCATCGCTCTCGCCGGTGTTGTGCACCTCGAAGCCGACATAGACCTCTTTGAGGATGTTGGTGTTGCGTGGGTTGGCCAGGACCGAGAGGGGCTTGAGGTCCGGTAGTTCACTCACTTGGGCCAAGGTAAATCCAGTGGTGCCGACGCGGAAGTTGTTGCTCTTGCTTTGCTCGACCACATTGAGATCAGGGCGCGCCTCGTTGGGGGGATCGACGTAGATGGCTGGGTACCAAGTCTTGCCCTGCATCAAGGCCAAGGTTTTGTCACACTCGTCGACTTCGGCCCGGGGGTCGCAGACGGCGACCGTGACCGAGCCCTGATGCGAGTCGCCAGCGCTCAGGCCATCGGCGACGCGATACATGGTGACCTTGCGGGCCACGGCGCTGTCGACGAGTTGGCTGGCCTGGAGGTCCAAACGGGAGACCAGATACACGTCGACATCGAAGGGGCGGGTGACGCTGGTGCCGTTGTTGAGGATCTGGAAGGTGATGGGGAAGGTCTCGTCGTGGCCGATTTCCGTTCTGGAGACCGAGGCCTGGACGGCGATGAGATCAGGCAGCGCCAAGGCCTCGATGTCGATCACCTGCTCGGTCGAGGCGATTTCAATGACGTCGCCTTGGGCGGGGTCGCTGTTGGAGTTGCTGATGTCAACGGCTTTGGCGCGAATGGTGTACCGCCCAGGCGTGGTGTAGAGGTGGGTGATGGTGGCGGTGCGCTGTTCGGGGATGAGCTCTGCCTCGAGGTTGTCCGGATCGGGTTCAGCAGGGAGCAGCGTCTGGGTGAGACGGCTCCCCTGTTGGCCATCGCCGAAATCGAAGTCCGCCGAGACCGTGGCCCGGGGGTCGTTGGTCTCGAAGCGGAAGGTGATGGTCACGCTCAGGGGCGCGTGACCTTGGCGGGGGGTGGCGTTCAAGGAGAAAGCTCTGACGCCGGCCTCGGCTTTGGGGAGCGGCTCGGCAGACGGCTTCGACTCATCACAGCCCATCCAAGTGAAGCAAAGGGCCAGCCACAGAACGTAGTGAAGTCTTGGTCGAAGCAGCGCCATTGTTTGGCCTCCTGATAGGCATCCCAGAGTCATCTGCCCCCAAGCCCCGGTCATGTCCGGTACTCCACGCGTTCGAGGCATGGGCACATGAGGCTCCACTATAGCGTTCGCCGCTGCAATTTCAATCAGGTCATGGCCTTTGCATTTTTCGGTGTCGGCCATAGCGGCGAATGGCGACCAGCGGCTGGCTTTTCAGACGGGGCGCGTTCGCATAAAAGCAATGACCTGGTTCCTCGGAGGAGGAGCCGCGGACGCGTGCCGTGAGGAGGAGCGAATCGTTGGCGGTGACAGACGTGGCAGAGACCGAGCTGAATCAGCTACAGCGGCTTTGTAAGAACATTGGCTTGGCCGTACGCGGCAAGGATGAGGTCATCCGCCTGGCGGTGACGGGGTTGTTGGCTGAGGGGCACTTGCTGATCGAGGATATTCCCGGCGTAGGCAAGACCACATTGGCGCGCGCCATTGCGCGCTCCCTCGACCTACCCATGCGGCGCATTCAATTCACGGCAGACCTGCTGCCGAGTGATATCATTGGGGTGTCCATCTACGACGAGGCCCAAGGAAGCTTTGTCTTTCACCGCGGTCCAGTCTTTCACGCCGTGGTGCTGGCAGACGAGATCAACCGCGCGGGGCCGCGCACGCAGTCGGCCCTGCTCGAGGCCATGGATGAGCGCCAGGTGACAGTGGACAACGCGACCTATCCCTTGCCGCGTCCCTTCATCGTGTTGGCGACTCAGAACCCGCTGGAGGTGCACGGCACCTTTCCGCTGCCCGAAAGTCAGCTCGATCGTTTTCTGTTGCGCCTGGGACTGGGCTACCCCGACGCCGACACGGAGCGCGCGCTTCTGGCGGCGCGCGGGCGCAAGGAACCCGTCGAATCGCTAGAGCCGGTCATGCGTGCGCAGGACCTAGAAGTGTTGATGGATGCTGTCGATGAGGTGCATGTCGAGCCATCCTTGGTGGATGCCCTGCTGGCCATCGCCGAGGCGACTCGGCGTCACCCACGGATCGAGGTGGGCATCTCGACCCGGGCGGCGCTGACGACGCTGCGTGCCACAAGGGCCCATGCCCTCGTCGAGGGGCGGCGCTTTGCCCTGCCCGACGATCTGCTCAGCGTGGTGGTCCCGGCCCTGGCGCACCGGATGCGCTTGGCGGGATCCACCTCCTTCAGCGGCGCCCTGCGCATGGAGGCAGAGCGCCTGCTGCGAGAGATCGTCGCCAAGACACCGATGCCACAGTGATGACCTTGTTTTGCCGGATGCGGCACGTCTTCCTACACAGGAGTGCAATGGAGATGAAGAAGTCATGAGTGACGTTGCTGATTTCGACCACTGGTTGGCGCGTATTCGTCCGTGCATAGGCCCAGTGGTACTCGAGCGCTTGCGCATGGACATCACGCCGGTCGAGCTGGCGGCGCGCCTGTGCCAAGTGCCTGGCTTCGCGTATCTCGATGGCGGAGACGGGGCCCTAGGTGAGCCCATGTCGGTGCTGGCGTGGCGGCCGCGCTGGACGTTGCAGGGGTGGGGCAAGGCGCTGCGGCTGCGCGACCATCGCGATGACCGGGCCCTTGACTGGGAGGATGATCCCCTCAGGGTGCTCGACGCGCTGTCACAGCGCTGTACCCGGGCGCAGCCGCTCTATGCCCATGGCGCCATCGGTTGCGTAGCATTCGAGGCCCTCCATGACGCGACCCATGGGCGCAGCCCTGAGGGCGCCGTCAATGTGGAGGGCATGGATCTTCCCGATCTACATCTGTCTTTTTACGAATCCTTTTTGGTCTTTTGCCATGCGACACGGGTTTGGCGCCTCTACATCACGCCTCTCGGTGATGGACTGGACAGCCGGCGCATCGTGCCAGAGGTGGACGCCGAGATCGCGGCGGCCCTCCAGCGCGAAGGCACTTGGCCTGTGGTGGGGGGGCGCGGCCACTGGACCTGTGCCTTGCCCTATGCCTCGTTTCTCGAGCGGGTGCGCGCCATCTCCGATCGTTTGGCCGAAGGTGAAGCGGAGCAGATTCAGTTCGCCGTGCCCTTTGGCGTCGACCTCGCGGGCGAGCCTTTTGCCTTTTATCGCGCCCTGCGTCGTGGTGTTGGTGGACGCTATGGTGCCTACTTGCGCGTCGGGGATGCCCATATCCTCTGCGCGTCACCGGCATCGCTGCTTCGCCGCTGCGGCAAGAGTCTGGCGCTCATGCCCTTCGACGATCTTCGCCCCCGGGCCAATGACCTCCGGGCGGACGAGGCGCGAGATCTGGCGGTGTGGCAGTGTGAGCGCGAGGCCGGACTCTTGACAGGGAGAGTCGAGGAAGCACGACGGGCGATGGCCCAACTCTGCGCGCCGGGCACGGTGCAAGTTGCCAGTAGCCGGCGCCTGGTGAAGGTGGCCTGCCAGAGCTTCATCGAGGCCGAGCTCAGTGGGAAAGTCACGACGAGGACGGGGGCAGGCACCATCCTGGGCGCGGCTTTTCCCAGTGGGGCTGGTTGTGGGCTGCCGCGGGAGGCGGCCCTGGGGATCATCGCCGCGGAAGAAGGCTACCGACGCCACTTCTATGCTGGCGCCGTGGGGTGGCTGGGTTTCAACGGCGACCTTGCCATGAACACGGCTCTGAACCTCGGTGTGGTGCAGGGTCAGCGGCTGCGCTTTCACGCCGACGTCACGGTGCGAGCCGATACCGACGAGGAAGAGGCCTACCGGGAGTGTCTGGCGCGAGCCGTCGCTTGGCGCATCGCCCTCGGGGACATGTGAATTGAGGCAGGTGGATCCAGAGCGTGAGATCGTCGGCCGATGCTGAGGCAGGTGGCGGCGCAACACGCGGGGAGGGGAAGAAGGTGACAACAGTGACGGTGGAAGTGGTGAAGAGTTTGCTGTCGGCGAATGACGCCGTTGCGCTGCGCAACCGCGCTCGCCTTGATCAGGCTGGCCTGCTGGGCGTGAACCTCATGAGTGCCCCAGGGAGCGGCAAGACCACGCTCCTGGCTCGGACCATGAACTCGCTTGGGGCGGCGGCGCCGTGTGGGGTCTTGGTCGGCGACCTCCAGACCTCGCGCGATGCCGAGAGGTTGGCCGATCACGCGGCGGTGGTGCACCAGATCAACACGGGCAAAGGCTGCCACTTGACGGCGACTCAGGTCGAGAACGCGCTGGGGCAGATCGCCATACAAGGTCTGGCTTTCCTGTTCATCGAGAACGTGGGCAACATGGTCTGCCCGGCGACCTATGCCCTCGGGGAGCGCCGGCGGGTGGCGCTGCTGAGCGTGACCGAAGGGGACGACAAGGTGCTCAAGTATCCGACCTTGTTTCAGGCGGTCGATGCGGTGTTGTTGACCAAGATCGATCTACTCCAGGTGTTGGATTTCGATGTGCAGCGCGTGGAGGACGATCTGCGACAGCTCAACGCCCACGTCCCCCTCTTGCAACTTTCGACGCGCTCTGGTGAGGGTTTCGCGCGCTGGTTGACGTGGCTGCACGATATGCGCGCTGAGATCCAATTTTCTTGACAGGGCTGACCTCCTGTCAGATAAGGATGGTTGTTCGATGCGTCTAACAGCATCGTGGCAGGGTTGAAGTGCAACATGTGGCGTCCTTCCGTTGTAAAAGTCATCGCTTGCTTGGCCTGCGCCCTCCTACTGCAAGGGTGGGTGGAGGTGTTGGCCGATGCGTTGACCCAAAGTCACCAGTGGAATGCGGCGCAGCAGCGCTTTGATCATGTGGTGCTAGTCGGCACGGCGACAGGGCCGCAGTTGCCGAGTCCGCGTGCCGCCCTCGACGCCGAGGGGCGCGATTTCGAGCTCCATGCGGTGCCTTGTTTGGCATTGGCACATTTCAACCTGTGCCACACGAGCCTGCTGAGCGCGCCAGGGATGCTGACGGTGCTGCAGGCGCCGCCCGTGCTGACATCGCCGCATCGCACGCCGGTACGCTATCCCATACAGCGAACCTTGGCGTTGGCGCCCAAGACCTCGCCGCCCAGCGCTTGAGGCAGCGTTGCTGAGGGCCATCTGCTCTGGCTGCGCGACAGACTAGGGTTGCGCGACGTGTTTGAGCACCGTCCGGACTTGTGCGGGGCGCTTGTGTTCTCCGAAAGCCCAGGTGCCTAGCGCCAGCAAGGCGGCCCTGCTGAGGTGATGGCCGAGGAATGGCTGTGCAGGCGTGCGCGGGAGGCGTGATGAGCGCTGGACCTGGGCGCGTCCGCTGAGAGATCGATCCCGAGTTGGGTAGAGGAGTTAGGCGAGATGATGGAGTTGATGGAAAAGGGCGGGGTGATGATGCTGCCCATCATGGTGTCGTCGGTGTTGGCCCTGGCGGTGATCGTCGAGCGCGCACTGGCCTTCAGCAGAAATCGCTCCTTTGGTGAGGCTGCGTGGCGACGTCTGCTCGACAAGGTGCGCGCCGGAGACTCGGCGGGCGCCGTGGCGGATCTCAGCGATAAACGTCGTCCGACGGCGGTGTTGCTCAAGGCCGTGTTGATGGTCGATGGGGACGCCGAGGGGCGGGCCAAGCGCGCCTCCTTGGAGGGAGATGAGATCCTGCGGCGGATGAGCCAGAGGGTCGAGTGGCTGGCCATTATTGGGGCCCTCACCCCGCTGATGGGTTTGCTGGGGACAGTGGTGGGGATGATTCGCGTGTTTTCGAATGTGGCTGCCGTGGGTGATGTCAACGACATCTCGCTGTTGGCGGGTGGGATCTGGGAGGCGTTGTTGACCACGGCCGCGGGTTTGGCCGTGGCCTTGCCGGTGTTGATTACTTACCACGCGCTCCAGGGAAAAATAGACGCCTACGCTTTCGAAATGCGGAAGTATGGCGAAGAGCTGATTCTGTTGCTCCAGGGCCTGCCGAGTCGCTCCGTGGTAGCGCTGCGGCGGGAGGCCGGTGGTGCAGATGACGCGCCGCAGACCTTGGTGCGGTCCGGTGTGGGTGCGGACGCCACTGCCGAGGGGGCATAACGATGATCGCCTTTAGCAGCCGTCGCGCTCGGGCGCGTGGGGAGGTCAACCTCACGCCTATGATAGATATCATCTTCAACCTGCTGGTGTTTTTTTTGATTATCGCCGTGGTGTCTCAGCGCGGCATGGCCATCACCCTGCCCAAAGCCGACACGGCTGAGGCGCGCTCCGACGCGCCCCTGGAGATCATGGTGACCCGGGAGGGCACCATACTCTTTGATGGGAAGCCCGTGGCAGAGCACCAGCTCGAGGCGCTGTTGCGGGCCGAGAGAGCGCGGGCCGAGGGCGACCAGTCCGCGGTGGTGACCTTGAAGGCTGACGAGGCGGCGCCTTTTGGCCGCTTCATCCTCGTCATGGACACGGCGCGTAAGGTAGGCCTGACCAATCTGGTGATCGCCGCCGAGAGCAAGCCAGGGGCCAGGGAGGCAACAGATGAACGGTGATCTGCTCTTCAAAGTGATGGTGAGTCTCTCTCTGATGGCCCACGGTGGGGTGATCTTCAGCGGCGGGGCGCTCTTTCCAGAGCAGGTCGTGACGCAGCGCGATGTCACGGTTCACCTGCAGGAGGTTGCGCCGCCGCCCCCCCCCCCCCCCCCCCCCCCCCCCCCCCCCCCCCCCCCCCCCCCCCCCC